>JAMCPD010000025.1 GCA_023379935.1 Actinomycetota bacterium | reverse complement strand
GGTTTGTCTACCTCATATTGGTATGCCTGAGCTATCCATCCCTTTGGTATCTGAAACTTGCTCATAACTACATTTTATCCTTGGGGTGTATCACTAACGTGGATGTCACTATTATTACTATGCATTTGATCTACTCAGATCACCTCATGTCCCCAATACAGCACATTAAAACTCACGTATAGGGTTTCTTGTACACTTATTTGTCAACGGTTGGCAACCCCATTTGCACCCGGTACTTGTTGGGTTCCCGGTACTTGTTGGGTTCCCGGTACTTGTTGGGTTCCCGGTACTTGTTGGGTTCCCGGTACTTGTTGGGTTCCCGGTATCTGTTGGGTTCCCGGTATTTGTTGGGTTCCCGGTACTTGTTGGGTTCCCGGTATTTGTTGGGGTTTGTGTACATGTTCTGTCCACGCGTTGCCATCCCACCATCTCAAGGCTGTAGGATCATTGGGGTCTTGGTACCAGTTCGGTAAAACTGTTGGAGAAGGAACTGTTGGAGGAGGAACTGTTGTAAGTGACGAGGCTGGCATCGTTTCTGACGTTACGGGCGATGAGGATGGGGTTGATGACAATAGTGATGGGGAGAACAACGGAGGTGTAACTGCAGGCTTTTTATTGCTGCGGCGTCTTATCATAATAAGAAGCACAATTAATAGTATGACTATAATCACGCCTCCAATAATTATATAAATTTCATTCCTACTCAGGTGTGTCCCAGTGCCAGAAGCCGGAGCGGTGCTAGTACTAGAAACTGTCGAGGTCGATGCTAAAACTCTATCGTATTGTTTTAAAGCTATCCCTATTATACTGTTAGGTGTATAAGCAACAGGTTTCACATGCATTGACGGTGATTTAATCAAAGGAGCCAAGGTTCCCATCTCAATGGCAAAAAAGAACTTACCATAAGCAAACACAACTGTTGGGACATCGCCAACCATGGTTGGCACATCAGGAACAAGTATACCTAAACTATTTTTAATCTTTGATACAGGAAAGGTTGTAAAATGACGTGCTGCAACAATATGCTCTATATGGACAACAGCGGCATCAGCAGTAGTTGCGCTGGTAAACCTCATCCCAAGCGCAATAACTCCTCCCGCCGTTGCATCATCAAGCCATAAACGCGTATAGCCGTCGGAAAAAATAAACTTGGGTCGATTCGGTGAAAGAGGAGCAACAGAAAAAATATTACGGAAAAATTCATAGCCAGCCGATGTCAAGGTAAAGCTTCCGTTCAATATTCCCTGTGATGTAGGCACGAATCCCAAAGATACCAAACCATTGTTTGGTATCAAAAGGTTAGCCATTGCCAATGGACTGGCAGGCAAAGTAGTGGGTGGGTTGGTGGATGGCGTAACGGGTGAAGTAGTAGGTGAAGTAGTACCGGAAACCTGATGGGTAGCCGCCCATGCGGAAGATGAGCCTAACATAACTGGCGGCAAAACTATAAACAACAACGTACCTAACAGCATGGGTATGAAAAGAAGAGATCTTTGAAACAAGAAGAAAGATGCCCCATGGCTAGGTTGATAAATATGAGTATTACTACTTAACTCTCTATGCATTATTAAAAAAACTATTATAGCACAGTATTATCAAAAACCTTGTTTATCATCAAAAATTTTTAAACCGACTCGACACCGCCAATATATGCTTGGATTCACATTCGAAGTGCAACTCATTCACTACTACCGCAACTTATAACAACTATAGCTTTCAAAACCATCACAATTCAACATTGTCCTCTATGCGCTTACAAGCAGAGACCTTGGCGAGCGGTTTTTTAGTCGAAGTTTTGCTCAAAAAATTTCCGAATTACGATTTCACAAAAACTGAAATTTGGCGGTGTGTATTGGACGAAGTTCGAATGTATTTCGGCCAAAATCCGCAGGATTTTGACGAATGACACTTGCGCCTCGGCCGCCCAGTGCGCGCACAAGTCCGCCGCTAACGCTGGCGGCTCCCTTAACTTCTCCTTTGCGACCTTGAATTTAGACTATTGAGATAATTTTTGAACCCCTGCTTTCCTTGCAGTTGGTTTTTTGCGTGATTACTTTTCTTATAACTAAAGTATTCCGCGTGTTCATCTGATAATTGATCTAGAAAGTCATGCGCTTGTCTCGCGCCACCGGATTTTAACGCAGTGAGAATGTGTAAACTTTTTCTGGCGCGAGTCATCGCAACATAAAAAGCGTTTTTCGTTACCCAACCCATATTCACATTATCAAAACCGATAATAATTACATGATCAGCTGATAATCCTTTTGAACCGACGACTGTCATTAATTCAATGGCTCCCATCTTTTTTACTTCAATTTCTTCCAATTCTGCCTCCTCTTCTTCTTGATGTTCAATCTCCGTAACTTCCTCTTGGTTAATGGATTTTCTCTCAATATCGTCTTTTAACCGCTTCTTGTCGGATAAAGAAATATGTCTAGCAATGCTTTCTATTTTTTGCTCTATTGTTTGCCCGTTTGTTTCTAAAATAGTCTTAATTTCATTAGATTTTTGTACTGCACTTTTGATTTCGGCGGCATCAAGATCATTAAAGTTTTGATTGTTTTGCATGGCCATCTCAATCAATTCATGCACCCTCGCTATTGCAACGTTTTCGTACTGTAAAATTTTACGGAAAGTGAAATTGTTTTGTGGGTTATTCGATAGCGAATAATAGCTTAGAATCTTGTGGTAGTCCTCTGAAAAATAGCGATTTTCCGCGCGATATTCTGATACAAGCTCGTCTAGTTTCTTTTTCCCGTCAAACTTCTTATTTTTATAAAAATCCACTTCTTTTGCCAGAGTTAAAATGAGCAGAAAAGCGTCTTTTTCTTCTCCTTCGGTTAATTTTGCCTTTCGTTCATCAATCGCTGCTTTGTTATCCGCCACAAACTTTTCTATGTAATCAACCGCCGTTGGAGCAGTTGCGCAAGCAATCACTTGTACTTTAGGCTTATCATCAGCCGTTTTTATCGGTAGATAAATTTTTTCTATACACTCTGCTTCTCTATTTTGCTGAATAAAATGGCCTGCTGACTTTGTGATATGAAAACTGCTCCGACCGCAGAAAGGTAACATGCCGTTTGCATAATCATTGTTTTGGTAAAGGTTCCGTATCAGAGTTGGCTTTCCCGATTTTAATTTTTCGTAAAGTACTTGTTCGTCATCGCCAACAATCAATAGCCCTCTGGGGTTATTAACTAGTTGTTTTATTAAATCGTCCTCGGCGGCATTAAAATCTTGATACTCGTCAATAATAAAGCAGCCACTCTCGTTAAGGTTTGCGTTTTCGGCCAAAGCGTCTTTCGCCCGCAAAATTAAATCAGCAAAACCAGCCGCATTGTAAAATTGGCACAGCTTAAAGTAGGTATCTTTCAGGCCACGCCATTCATCAGATTCATCAAACTCTGCATTATGCAACTGCTCCTCAAATTTTTTTAATGTATAAACACTGCGATCTAATCTAGCATAAAAAGCCAAGACATCGCCCCACACAACATCTTTCCAAGACTGACCTATGATTCGGAAGTGTGGCTGAAAACGCCACTCTGTCGTACCATGATTTTGTTCAACGACACTTCGGGCAAATTTATGCAATGTATGAACTTCGACTTGATCTTTTTGTGCTTGGGTTAAATTTTGATCTCCCTGTATATCGCTGTCTAAATCTGCGACGAGCTTTCGGACAAAGGTGAGGCATAGGATTTTTGATGTTGAATTTTGCCCTAGCCAAAAACTAATCCTGCCCTTGAATAAGGTGCTTTTGCCCGTTCCGGGGCCAGAAACAATCAAAAACTTTCCCGCTCCGTGATTGGCAATAGCTGAAGCGTTTTGATTTCGGTATTCGGTACGTCCATTGTCGTCTAACGCATCAAGTTCGCTGTGTAAAGTTTGAAGCTCGTTTGATTCAAATGGGCTACCATCATCGTTGATTAGATTTCGCATATTTCTTGGAAGCATTCATGCTGTGCGGGCTGTTACCGATTACCTTTTGCACGATTGTGGGTTTTGCACAACATTTCACAATTCTTTGCCGAAGTAGCACCGCCCTTACTCCATGCTGACACATGGTCGGCTTCCATTTCGCCAAAACTCCAAATTTTTTCCTTGTTAGCATCATGCCCAACGGCGCAAAGTGAGCAATTTGATTTCTCTTTAGCTTCTGCTTCTTTAGTTTGTTTTGCGTAAACGGATCGTTTGGTCGCCTCATCAAAAACTCGAACATCTAGCAATTTCGTGTCTTTTTCTCCACCAAGAATGTATTCAAAAATACCTCTGCGATTCTTGATATACGGGTCGCCATAGAGCTTATGTACCTCGGCTGATATTTTGGCTGGGTTATATGATTTTTTGTGATACTCCTCATAAAGTCGTCCCCATTCAAGCCCGCGCATTTCGCTTTCTACGTCAGTAAATACGCTAGATACCCAGTCAATGACTGTGTTGAAATATTTTTTCAACTCATCAATGTTTTTGTCCTTACGATGTTTACTCATGTAATCGCCAATATTGCCCTTGCTTACCCAATCAAGAGCGCATTCCAAAAATTCCTGTCGGTTCGCACTGCCTGAAACATATGCACTCCATTTTTGAATGTTGGCGTTTTGGCTATTACTAAATTCTTCTTTGGCCTTAGTTACGAATGGACCAGAATACACAGCGTTGAGTAATTCCTGATTATTTAACGGAACACCTGCAATATTTATAGTCTTGAACCACTCTTTTATTTGGCTCTCTGTGCCTTCGCACTCATAAATGAGTAGTTTCGTTTCCAAAATCTTGGTTTGTTTGTCTTTCGCCATACCGCCAAAGTATTGCTCCATGCCATTTTCGTCTTTAATGGCAAATTTGTCAGTGATAAATCGTCCAAGACTGGTGATGCGCTGTTGTCCGTCTAAAACTTCTAGGTTGTCGGCTGAAACTTTATTGAAGTAGATCAATCCGATTGGGTATCCTTTGAGGACTGATTCGATAACGGCCATTTCTCTTTTACCGCCGTCAGACGCATAAATATAATTTCGTTGATACTCTGGTTGAATAGTGAGCTTGCCAGACAAGCCAAACAAACCCTTGCCTTCAAGTTCGTTATAGACAAACCCATCACAGATTTCTTGAACAGTTATACTGGTTTTTAGAATTGTTTTCATATCATTTTTTCCTGTGTTTAATAAATAACCTTTTGTAGACTTCTTTCCCATTCAAATAAGAACCTTTGCCGTATATTTTATTCGGGTCTTGGTCTACTCCACGATTTGAGCCTAAAATTTCAAATTGATCTGGGTTGTAATTATCTAAAAAACTAACTGGTACGCCCATCACACCCTTGTAATCACTTGGTATGTTTTTGACCAACGAAACCTCTATCGCATTATAGTTATCGTATTTCTCAAAAGGTTTTTTCGTTGTGAACTTTATCACTTCTTTTTCGGTCATGAGTTGAAGCGGTTCGTGACGGCGGCCATGATCGATATTTGTAAACCAACGAATGCCTTGTACTCGTGTTATATAAACTTTCTTCCCACTTTCGTTAGTCTTTACCTCGCGCACCTGTTCCAAATTGGCAATTTTTTCTGGTATCTCAAAAAACATCGCACCAGCATTGACCTTGTAGTTATTGCCCAACCAAACTTTGTTATCTCTAAGCAATGGAAATACTTCTTTGTAGGTAATTGCGTTCATGTTGCCAATAATCAAAAACTTTTTACCAAAATCAACAAGTTGTTTTATGTACTCACGGAAAAGACTAAATGGAGGATTGGTTACCACAATGTCAGATTGTTTGAGTAGGTCAACGGACTCCTCGCTACGAAAATCACCATCGCCTTCGAGCGGTGTCCATTCGTTGTGTTTGTTTGTTCTTAACTGCTTGGCAACGTCTTTAAGATTAAACTCGCCATCGCCGTCTACGTCTTTTACTTCATTGATAATAAATTTGTTGGCGGTTATTTTTGGACGACCCTTTACCTTCGTGATGGTTTTATCATCGCCAAATAATTGCAGTTGCGTGTTTGCGACAGGCGATGGCTTGTAGCTCGTCGTTATGAGTCGTTTTAATCTAAGTTTATTGAAATTTAGAACGAAATAACGAAAGAAATTGCTTTCAAACGGATCGTCGCAGTTGCAATACACCACTTTGCCTCGGAATACATTAGGGTCGTATTCCAAATACGCCTCAATTTCTCTTTGAATATCGCTATATTGAGTATAAAACTCGTCGTTTTTTACCTTTTTTGCGTTTGTAAGAAATTCGTTCGCCATAGTTATTTCAAAAGCTCGTCGCTTGATACTCCCAACGCTTGGGCTATTTTTTCAATGGTGGCAAGCGTAGGATTGCCTTTGCCCGCTTCAATATTGCTCATTTGAGCACGGTCAAGCCCGACCGCGCGACAAATGTCGCCTTGCGACATTTCCTTTTGCTCGCGTATACGCTTGATGTTTTTACCAAGTTTGGATGTTGGGGTTTTCATATTCACAGATGTATTCTAGCAAAATATTGTGTTGTATGACAATAATGTGATATATTACAAGTATGTTGAATTTGAAGCGGCGGCAGCAAAACCAAAAATTTCCTTCCTTTCAAATTTTCCGCTTCGCGGCGGGGGGTGTGGGGGGAGCCGCAAATAAAAATGATAGGAAATTTTTGGGTTTTGCCCCGCGCGAGCTTGTCGAGCGCGGCCGAGGCGCAAGTGTCATTCGTCAAAATCCTGCGGATTTTGGCCGAAATACATTCGAACTTCGTCCAATACACACCGCCAAAATTGAAAATCGGAATTGGAAGCCGAAATGGGGTCGCGCCGCAGGCGCGACACAAACGCATTCCCGCCAAAAATTCCCGAATCCAAAAGGTTTTTCCACGCTCCGCGTGGCTCGTCGTTTGCCAATACAATTTTATGAATAATCAAACCAAAAAGTTTTTCATCTATACTCGCAAGTCTACGGACGACAAAGACAGACAAGTCCGCAGTATTTCTGACCAGTTAGCCGAACTGAAAGAGTTGGCATTGAAAGAGCAACTGGAAGTGGTGGATGTCTTTGTCGAAAAGCAGACCGCCAAAATACCAGGTCGCCCCGTGTTTGGTGAAATGATAGAGCGAATGGAGAAAGGCGAAGCGACTGGTATTTTGGCGTGGCATCCCGATAGACTTGCGAGAAACTCGGTAGATGGAGGAAAAATCATCTACCTCGTTGATACTGGTGTAATTTCAGAAATGAAATTCCCAACTTTTTGGTTTGATCCGACACCGCAAGGCAAGTTTATGCTTTCAATCGCTTTTTCGCAGTCCAAGTATTATGTGGACAATCTGTCGGAAAATATTAAACGTGGACATAGAAACAAAGTGAAAGAAGGAATATGGCCTCAAATGTCGCCGCTTGGCTATGTGAACAAAAACAAGCGAATTGTGCCTGATGAGAATATTGCTCCGCTTATCAAAAAGACATTTGAGGCGTATGCAACTGGTTCTTTCACTTTGCGCGAACTCCGTGACAAGTTTAATGCTCTTGGACTGAAGCGAAAAAGCGGAAAGGAACTTGCGGTGTCGAATTATCAAAAACTTCTCAAAAATCCCATTTATACAGGGTTGATGAAATATAATGGTGAGATTTTTGAGGGCAAGCACGAACCGATTATCACAAAGAAACTTTTTGATTCTGTTCAGGAAGTGATGATGAGAAAATCTAAGCCGAAATCTCGCGGATTGAAACCATATTTGTATCGCGGATTTTTCCGTTGCGGAGAGTGTGGCTGTTTTATTACCACCGAAACGCAAAAAGGTCATAACTATCTACGCTGTACCAAACGGAAAAATCCTTGCTCGCAAAAATATACTCGCGAGGAAATCATCACTTCTGAAATTCAAAAGGAAATCAAAAAAGTTTCTTTGCCAGACGATTGGGCTTCTTGGATGTTAGCGGAAAACGAAAAAGATAAATTGGTTGAAGCCCAATCGTCTACGCTTTTTGCAGATAAAACAAAAGCCGATATTTCTCTTTTGGATTCCAAGATTGAGAAGCTGATGAATGCCTATTTAGAAAACGCACTTTCACTAGAGGAATACCGAGACGCTAAAAGTGCGTTGGTCAATCAAAAACAGCTTCTCAAAGAGAAATTATCGGCTTTTGAGCAAAAAGCGAATAATCGGTTCGAACTTACCGAAAAGTTTTTGAGATACAACATGGAATTGGCAAACGAGGGAACAAATGAAGAAAAACTTCATTTGTTCAAAAAAGTCGGTTCGAACTTTCAAATTAAGGATCGAACCGTACTTTTTGAGCCACGCGGAGCGTGGAAAAACCTTTTGGATTCGGGAATTTTTGGCGGGAATGCGTTTGTGTCGCGCCTGCGGCGCGACCCCATTTCGGCTTCCAATTCCGATTTTCAATTTTGGCGGAGAGGGAGGGATTTGAACCCTCGGACCAGTTTCACCCAGTCAACTCATTAGCAGTGAGTCCGATTCGGCCTCTCTCGCACCTCTCCTTATAAATCTAGAATATAGCCGTAACTAAAATATAGCCCACCCAAGGCCAGTTCAGTTACCTACCCGGTTCAGTCACTTACCCGGTTCAGTTATTTACCCAGTTTAGCCAGCTCTTCATCCACTTTATGCTCATACTCTTGGATATCCTTACGCGCTGAAGACGGCTTCCAGCGACCTTTTAGAATGAAGACAAAAGGAATAAAAAGTATAGCACCACCCAGACATACCCACCACCAGTGCTGCCACTGCGTAGGGGACTTATTCACAGCCGCCTGCAGTACAAGTAAATGGGATTGGACGCGGTTGAGCTCGTGTAACTGAGTGCAGTACTGTACCAGTTTCGTTACCCCACTCTGTCCAAAATCGTGAATTGCCTGGTAGAGTATATTTCGGGGTGGCAGTGTGCCACAAGGATATTTGATCAACTG
This sequence comes from Actinomycetota bacterium, assembly GCA_023379935.1. Lineage (GTDB taxonomy): Bacteria > Actinomycetota > Acidimicrobiia > Acidimicrobiales > JAMCPD01 > JAMCPD01. The sequence continues at coordinate 80,645 of JAMCPD010000025.1, read as the reverse complement.
TGCGCTAAAGTGGGGGTGGAGCTTCAACTTGGCAATAAGGGGGTTCAGCTTTTCAACCATCGGTATAAAGCTGGCATAACGCTGGTTGTCAACTACAGTAGTTGCGCTGGTAACAACGTAAGCAAGTACCAAAGTTGACACTGCCACTACTGCTCTTAGCATCCAGCCCCATATGGAAAGTCCGGTAGCAACAAGAGCCGTATTGTAGCGCTCGACATTTTCGGAGAAAGCGGCAAGCCAAGGAGCAAATGTCATCCCCAGGAAAATCCCCAATAAGCTGACTATGATGACCAAAGTGTAATAACTTGTAGTTGGCTGGTGCGTTTTCAATGCAAATATAAATACCATAACTGCACCCCCTACCGCTCCAACCAAGGTAAAAGGCTTACGCACTTTTACCGCATCAGACAACAACCCAAAGACGATTACAGCCGCCGCATCAAAAGCCCAAAACCAGGTGTTGATTCCATTGGCCTGCGCAGTGGTCAGATAAGTAAGCCCGTGATGAAATGTGGTGGTGAAATAGACAGTAAAAAAGCCCGCTACCGCCGAATAGTAGATAAGTAAAAAGATGCTGATTCCGAAAGAGGAGCTTATGAGATCCCAATGCATCAGCTGACGCCAAGGTTTGGAGGTTGCTTCCTCTATATCAATTCCTCTGGCGCGCGCCTCGACAAGTTCCCGATCATGTGTACTTACCATCAACTGATCTCTTATGGAAGGTGACAACTCTCTTAAGCCCACCAAGGCTATGATAAATACAACAATACCGACTACTACTGAAATAAGGAACTGATCCTGCCAGGGAGGAAGGTGCGGCAAAGTTTCTGTTGCTATCTTGGTGGCTATCAAACTGCCGACCACAGGGCCCAAAGTCCAAGAACCCATGGCTGTGGCTCGGCCCATTTGCGGTGAAAAGTCACGTATCAGTGCGGGGGTAGCCACCAAAATAATGCCTTCCACAAAGCCTATGGCGCATATAAGAATAAGATAACTGAGTTCACCGCTAATGGTGGTTATTACAAACTGTAAAATTGCGACAAGAGCTAAGCCAATCACAATCACATTGGCTCTACCAAAACGATCAGAGAAACCTGCCAACAATGAGGTGAATGCCCCAACAGCGTTGGACAAGACTATGATTATTATATAGTAGAAGAACGTCATGTGTAAATGAGCAAGCAACAGGGGTACAACGGTTCCCGGTACAAAATAAAGATAATAAAGGTCAATGGCCGCTATTACCGTTATGGTTAGATATAACATCCGGGATTTTCCCTCAGGGTAAACGTCCAGTTCTCTTCTCCACAAACGCCTAATACCTAAAGACTGTGGAGTTGATCGTTGCCCTACTGAGCTACCTTGATCTAAGCGTTCCAGATCTGAGTTGCTCAGATCATTATCTTCACTATTCACTTTTGTTCCCTCCTAAGGTTATTTTCTATACTTTTCCCATATTTGATATCCAAAATTCGGTTTTCAAATTTAGTTTCTCAAATTAATATTTCCCCCTATACTAGACGAATTCAATACACAAATGCAACTTTATAAAATAATCCAGACGATCTTGCTAGGTAACAACCACTCCATGCGCCTAACTGTAGAGACGGCTCGCGCGATACTGATAGTCCAGCCGCATCAAATATGAACCCGGATCATTTCTCGTCAATATACTCTTTCAAGTGTTTTGACAAAATAGGGTTTCTTAATTTCGCTAAAGTCTTGATTTCAATCTGTCTGACTCTTTCACGAGTTACCCCCAGATGAGCGGCAACCTCTTCTAACGTCCAAGAACGTCCATCGTCAAGGCCAAAGCGTAACCTGACTATCTCCTGCTCACGTTCGTTCAACTCTGTCAATACAGTCGACAACAGTTCATTCAGAGCGGATGCTGTTGCGGCATCTTGAGGTGTCGTAACTACCCTGTCCTCTATGATATCAGAAAGTACAAACTCATAGTTATCCTCCCCTATCGGTTGTTCCAATGATATTACATCTTGATCAAACTTCTGCAATTCCATCACCCGTTCAGGTGAAAATTCCAGATATATCGCTACCTCCTCTATGGTTGGGGCCCTACCAAGCTCTTGTGTCAACTGGTGCTGCGTACGTATCACCTTATTTATTGTCTCAACCACATGTACAGGAACTCTGATTGTTCGAGCCTGATCCGCAATTGCTCTCGTAATGGCTTGGCGAATCCACCATGTTGCATATGTGGAAAACTTGTAGCCTTTTGTGTAGTCAAACCTCTCTGCTGCCTTCATCAACCCTATGTTGCCTTCTTGAATTAAATCCAAAAAGGCAAGCCCGCGATTTCGATAACGCTTAGCAATGGAAACCACAAGCCTCAAGTTAGCCTCTATTAAATCATCCTTGGCTTGTTGATCACCTTGTGCTATACGTCTCCCAAGTTCTAACTCATCAGCAGGATTGAGCAGTCCAACTTTGCCTATATCTTTTAAATACTCATGAACAGAATCAAGATGTTGTGCTATCTGATCCGGGTCAAGATTGGAGGAAGACTTGGCGGGATGCCTGGATTGGGCTTTATAGACACGCGACTTATTATTCGCCGTCTTGTTGGTTGCCAGCTTGGCCGTTTCAGGTGCTCCAAACTTGTCACCCAGCGGTTTAACCGTATTGGAATTGGTAGTATCCAACCTTTTGATCGTCGGCTTGCGCGTCTTCGATCTGGCTGGCGAAGGAGCTTCATCTGTATCTTTCATATTTTCACGATAAGCAATACCTTCGTTTGCAATGGTCGAAATTACCTCATCAATTAGATCGGTGGTGAGTTCCATGTCTTTTACGAGTGCTATTAAGTCATCTTGAGCAAGAAACCCTTGTTTGCGCCCTTTGGCCAACAATGGGGTAAGCATTTTTTTATCCAGTACAAAAGGCACAAGCAGCTCCCAAACTATCTATTCCCGAACTATCTATTACCGGCCCCTAAAGTCATCCTATCAGCTCCGCAACAACCATGCTAATAAGTCTCCCGTAGCTTTTAACCTTGTAGCAGGGTCATCAACTTTAACCAAACACATCCTCACCTCAATTATAAGCGAGTTTAAAGCCTTATGTGCGTCAGAATCAGACTCAAACTTTGCTTGATTGCTCATCTTTATCAACATTTGAGATGAAACCTGCTTGATCAGTAAAGATATAACCTCCTGCGGATCCGAAACGGTATGCACCGCAATCAACTTGCCAAGCAAATCTTGAGCCTCTTGAGGCAATAAAGCAAAAACTTTTCTTGGCTCTGATGCTGCCAGCACAGAGCAGAATATATCTCTGGCAACTTGCTTGTTGAACAAAAGTTCTGCCAAAGGCGACAGTACTGCAGATATATCATCAAACCCAGCTGCTTGAAGCATGCTTGTCAACTGCTCTTTAACCTGGTTGGAGTTGTTGACCACTAAACGCAAAAGCTCCAATCTGAGACTGGCGTGCTGATCATATTCCATCTTATTCGAAGAAGCGACAGTACTTGCCCCAAATGTACTATCAGACGAGCCCTTGCGCAAACGCTCCAGGCGTTGACGCAAGTTATTCTCATCTATAAGACAGTGGCTTGCCACCACCATTAAGTACTGATCCCTTACGAATTCACTTGGATGTTGAGCTATTTGAGCTAAGGCAAGTTCAGCTCCTTTAGCTCTCCCCTCCGGTGTAGACAGGTTGAGAGAGGAAAATATCCTGTGTATCTTGAAACCAAGAAAAGGCTTCGCATTACTTAGAATATCGGCTAACTTATTCGGATCTGAGAAGCCTATATCAGCCGGGTCCTGACCTTTGGGAAGGTCTACAACCTTGACATCCAACTCAAAATTACGCTCCCATTGATAAAAGGCTTCCATGCCCGCCTGCCCTGCTGAGTCGGAGTCATAAGCTAATACCACCGTCTTTGCAAAATTTCTAAGTGATTTGAAGTGTTCCTCACTGAGCGCAGTACCGCAGGTGGCAACAGCGTTTTCAAAACCGGCATGAAAAAAAGCCATGACATCAAAGTAGCCTTCGCATACTATGATCTGGTCGGTCTTGACCACCTCGGATTTTGCCCAGTTTAAACCATACAGAACCTTCCGCTTGGAATAGATGGGGGTTTCGGGAGAGTTATAGTATTTGGGCCCCAAAGACGAACTTTTCACCTTGGCCGAACCAAAATCCGATACCTTGGAAGCGTTGCCAGCGCCAACCCCGTCTAAAGTACGTCCGGCTAAAGCAATAGGTCTATTTGAAGTATCGAATATCGGAAAGATGATCCGACCTCTAAAGACATCTTGCAACTTCTGATATGAGTTGACGGTACACAGCCCCGCAGCAATAAGTAAGTCCTTACTGTAACTCGGGTAGTTTTTAGTTGGGCTGTTTGAGGTTAAATCTTTTGCAAGCAAGTCCCACGATGAAGGTGCCCATCCTAACCGAAAAAATCCTATCTGTTCTTCACTTAAACCCCTTGAATGCAAGTAGCTGCGAGCATGAGCGGCATCCGAAGACTCAAGCAGTCTTTTGTGATACCACTCCACTGCTGTTTTCATAACTTCAAAAAGTTTTTTACGGTTCTTTGCATCGATAGAATCTTTGTTATCGGAAAATCTAAGGCTTATCCCCACCTTGTCGGCTAAGGATCTAACAGCTTGCCCGAAATCCATTCCTTCCATCGCTCGCATAAAAGTTATCGCATCACCTGAAGCATGACAACCAAAACAGTAATAAAGACCGGCTTCAGCATTAACACTAAATGATGGGGTTTTTTCAGCATGGAAAGGACACAGTCCCACCCATCTACGTCCTTGACGTTTTAAAGCTATATGCTCCGACACCAAAGCCACCAAGTCGGTATCTTGACGAACTTTCTCTATATCTTCATCCGATATTGTCACTATAAATCGTCTCTAAGCGTCTATTCTACCCGCCTGTCATGCCAATACTGCTGTTGTCCTAACAGAACGAGTATTCCCATATCTGAGTATATCAATCACTTATGGACCAGTCACGATAGATTGTTTCTCTAAAACAGCCTGTGCGGCGGACAAACGTGCTATCGGAACTCTAAATGGTGAACAACTTACGTAGTCCACGCCTGCATCAAAAAAAAGTTTGATTGAGCGAGGATCACCGCCATGCTCTCCACAAACCCCTATCTTCAACCCCGTGTTTGATTTTCTTCCGCGTTGGATGGCTATACGCACCAACTCCCCGACACCATAAAGGTCCACCGTTTCAAACGGGTTATTCTCCAATAAACCCAGTTTTATATAATGAGGCATCAGCTTGCCTTCAACATCATCACGGCTAAAGCCAAAAGTCATCTGTGTCAAATCATTAGTGCCAAAAGAGAAAAAGTCAGCTTCTTGAGCAATCTGATCCGCCACCAAAGCAGCTCTGGGGGTTTCAATCATAGTTCCTATCTTCACAGCCTCGTCGTTTACCTTGAAACCGGTTTCATCTGTGCCAACCACCTCGTCAATGGCATCTTTAGTCCATCCACGAGCCAATTGGAGTTCCTCCCTGCTCACAACAAGAGGGATCATAACTTCAACTATCGGTTTTCCGCCTTGAGCAAAACGCTGCAAAACCGCCTCCATCAGTGCCTTTACCTGCATAGCGTAGAGTCCCGGTTTTACCACTCCCAGGCGTACCCCACGGGTGCCCAGCATGGGATTTTCCTCTCTCCAATCTTGGGCGGCTTCATACCATCTGTACTCCTCTTCGGTCAGTCCTTCAGTGGCTTCTTTCACTGCAAGTGACTCGACATCGGGCAAAAACTCATGCAACGGCGGGTCCAAGAGGCGCACTGTGACAGGCAGGGAATCCATTGCTTCCAATATCCCCAAAAAATCCTCTTTTTGCACCTTTTCCAGCTCATCCAAGGCTTCTGACTCTTCGGCAGGGGTATTAGCCAGAATCATACGCCTGACTACAGGTAGCCTGTCTTGAGCCAAGAACATATGCTCGGTACGACAAAGCCCAATACCTTCAGCGCCCAATTCCCTTGCTTTTCTGGCATCAGCAGCTGTATCGGCATTTGCACGTACGCCTAATTTGTCTTTTCTTATTTCATCTGCCCATGACAAAATGGTATAAAACTCGGACGGCGGTTGTGACTGGACAAGAGGCAGTTCACCCAAAAAAACCTCACCGGTCGTACCGTCAATAGATATAAAATCGCCTTGCTTTACGGTAATACTCCGCTCGGGGAGATCTTGGCTAATCACGCCGGGGTTATTTCCACCAACTTGTTCCACACTTACAACACCTCTTACGCTGAAACTGTCTCCTGTTATGTGGATAGCTTCAGCCCCTACTACAGCAGGCTTACCCCAACCTCGCGCCACCACAGCAGCATGGCTAACCAGCCCGCCCCTTGACGTAAGGATACCTTGAGATGCCAACATCCCATGAACATCATCCGGTGAGGTCTCGGAACGTACCAGTATGACCTTCTCCCCGTCAGCCGCAGCAGACACAGCGGAATCCGCAGAAAAATAGACTTTACCGACAGCAGCACCGGGAGAGGCGGGAAGCCCCTCAACCAATAGAACACGTTCACCGTGTTGAGGAAGGCTCCCGCCGGCCTTATCAAGCTGGGGGTGGAGAACTTGATCAAGATTGTCAGCGTTTATCCTCATTACCGCCTCCTGCTTGGAGAGTTTGATATGAGAATCTTCGACCATGTCAACCGCCATCTTTAGAGCCGCAACTCCGGTACGTTTCCCGACTCGGGTTTGCAACATCCAAAGTTTACCCTGTTCAACGGTAAACTCCGTATCACACATATCCCTGTAGTGAGTTTCCAAACGCTTAAAAATATCCATTAGTTGTTGGTATACCTCAGGGAAATAGCTCTCAAGGGCGCTAAGCGGTTGGGTGTTACGTATGCCCGCAACCACATCTTCGCCTTGTGCATTAGGCAAGAAGTCACCGTATGCCCCTTTGGCTCCAGTGGCCGGATCCCGGGTAAAGCCCACCCCGGTCCCCGAGTTATCATCTCTGTTTCCAAAAACCATAGCTTGCACATTAACGGCCGTTCCCAAATCATCGGGAATACCTTCCTTGGCCCTGTAGGCCTTGGCCCTGTCAGCGTTCCAAGAACTGAAAACAGCCTCTATCGCTTGGCGTAACTGCAAGGCGGGATCTAAAGGGAAGGGAGAACCATACAGTTCTTGCACTAAAGACTTGTAAGACTCAACCAGCTCTTCTAAAACATCTGCCGGTATCCCCGCATCTGAAGTAGTGTTGGCCTTCTTCTTAGCCTCTTTTAACAAATCTTCAAACCGGTCAACAGGTAGGTTTAAAACTATACGGGAGTACATCTGAATGAAGCGACGGTATGAGTCAAACGCAAAACGTCGGTCATCAGAGGTTTGTTTGGCTAACCCTAATACGGACTTGTCATTTAGCCCTAAATTCAATACCGTATCCATCATCCCCGGCATTGAAAACTTAGCGCCGGAACGTACGCTAACAAGCAAAGGATTGTCAGGGTCACCGATCCTTCTCGACATGGAATGCTCCAAATGTTGCTGTGCTTCTATAACCTCTTGGGTTAATCCTTTAGGCCACCCAGACTCCATATACGCCCGACAAGCGTCTGTAGTAATAGTAAAGCCGTTAGGAACAGGCAGCCCAAGAACGGAGGTCATCTCTGCCAGATTCGCTCCCTTACCACCTAAAAGCCCCTTTAACTCCTTTGGGGGGGTAGCGTGTTTATAATCAAAATCAAAAACGTATTGCAAATAAAAACTCCTTTCCTTACCTTATATAATACTAGGTATTTCTTATATCATACTCATGGCGGAAATTCATTTTAGCCAACCCAAATTTAAACAGTGAACCCATCTGTTTCTGTTTTAAGTTCTGCCAAGAGACTAGCTAGGTCAACCCGCTTCTGCTTAGTCGTATCTCGCTCTCTTATAGTAACGGCATTGTCCTGCAAGCTATCAAAGTCTATGGTTACGCAAAATGGCGTACCTATTTCATCTTGCCGCCTGTAACGTTTCCCTATGGACTGCGTCTCGTCATAGTCACACATAAAATGGGGCTGCAGCATGTGAAGTACTTTACGGGACAACTTCATAAGTTCCTCATTTTTTGATAACGGTAAAACTGCTACCGCATAAGGTGCAAGGCGTTTGTCCAAACGCATTACAACCCTCTTTTCACCTGAAACAACATCCTCATCATAAGCAGATATCAAAAATGCCATCATACATCTGGTGGCCCCTGCCGCAGGCTCTATTACATACGGAACAAAACGCCTAGCCTCAGCCTCATTTCCAGGGGGAACGAAATATTCCAAGTTGACTCCAGATGCCTTCATATGAGCCTTCAAGTCGTAGTCCGTTCGGTTGGCAACTCCTTCCAACTCGTCAAAACCCCAGGGGAATAAGAACTCAATATCAGCAGTAGCAGCAGAATAGTGGCTCAACTCCTCGGCATCGTGATGGCGCAGTCTAAGTTTGCTCTCAGATATTCCTAAACCTGTGTACCAACTCATCCTTTGCTCACACCAGTATTCGAACCACTGATCAGCCTCATCGGGTGCAACAAAATACTCCATTTCCATCTGTTCAAACTCTCTGGTGCGAAATACGAAGTTCTGTGGAGTAATCTCATTTCTAAAGGACTTACCTATTTGAGCTATTCCAAAAGGAAGTTTCTTACGCGTGGTAGCCAGAACATTGGCAAAATTGATGAACATTCCTTGGGCAGTCTCCGGACGCAGATAGGCAACCGTCGATTCGTCTACCAAAGGACCGACGTGGGTGGCAAACATTAAATTGAACTCTCTGGAACCGGTGAGGTCTGAAGAACCACAGGAGGGGCAACTGTCACCTATTTTGTCCTGTCGCCAACGCTCATGACAGTTTTTACAGTCCACCAAAGGATCGCTGAAGCTTTCAAGGTGCCCGGATGCCTTCCACACAGCGGGGTTGGAGAGTATCGCAGCATCAATGGCAACCACATCATCTCTCGCCTGTACCATGAAATACCACCAAGCATCCTTTACATTACGTAACATCAACGATCCAAGCGGCCCATAGTCATAGGCTGAACGAAATCCGCCATATATCTCAGCCGACGGGAAAATAAAACCTCTCCGTTTACAAAGATTGACAACTTTCTCCAACAGATCATCGCTGACACCTTTATCACTCATGCTTAAATCACCAACTCCTTAACGAAACTAAGACTGCGGACAGGCCTTCCCAAATGATGCTCTACAGCTCTTGTAGCCAGATAAGCCACTTCATCGGCTAAAGTACCGGTTGCGCAGTTTAGAGCCCATCCCAGCCCGGTGCCTAAAATAGCAGACACCAGTTGAACAGCACCGCTGCTAAGAGGAGTTGTTTTTCTGCGAGGGCCATACCCATTGACATTGTCAGAACTTGACTCCACCTCTAAACACCTTTTGCACAACAACCCGGCTGATTCAAAATCAAAACCCACCAACAACTCCTTAGCGCTGCAGCGGATACAACAATCAACTTTAGGACTATAACCCTCCAACGCAAGCAACTTCAAAAAGAATGCAGGCATTATTAGGGGAGCATCGGCTTTTGTCAAAGCACCAAGAGCACCTATAAGCATCTTGTATACCCCCGGGTCCGCCATTCGTTCTTGTTGAAAATGATCCACTACCTCCAACATTGACATGGCTTTAACCATGCGACTAAAGTCTTCTCTGCAGATTCGAAAGTTGTCTATCGTCTCTACTTGTGTAACCACATCCAGATCTTTGCCCTGCCAACACATCAATGAAACATGGCTAAGCGGTTCCAAACGACTGGTGAAACGACTAGTCACCTTCCGTATTCCCTTTGCCACAGCTCTAACCTTACCATGTAACTCGGTGGCCATAACCACAATACGATCTGTTTCCCCCAAACGATAAGTCTTCAACACCACGGCTTTATCTTTATAGTAGGTTTTCATCGTGTTCCACCATAGCGACAGCTTTAATATACCTTCCCATAGCGGCGATTTCTGCGTTGGTACTCACCGATTGCATCAAATAAATCTTTACGCCGGAAATCGGGCCATAATACATCGGTGAATACTAACTCAGCATAAGCTAACTCCCATAGTAAGAAGTTGGATATCCTGTACTCGCCTGAAGTACGTATAACCAGATCAACATCCGGCATATCCGGACAGTAAAAGTGTTTACGTAAAGTTCGCTCGTTTACTTTATCAGGTGAGACCCCACTCGCCATTAAAGACTTTACGGCATCTATAATCTCGGCACGCCCACCATAGTTGAAAGCTGTTACCAAAGTCATCTTCTTGTTGTTCTTGGTCAGTTCACGAGCTTCATCCATACGGTGTATTATCCGTACTGGGACTCGCCAATCATGCCGCCCGGCAAAACACATACGTACCCCTTTTTCGTTCATTTCGTCTCGACGACGTAACAACAGACTCTCATTGAAGTTCATCAAGTAGCGCACTTCGTCCGGGGGACGATGCCAGTTTTCGGTGGAAAACGCAAAAACCGTCAACCATTTAATACCAACCTCCAAAGCCCCCTCAACCGTATCGAACAAGGCTTTCTCGCCCGCTCCATGGCCGTCTACACGCGGCAAACCGCGCTTTTTGGCCCAACGGCCGTTACCATCCATAACTATGCCAACATGAACAGGGAGTTTGCTTGAATCCATAGTGGGCCGGGAAGGATTCGAACCTTCGTAGACTAACGTCGGCAGTTTTACAGACTGATCCCTTTGGCCGCTTGGGTACCGACCCATTTGTTATATATTACATACTCTCACTGTAAATTGCATGTTTGTTAACTTCACAGCTCATATAGTTTGCTAATCTGGTTCATATGCCTTCATTTGACATAGTGTCCGAAATCGATTATCAAGAGGTTCGCAATGCCGTAGACCAAACCAATAGGGAAGCAGCCACCCGTTTTGACTTCAAAGGCACCACCTCAACGGTTGAGGTTGCAGAAAAAAACAACCGTATACTCCTCAACTCTTCCACCCCTGAACGCCTTAAGGCTTTAATGGTAGTTCTCCAGGAAAAGTTGGTGCGCCGTAAAATTTCCCTAAAAGCTCTTTCAATCGGCAATATTGAAGACGCAGCCCGTGGAACAGTAAGACAACAGATAACTCTTAAAGTAGGGATCGGTTCCGAAGAGGCTAAGACACTAAACCGTTTTATCAAGAACTTGGGAATCAAATCAGTCAACACCCAAACCCAAGGACAACAACTTAGAGTAACTTCAAAGAAAAGAGATGACTTACAAGCGGTTATAAGCGCACTAAAAGAACAGGACTTCGGCATACCCTTAGAGTTCGTCAACTTTAGAGACTGAAGCAGTTACGGTTCCGGCGATAATTCTAAATTTCAGATTATCGGTTTCTTGCTACTGACTTGGCATGCGCTACGTGTGGATTCACTAATTCAGCAAATCTAAAGATTTAGCCGCCTGTTCGAACCAAGTCAACGATTCGGGATTGGCAAGCGAACCGGCACTGGCCACTTCTGTCGCCGGCTGACCCGCCAAAATTCGTTTGACCGGTACTTCCAGTTTCTTTCCGGAAAGCGTCTTGGGGACAGCCTGAACTTCGATAATCTTGTCCGGAACATGCCGCGGCGACAAATCCTGCCGCAGGCGGGCAGTTATACGGCTTCGCAGGTCGTCGTCAACGGCTACAGATGGAGCTGGAACAATGAACAGCAACAGTTTTCCCATACCGCCGGCGGTATCCTCATGATGAATCACAAGGGAATCTGTTACCTCGGGAAGTGATTCCACAATAGCGTAGTACTCAGCTGTGCCAAATCGTACTCCACCCCGATTGAGAGTTGCATCAGATCGTCCGCTTATTATGCATGACCCTCGTTCCGTAATGGTAATCCAATCCCCATGCCTCCATAGTCCGGGAAAGTCGAGAAAGTAGGTTTGGCGGTAAAAAAGCCCTGTATCATCACCCCACAACCCAACAGGCATTGACGGCAAGGGTTGAGTGATCACCATCTCCCCTTCTTGGTTTATAAGCGATTCACCGTCCGCGCTATAGGCATGCACGTCAGCACCTAATGCACGTCCAGATATCTCTCCGGCCCATACGGGAAGAATTGGCGCATGACCGACAAAGATTGAACATATATCTGTACCACCACTAATGGATGCAAGCGGAATATCAGGCTTCACGGCCTTATAGAACCACTCAAATCCATCAGCAACCAGTGGAGCTCCCGTGGAGCCGAGACTTTGGAGGGCTGATAGATCAAAATCGGCTCCAGGTTTCAAGCCTGCTTTGCAACAGGACATAATGAACGGTGCAGACAAACCGAGTAATGTCGTTTTGGTTTCAGCCGCAATATTCCACAATGTCCCAAGGTCCGGAAAGACGGGACTTCCATCGAAACACACTATAGCCGAACCGGCAAGCAGTCCGGACACCATGTAGTTCCACATCATCCAGCCGGTTGTGGTAAACCAAAAAAAGCGACCGTCGCTCTTCAAATTATGGTGAAGACACAAATCACGCAAGTGAGTAAGTAAGATACCGCCATGTCCGTGCATAATAGACTTTGGTAGTCCGGTTGTACCCGATGAGTACAGGATATATAAAGGATGCGAAAATGGAAACCGGACAAAGTCAAGCGGTTGCTCCTCGGCGACCAGTTCATCCCAAGAAACAGCACCGGAAGGAAGCGTCGCACAAGGATCGAGATAGCCAATAGCAACGGTAGCTTTTAGGGTGGGCAGAGCGGCTCGAATGGCTTCAACCTCGCCGCTGCGGTTAATCTCTTTGCCCCCGTAGCGATAACCATCAATAGTAAAAAGTACAACAGGGTCAATCTGACCGAATCTGTCTATCACACTGCGCACTCCGAATTCCGGCGGGCAGGACGACCATATAGCCCCGATACTGGCACAAGCCAACATCACAATAACAGCTTCGGGAATATTGGGTAGGTAGCCAACCACCCTATCCCCTGCTTTTACGCCCAAGCGGAGCAGTCCGGCTCGAACATGCGCCACCTGAGCGCGAAGTTCACCCCATGAGTACTGGCAAGGATCACGAGTCTCACTGCGCCCAAGCAGGGCAAGTTTATCATCAGGTTGACCGCTCAGCGCGTGTTCAGCGTAGTTGAGCTTAGTATCCGAAAACCAGCGGGTAGTGTCCAAGGTATCGCCAATGCGAACTTGGGTAGGATCACCGTCAGCAACAATACCGCCAAAACGCCAAAGAGCCAGCCAAAAACGATCAATGTCTTGAACGGACCATTTCCAGAGTGTATCGTAATCGCCTATAACAATGTTATAGGCGCCCTCCACCCACGCAGCAAACTGACCGATTATAGTTTGTCTCATAGCATCAGGAGCCGGTAACCAGCATACCTTAGGTGTCAGTGTCACTTATCCATCCATCTTCGATAAACATCCGCTTTTAGCAATCTGCACTAAGTGCTTGTACTACTCGCGATGGGCTTGTCCGTCCAAGTTTCTTCGCCATCCAGCAACTGGTAGCTACCAACGAGGAGATGTCAACACCGGTCTCCACCCCCAAGCCGTTAAGCATCCATATAAGATCTTCGGTGGCAAGATTTCCGGTGGCACTCTTGGCATAGGGGCACCCACCCAACCCACCCGCTGAGGAGTCAACTGTAACTACACCGGTGCTAAGCGCGACAAGGGTATTAGAAAGTGCTTGCCCATAAGTATCGTGGAAATGAACCGCCATCTGTGCAGTTTGAACTCCTTTATCTCTCAGGCTGGCAATGAGCCGGCTTACGTGTCCGGGTGTTGCCACCCCAATGGTATCACCAAGACTGATCTTGTTGCATCCCATCTCAAGCAATTGAAGCGCCACATCCACCGCTTGTTCTATCTGAACAGTGCCTTCCCAGGGATCACCAAAGCACATAGAAATATATCCGCGCACTGAAATCCCTCCAGCCAGAGCTCTGTCCACTACCGGTTGAAACATTGCTAATGACTCAGAGATTGTCTTGTTTAAATTACGCTGTGAAAACGTCTCGCTTGCACTGGCAAATATAGCAATGTCTGTAGCTCCAGTCGAGAGTACTCCAGTCGAGAGTGCTCCAGTCGAGAGTGCTCCAGTCGAGAGTAGTCTGTCAAGCCCGGTTTCATTTGGTACAAGCACCGCATAACGCATGCCATCGATATGTGGCAACCGACTAAGCAGTTCATCAGCATCGCCAAGTTGAGGTATCAGGCGCGGACTGACAAAGCTGGTTACTTCTATCGTGCGCAACCCGGCATCACCTAAACGGGAAATGAACTCTACTTTTGTATCTACATCTATTCGGGTTGGTTCGTTCTGCAGTCCGTCACGAGGCCCTACCTCGTATATCTCTACACGTTCGGGCAGGCATGCCAGCGGATAGCTCTTCACTTAGTCCTGGACCATTTTTCGGATGTTCTCAACCACCTCTGAATTTGCCAAACTTGTGAGGTCTCCCAAATCAGATCTGTTGCTTATAGAGGCAAGAACCCGCCTCATGATCTTACCTGAACGGGTTTTTGGTAAATCAGGTACTATCCATACTTCACGCGGTCGAGCTATCGGCCCGATTTCTTTGACAATCGCGTCCACAACTACTGTTTTGACCTCTTTTGAAGGTGTGACACCCGGTTGTAAAACCACATACACCTCAGGTATAACGCCCTTGATATCATCATGGGCTGCAATAACAGCCGCCTCAGCCACTTGCATCACCTTCAGCGCCGCAGACTCAATCTCTTTGGTGCCGAGCCGGTGTCCGGCTACATTTATCACGTCATCAATTCGCCCAAGAACGCGAAAGTAGCCATCTTTGGCCAACATCGCTCCATCACCTGTGAAATAAGGCCAATCTCTCCAATCCTTGCTGTTGGGATTTTTGCAAACGCGCGCATAATAAGTATTTACGTAACGATCCGGATCACCCCAAATACCCAACATTATGCCCGGCCAGGGATTTTTGATGCAGAGATTACCTCCCCTGCCGGAACCAGCCGGTACCTCTTTGCCTTCATCGTCGTAAATTACTGGATGAATACCGGGGACACCGGGACCTGTACTTCCCGGCTTCATTGGTTTCAACGCCGGTACGGTGCTGCAGAGAAAACCCCCATTTTCAGTTTGCCAATAAGTATCCACAACAGCTGCTTGGCCATTCCCCACGGTGTTGTAGTACCAACGCCATACCTCGGGTTCAATCGGTTCACCTACCGTCACCATAAGTTTATAGTTATAGTTATACTTTGCCGGTTCATCAGGCCCCAACTTACGCAAACTGCGAATAGCCGTCGGAGATGTATGCAAGATGTTGACTCCCAACCTTTCTGATATTCGCCAGGGTCGTCCGGCATCCGGACAGGTTGGTGAACCTTCATAAACAACAGAGGAAGCCCCAAGTGATAAAGGCCCATAAACAATAAATGAGTGTCCTGTAATCCAACCGATGTCTGCCATACACCAATAAACATCTTTCGGTTGTATGTCCAGTATGTATTTGGACATGGCGGTGACATAGGAGAGATAACCGCCTATAGAATGCTGGGCAGCTTTTGGTTTTCCCGTAGATCCGCTGGTGTACATTAAAAAGAGGGTATCTTCTCCCAACATCGACTCCGGTGCAACTTGGCTGCCTCTGTATTGCCGGAGTAAATCGTTCACAATGACATCGCGGCCTTCAACAATCTGAGATGCGCTTTTATACTGGGCGGGATAGCGCTGCCAAACTAATACCTTGTTTACCCGATGACCTTCCTTATCCGCAGCCTCTACAGCTTGATCAGCTTTTTCTTTTTGATCCAACCATTTGCCGTCACGCCAGTAGCCGTCCATAGTCACAAGAACAGAACTGTCTGCGTCAACCATGCGATCAGCGCAAGCTTGAGCAGAAAAACCGCCATAGACCATTGAATGGATCACGCCAAGACGGGCACAGGCCAGCATGGTAACCGGGAGATCTATTACCATAGGCATATGAATGGTCACCCTATCTCCTTTTTTAAGACCAAAGTGGTCACGCAACAATGCCGCAACCTCGTTTACCCTCACAAACAAGTCTTGATAGGTTACCGCCTCAATCCGTTCATCTTCAGGCTCGGGAACAAAATATAAAGCAGTCTTGTTTTTATTCTCTGCCAGATGGCGGTCTATGCAGTTGTAAGCGGCATTGAGCCGCCCACCTACAAACCAGCGCCAAAAAGGAGGATTGCTTGAATCAAAAAGAACATCCCAGGGCTTCTCCCAATCCAACATCTGACCAAACTCTTTATAATACTCAGGAAAGTTCTCCAAACAGAAGCGTTCATAAATACTCCCATCCAAGAGATTAGCTTGAGCAACAAAACTTGCCGGTGGTTGGTAATACTCCTCTTCTTGCCAATGTGTCTCTATCTTTAACTGTTCACTTAGCTCATCGTTCATTCAAGTCCCTTCCTTTATGGATAAAACTACAATTTTTGATATTAATTAAATATAGTATAACTGGAACATGCACCATGTAGCTAACAACAATTGAGAATAGCCCTAACTAAGCGGATCAATACAACGTATATCTGGCTGTGGACGCCGACCGGTAACAAAAAAGTCGGCAACCAGGTTGTCCATACAGGTATCCGCTTGCCCGTTTAAAAACCATGTATGTCCGTAACCAACTCTGGTTACCAATGTCGCCTGCAGCTCTCCGGCAAGATCTTTGGACCAGGAATAAGGCGTAATCGGGTCATAAGTGCTACCTACGACCACTATAGGTATTGACGGCAACGGATGAAGGGGAGGTATGGGGCGATGTGCGGGCGGCCAATAAGTACATCCCGCGGCATTGGTGGAAACTGAGTACCCGTCGAGAAGAGGATACTCGTCGGCAAGAGAGACAGCCGCTTGTCCTATCTGTAGGGCGGTTGGGCGATTAGTGGTGTCTTCGCAAGTAACAGTCCAGTAGGAATCAAGTTCTGAAGTTCCGTTTAAGTCGGTAAACTCGCCCAGAGCGAAGTTCCTCAATGGCTCCCCATTGCCATGTGATGCAAAAACAAGAGCGGAAACAAACTGGGGCCCGGTAAACGAAGGGAGCGTAGCGTACTCAAGAGCCGCAGTTTCCAAATCACCTGTTGTAACCGGATAGTTATCGCCATTGGCGACATCTACAAGAGGATGGGTTGTCAGATTGGCAACCAGTTGCCGATAGAAAGCTGTGGGAGAAGAGCCTAGGGGGCAGGGATTTTGGCCAAAACAGGTACCGAGGAAATGAACAATATCTTCCTGCCACGCCGGAGCTTGACTGTTTGCCATCGAAAGGAGCGACATAGTCGGATCAATACCTCCATCAAGAAGCATTGCCCGTACTCGATTGGGAAATAACTGGGCATATACAGCACCGAGTAGCGTACCATAGGATATGCCAAGGTAGCTTATCCTGCTTGCACCAATGGCAGCCCGAATACGGTCCATGTCTCTGGCGGTATCCACGGTGTTGATATGAGACAGTATCTTTGGATAGCGGCTCCGACATGAGGTTGCCATGTTTTTGTATACACCAAGGGCGGATGGGAGCGATCCATCCGGTTGCATCGCAACTAAGGGCGCACTGGCCGCCGCGATAAGTGAAGTACCGCAGTTGATCCGTTCGCTCGAACCCGATCCCCGCGGATCAAAGCTAACCAGGTTGAAGCGTTCACGTACTTTGGCAGGGAAAAAGTCAAGCAGCACTCGAAGAGCCTGGATGCCGGAAAGGCCGGGTCCTCCCGGGTTGAAGATCAGTGTTCCTATCGGTTTTGAAGAATCGGTTGCCGGATGTTTTATAACCGCTATGCGCAATGTAGAGCCGTTGAAATGTGCATAACTGAGGGGAACCTTGACTGAGCCACACTGAAAACCTTGCCCGCAGGAACGCCAAACTACGGGATGGGAAGGTAACGGAGATGTCCCACCCCCTCCGCCAAGATTAGCGATTGGGCGACCGTTTGAACAGCCTAAAAGTATAAGAGATAAGAGAAAAAGGAGAGATAATGACAGACGGCTAGTGGAACAACAGCGTTGCATGTCTGGCAAACTCTATTAAAGGAGCCGGATTAATCCCAAATGCCACCGTAATGCCAACGGTTATCGCAAGCACCAAAGCAGTTGAGCGGGTAAGAGACATGCCGGAAGATTGGATTGTAGCCGCTTCGTCACCAACTTCAATACTCTCTCCGATACCCGTGTCGGTGTCCAATGCGGCACCTGTCTCGTCGTTTGCGGCAAACCCCGGGGCTGGAGAGTACATAAGGACAACCACTCTCAAATAGAAGAATACGGCTATAGCGGCACCAATCATGGCAATTACAGCCAGTGCGTAACCATGTGCAGATATTAAAGCGGACAATACATACAATTTGGCCATAAACCCTGTCGTAAAAGGAACCCCGGCTTGTGCAAGCAATAACAAGGTGAATACGCCAGCCAGCCATGGCCGGCGCCTGGCCAGTCCTTTATAAGAATCAAGCGAATGGTTGGTGTCTTTTTCCCCTGCCACTAACATTACCACAGTAAAACTACCAATAACCAAGAAGGAGTAAGTAAAGAGATAGTAAAGTGATCCGGCAACTCCAATCGCACTGGCGGCTTGGAGCCCAAGCAGCACAAATCCCGCATGGCTTATAGAAGAGTACGCCAGCATACGCTTTATATTTTGCTGAACCAACGCAAGCAGTACTCCAATCAGCAGTGTCAACACAGCCAATACCCATATGATGGGACGCCAGTCACTGCGAAGAGTACCAAAGGTGGAAAAAAACACCCTTAGAAAAGCGGCAAAACCGCCGGCTTTAGCTAAAGCTGCCATAAATGAGGTTGCCGGGGTGGGTGCACCTTGATACACATCGGGAGTCCACATATGAAAAGGCACCAGAGCTACCTTGAACGCAAACCCAACAATTAGAAAAGCGATGCCGCAAAGCAGCACTCCATTTTGTACAAGTACGTTATCAGCCAAAAATGTAGCTATGTTGGCAAGATTGGTGGAACCGGTGGACCCATAAATAAGCGCTATCCCATAAATAAATATCGCCGATGAAAAACCACCGAGGAGGAAGTATTTTATAGCTGCCTCACCGCTTGAGGTTCGTGAGGGGTCCATGGCTGTCATGACATAAAGGGATATTGACATTATCTCCAAGCCTAAGAATACAACTATTAAATCATTGGCCATCGCCATCAGTATCGCCCCAGAAGAAGACAACATGATTAACACAAAAAATTCAAGACTACCCCAGCTGTCACGGAAAAACCCCTCACCAGCCAGCGCAATCAGTACAGTTATAGAGCAAACAAGTATGGCAACAAAAACACCGAAGCCGTCAACCGCAATAGAACTTGACATTGCCACATAAGAGGAATGAGACGAGAGCTTATCCCATAAGTACATCGATGACCCAAGCGCAGCTACTGATATAAGAATAGTGTAGACGGCACAAAAACCGGATGACAGCTTTTTGTTCGACAAGGCGGAAACCGCTAGTAAAAGCAACGCTCCACCAATGAAGATAGTCTCAGGTAAAATAGCCGGCCAACTTATAATGGGGAGTTTGGCGAGAACTGCCAACATCATTGTCCCTTTCCTGCTCCGCCTGGGTGGCGGGGAATTGAAGACAAATGAGCGGTTGAATGATTAACAGATACACCCAGATTGGCGTGGCGATTAGCCTGTACCACATGGGTTACCAGCCGATCTACCGATGGGGTAATTCGCTCAAGAACCGGACGCGGGTATATTCCCAAAAAGACAATCAAAACTACCAAGGGCGCCAATGCCAGACCTTCAGTCCAAGTTAAATCTCTGAAAACGATACGTTTGGTAGCTACTCCAGCTGGGGAATCTCCAGCTGGGGAATCTCCAGAGCCACCAGCTGCTGTGACAGCATCGTCGTTGGCAATATATCCGGCGAAGGCAGCTGCCTTTGATACTTGACCGTGAAACACCCGCTGATATGCGAAAAGCAGATAAATCACGCTGAATATAACTCCTGTAGCCGCTACAACAGCCCACCACCGATGTGTTTGAAACGTCCCAAGTAGTATCAAGAACTCTCCGACAAAGCCGTTCAAACCGGGCAATCCGACAGTTGCAAGCATAACTAAGGTAAATACCCCGGCTAAAACAGGGGCGTACTGTTGGAGACCCCCGAATTTGGTGATGTCAGATGTTTTAGAGCGACGATACATGATACCAAGCAATAAAAATAGCCCTGCCGTATAAATACCATGGTTGAACATCTCAAGCACACCGCCCGTCAAGGCCTCAGAGCTGAGGGCGAATATCCCCAAAACTATAAAACCCATATGTGAAAGTGAAGAGTATGCCACCAAGTTTTTGAAGTCTCTTTGCGAAGCGGCCACAATGGCACCATACAATATCCCTATGACAGCCAAGGTAAGCAACAGCGGCGCTAGGTCAACTGTTGCTTTGGGAAACAGCCCCAGATCAAAACGGATTATTCCGTAAACACCAAGTTTGGCCATAACCCCAGCCAACACTATTGAACCACCTGTTGGTGCCTGCGAATAAGCATCAGGCGACCAGGTGTGGAAGGGGAAAATTGGAGCCTTCACAGCAAATGCGGCGCTGAATGCAAGAAATAAGAGGTCTGCTGTCATAGGGCTGAAGTGAGTGGAAGCAAGCCGACTCAAGCTAAAAGTAAGCACACCTGTTTGAGACTGATGAATAAAAGCAACAGCCAAGATTCCTACAAATAAAAATGTTGAACCGAAAAAGGTATACACAAAGAACTTAACAGCCGCATACACTTTTCGCTCATGCCCAAAACGCGCAATCACAAAGTAGCCCGGTATTAAAGTCAGCTCAAAGAATAAGAAGAAGAATATAAGATCAAGGGAGAGGAAACTGCCCAAACAAGCCGCCTCCAACAGCAACATCCAAGCAACATAACTTTTAACCCGACCGTTGCCTACACTTTCGCCCTCCACTAAAGTTTCACTGCTCCGGTTGTCAAGACCAACTTTCCCTGAAAGGCAGATCGGGAACAATAAGGCAGTCAGTAAAACTAAGAACAGCGATATCCCGTCTATCCCTAAATGCCATGAAATGCCCAAGGCTCTCACCCAAGGATGATTTACAACCATCTGATAGCCGGCTTTGGTCGCATGAAAACGCACCGTTATCACAACAGCCAGCGCAAGCACCAACATGGAGATGACAAACCCGATTTGGCGAACCACATATTCACGCACGTTACCGCACAAAGCCACCACTAGCGCACCGAACGCCGGCAGTATTATTAAAACCTCCAAATAGACAGAGTTGCCCATCACAATGTCGCCCTTGTGGCTATGTATATGAGCAACCCAAAAAGCCCGAGAGCAATGGCCAAGGCATAGCTACGTACAAACCCTGTTTGTGCCTTACGTAACCAACCGCCCAGCAGACCCAGCAGTTCAGGTACGCCATTTACCGCACCATCTATTGTCGCAACTTCAATTTTACTGCTCATCTGACTTGCGAGCTCGGTTCCCGTATTGGCAACAGCCCGATCATAAAACTTATCCACATACCACCCAAGTTGGAGAAATCTTGGTTCAAGCGCCGGTCTATCGGAGAGGACACGCCAGAAATGTAATGCCAGCCACACGCCTGTCAACGCCAGTACTACATCGCCCAGTGAAAGCGCCCACTCGCCTCCAACCCCTACCGCCCCAAGATGGATGGGGTAGAGTACTGGAATAAACCAATGGGATAAAAATACAAAGCTCGGATGAAACGGCAAATTAATAAAGCCGCCTAAGATAACGCAAACAGACAAAACATACAGGGGGATCAACATAATTCGAGGCGATTCGTGAGGCGTGAAACCATTACTGCCCAAATCACTACCGTTAGCTCCCTCCCAGCGGCTTTTACCCAAAAATGTAAGGGTAATACCTCGCCCTATGTAATAAGCGGTGAGTATGGCGGTTATGGCCCCAAGCACCCACAAAATCGGGCTGAACTCAAAAGCTGCAACCAACACACTACCCTTTGCCCAGAATCCCACAAAAGGTGGAATCCCCGCAATACCAAACCAGGCAACCAAAAAAGTAGCATACGTAATTGGCATGAAACGTCTTAAACCACCCATACGCTTGACATCCTGCGCATCTCCCATTCCATGGATAACCGATCCGGCTCCCAGAAATAGGAGAGCCTTGTAAAATGCATGAGCGATCATCAAAAACATCGCGGCAACGTAAGCACCGGATCCCACTGCCAAAAACATATAACCCAGTTGGGAGACGGTCGAATAGGCTAATATCTTTTTTATGTCATTTTGAGCACAGGCGATTGTAGCGGCAACAAAGGCGGTCACAACCCCAATAACCGCAATAACCCAGCGAGCATCGGGTGTTAAATGAAGCAACGGGCTAAAGCGCACCATCAGGTAAACCCCCGCTGTAACCATAGTGGCAGCATGTATAAGGGCGGAAACAGGCGTTGGGCCTTCCATGGCATCGGGCAACCAGGGGAACAACGGTATCTGAGCGGATTTACCGGTTGCCGCCAAAAATAGCAGCAACACTATAGCGGTGACGATACCGGGTGATAGTTGATTTACATGTGAAAAGATGCTTAGGTAGTTCAGTGTTTTGAGTTTTTCAAAAATTAAAAACATTGCTATTAAAAACCCTGTATCACCAATACGGTTGTAGATGAAAGCCTTCTTGCCAGCACTTGCCGCTGAATCTCTGCCGTACCAAAAGGCTATAAGCAGATATGAACAAAGTCCAACCCCTTCCCAGCCCAAGAAACACAACAACAGATTATCAGCCAGAACCAGCATGAGCATTGAAAACACGAATAAGTTCATGTAAACAAAAAACTTGTGATACTCGGGGTCCTTTTTCATATAGCCAATCGAATAAAGATGAATCAACGCGCTAACCCCTGTGACAAAAAGAGCCATAAAAATTGATAGCGGGTCAATCAACAAAGCAATTTTGCTATGAAAGGTAGGGGTGGATATCCACGTAAACCAGGGCTGGATAAAATGGCGCTCCGACGAGGGTAAGCCAACCAAGCCAGCAAAAGTAATCAAAGTGACCACAAAAGAAGCCGCCACCAAAGCTGTAGCCACCCACCCGGCAACAGGATCACCCAGCCGACGTCCAAACAGCAGCAAAATCACAAACCCGCACAACGGCAGCAGCGGAATAAGAAAAGCAGTGTGTATCATTATCTTTAACCCTTTAATATGTGGAGATCATCAGCCGTAGTACTTTTTGCCCTACGGAATATCGAAACAATTACGCCCAATCCGACTACAACTTCGGCTGCCGCTACTACCAGTACAAAAAAGACCAAAACCTGTCCGCCAATGTCATTAAGCATTCGTGCATAGGTGACAAGAGTTAGGTTGGCCGCGTTGAGCATTAACTCAATACACATGAACATAATCAACACATTGCGGCGTACCAGAATCCCCACAACTCCTATCGAAAACAGTAGTGCCGCTAACGTCAGATACCAAGATCCGGGTATACTCATTTTACATCCAACTCCTTGTCAACAAGATCAACCTCTTCGTCTGCATTCGCCACCAAACCTTGCCTGCTTCGATATCCATCCGGGACCGGGTCCTCATACGGCTTCGGGTCCTCATACGGCTTCGAGTTTTCTGTGGTTCTGTTGGCATGCATTGTAAGTAAAACTGCACCCACAACAGCTATGGTCAGTAAAGCTGCCGTCGCTTCAAACGGTAACAAGTATATACTGAACACGGCCTTACCCAGTTTCTGCACTTCATTCGTACTGCCTCCAACGGCTCTGCCTGCTTGAGACTTGGCCCCCGATTCCCACTTAGCCGTAAAACCTAACAACAAGCTCCCTCCAAGTACTCCGAGCCCGAACAGTATTGCCAAAGGACGTTGCGCTTTCAGCGGATCTGATCCGATACTTTCCGGCCTGTCCACCCCTAACAACATAATTACGAACAAGAACAGCACTACTATGGCCCCCGCGTATACGATAATTTGAACCGCAGCCAGAAAACTGGCATCTTGCAACAAAAACATGACGGCAATACCAAATAAGCAAGCCACCAACCATAAGGCAGAGTGCACAGGATTACGACTGACAACCACCCCGATACCGCCTACTAAGACTATAACGGCGGCAATAAAAAAGGTAACGGAATCGGGCAGCGTAGGAAGCGTCGTCCCAAATACAATCCCATGCAGGCCAAATATCATCCCATGCAGTACAGTCCCATATGAGTGAAGTGCTGGTATCATTTTGTTCTGCTCCAGGCTTTTATCAAGTTCCACCCCTTGTAACGCATATGGCCACGTAAGGTATCTTTGATATGAAATAGTTCGCCGTTTTGTCCGCTCTGGTCTGCTTGCCCGCTCTGGGCAGCCTCCGGAGCCCTAATGCCATATCCAAGCTCTCCGGACCAGTGGACTTTTCCTTCATATGAGGCAAGCCCTGAAGACGAAGTTGCCCTAAGCCAACCGGAGGTATGGGTATCGTCCCCCTTGCGCCAGTCCTCCCATGGCAGTTTCTGCGGTTGTCCTTCATCATCCACCAGTAACTCTTGTTTAGTGTATATAGCATCTCTACGGTTGGTGAAGGAAAACTCAAACATTTTAGACTCGGTAATTGCACCCGTAGGGCAGGCCTCGACACACATATCACAGTGTATACAACGCAAATAGTTGATCTCATAAACAAACCCATAGCGTTCCCCGGGCGAAACCGGATTTTCAATAGAGTTGTCACGACCTCTTACGTAAATACAGTCTGCGGGACATATCCCCGCACAAAGTTCACAACCAATGCATTTTTCCATACCGTCTTCATAACGGTTTAATACATGCCGCCCGTGCAGACGAGGAGGTTTTGGTTTTTTTTCTTGTGGATACTGGTATGTAACTCTGGGACGCAGTATTTGAACCAAGGTAACCTTGAATCCGCCGAAAAAGCCCAAGTCGACAAGGGGAGTTTTATTGCGATTTTTATCGTGGTTCATATCACGGCTCAACTACTTTTTCACCTTCATCCATACGATTTCGACCTACCTGTAATGACCTGAACAATAAGAGCATGGCTACAACCCCCGCCCCCACAACGATTAGCCCACCAAATTTATAAACCAACTCACCGGCTATAACAAGTAACCATATGAGCGATACCGGTATCAGTATTTTCCACCCAAGATCCATCAACTGGTCATAACGTAAACGGGGTAGAGCAGCCCTAAACCATACGTAACAGAACAGGAAGACAAGGGTCTTGCCGGCAAACCACAAAATAGGCCAAAGCCAGGGTAAAAATGTAAAACCGGGGCCACTTGGACCACCCAAGAACAGTGTGACAACTATTGCCGACATGGTAAGCGTGTTCATATACTCAGCTAAATAGAACAGAGCGAAGCGGATAGAAGAGTACTCGGTGTGAAAACCACCTACCAACTCCTGCTCAGCTTCCACCAGATCAAACGGCGGACGATTTAGTTCGGCAGTAATAGCAATCAAGAATACGATAAACGGTACTATGCCAACCCTTAGTAAGTTCCAAAACCAGAAGTGGGGAGCTTGACTCAGCACAATACCTCTGGTGGATAAGGTATGACTTTCCAACACAACCCCAGCCAACGATAACCCTAAGGCCGCTTCATAAGAGATCATCTGCGCTGATGCCCTAACAGATCCCAGCAACGGGTATTTTGATCCCGAAGACCAACCGGCAAGCATTACCCCGTAAACAGATACCGAAGACATGGCAAGCAGGAAAAGCACTCCTATGGACGGGTTGGCCACTTGAAGGTAAGTGCTATGACCAAACCAGGTTACCTCTCCACCTATTGGAACTAGACAAAACACTAAAAAGGCGGGTACAGTTACAAAAAATGGAGCGAGCCTAAACAACCTTTTATCAGCTTTTTCAGGTAACAGATCTTCCTTGAAAAACAGCTTTATCCCATCCGCCAAAGACTGCAGCAGGCCCCAAGGTCCAGCTCTGTTAGGCCCTATACGATTTTGCATATCAGATATAAGCTTTCGCTCAAACCATATCAACAACATAACCAAGATTAAAAGCAGCGCAAAAGCAACAACAACTTTTATCAGTACTATAAGAATTACCGCCAGAGTTACACCATGTATAAAGAGAGGATCGTTCATCGCTCCAGTGCCTCCAAATAAACCTCTGTTACAGTCGAATGGGCATCTATAATAGCAGAGGCAACCAGATTGGTGCCCCGTGACGTAGGTAGGTTGAATTTCAATGCAGCAATACCTTGTGGAACAGAAGCATCACCATAAGCTTTTATCTTCAATTCGCCTTGTGAAGAACGGAGGTGAACTGTATCTCCGTTGGATACCCCCAAGCGTTCTAGGTGTTTCGGATTCACCCTAAGTACGCATTCAGGCACAAGATTGGAGATGGACGGACAAGAGCGCATCAAAGTACCCATATCATACAGGCTTCTTGTCACAACCAGTCTCAAAGTATAGTTATCAGGCGCTGGCATCGGATCAATGGGGTGAGGCAAACCCAAGCTAAGTGTTTTGGGCAAATTACCGGTCACATCTGCTCCGCCTGCTTTGTTGGGATAAACCATTGAGAAGCCCTGTTCTGAGAAGCCCTGTTCTGAGAAGCCCTGTTCTGAGAAGCCCTGTTCCGCTACAGAACCTATACCGGGTGTTGCAACTGGATCTAACAGCGAATCAGCAGTTGAAGTGAGTTCCAAACTGCTCCAACTCGGCATAACACGGCGCATTTCTTCATCAATCTGTTCATATGAGTGAAAACCGAGTTCTTTACCCATGCATGATGCAAGACTAGCGGCTATCTCAAAATCTGTCCAGGACTGTCCCTTGGGAGTTGGGATTCGTGCCAAACTGAATAAACGGCCCTCTATATTTTCAAATGTTCCTGAACGTTCAGCAGTTATACAAGCGGGCAATACCACATCAGCCTGCAACGAAGAGTCTGTCAAAAAAGAGTCTACAGCCACTATAAAGGAGGCGTTTGATAAAGCTTTCTTAGCCAAATGTTGATCAGGAAAGTCTGACAATGGATCTGCTCCCAACAGTACAAGAGCCTCCATCCCACCTGAACTAAGGGACTCAAACACCGCAGTGGCATCTTTCCCCTTGTGATCAGGAAGATCTCCCCAGGCGCGGGTAAAAAACTCCCGGCCTTCTTCCAAACCAACTCTTCCGGGTAAAATCCCCGGTGCCAATCCCACTTCCAGAGCACCATTCACATTGGAACGTCTAAGAGCCGGTAAAAAGGTAGCGTGATCCAAGTGCGCCGCCAAATAAAGGGTGGCGCGTGTAATCGGATCATGGGTTTCAGCCAAAGACTGACGTCCAACTATTACCACCACGCCATCACCATCCCCTAACAGCTCAGCAACCCTTGACAGTTCCACAGCTTTGTCCGTTTGGCGGTTGGAAACGCTGCCTTTATCCGACCCAGTACCATGCCCCGGTACATTAAAACTGCTATCGAACAACTCCTTTACAAATACATCCACTTCACCCGGTCTATGGAACAAACTCACCGAAGCAATATCACTCAGTGCGGTGGGGACAGGAGTGATCTCAATCAGCTCTAACCCCTTGTTCAAAACAGCTGAGCGTAACCGTAACCACAAAATCGGTAACTCTTCTTTTAAATCACCGGCCATTATTACTACCGCTCTTGCAGAGCAAGCCTCATCAATAGTTGCTCTCGGCAATGCCAGAACTACTTCAGGCGCAATCCCGTCAGCGAGTTGGGCATCACATGAATCTGTTCGTATCACAGATTTCGCAAACTTTGCCCACGCATACCCATCTTGACAAGTAAGTTGAGACCCGCCCAAGAAAGCAACGGATTCATGACCTTGACGATCAATGGCTTTTTTGAGTCCTTGTGCCGCCACAGTCAATGCCTCCCCCCAGGATACCTCTTTCAGTTCACCTTCTTTCCTAACCAGGGGTGTTGATACCCGATTATTCGGTACTTGATTATCGAAAGAAACCGCCTCAAAGGAAAACCGTCCCTTGTCGCATAACCAGCTTTGGTTCAAAGAATCAAGATCAATCCCTAAATGACGTACGGGAGTACCGAACGAGGACTGAACAACCATCCGGCAACCCAATGCACAGAGCGTACAAGAACTCTCTACCTGTTCTAAGTCCCAAGGACGGGACTTAAACCTGTATGGAGCTGCTGTCAGTGCACCAACAGGACATATCTGTACAGTGTTTCCGCTAAAATAAGAGGAGAATGCATACCCGTTGGAGTGGTCTCCCAAGCCGTCATGGTCGTCTGAAAATATGCCAACCTCTATCTCATCCCCACGACCCATAAAGTCAATTAAAGGCTCACCGGCAATTTCGTCAGCAAAACGTATACATCTGGCACACTGTATACAACGTTCCCGATCCAAAAGTACAAGGCTTGAAAGTGAAATCGGCTTTAAGAAATGTCGCTTTTCCTCTATAAAACGGCTTTCTCCCGGCCCATTGGCAAGCGTCTGATCTTGCAGGGGACATTCGCCACCTTTGTCACAAATTGGGCAGTCGAGGGGGTGGTTGACCAACAGAAACTCCAAAATCCCTTCTTGGGCTTTTCTAACATTTGATGAGTTGGTTATAACCTCTTGCCCCTCCGCCACAGCCATATAACAAGCCGGCTGTAGGCTGGGTCCTCTTGGCCCAAGAACCTCAACCAAACACATACGGCACATTCCGACAGGTTTCATTCGGGGGTGGTAACAAAAACGCGGAATGAATACTCCTGCCCTGGCAGCTGCCTCAATAATCATCTCTCCTTTGTAAGCGGTTATCTCACGACCGTTCAACGTCATCTTCAACTCTTGTAAATTAGACAACTTATCAGCTTTTCTGATCTCCTTGACCACTTCTTCGGGCATTATACTCTACTCACTTCAGCACTGTGTCTGGCGTCAGAAATCGGACAGCCCCCTTCTTTTACATGGATCAAAAACTCATCCCGGAACATCTTGATACCCGATGCTATCGAGGGTGGTATCGAGGGGCCCAAGGGGCAAATCGTTGTTTGTGCGGGTGGCCAAATAATACCGGGTGATATATTGTCGCAAACATCCATCAAAAGATCCAAATCCTCTTCTTTACCCGCACCGCTTTCTATTCTGTGCAAGATCTTCTCCAACCATCCGGCTCCCTCTCTGCACGGCGTACATTGACCACAAGACTCTCGATGAAAAAACCTCGTTATACGCCAAGCAACTCTAACTATACAGGTAGTATGATCCATCACAACAATTGAACCGGAACCAAGCATAGAACCGGCTTGACCTACCGCTTCGGCACTTAGGGGTAGTCCAAGATGTTCGGGGCCAAACCAGGGGGACGAGACGCCCCCTGGTATGAAGGCCTTCAATTCATGGTCATTTAAAATGCCCCCACCCAAATCGGAATCATATATAATATTTTCAAAACTGTTCTTAGCCATTTCTATTTCATAGTTGCCCGGCCTTTTGACATGTCCTGAAAGAGCAAAAAGCCTGGTACCCGTGGAATTTCCTTCCCCAAGCCTCCTAAAAGCCGCACCTCCGTTTTTTACAATCCATGGTATATTGGAAATGGTTTCTACGTTATTGACAATTGTCGGTTCGCCATAAAGGCCAACAGCAGCAGGAAAGTAGGGAGGTTTGATGCGCGGAAAACCTCTTTTACCCTCCAAAGCCTCCAACAATGCTGTTTCTTCACCGCATATATAAGCGCCGGCACCGGGTTGAACAATAATATCCAAAGAAACCGAAGAGCCAAAAATACTCTTACCGACCGCCCCATGTTGATAAGCCTCATTCAACGCAGCTTGCAATCTTTCCAACGCAAGTGCAAACTCGCCGCGAATATATATAAAGGCCAAAACAGCACCTATTGCATAGGCAGTTATTACAGTTCCCTCTATCAGTTGATGCGGGTCGTTTTCCACCAACATACGGTCTTTAAAAGTAGCGGGTTCACTCTCATCACCGTTTACAACCAGATATTTAACCGGTGATTGCCCCAACATCGACCATTTACGCCCTGCAGGGAAACCGGCGCCACCCCGACCAAGTAAGCTGGCGGTCATGACCTGCTCACTTACCGCTTCAGGAGTCATCGATAAAGCCTTTTTTAGTCCTTGGTAACCCCCGGTATTCAAAAAAGTATCCAATGTATAGGAGTTCTCTACTCCTATACGCGAGGTTACGATTTTGGGCAGTTCAGGCCCATGTGTCGCCAGAGCAGCCGTCGGAGGTTTGAAGGAAGGAGTTTGCTTGGTTGGAACTTGTTTTGTTTGTTTGGGCTTTTTGGGTTTGCTCACGTTGCAACCTCAACACCGTCATCTTTGACGGCTTCGCGCCCACGTTCGCGTTTTACCCTTATGAGTACTCCGTGAACTGGTATAGTGTCCTCTAAGCTGCCTGCTTTCAACTGCTCGACCAGAGCGTCAAAAGTATCGGAAGTGTTTGCGTCAACATAACGATGGTTTACCGTAACACAAGGGCCCTTGTCGCATCCGGCCAAACATTCCGCTTCTTGCAAAGTAAAAAGCCCATCAGAGGTTGTGCCGTCGGGAGAAACCTTTAAACGTTTTTTGATATGATCCAACAAGTCATAAGCACCGCCTAACATACAAGATATGTTGGTACATACCGATATAAGGTAACGCCCAATCGGCTCAGTGTGAAACATCTCATAGAAGCTGACAGTTCCCAAAACCTCTGCGGGTGTAATACCAACCAGTTCAGCAATATCACACATAGCTTGACGGGTGAGCCACCCGTCTTGGGACTGCGCTAAATGGCATAGTGGTATTAGTGCGGAACGCCGGTGAGGGTAAAGGGATAGGAGCTGTTTCGCCTGGGCAAGCGTTTCAGGATTAAGCCCACTCATCTAACGATCCACCTCCCCCAAGACCGGATCGGCAGATGAAATTACAGCCACAGCATCCGCTATAAATCCACCCTTCAACATTGTGGGAAGTCCACTTAGGTTATAAAAAGACGGTCCCCTGATATGCATCCTATAAGGCTTTGAGGTACCATCGGAAACCATATAGCAACCCAGTTCACCTCTTGGAGACTCAATAGCAGTATACACTTCCCCCGGGGGAACTTTAAAACCTTCGGTAAAGAGCTTAAAGTGGTGAATCAAGGCTTCCATCGACTCACCTATGCGTATCTTTGGCGGAGGTGTAACTTTCTTGTTATCAACTCTGTAATCGCCTAAAGGCATCTTGTCGACAATCTGGCGAATAATCTTAACGGACTCACGCATTTCATTTAAACGTACCGCATAACGGTCAAACGCGTCCCCATTCTTGCCTACTATAACGTCAAACTCCACTTGGTCATAGAACAAGTACGGGATAGCGCGTCGTAAATCCCAAGGTTTTCCCGTAGCACGCAAAATCGGTCCGCTGACGGAAAGCGCTATGGCCTCTTGAGTGGTTATTACGCCTACTCCCACCGTTCTTTCCCAAAAAATTGGCTGACCGCTAAGCATGGAATCATACTCCTCAAGACGAGGCGGAATTGCATCACATATTGCAAGTACATCTTCTTGCCATCCATCCGGTAGGTCCGCTGCCACTCCACCGGGACGTATATAGTTATGGTTCATGCGCAGTCCGGTTGTTTTGGCAAAAAAGCTTAAGATCATTTCCCTTTCTCTAAAACCATAAATCATCATTGAGGTTGAACCGAGATCCATACCATTCGTTGCCATCCACATAAAATGTGAAGAAAGCCTGTTCAATTCAGACATAAGCATCCTTATCCACACAGCACGTTCAGGCAGTTCAATACCTAAAAGAGCCTCAGTTGCCAAGGAGAATACAAGTTCGTTATTCAAAGGGGAGAGATAGTCCATCCTTGTTACATTCGTAGAACCTTGGGCATAGGTAAGTTCTTCACCTGTCTTTTCCATACCGGTGTGCAGGTAACCAATTATTGGCTTTGAACGTAGCACAGTTTCTCCTTTAAGTTCCAACATAATACGCAAGACCCCATGCGTAGAAGGATGCTGAGGGCCCATATTGATAATCATGGTTTCATCTGTTGTCACTTCACTACCTTTGGCTGCATTGATATCCCAAGGAGTAAGTGACGACACTTCAGGCAAGCGCAAAGTTGCTTCAGTGACTTCATCTACAACATTGACCTCATTTGCTTTACTTGTCTGAGTAACCTCGTTTATCTCAGTTATTTCAGTCATTTTGAATCATCCATTTTACTAAACTGAACCGGTATGCGCCCCAACGCATAGTCCTTACGGAGGGGGTGGCCTTCCCAATCATGTGGCATTAGTATGCGTGTCAAATCCGGATGCCCTTTGAAATGAATACCCATTAAATCGAAGATCTCCCTTTCGCCTGCCTCCACTCCGGGATAAACCGAAAACACCGAGTGCACCACAGGATCACCCTCCGGTATCTGAACTCTTATCTTAGCTCTCTCAGCTGTTACGGTTGAAACAAGATTGACAACCACCTCAAAGCGCTGCGGTTCCACTCCTTTAGGTAACAACCGGTCCGGATGCTTCAAATAGTCAACGGCACAAATATCAGAACAGAAATCAAATCCAACTGTTTTCAATTCACGTACAGCCTCTAAGTAAAGCTCCCTAGTAGGATAAACAACCAGCCTGGGGATTGATGTGGGTGTTTCGTAAATAATGCGTTTGGCCTCAAAGAAACTTCGAACTGAATTCAATGTGGTGTCTCCATCTTATTCTTGTGACGTGTAATATCGGTAGTGCGGATCTTTTCCTGTAAAGTAAGGATCGCATGTAAAAGTGTTTCAGGACTTGGAGGGCACCCCGGTGCATATACATCAACCGGCACTATTTGATCCACCCCTTGAACGATTGCATAGTTGTTGAACATTCCCCCGGTAGAAGCACATACACCCATTGAAATAACCCATTTGGGTTCCATCATTTGGTCATAGACCTGCCTAAGTATCGGAGCCATTTTTTGAGAAACCCTGCCTGCCACGATCATCAAATCTGCTTGGCGCGGAGATGCCCTGAATACCTCCATCCCAAAACGGCTTATATCGAAATCAGCAGCCCCCAGGGCCATCATCTCAATCGCACAACAAGCTAAACCAAAAGTAGCAGGCCAAACGCTGGCGCGCCTAGCCCATTTAACCAGATCTTCCAACTTCCCGGTCAAGAAGTTATGGCTAAGTTCCTCTAGTCCCATTTTTTAAAACTCAGTTCTTCGCGGCTGACCTTTTCAATAGTAGAATCTGTTGTGCGTTCCATATCCTTCCATGGTTTACTTTTACCAGGCCCCCAATTCAAAGCACCATTGCTGATTAAATATAAAAACGGTATGAACAAAGTCAAGGCGAACAGGCCCATTTCCACTAATCCGAATACTCCAAGTTGCCCATAAACTACCGCCCAAGGGTAGATAAAGATAATCTCTATATCAAATATGATAAATATCATTGCAACTAAATAAAAGCGTACCGGAAAACGCTGTGGGGGCTCCACGGTTGGTATTATCCCACACTCATAAGGTGCAACTTTTGCATCAGTCGGGCGCTTTTTCGGGGCCACCAAAGAAGAGGCGACAAAGGATATACCGGCAAACAGTATAGCGATTACCAGCATAAAAAAGATGGGTAAATAATCAACCATGGAAGCTAAAATCATCCGTTCATTCTACCTTTTCATTTCTCTATACCTATGTGCTTATATCCCAGGGTAGATATCCATCCCCGTGTCTTTAGCACTTGTCTCACATAAACACTAACGATGAAGCAGTTAGAAACAGTTTAATACACTCCACAAAACAGTTTCAAACTTACTGTAAGCTTTTAGAAAAAAGCAAGTCTTAATGAGGTAATTTTTACCAATTACCACTTTACCCGGTCTCATCCAGGGCTTGATGAAACAACTGTTTGAGTAAAACTTCGGTTGCTCCTTCGCAATCCATCCGGTGAGTCGGCAATACAATATCTGGATCAACAGGTATCTCATAGGGATCGTCTATACCGGTAAACCCAGTGAGCTGGCCATTCCTGGCTTTCTTGTAAAGTCCTTTCGGATCCCGCTGTTCACAAACTTCCAGCGGTGCAGATAGGTACACTTCAAAAAAGTTTATATTTTCTTGACGATGGCGACTACGAATTTTCTCGCGCATCTCATGATAGGGACTTATCAAACTTACTATACATATAACACCGGAGTGTGCTATCAATATTGCAGCCTCACCAGCTCTTCGCATATTTTCAACTCTCCCAGAAAAGGAAAAATCTAAATCTGAACAAAGTCCGCCACGTAATACATCCCCATCCAAAATACAGGTTGGATAGTTCAATTCATCTAATGCACCAGACAAGGAGCTTGCCAAAGTTGACTTTCCGGAACCGGATAAACCGGTTAACCATACAGTGATACCTTTACGAAGCATTGTTTACTTTAAAAAATACAGTTGGCAACTTCACGTTTTTGAGTCTAGTTTATACAGGTGGATATGGCTAAAAACGAAACTCATGATGTACTGATAGTAGGTGGTGGACCTGCGGGAGCATCTTGCGCATACTGGTTGGCAAAAGCCGGTTGGGATGTGCTGTTAGCAGACAAAGCAACTTTCCCGCGTGAAAAGACTTGCGGAGACGGACTTACTCCTCGTGCAGTGCGTCAACTGTGTGATATGGGATTGGAACACGAGTTAGAGAAATACCACCCCATCAAAGGGTTGAAAGCATGGGGATACGGAAGATGTCTGGAGTTAAACTGGCCGGAACACCCTTTGTTTCCCAACTACGGCTATGTAATGGCCCGCAAGGACCTTGATTTGATGGTTGCAAACAACGCAGTAAAACAGGGAGCGCAATTCAAACAAGCAACCCAAGCTCTTCAAGTACTCACGAACAAACAGTCTGGCATGGGGGGAATTGAAGTTAACGGAGTTTTGTTCAAGGATAAAAATACAGATACAACACAAGAAATACGTGCACGTTATGTTGTTATAGCGCAAGGTGCCAACTCCAATCTCGCAAGAGAACTCGGGTGCACAAGGGACCGCTCATCTCCAATGGGTATGGCACTGAGAGGATACTTTTTGCCCGACAACGATCAATACCGCTCCAACGATAACGGCCAATATGACTGGATAGAGTCACATTTGGATATACAAGACGGAGGCGGCAAGGCAATACCCGGATATGGCTGGATATTTCCAATGGACGATGGGAGATTGAATGTAGGGGTAGGACTTCTCACTGTATCAAAACGCTACAAAGGCTTCAACACCACCAAACTTATGGAATCTTTTTTACCGTCTGTTCCCCCATATTGGGGAGTATCGAAAAACTCTGCTTGTGACGCACCCATGGGCGGCAGGCTGCAGATGGGACTGTCAATAACGCCAAGAGTTGGAGTTTCACATCTTTTGATAGGAGATTCCGTTGGCGCTATCAACCCTTTCAACGGCGAGGGAATATCATATGCATTTGAAACAGGACGCATGGCGGCAGAGGTACTTAATGAAGCTTTGTCAAGTAAAAGCAGCAGCCCATTCATACTGCACGAATATGAGCAAAACCTTATTAATGCATATGAAGCCTACTACAAGATAGGTAAAGCATTTGTAAACTTAATTAGTAGGCCTGAAATTATGCGGGTTTTAGTAGCTAACGGCATGCACAGTAATAAGATAATGGAGGAGGTCTTAACCGTAATGGCTAATCTATTAGACCCGATTAAAACAGGTCCCGCTGAATTTATTTATAAACTGCTTAGCAGCGCAACCAACCTTATCGGCACTCCCGCTCATTAGAATTGAAATTGTGAAATGGTAAGTGGTGCATAAAATGGCGCTTCGCACTTCGTTTCTTGACTGATCAAGGCAGTTTTATTTTTAACAATCAGGTTTCAGTATTGTCCGCAGTTTTCGATTTAGTGGGACCAAGTACTGCTGTGCGAAGCCGATCCACCGCTGCCATAAGGCTAATCCATCCCTCAAAGTGGAACTGTTGACCGTCACTGGTTACTATCAGCCCCTTCCACTCATCACCGGGCTCAACCACTAAAGTAAGGAGCATACCTCGCTGGTTTAATTCTTTGTGCGATGAATCATCACTTAGACCACTAAAAGACGGTACACTCATTGATACCGACCAACCACATCCGCGATCATATTCACAGTTTCTGATTTGTTGAAAAACCCAATCCAGGCTGTATCATTATTATCTGCAATAACAAGGTTTGATGTATTTTCATTAGTCATCTGGTTCAGACCTGAGGAGACAGGCCACACAACACCTGCGGTTGCATCAACCGTTTTGTTTATAAAAGTATTCACAAAGTTTTACCCGAAATATTGGGGCTCACAAGATAAATGCCCGACAAATAAGACCTAATACCACTTCGGTAATCATGGTAGTTATGATAACAAGAAAAGCTCCTGATAACATAGGGGAATTCCCCTATGTTTAAGGAATCTGAGGATAAAGCCAGGCTCTGTCTAAAAATAGCACTTACGTCCTCGCTTAGGACTTAGAAATAGATTTGACCACTACAGTAAAGCGGTAGGATAGAACAGGTTCGGTCAATTAGTTTAATGTTCCGGCATGGTTCAATCTTGCCGGAAGTTTGCCCTTCAATTCACGCCGTGAACTTATGTTCATGTTAACATAAATATTGCTTAAATGATGCTCTATCGTGCGAGGGGACAGAAAGAGACGGCGCCCGATCTCAACATTAGTTAGGCCATCGGCAGCGAGTTTCGCAACGCGTTGCTGAATTGGAGTCAGTCCCTCAAATCCCTGTATGTTCGGACCACTGCTGCGTCCTCTGCGCCGTCGGCCCAGAGCAGCATGCAGTTCTGTTATAGCAAGAGATTCCAAGCGGCGAGCGCCACAACCGGCTGCAATATCTGCAGCCCGATTAAGTAGTTCACGAGCCGTAGTAGGTTCATGGTTGCGGCGTAAAAATGCGCCATAAGCAAGCAGTGTCTCCGCTTCTTCAAGAGGCATAGGGAGTTGCCGGTGATAGGTGAGCGCTTCTTCAAAATAGCCTTGTGCTTTGGGTATATCGCCTTTGGCATCTAAAAGAAGTGCGCGTCCGCGAGATGCCAAGGCTCGCGGATATCGGCAAGGCAACATGGATGAGGCGGTTTCAAGGTACTCAATGACGCGCTCTACATCGGATAACCTGCCTGCTGCCAGGTATGCCATAAGTGCAGCCGGATACCATGGGGCGGCACATGGCTCCAATAAGCCTGCCCGTATGGAGATATCTTCCACCTGAGCCGCAATTGCACAAGCAAGCTCAATATTGTTTTCATCCAAAGCCAACATGGAACGAATACGCAGCAACCAACAACGTAGCAACGGAAACGAATCTGACTTACTGCCGATTACTGCTTCTATCTGGGAAAGATAAGCAGCTGAGCGTTGCGGGTCTCCAAACTCATAATGAATATGGGCAAGCCCGACCGTTGCCCATGATACTGGACCGGCTTGAAGAACCCCGTCATTCAAGGTTACTGTCAACACCTCCAGCGATTCGCTAAGTCTTCCTAAACGGGAAAGGGTATCAGCATGTGCTACTCCATACACTCCCAGTGCAACCGGTAAGCGGGATGAATCGGTATCTGCAATTACCATTTCATAGATTTTTAGAGATTCAGAAAAGTGCTCGTAAAACTTTTCTGTCTGCAAGCGGATCAAAAGCGGTCCCCATGCGGTGACGTTATGCAAAGCAGTTATGCCTATTGGACTATCTGACAGTTTAGCAAGTTTCTCTCTGAATCCCTCTATATCGTCCATGCAACACATTGTCGCGCATGCAAGCCCTTGAGAAAGTTCTATCCATGTGACAAGCCTGGGGTCAGAGGAAGAGTCAAGTAAACAATGAGCTTCGTTCGCGAGCTCTAAGGATCGACGGGGACCTGATGTATACATTGCCAGTAAAGAAGCTTCCAGCAGTGCTTCAATCCCCGGTGTCCGATCCTTGGAGGATGATAATTGAGCAACTTTGCGCATAGCCTCTTCTGCTTGTATCGTCTCGTTGGTTCGAAATAAACTACGGCCCAGCAGTTGATAAACATCTCTCAATAGTGGTTTTACCGATAACGATTCGAAATTGCCCAGATGTTCAATCAAGGTACGGCAAAGCATCACTGCATCTGGATGTGCACCGGCATCTAACAATCCCTCAGCTAAGCGGAACTGCAGCTTAGGATCTGTGCGAGACCCGATTAAGCTGACCGCACTGCGAAACCAATCGGCGGCGGTGTTCAAAGCACCATGGCGGAGTGCATCAAATCCGGCTTCGGTGATAGCCTCTATCGCAATTTGATCTCCGAACGACGATGCATGAATTGCATGCGTCGCGGCTTCTCCCGGTGACACTCCCTGTTCCCACAGAAGGCGGAATATTGCTCCATGCATCTGGCTCGCCACCGGTGGCGGTATGTCGTCATATATAGCTTGACGGATAAGAGAGTGTGTAAAGACGGCATACTCTTTGTCAACAGAGCGCAGTACTCCCCCTGTCTGTAATGCGTTGATTGCCCGGTGTGTTCCGGATGTATTCAAACCAAGTATCTCTCCCACTACGGACGGTCGAAATTGCACCCCATATACCGATGCCACCTGAGCATATTCTAAAGTATTGGCATCCATACCGATGAAGCGGTTGAGGAACAGTCTGGGTATCGGTAAGGCTGCAGGATCTAACTGTTCAAACTCCTGATTAGCACTGAGGTATTCAGCCAACTGGGTAAGGAGCATGGGGTTTCCTGAACATAAGTTATCCAATTGCAAAGTAAACTGTTTATCCACCACCTTGCCGGAGATACGTGTAACAAGGGCGACGGAGGCATCTGAACTGAGGGGCATAAGTCTGGCTGTTCGTGCTTTGGCGGCATTGACAAGCTCTTCTCCCATCTCATATGCTTTACTTGGCCATGGACGCATTGTGGCTATTAATGCTATCTTTGCATCATTCAAGTTCCTTATAAGCAAAGCGATCATCATGAGCGAGTCTGGATCGGCCCAGTGAATATCATCCAGCACAAGGAGCAACGGTTTTGTTCTGTTGATTCCGGCCCAGTTTTTTAATCGCCACCACACGGTAGCTGCACGCTCATTCAGGGATAGTTCAGGAATATCATCAAGCAGATCAGATGCTTTGAGGCTTTTAAGAAGCTGTGACAGAAAGCCGAAAGAAAGTGTCGCCTCAAGTGTTTCTCCCCGTGCTTGCCCGACTTCAAAGCCCCTCACAGAGTGAACCAGTCGATCTAATAGCGTCGTTTTCCCCATTCCGGCTTCACCGACAACGAAGGCTACAGATAACTTACCTTTGCGGGCAGTTGTTAAAGTACTCTTCAACAACGTAATAACACTGTCTCGCTCCAGAAGAGCTTGAGAACGCTCTTTGCCCATCGTTTTTACTATCCTCGTTTTTTATCTATCACTTTCACACATGGGATATTGTATAAAAAGTGTGATTACCGCCAAGAAAGATTATCTCTCATTGCATAGATAATAACATAGTTGCACCTTTCCCTGCAAACCTTATAAACGCTGAAAGATTTTGAAAGAACCAGCAGCTCGTGCTCGGTAATTAGCCGACACGAAAGGTAACTGTTGGCAACCCGCCAATACCGATTGGCGTAAACCAAAACTATGTAGTATTATAGCGCTAATGGCATCTGTTTGTGAACTATGTGGTAAACGCCCATCTTTTGGAATGAATTTGAGTCACTCACACCAGCGCACTAAGCGCAGGTGGAATCCCAATATTCAAAATGTACGTACAACAGTTAATGGTACCAATAAGCGTATTAACGTATGTACTTCATGCATACGTGCCGGGAAAGTTATCAAGCCGACACAGACCAAGCCGACTGCGATTACTAATCAGCCAAAGCTGCCAATCAAACTCGTTAAGCCAACTTTGCCTGGTCTAGCTGATCATTAGCCTCAGATAACCGAACATCCTCAGTTGGAGTCCGAACATCCTCAGTTGGAATATTGTCGGCATTGGCTTGAATAATGGCATCAGAATCAGTATCGCTTCGGATGGTGCCGGTATCCCCGTTGTCTTCGACCTCTGACACCTCGCCCTCATCGCCTGTGGCCGTCTCAGCCTCTGCCGACTCGGCATCAGGTACCCATGCGACCTGACCTTCGCTTTCAGGAGCAAAGCTCGCCTTTCCTCCACCTATATAGTTTCCCTCTTCATCAAATGCATGTTCCCCAAAAGCTTCCCTATACTCTTGGGCCACCTCCCCTCCTTCAGCAGCCCTCTTTATCGAAAGACTAATACGCTTACGTTGTGGGTCTACTTCAATAATTTTGACCCACAGCTCTTCGCCGACTTTTGTGACCTGCTCTGGCGCATCTACACGATGGTCTGCCATCTCTGAAATGTGAATCAACCCTTCTACTCCGTCGACCACCTGGATAAAGGCACCAAAAGGAACGATCTTCGTAACTCTACCATAGACGAGTTCACCGGCCTTATGCGTCTTTGCAAACTCATGCCAAGGATCAAGACTGGTTGCTCTTATCGAAAGACTAATACGCTCTTTGTCCGGGTCAACCTCAAGAACTTCAACCTCTACCTCATCGCCTACAGATATAATAGAAGAAGGATGATCAATATGTTTCCACGAAAGCTCCGAAACATGGACAAGCCCATCCATCCCCCCGATATCCACAAAAACACCAAAACTCACAACCGAAGATACTATTCCTTTGCGCCGTTCACCCGGCTTGATGGCGTCAAAGAACTCCCCTCTTTGCTCTTTTTGTGTTTCTTCCAGAAAAGCTCTGCGCGAAAGCACTACATTGTTGCGACTCTTGTCCAACTCAATAATCTTAGTTTCCAGAACTCTACCTATATACTGAGTTAGCTCGCGTACTCTTCTGGTTTCAACCAAAGAAGCCGGAAGAAAACCTCTCAACCCAATATCTACAATCAAGCCGCCCTTTACGACTTCTATCACCGGACCGCTGGCTATGGCATTCGTCGCTTTTAAATGTTCGACATCAGCCCAAGCGCGTTCATATTGAGCTCTTTTCTTTGACAACAACAATCGGCCTTCGGAATCTTCTTTCTGCAGTACCAAGGCATCTATCTCATCACCTACAGCTACAACCTCGGAAGGATCTATATCACTCATAAGCGACAGCTCTTTGGCAAGAATAACGCCCTCAGACTTAAAACCGATATCTACAAGGACCTCATCTGTATCTATATTGACCACTCGACCATGCACTACATCACCTTCTCTAAAATCCAGTAATGTAGCGTCAATTGCTTCTTGGAGAGTCATATCACCAAGATCGTTTTCAACTATTGAACCCCCATTTATAGACTTAGCATCGGAAGTTGGTGCCGAAACAACCTTCATATCTTCGTCCATTCACCTATACGCTTTCGATAATGCAATTAGCCTCCATATAATAGTTTTAATAAAGTTTCCATAGAACTACTCTGTTGAACCTTCATAATAAGATATCTTAGAAATCGTCGCCAAACGGCAAGCTTTCCCAAAGTATAAAAGATATAGTAACACAAAAACCGTTAATATGCAAAAAAATAATCAACCTTTTGCTTCCCCCCATGTCATACCCCACGCAATGTTGACTTCCAGCGGTACCGAAAACTCAATGGGGTATTCAATAAAGGGATGCTCCATTGAGTCGCGCACCAGCTCTTCTATATGCAAACGCTCAGATTCCACCGTATCAACCAATACTTCATCATGGACCTGAAGTACCAGACGACTCTCATATCCTCCTTTGCATAAAGCTGATTCAATCCGCACTAAAGCCAGCTTGAAAATGTCAGCCGCCGAGCCTTGTATCCCGGCATTCATTGCTTGACGCTTTGCCGCTCCGGCTATACTGCGATTGCGAGAGAACAACTCCGGTATTTTTCTACGTCTCCCAAATATTGTTTGGGTATACCCTTGTTTTTCTGCTTGGGTGATACTTGAATCCATATAGGTCCGAATTTTGGGAAACGCCTGAAAATAAGCTTGTAAGATAGCTTCGGCATCCCGGGTGTCAACAACCAACCCATCGGCAGACAGTCTTTGCGAAAGCCCATACGCCTCCATACCATACGCCAGGCCATATGAAATCATCTTGGCCTTATTCCGCAAAGATGCATCTACCTCAGCAATAGGAACACCCCAAACTTTAGATGCAACCTGAGCATGTATATCGGTTTTATTGGCAAATGCAGAAAGGAGTCCTTCGTCTTGGCTTAGATGCGCTAAAACTCTTAACTCTATCTGGTCATAGTCCGCCACCACGAAACCCCTGCCTTCACTTGGGATAAAAGCCTCACGAAACTTTTTACCCCGTTCGGTTCTCACCGGTATATTATGAAGGTTCGGATGATCCGAAGATATTCTCCCCGTACGTACCACTGTTTGGTTGAACGTTGCATGTATGCGACCGTCTTTCGCCACATTGTCAAGTAGACTTGTTGTATAAGTGGAACGCAGTTTTTCAACTTCCCGATAGTCCAATAGTTTATCAACTATGGCATGCTGTCCCCTCAAGCTCTCCAAAGTAGCCGCATCAGTTGAGTAACCGGTCTTTTTCTTGGCTTTGGGAACAAGGTGCAGCTTATCAAAGAGAATATACCTTAGCTGAGGCACGGAATTGATATTGAACTGTTCTCCCGCAAGTTCTTGAATTTCCTGCCTAAGTTGGTTAGCTTGGGTGACGAAAGAACTGTTCAACTCCTTCAAATACTCGGTATCAACCCTTATACCCACTACTTCCATATTCGTAAGTACCGCAATCAAAGGACGCTCCAGATTTTCATACAACCTTACCATCTCCTGTGTTTTCAGCTCATCTTGGAATAACGGTGCCAATAGAGCACATAATGCCGCCCTCTTGACTGATTCCGACCCGGTTGGTGGATGCCCGGTTGGTGGATGCCCGGTTGAGTCAATCACATCAATCACATACCTGTACTCCAAATAACGATCAGCCAATTCACTTATCTGAACGGCTGTGTCTCCTTGAAAAAGTAAATAACTGACAACAGCGGTATCAATCCATAAAGCAGACAAGCGAGGCGTTGGCATCATGTCAGCTACCCCCGGGGTGAAGACAGTTACAAGAGCCTTGACAAACTCTTTAGCACCATGAATCACAAAAGTTTTACCGTCATTATTGTCAAAAAAAGTCTTAAACCAACAGCACAACTTCTCATTGGCCAACGACTCTTTGTCAATCCATAACGCGTCAAGAAACTTTGTAGAAGTTATTGGGGAGTTGGTTGGATCTGCCGTTACATCCTCTAAAACATAAGGAATAACAGCTAGGCCAAGTATGTTTGATCTTCCCGGCTCTGATGCCCATGCAACATCTAAAGCTATACCATGGGCATTTGACAATAAAGATTGTAGAAGCAGTGAAGCATCCGTTTCAACGGGGTCCGGCATAGAAAGCATGGTAAGCGACAAGTTTACCGTCTTTATATTTGAACCGGCGGTATTTGAGCTATCCGTATGGGAGCCGCCCGTATTTGGGGCATCAGTATAGGAGATCAAAGCGTTGTTTAATTGCCCCCAAGGTTTGTTCAGCTCCAGCTGTTTAAATATATGTTGGGCTCTTTTTAAATCCCAATTTCGCGGATGTGCATCATCAAAATTTACCTCTATGGGTACTTCGCTGACCAAAATAGTCGCATCCAAATTAAGCCGAACTTGATCTTGGCAAAGAGCTAGATTGGTCCCTAACTTTGCAGGCAACCGGTTTAAGGATTGATAAATCCCTTCCAGGCTATGATAGTCGCTTACTAACTTAGCGGCGGTTTTCGCTCCGACTCCCGGTACTCCGGGTAAGTTGTCAGAGGTATCACCTCGCAGAGCAGCCAACAGTGGATAGCTCTTTGGGATAACTCCTGTTTTGGTTATAACGCCTTGTTCATCCAACATTGCATAATCGCTTACACCCTTAGACGGATAAAGTACCTTTACAGAAGGATTCTGATCCGTTATCAACTGAAAGCAGTCTCTGTCGCCTGTAACAACTACCGATTCCCAATTGGAGCTTTTAGCCTTGGCGACAACTGTAGCAATAATATCATCGGCTTCATAACCCACACATTCCAAGAAAGCTATACCAAGCTCCTCAACGATCTGGCGTAACAGTACAAGTTGCTCAATTAAATCCTGAGGAGTTTCTGGGCGGCCAGCTTTATAGTCGGAAACCATGGTATCTCGAAAAGTAGGTTCAGGACGATCAAAAGCTATAACCAAACTGTCTATTGGTTGCCGTTTTAGCAGTAATCCAAGCATATTGAAAAACCCGACCAGTGCCCAAGTGGGCTGGCCCGAGGCAGTGGACAACTGTGATTGCAAAAGAGCATAATAAGCCCTATAGAATAAGGAACTGCCATCTAATATATAAACGGTTGACATAATGGAAGTTTAGTTTGGAGAGCC
The DNA here is from genome assembly GCA_023379935.1 of Actinomycetota bacterium. Taxonomy (GTDB): domain Bacteria; phylum Actinomycetota; class Acidimicrobiia; order Acidimicrobiales; family JAMCPD01; genus JAMCPD01. Next base: position 36,212 of record JAMCPD010000025.1, on the reverse strand, counting down.
AGGTAGGCTTGCGCTTGGTGGTGCTAAACCACCGTCAACTACTTGGTGTGCTACTTCTTTGATGGATGTTCTGTTGTCCATTGCGTAACGTTGTATAAAAGAAAACGCTTGAGACTCAGTCATGGAATAGATATCCATAAGTTTGCCTTTGGCGCGATCTAAGACCTTCCGAATTTCCAGCTTTTCGCTTAGGTAACGGTGGTCCTGATCCAGTCGCTCAAACTCCTCTTCCAAGGCGCGCATTTCATTGAATCGCGCTAAGGCAAGCTCTATGGCAGCCGTCAGTTCAAGTTTTCTGAAAGGCTTAACCAGATAAGCCAAAGCACCAGCATCCCTTGCCTGTTCAATAAGATTCCTTTGACTCAAAGCAGTCAGAACCACTAAAGCTACAGGGCAACAGGAGGCTATCTCTTTAGCTGCTTGTAAGCCATCCATAACAGGCATTTTGATATCTACAATAACTAAGTCCGGTTTTAACTCACATACAAGTTTAACCGCTTCATCACCCCTGGTGGCTTCAGCTATCACATCATAACCCTCTTCTTGGAGGGTCTCTTTTAGATCAAGTCGAATAATGGCTTCATCTTCAGCAATTACTACACGTATTGGCATTTTAAAATAGATTAGTCGAATTTAGCTTGGGATGACCACTGCTTGAACAGTTCATCCTGTTTTTTTTCAAGATGACCAATTTCAGCAATAATACGGTCCCTACTCAAAGCCATCGCTTTCATTGAACGGCTTGCCTCATCAAACTCATGCTTCGGTAATGGAGCATCTAAAACAACTGCATCAATGCGGGTATCTTGCTCGATATCATCAAAAACTACAAGTTGTTCATTTACCACAAGTAACTCGGACTTCAAGCGCTCCAAACTGTTACGCACACGGGTCAAACGACGTTCTATCAAATAGCGATTCAACCTTGAACCAAACTTCGTACTCATCCACCTTGCACCTTAATCAGTGTATACCGCGGACAACCGAATAACCGAATCAACTTACACACCTCGCGCCACCATAGCATCCCCCATCTCCTCGGCGCGCCTCAAGGCGCTGGCCAGTACAGTAGCCATCAGACCAATCAAGTCATCTGAGGTCATAATGTCCCTCTTGATGTCTTTTTTGCCTCTCGATACCATCGTATCTTTCTTGTTTGAAACCCCCAACCCCGGCGATGACCTATCCAGCCTATAGGCGGCATAAAGTATCCTAAACTCATCCGCCAAAAGAGGCAGGCACCTTACTTGTAAGGCTATACATACCACAAGTGCCTGTAGAAAAAGTTTTGATCTGTTGATTCTTAACTGATAAACAGGAAACAACAGAGTTTGAATCGCCCCCGGCAAATCAGCCACAGGAGTAGTCCAACCCAACAAGAAGGCAACAAACAACAGTTCGATCCCCAACACCACAAAGCGCGCCCAAGTAAGAAAGCCTCCCAAGCCAATTGAAATACCTGCTAGATGCAGCATATATAAATGTATATACGGTTTTCCGCCTGACACTACCGATATTAACCCCGCAATAACCAACAAACCCCAGATCCATCCAGGCAATCTGGGTAACACCCCCTTACCTAAGTCTGCTGAGAGCCAGACAATTAACAGCAAAACGCCCAACAGAGAAACACTAATCCAAGTAGGATAAAAAACTACCGCAATCGTAAGCAGCATAACAGCCAAAAGCTTAACCTTGGTGTCCAACCGATGTACTGCGCTGTCTTTTGGTACGTACCTGAACAGATTTATTTCTAAGGGCCGAGGAGGTTTATGTTTGTACCTAAAAGCAATCGTTTTGAAAAACCTTATAAAACCCTTATTGCCCGGGTTGTTTGGTACGGGTGAATTTTTTGAAACTCCCGTATCGCCGGAAGGAGTAATCATCGGTGCTGCGTTTTCGGATGCAAGGGGTGTTTTGAATACACAAGAGGATACAAACTGCCCATCTGCCATAGTCAAGACACGATCGCAAAGTCCATCCAACCAGTCCGCGTCATGGGATACAATCACTATGCTAACACCCAAAGAGTTCTTCAGATACAAAAGTGTTTTGAACAAAGCAGCAGCGGACTTCGCGTCCAACGCTGAAAACGGTTCATCCAACACGACTACCCGCGGTTGGCGGACCAACACGCAAGCCAGGGCCGCCTTACGTTGCTCTCCGCCTGAAAGCTCGCTTACTTTGCGTCCGATAAACTGCTTCGGATCAAGCCCCACCGTACTTAAGGCAGCCTGCAGCTGTTCTTTTGACAATCTCAAACTTCTCCCCACACAAGCTCCAACGGTAGGTCTGAACAGCTGAAGACGAGAGTGTTGAAAAGCCAGGCCTATGCTGCCTACTTGTTGGTACAGAGGGCGACCGCAAAAGGTCGCCTCCCCTTGAGTAGGCACCAACAAACCCGCGATCAGCCAAGCAAGAGTAGACTTACCCGACCCGTTTGCTCCGTTGATTACTACACACTCACCCTTTGATATTTCCAGATCAATTCCGTTCAATGCTGTATTTGCCCAAGGAGAATTGGGGCTGTACACATAGCTGACAGATTGAAGTCTCAACAGTATGTCGTTGGTTGGAGGCGGGACATTGGGAGAGAAAGTATCAGTAGTTGACAAAGGCGGTAGGTCGGTTGACAGACCAGTGTTTAAACTGTCATCTAAATAAGCGGCGGAATCTATAAGACACCCATATTTTAAAGCTATCAGTTGATCCGCACAAGCTGCTTCTTGCAATGTTTGGGTCGCATGTACTATACAAAGCCCTTCCTTGCCCAACTGTTTGAACAGGTCTAACAACTGTTGTCTTCCCTGGTTATCCAGCATGGAGGTTGACTCATCTGAAATTAACAACTTTGGACCCCGAATTAAAGCTGACGCAATGGCTAAACGTTGTAACTGACCGCCGGAAAGCGACGAGGTTTCCTTTTGCGCCATACCGGCAAGACCAACTTTCGCCAAAATATTCTCCACATAACTTTCGTTTAAAGACAGTGAGGGTGAAAGCCCCCAAAGCAAGTCATCACGTACTCTGGCGCCAAGCACCTGGCTTTCGGGACGTTGAAAAATCATACTTGTTCCGCCGGGTTTACCAAGCCCAACAGCTCCAGGACGCTTTATACTACCTTGTATTGCCTCCCAGCCTGCCAAAATACGAATCAATGTGGATTTGCCTGATCCATTATCACCTATCACCTCCACAAATCCACCTTTGGGGATAGAAACCGTTAGATCATGTAAGGCATAGTGAACAGAGTTTGGATACCTATAAAACACGTTATCCAAGCGGACGGGGACAGGTTCTATCAGCTGAGAAGGAACATCGGGCAGTTCTGCTGGTTTGGGGGATTTAGGCACCGTTGGCCATGAGAGGAAAGAAAGCACATATCGGGATAATATGGCAGCAAATAACCCTATCAACAAAACAGCCAGCACTTCCGCCACGGGGAATGCAAACCACCAGTGTACAACTATCCAGTTGAGACCCGTATTCGACACTGCGGCAAGCCTTTGATAACCTAAGTAAACCAGCAGATCTTTAATTGGCCTCCACAGTACAATGACATTTTGAAATGCCAAATGTCGTAAAGCCGAAAAAATATTCAAAAATACAATTGTGGCGATACAAAGCGGTAACCCTGCCGTAACAACCACTGCCAAAGCAGACTTAGCCTTACCTGAGCGTTTATACAAGGATATACCGACTGAAATACCGACTAATCCAATTACTACAGTCTGTAAAGCCAAGGTGACGCTCCCCACTATAAAGGAAAGTATAGTCACCCCAAGTGTCGCCAACAATGTAACTCTTATACCCCTCCTGTATGAAAGAACACATAGGGGTACCACTGCTAATGCTTGGAGTATTTGGCCAAAAGGAACAAACCACCCCACCACCTCGGCAATAAGTGTCAAATCTCCCAAGATGGCAGCCTCTGCTAAGTGAATGCCAACAAACCCCGAAGGAACCTGCGGGGTTTGCCTGTTCACATTGTACTGCATACTATGGCCGGTTACAATTAAGTTTTATCAACTGTTCCAACTGTGCGAATTGCTATAATGGCTATGTGGTTTCATTTCCATATCATTATAGCCACGCCTTTTAATATATCACAGCCATTGCGCGATACAGTGAATAGAGTTAACATTTTTGTATAGTATGATACTTACCTGATATGTGCTATGGCATTCTGACATAAAGTGGCCCGGATGGCGGAACAGGTAGACGCGGCGGACTCAAAATCCGTTGCCCGCAAGGGCATGCGGGTTCGACTCCCGCTCTGGGCACAAACACCAGCTCTTCCCACCTCTGTCGTTCACTTCACACAGCAAAAATATTGAACTATAGAAAATCAACTTCATACGGACAAAGACCGCTCGAGTATTTGCCGATTGCAGTTTCCGTTTCCAAACTCAACGGTAAAACAAGGTCCCACGATGATCTTCACCGGTAAGAAATAGCAGATGATACAACACTAAGTTCTATTTTCTAAAGACACCTATAAATCCATCTCCTTCAAAACAGCACTCAACTCAGGTTCAACCACAACAGGAACAGATATATTGCTTATCGCCAAATCTGGATCTTTGAGACCATGTCCGGTAAGAATACATACAATGTGCGATCCTTTGAGAGTGGTATCACCTCCACCTTCGCGCGCAACTTTCAACAATCCCGCAACAGATGCCGCCGAGGCTGCTTCACAAAATACCGACTCTTTGGTCGCCAAGAATCGCCAAGCACTAAGTATCTCTTCATCGCTTACCGCCATTATCGCCCCACCGGACTCCGAAGCTGCCGCTGTAGCCGCATACCAGGAAGCGGGATTACCGATACGTATAGCAGTTGCAACAGTTTCAGGGTTCTCGACTGGATGACCTAATACTATTGGTGCCGCCCCTTCGGCTTGAAATCCCATCATTTTTGGTAACTTGGTTGACCTCTTGTTTGTCTTGTATTCACAATATCCCTTCCAATATGCCGTTATGTTGCCGGCATTACCAACAGGTATAAACTGATAATCCGGCGCATCCCCCAATGTATCAATAATTTCAAAAGCACCGGTTTTTTGTCCCTCGATTCTGTAAGGGTTGATTGAGTTGACGATCTTGACTGTCCCGACTTCAGCCAGCTCTCTAACGATTGTCAAAGCCTGATCAAAATTACCTCGGATTTGTAGTACCGTTGCCCCATGTACCAGAGCCTGTGCAAGTTTACCAAGTGCTATATGCCCTTGGGGTATCAACACAACACAACCAATCCCGGCCCTTGCAGCATAGGCGGCAGCCGAAGCAGAGGTGTTGCCTGTTGAAGCGCATACCACTGCTTTTGCGCCTTCTTCGGCAGCTTTTGATATTGCCATGGTCATACCTCTGTCCTTGAATGAACCTGTAGGATTAAGTCCTTCAAACTTCAAAAACACTTCCGCCTCAACCAACTCGGAAAGCCGGAAGGCTTCAATAAGGGGTGTATTGCCTTCAAGCAGTGTCACCACCGGGGTATCAGAACTTACGGGCAGAAACTCCCGATACTCCTCTATTACACCCCTCCACAACCCATTAGCCACTACACTATCTCCTCGCCCAGTATCCTTATCACGCCGCCAATACGACGTACCACATCCAAACTCTCCAAAGCACTCAAGGTGGCGGTAACATCTTTCTCTACGGCTTTATGAGTTAGGAATACAAGGCGTGCTTCGGACCCCAACCCCATTTGTTCCATTAAACGAATCGACACTTTGTTATCGCCAAAAACCTTTGCCACGAGAGCCAACACCCCGGGTTGGTCAAGTACATCAATGTTCAAATAAAACTGAGAGCTCAAAGTCTCCATTGGGTGAATGTGTGCCTCTTTCCTCAAACCGGTCAGGTCGGGAGAAGGAAAGGAACCACTTTGTAGATGGTGACCCGCATCTATCAAATCTCCCAACACCGCACTTGCAGTTGGAACTCCGCCTGCGCCTTGCCCGTAAAGCATCAGCTCACCGGCAGATGCACCTTCAATAAATACCGCATTGAATGCCCCCCTGACACTTGCCAAAGGATGTTGTTTGTCTAACATTGCGGGGTGCACCCTTACGGCAACCCGGCTATCACCCAGCTTTTCGGCTATCACCAGCAACTTAATCACATAGCCCAACTTGGTTGCTATATCTACATCCTGGCTGCGGACTTTGCCTATTCCCTCTCTGTATACATCGTCAAAGGTTATATTCTGTCCAAAAACAATGCTCGCCAGTATTGCAGCCTTTCCCGCGGCATCGTATCCTTCTATGTCGGCAGTTGGGTCAGCTTCGGCAAATCCCAAGCTTTGTGCTTGAGAAAGTGCATACTCAAAATCCAACCCCTCTTCTGCCATACGTGTAAGTATATAGTTGGTTGTCCCGTTGACTATTCCTATGACCTTTTCGATACGCTCACCTGCCAAAGATTCACGCAGTGCTCTGACTAAAGGTATTGCGCCGCCTACTGCCGCTTCATATAACAGTTCAACCTTATTTTCAATAGAAATATTCACCAGTTTTAAAGCTTTGCGGGAAAGGAGTTCTTTGTTGGCGGTCACCACAGGCTTGCCCGCTTTCAATGCAGTCTCAATCAAGCTATAAGCCGGTTCTACCCCTCCTATCAACTCAACCACTATATCGATATCAGGGTTAGATACTATCGCCTGCGAATCATTTGTCAGTATGTCTGATAGATTGGCGGAAGTAAGCGAAACATTTCTAGACTTATCCAAATCCCTAACTAACACCTTTGAGACTTCTAAGCCTATTCCGGTTCGAGCAAGTATCCTGTGGCTGTCAGAGTCAAGCAAACGAAGTAATGCGGCACCTACATTACCACATCCTAATATACCAACCCTTAAATTCGTCCTTTTGTTCACCACTACTTTAGACACCTCATATACGACCTTACTGTTCCAACCTCAAGAGATCCTCATAACTTTCACGCTTGAGTACCAACCTGGCTTGTTTGTCTTTTACAAATACTACAGCCGCCTTTGGTTGCTTGTTGTAATTAGATGCCATTGAGTATCCATAGGCTCCCGTAACCGGAATAGCAAGTATGTCACCCACTTCTATGTCTTGGGGCAAATAGCCGTCATGTACCAGTACATCGCCTGATTCACAGTGCTTGCCAACTACTCTGGCTCTTTCTCGACGGTCCGATAAGACGGCGCGGGGCAGAAAAGCCTCATATTCACTGCCATACAAAATGGGGCGTGGATTATCACTCATGCCGCCGTCAACAGCTACATATGTTCTCGGTTGTCCAAGCTTTTTGATAGTTCCCACTTTATAAAGTGTAACAGCTGCTTGAGCGACTATCGCCCTTCCCGGTTCAGCCGTAAGCTTTACCTTGTCTGATATACCCACCTTTTTACAAGTCTGTTTGAGCGCATCAGCCCAGGTTGACATGTCTGAAACTAAAGGTATCTCACTGTTCAAATAAGCAACTCCAAGCCCGCCTCCGATACAAAGCTCACCCAAATCCAGGTGAATGAAGAAATCCGCCAGAGCCTCAATAGTCTTGACAAAAGCCTCCAACTCTAATATCTGGCTGCCTATGTGCACGTGTATTCCGACTAAGTTGAGATCCTTTATATCCATAAGTTTTTCAACCGCTTGAACAGCTGCTCCAGAAGCAATGGAAAAACCGAACTTGGTGTCTTCTTGACCGGTCATCACATGAGAATGAGTATGAGCATCTATACCTGGTGTAACCCTGAGCATAACAGGCTGAGGTTGGTCAGTCCTTAGAGTTCCGGGAGCTTTGAGCAACTCTTCCAAACGTCTTATCTCATCAAAAGAGTCAACTACTATACGACCCACCCCAGCTTTACCCACACCGGGGTGTAAAGCCATCTGCAGTTCTTCTAAAGACTTATTATTGCCGTGCATTTTGATGTGATCGGCAGGTACGCCGGCAGCTAAAGCTACGTACAGCTCGCCTCCGGTTGCTACATCCAACCACATACCCTCTTGATAAGCTAATTTTGCCATTTCTTTACACAAGAAGGCCTTGGTCCCATAAGCCACACCTTCACCCCAAGAAGTGACAGCTTGGCGACAACGCAAGCGTAAGTGCTCTTCATCGTAGACAAATAGCGGAGTTCCAAACTCCTTCGCCAAAGCGATAAGATCTACACCTCCTATGGTTAGGCTGCCATCTGAAGAAACTTCCGCAGTACATGGCAGTAAAGCAAGGTTAATCGGTTCAGTGGGGTCTATTGCGGTCATACCATACCTTGTTTCACATTTTTTACCTTGACTCAACTTCACAACCTCACATTACAGTTTCACATCGACTCAGGAAGACTGACTCCAAGTAGTTCGAGTCCAATCTTTAGCCCAATCCTCACTGCTTCTGTTAACCATAGCCTCGCCTCAGTAATTTCCAGTGCAACATCATCTCCAATCACTCGACAATCATGATAAAAACCATGAAAACAACCGGCCAGCTTTCTTACCCAAGTAGTAACTTTAAACGGTGCAAGTTCGTTGTATGCACTCATTATGATATCAGGCAGTTCAATTAAACAACGGATCAAATCTAGTTCACGAGGGTGCCGGAGAACATTTAAGGTATTCAGATTCAGGTTAACCCGGTCTAAGCCGGCGTGCCCCCGAACTTCGGCAAACTTTTGAATTGATGCTATACGGGCATGAGCATACTGAACATAATAAACAGGATTTTCCATGGACTGTTTTTTAACCAAATCAAGGTCCAATGTAACCGCCTGGTCTATAGAACTCAACAGAGAAAGCAGCCTAACCGCATCAATGCCGATCTCATCAATCAAGGAGTCCAAAAGTACAACATTACCCTCCCTCTTGGACATCTTCACTGCTGCTCCCGTTGCGCTTAAATTCGAACCATCTGCATCAGATTTTGTCCCTATACCTCCTACAAGCGAAACCATCTGCCCTATTTTTACCTCCAGGCTTCCTTTTTGCACCCCCAGTGCTTCAACACCCGCTAGGAGGCTGGGAACATGCCCATGATGGTCAGCTCCGAAAACATCAATAACCCTGTCAAATCCCCTAAGTATGAACTTGTCTCTATGATAAGCAATATCAGCGGCCAGATAAGTGTACTCGCCGTCGGATTTAACCAGCACACGATCTCTCGAATCACCAAGCGAGCTGGACTTAAACCAAAGAGCACCTTCATCCCTGTACAGAAGCGACCTCTTGTCCAAATCTTTTAGAGACTGATCCAAAGCACCGCTTTGTTCCATCTCCCTTTGGCTATAGTACTTATCAAATATAATACCGAGCCTGTTGCAGGTTGTTTTTATGTTTTCAAGTATACGCTTTGCAGCCCAAATACCGGCTTTTTCTACCGCCGTTATTGCACCTTGACCATCCGCTGCCTCATCACCCTCCACCTCTGCCTGCGCTGCTTCATCATATGAAGCAGCCAATAGTGAAATATATTCTCCTTTATACCCACCTTCCGGCAGTTCTTTGCCTCGCTTTGCAGCCAGGATACTGGCTCCCAGCTCTCTTATCTGTCCGCCGGTGTCGTTTACATAGTACTCTCTTGACACCATCCAGCCGCAGCGAGACAGTAATCTGGCCAATGCATCCCCATAACACCCCCACCATCCATTTCCAACATGCAAAGGACCTGTAGGATTAGCGGAGATGAACTCTACCTGCACTGCCTTGCCTTTACCTATGTCAAAAGCAGCATAATGGTGTTCTCCTTGCTTGAAAAGCTCAATAAGCTCCTGGTGCAACCATGAATTATACAGATAAAAGTTTACAAAACCAGGAGATACGGCCTTGACAGCTTTGATATAGGCAAAAGCAAAACTACTGATATCATCCTCAACTGTCTTAGCAACTGCCGAGCTAAGTTCAACGGGCGACATCTTGACACGTTTAGCCAAGACCAGAGCTATATTGGTAGACCAGTCACCATGTTCAGGTAGAGCAGGTTGCTCCAGGTGTATCTCTTGGGTGCTAACCTCAAAACCCATCTGTAATAAAACTTGATGTATTACCTGTGTTAATTGATCTTTGATAAACATACTTTCTTTACACAACCCGTTCGCAACTAATGCGAACAGTCTATACTGATACTCGTGGAAATGAAACTAACAGGAACATCTCATTCTTTCAGGCATACACCAAAGATGCTGTGGATCACCGTAGCTGTTTCATACATGGCAATACCAACCAACTTATTGCTTATGAACTGGGCTACCTCGACAAGCATATCACATGCTAACTGCTCTACCCGGTTGCCTGTATTCCAATACTATCTTAGTATTGGAATACCGACAGTATTCATTCTCTTAGCAACAGTATCTACGATCTGTTCAGCTGTGCTTCTCGCGAAGCATAAGATAATAGTTGCCCCCCTTCTGTTATCCATTGCAGCATTGGCAGCGACGCTTGCTACCTTTGCGGCAACTCTTCTAATTGTTGGTCTTAGTGATGGATTTTGCCTATTCTAATCAGTATGGTAAAAGATATCCTCCTGTAACCGTGTTCACGTAAATGTAAGTGATATGCCTCCGTAGCTCAGGGGATAGAGCACCGGCCTCCGGAGCCGGGTGCGCAGGTTCGAATCCTGCCGGGGGCGCCAAAAAATAGTCCTAGTTATGAGATACTAGCCCAATTTGACCAATGTCCTACATCTATACTACAATTGTGGCATGGATGTACCATCTCGTGAATTACGAAACGACACTGCGTCACTTCTCCGCCGAGTTCAAGAAGGTGAAAAAATAACTATAACCGTGAGAGGCAACCCTGTGGCGCAATTAATTGCGGCAAAAGTTTCCAAGAAACGACCTCTTTCTCGAAAGGAGTTTGCTGAGATTTTGAAATTACGCCAATCAGACCCCGGTTTGAGGGCAGATCTTGCCCGGTTAAGCGGTGAGACCACAGACGAACTCCCAATTCGGTGACGAGGACAATTCGAGGCCTTGCGGATACGAGCGTATTTATCGCTAAAGAGCAGCGACGTCCTATAAAGTTTGAAAAGCTTCCAGATGAGATAGTTATTTCCGTTATTACGGTTGCAGAATTATATGCCGGTGTACTTGCAACCGGGGATGTTGCGACTCGAGCTAGGCGCTTGGCTACACTAGAAGCGCTGGCAGAAGTAGAGGTTTTGTCTATAGGCGAAGAAGCAGCTCGGGTCTGGGCGGAGCTTCGAGTGCGACTTGCCGAAGGTGGCCAAAGAGTCAATGTAAACGACTTATGGATAGCCGCAACAGCAATAGCTAATAATTTACCCATAATTTCACAAGATAGTGACTTTGACTCGATTCAAACGATGGGCAAGCTCCAACTTATCAAGATATGACACAGAGGGCCCAGTTGTACTTTACAGGGTCGGGTGTATTGCATTGCCGATCAATATTGCCGATCAAATATGTGATACTGGGTGGACTTATTAGCACCAGATGGACTGAATCCCCAAATAGAATGCACTGTAGCCTACTAAATGGACACAATGGACAAAAGGTAGCGCCCTCCGGAGCCGGGTGCGCAGGTTCGAATCCTGCCGGGGGCGCCAATTTCCCAAAATGACAAAAATGAAGACAATTACCGCGCTGTCTCTCAGACCGGTTTGTCGTTATACTAAGTGATGAGAAAGAGCCGCTGAGAGTTGTATAGTAACCCTCCACGTCAATTGCAACATTGGCGCTTCCTGCGAAGTTGTATATCTCTATATAGCCCGAAGAGTTCAACTCTACCGTAACAGAGTTCGGTATGTTTTGACCCACCACAAAGTTCAAGCTTGAAGAGGCAGAACATGTAGATAAACTCTCTCCGCCCGGACATACAGAAAGATAACTGGGAGAACTTCCTCCAATTGCGGTAACGTTCAATACAACAGCTGTTGCTCCTTTTGGAACCGGGGTTTCACCCGAAGCCAGATAGGGGCTGTTATATCCCGCTACGGCTACTGAGATAGCTTTTGAGGCTCCAATCGGCGAAGCGCCACTTGTATCACACTGGTTTTGTTTTATGGTTTTGTTGTTAGATGCTCTTGTATCACATATACGATAAGGAGCAAGGGGTGTATATCCGGGTGAAACAGAATAGTCAAAGTTAACTCCGGACGAAGTTCCACCTCCAGTTGTAACAGTAACCAAAACCGCGCCGCCACTTGGCGGCCCGACAGGAGACACGGCGCTACATGAGGTCGTAGTAGAACAGGAAACAGATGTTGCCGCAGTTGATCCAAATGAAACAGTCGTTCCGCCCGAGGTATCAAAGCCCGTACCGGTTAGGGTCACAGTCGTGCCGCCGACGTCAGGTCCAAAAGTCGGCGAGATAGAGGTAAGGGTTGGAGCAATATAAGTATAAGTCGCTGCACCTGAGGTACCGCCACTGGTAGTTGCTGTAACACCTACATTTCCGCCACCCGGTGGTCCAGAAGGTGTAGTTCCGCTACATGAGGTCGTAGTAGAACAGGAGACAGATGTTGCGGGAGTAGACCCAAAGTCAATGGTTGTTCCACCCGAGGCTGTGGAGAAGTTGGTACCTGAAATGGTAAACGATTGACCGCCTACTTGAGGTCCTGAAGTCGGCGAGATAGAGGTAAGGGTCGGAACGGTGGAATAGATACTATAGTTGCCTTGAATATCAAGTGCTATGCAAAAACCGGCTGACGAGCAACTAACAGCAGTAAGCATAATATTAGTGTCAATATCAATTCCGGAAGACCAGTTTTGGCCGTTAAACATAAAGGCATTGCCAACGTTATCAACTGCAACGCAAAACATAGCTGAAGGACACGAAACCGATAACAGTTGGTGATTTGAGTCAATATTGATATTTGATGACCAGATTGATCCGTTCCATTCAAAGGCATTGCCAAAGCCATCAACTGCTAAACAAAAACTGGCAGACGAGCAGCTGATTGAATCCCACGAAGTTAAAATTGTTGGGGTTTGACGGGGGGGGATGGACCAAGTACTGCCGTTCCACAGAACCGGCTTGGTGCCTACCGCCATACAAAACGTAGTCGATACACACGATATTGAACTGAGTTGGTAATCCAAAATTACCGGCATCGGTGAGGACCAGGAACTGCCATTCCAAAACAGAGCTTGGCCAAAGTTGTCTACCGCAACACAGAAGGTTGCCGAAGCGCACGAAACGGAGGTTAACACATAACTATCAATTTTAATAGGTGAAAGCCAGCTGCTACCATTAAACTCAACAGCCGTATTTTTTTGACTAACAGCCATACACACAGATGACGGAACACAAGATATTGAGACCAGCCTTTGCTCATTTGCGACCATAGAGTTCCATGCAGAATTTTGCCATAGCCAAGAAGTGCCGCCCGAATCGACAGCCATACATGAGTTATTAGAACTGCATGATATGGAGGTTTGCAGCCCATCAACATCTAAGGGGGGAGACCAAGAAGTCCCGTTAAAACTGGTTGTATCCCCGCCGGTATCTACTGCAATACAAAAGTCAGATGACACGCAATCCACAGAATTGACTCCATTAGCGTCAAGTCCGTTCAGTGAACTCCAAGTGCCCGAATTGAAGGTGGATATTGTCGGTCCGCTTTCATCCACTGCAACACAGAACGAAACCGTTGGGCACGAAACAGAGCTGTAATAAGTACCGGTTGGATCTTGATAAACAGGACCGCTCCATACAGTTCCATTATAGCTAAACACGTTTGAGCCGTAATCAACAGCAACACAAAACGAAGATGAAGCACAAGATACCGAGACAAGGCCTGAATACAGCTGATACATTGCAGACGGACTTGAAAATGTTGTACCGTTATACGTCATTACATTTTCAGCATCATCGACTGCCGCGCAAAAAGTTGGAGAGGGACATGATATAGATTGTAAGTAGTTATTTGGATCAATTTGTTTAGATGTCCAAGCAGTACCGTTATAAAAGTACGCGTAACCGTTTGAATCAACTGCAACGCAAAAGGTTGCAGAAGCGCACGAAACGGATGTAAATGACCCGTAATCGCTGTCAATTTGAGAAGGCAAAGACCAGCTTGTGCCGTTATAGGTTAGGGCGTTACCACTTTCATCTACCGCTACACAAAAAGTTGCAGATGGACATGATATAGAAGAGATCACATTTGCGTTATCAATACTCACAGGGGCAGACCAGCCGGTTCCATCAAAGTGTATCTCTTGGCCCTTAGCATCAACCGCATAGCAATCTATAGCGGACGAACATGATACAGATTCTAAGACACCACCTCCTAAATGAGTTCCGGTTTTTTGGGGAAGCGACCAGTTTGACTGTGAAATAGATTCCAAGGACTCATGTACAGCCGACACAAAGTGATAAGGTGACAATGATAAGACCAAAATGGCAGTTTGCAGCAGGCTCGATAAAATCACTCTTTTGTAACCAAACTGTTTCCAGGTCATATAAAGTTTATCGGCAGCAGAACCAAAAACCTTCTCAATAACATAGCAGCTGTTCATATCTGTATGTACCTGTATATACCTGATTGTTGAAAATGTCGGCAAGAGGCTATTTTTAACTCATTTTGAACAGAATAAAATTGACCGCTTCCAAACTAAGCCCATACGCGAAGAACCGTTTAAACTCTTTCAACTATCCATCCGACAACTGCGCTCAGGATCGCAAACACAACATACAATCGAAACAGCAATATCAAAAGAAACGGCACCGGTTTCATTGGCATGAGAGATGTGTCAGGTCAAGCAGGCGCGCTTATAAACACCTTGAAACAAGTTTCAAGTTTTTGTGCTTTTAATGCAAACCAACAACTAGCTTTCTCCCGGCCAATCCTTGTCCGGTAACGTCGGAACGGTACGTTCTATCCCGGCAAGTTGTTCATAATAGCGCCACTGTTCATCAATATCAGCTTGAGCCAACTTCAACAGTTGTTTAGCCGCCGCCTTGCTGGTATGAGCCGGCATTGAAAAGCGCGTCTGAATATGTGCATACTCCGCAAACGGTATTGAAGGTGTATGGGAGTCCAGTTGGAATGGATGAGCATGTTCAATAACACCGGGATGATAACGATAAAGTGGCCAGTAGCCGCTTTTTACCGCAAGACTTTGGCTCGACATAGACTTTGATTCCTCAATACCGTGTGCCGGAACACAGCTTGAGTAAGCGATAATCAATGAAGGACCGGGGAAAGCGTCTGCCTCAATGAAGGCCTTGACGGTCTGAATATCATTCGCTCCAATGGCAACTTGCGCCACATAAACCTCCCCGAGCTCTATACCTAACATACCCAAGTTCATCTTTGGATTATGTTTTCCCCCGGCGGCAAACTTGGCGATAGCCCCTCTGGGAGTAGCTTTCGAGGACTGCCCGCCAGTGTTAGAGTAGACCTCTGTATCCAATACAAGAATGTTTACATTTGCCCCCGAAGCGAGCACATGTTCAAGCCCTCCAAAACCTATGTCGTATGCCCAACCGTCACCACCGACAATCCAGACACTTTTCTTGACAAGATAGTCACTCAACTGGTGCAACTTGCTCAATTCATCTGCTCCCTCGCTCAGTGCAACCTCCCCGTTTAGCTTGGCGCCTTTTTCTTCCATTGCCAGTTCAAGGCGTTTCTTCAGTTCCGCCACCCGTTCACGTTGAGCTTTAACTCCCGCATCATCATTCTGGCTAGCGTCCAAGATGGAGTTTGCCAGTTCCACCCCAACTTTTGATGCCGCATTTTTCAGAAATTGACGTGCCTGTTTTACATGACGTTCAACTCCAAGGTGAATGCCCAAACCAAACTCAGCGTTGTCCTCAAATAACGAGTTTGCCCAGGCCGGTCCCCTGCCCTCGCTGTTGTACGACCAAGGGGTAGTCGGAAGGTTGCCGCCATAGATAGAAGAGCAGCCTGTGGCATTGGCTATGATAATGCGATCGCCGAAGAGTTGGGTAAGTAGGTTCAAATAGGGTGTCTCACCGCAACCGGCACAAGCGCCTGAAAATTCAAAAAGGGATTCCCGCACTTGAGATCCTTTGACAGTGTTCGGGCTAAGTAAGGTCGGATCCAGTGTGGGTATAGCGGAAAAGAACTCCCACCGTTCAAGCTCCGCCTCAAGGTGTTTTGTCACCAACTCCATGTTGATGGACTTATGTCCGGAACGGGTTTTATCAGTTACAGGGCATGCCTCCACGCATACTCCGCACCCTGTGCAGTCTTGTGGCGAAACTTGAATGCACAACCGATATCCAGGTAACTCTCTTGAGCGAAAGTCTTTTGATAAAAATCCCCCCGGAGCGCCGTCAAGAGCAGACGGCAAAAATACTTTCATCCGAACTGCCGCATGGGGACAAACAATTGTGCATTTTCCGCAGTCAATACATATTGTCGGATCCCATATCGGTATTTCCCTGGCTATAGAACGCTTTTCCCACTTTGATGTTCCGGTCGGAAACCGTCCATCGGCAGGCAGAGCACTGACAGGCAACTCATCGCCTTTGTCTTTGATAAGAGGCAGTGTTACCTGTTTAACGAAATCCGTCATGTGCCAAGAACCCGTCGCCCTTGAAGGCGTCAAACTGGTCGGGGTTTTCACGGCAAAACCCGTAACATCTACACGGCGCATCTCATCAATCGCCAGGTCAACGGCTTGCCAGTTACGTTCGACTATCGCATGACTCTTTTTGCCATAAGTCTGCTTTATCGAGTCCTTTATTTCAGCAATAGCTTGATCCAACTGGAGCACCCCCGAAAGAGCGAAAAAACAAGGTTGCATAATCGTATTGATACGACGACCCAGCCCCGTCTTGGCAGCCAACTTGTCAGCGTCAATTACCCAAAAATCCAGTTTTTTATCCAAGATAGTTTTTTGTGTTTCAACATTTAAGTGATCCCAAACATCCTCACTTGACCAAGGACTGTTCAACAGAAAGGTTGCATTTTGCTTAGCCGGGTGTAGTACATCGTGGCGCTCAAGCAATCCGAATTGGTGACATGCCACAAAGTCGGCTTCGGTAATCAAGTAGGTTGAATAAATAGGTTCTGACCCAAAACGTAAATGCGATACCGTAAGGGCACCTGCTTTTTTGGAGTCATAAACAAAATAACCCTGGGCGTAGTGGTTGGTTTTTTCACCAATAATCTTTATTGCCGACTTATTGGCGCTCACAGTTCCATCACTGCCAAGCCCGTAGAATACAGCCTGTGTTATAGGGTGTCGTCCTTTGGGTTGTTTAATCTTGAAGCTGTTGTCAACATCAAGACTGGTATGAGTTACATCATCAACAATGCCTACAGTAAAGCGTTGCTTGGAGTAGGGATTGGCTAACTCATCGAAAACTGCTTTAGCCATTGCAGGAGTAAACTCTTTTGATGAAAGACCATATCTCCCTCCAATAACTTTTGGCATACTGGCGCGTCCTGCGTCACTCCATTTTTGTGCAATACTACCCAAGACATCTAAAAATAGGGGTTCACCAAACGATCCGGATTCTTTTGTGCGATCCAACACTGCTATCCCTTGAGTAGTGGGGGGAATGGCAGCCACCAAGGCGTCCGCCGGGAAAGGACGATAAAGACGTACTGCAATAAAACCCACTTTTTCACCAAGCTGAGCAAGTGTCTCAACCACTTCGACAACCGCACCACTTGCCGACCCCATTAACACTATCACTCGATCCGGATTCGGATCTCCAAAGTAGTCCACCAAATGATAACAGCGCCCTGTTTGCTTTTCAAGCCGGTTCATCGTGTCTTGCACTATGGTGCTCACTGCTTGATAAAGTGGGTTTGGTGCTTCACGTGATTGAAAAAAAACATCCGGATTTTGTGCAGAACCCATGAGCACCGGATGGTCCGGAGACAATCCCCTCTCTCTATGAGCAGCTAAAGCATCGGGATCCATCAATGCCCGAAAATCATTTTCATCCATCAAGTCAACAGTTGAGATCTCATGTGAAGTCCTAAAACCGTCAAAAAAGTGTAAAAAAGGAACCCTGGAACGCAGTGTGGCTACATGAGCTATCAGAGCCAGATCGTGTGCTTCTTGGACTGAACCGGAAGCAAGCATCCCAAACCCGCTGGATCGTACTGCCATAACATCACTGTGATCACCAAAAATTGACAAAGCATGGGTAGCTACAGAACGAGATGCCACATGAATTACACAAGGAGCTAACTCACCAGCCAATTTGAACATATTAGGCAACATTAAAAGCAGCCCTTGGGAAGCTGTGAATGTGGTTCCAAGCGCGCCCGCAGCTACAGCACCGTGTAATGAGCCGGCTGCACCTGCTTCACTTTCCAACTCAACAATTTTGGGGACTTCTCCCCAGCAATTGGTCCGCCCCTCTTCACTCCAATCATCAGCAAGTTCAGCCATTGGTGAAGCCGGTGTAATCGGATAGATCGGTATTACTTCACTGAGTGAGTATGCGACTTGAGCAACAGCTTCATTACCGTCTATACACACACGCTTAGCCATACCTTACACCACTTCTACCATACACCAAAGTTCATTATATTTTCCAACTTGTCCGCTTCTCCCCCACCAAGACGGCCTCTAGTTCAGCCCATGAAGGCGAGCTAGACGGCCCTTTTTTCTCTACCGCCATGCCTGCGGCAATGTTTGCTATTCTTGCCGCTGTGGTCGGATCATCACCGGCACTAAGTCTCGCCAGTAACGCCCCGGTATGCACATCACCTGCACCCGTGGTATCTACGGCTACTGTCTGTCTACCCGGTATGTGTAAAGTACCGATACCATCCTGAGCCAGCACACAACCGTTGGCACCTGTGCGAACCACGACAAGAGATGTTTTCTTGACCATCTTACAAAGTGAGACGGCCAGCTTTTCAATCTCCACATTTCCATCCCCGCCTCCCCCGATATCTTCGGACAAATCCTTCCCATAGTATCTTTCAAAAAGCAGAGCTGCTTCGGTTAAGTTCATGGACAGTATGTCAACACGCGCCAACATACTGTCCAATCTTTCGATTGGAATTTCAGTCAGCAAAGGACCTGTATCAACCACAAGAAGCTTGTCATCATCCAACAGATATAACCATGAAGTGATGGAACTACCTGAGACAGGGTAAGTCAGTTCATAACCGGAGATGTAAATCGCGTCCTTGAAATACAGGTTAAGTCCGTCCAAGTCTTTAGTGCTCAAACAAGACTCGATGCCCGGGGCGGTAATGAATGTCCGTTGTCCGACTCCATCTCCTTTTAGACCATCTCCCAGTTTCCCTTTCTCCACAATGGCTATGTCAAAACCTGTGTCTAAGATATTGTCGGAAGTTTTTTCAGGTTCTAAAAGCAGAGGAATACTCATATCATCCAAGTCTTGTGCAACCTTTTGTCCAAAGATACCTCCTCCTACACGCCCGGCATAAGCAACTTTCATGTTCAATCGGCTGGCTGCACTCAGTACATTAAAGCCACCTCCGGTAGCAACAAGATTGTGGTGTACCATTATGTCACTGCCACGTGAGGGAAACTTGTCTATGTACAAAAGTATGTCGACTATGATACTCCCCACCAGTATCAAACGTTTAGGTCTAACTCTTACTTTGAACATATCCGGCGCATATACGGATATAAGCCACATATACTACAGCAGCAACAACTGCCCCTATAAAGTATCCGAGATTGGATGTAGCAAATATTCCTTTGGCCAGTGGGCCACTAAACCAAGGTGAAGCTGTAAACAACAGGCCTATAGTTATACCAATTAACCAACTTCCAAGCCCGGGCAGGTTAAACCCTTTGTAATACAGGTATTTGCCAATCGGACCTACATTGTCTGGGGTCGAACTATCATAACTGCCTCTTATCATGTCAACCACGAAAATAGCGGCCCAGGTTGCCAGTGCAACAGCCAATAACTCAAGGAAGGTTATGAAAGGGGCCATAAAGCTGTTACTCACCACCATTATCGCTATCCCGCCTGCAATAATAACTGCACCATCCACGGCAACGGTCTTATATCGCTTAACCTTTACTCCCAGTACTAACAGGTTGAGCCCGGAAGAATAAAGTGCCAAGTCTGTTTCAATAAGCAGTCCTCCAATAGCTGCAAATAGGTATGGAATTGCCATCCATGATGGAAGCACAGCCTGGATGGAAGATATGGGATCAGATGCAGCGGATAGCCCTTTAATGGCGCTGGAAAGCAAGATGCCTACTATAATAAGAATTAAAGTCGGTAATGTAGAACCCAACACCGTCCACCACACGATTGCCTTATCGGATTCGTCCTTTGGTAGGTATCGTGTGTAATCAGCACTTACATTGGACCAACTTATACCGGTTCCCGCCGCTATGATACCAATACCCGCTACTACCGTTCCCCAAGGGGCGGGATGGGCACCACTGAGAGCTGACCAGTGTGTCTTGGTTATCAAAAAAGGCAATATCACTAAGGTTAAACCTCCAAACAGCCAGGTAGCTATCTTTTGAATTTGAACAATAGTGGCATGACCCAGTATTCCAACCGCAAGACTGAGAGCCAGCATGACAAGTAGAGATACAACTGTCCAAGAGGTAGTTGCATGTATACCAAAGACAACATTCAACAGCCCAAGCAGTGCATATGTGGCAGTAACTGTTACTATGACCTCCCAACCAAGTAGGTTTATCCAACTGACCAATGTTGGCCCTAAATTACCTCGTTTACCAAACGGTCTTCTCGAAAGCGTCAACATTGGCGCACCACCTTGTTTACCCGCTATACCAAGTATGCCAACCACCACAAAAGATCCGGCACAACCAACCATCCCCGCAAAAATCGCTTGCCACAAATCAAGTCCTATTGCTGTCAATAAAGCACCATAAACAACCGCCAGTATTCCTATGCTTGCGGCAAACCATATCCAGAATAGTTCAAATGTGCTACCGTGACGCTCCTCGGCGCCAATAGTCTCTATGCCATGTTGTTCAATAGACCAGGGTCTGTCTGATAAGAAAATCTGATTAAGCTCATCAGATACAAGTTGTGGTGACGAACTGTCTTTGTCCATTGTCTACTTCCTTTCTTCCTTTATAGTTTCAAGCGGAACCTTTAAAGATATTACCGTACCTCTGCCGGGTTGTGAATTTATCTCCAACTCACCGCCTATCAACCATGCACGCTCTGTCATGCCGGATAGACCGAGAGTATACATTGAAGAGAGTACCCCCGGAGCATCAAAGCCAATCCCGTCATCTATAACCTGAATTTCTATGCTGTTGTTCAAAAAATTAAAGTTCACTTTTACCTGGTGAGCCAAGGAATGTCTTTCTATGTTGCTGAGAGCTTCTTGCACTATACGGTAGAGAATAATTTCCGCTTGTTCTGATAGTTTGACCTCTTCACCCTTGGACTCAAACGTAATCGTAATCTTAGTACGTTCTTCGACATCTTCCAGCAACCTTCTTAACGCTACCATAAGCCCCAAATCCTCCAATGCGGGCGGCCTAAGCCCTCGGGCAATTACTCTAAGCTCGTTCATAGTCTTTTCCACCAATACCCTGGAGTCATGTATGTTTTGTTGCAGTATGGCAGATTGGGTAGCTCCATCAGGCCGGGTAGCTCCATCAGGTTGGTCCACAGTCGAAGATGAGATCGCCTTTTGGACAGCTGTTATCTTGCGCATTAACTGTACAAGTGTTTGAAGGGTTTCATCATGCAACTCCTGTGCTATTCTGCGCCGTTCATCCTCTTGCCCTTGTAAAACATGAGCAGCGTAACTTTGTGCTTGTTTCCTGCGACGTGATTGGCTGGTGATATCGTGAAAGATAATTTGAACAAGTGTATTACCGTCCTTGTCGACCATTGGTGAACTTATCGGATGCAGTTCCACCTCTTGCCCATCGGCTTTTTGAAAAGAAAAAGTCTGTTCGTTGTTGGTGCTGGTGGATATTCTCACTCCTTTTAACCCCAAAATGTCCGTTAAAGATTGCCCTACGAGTGAAGTGCCTCTCAATTTTATCGGATGCCAAAAAAGTGCCATAGCCGCGGGATTAGCCTCATATACCACTTCTTTTTCTCCTATTATTAAAATAGGAGACAGGTTCACCTCAAAAAGATCACGATAGCGTTTCTCTGTGATCTCATAAGATCTTGTAACTGCCCACTCTTTTTCAACCCGGCGGCTGACGAATATAGCGAGCATTATCAAGATAAGGATTTCGACTATATGCGCCCATACCTCAACCCAACTACCAGCTACAGCTTTTTCCACTACATCGGGGATAATCGCAGCAATCGCCCAGGAGGTAGTTAAAACTGCGCCATAAAAACCAAAGTTAAGTGCCGCATAAAGAATTGGAGCGACGAATAAAGCTACAGCAACAAAATCAGGTATTCCTTTTAGTATCAGATGGTAATCCATTGCATAATGGATTGCAAGGATTACAAGAACCAGTCCTTGTATTATCCAAAATCGCCTGTCTTTATAGGGAGGCGATATACGTTGTTTTAGGGGAATAGAACGCTGATTGTCCAACAATTCTACCGGTTATTCAACAGATCCGCCAGGTACAAGCCGGTGTTCAATAGCATATACGGAAAGTTGTGTTCTTGAGTTCACCGCAAGTTTATCAAAGATATGTCTGACATGGCCCTCGACAGTACGGCGACTTATCTCCAACTTTGCGGCTATCTGTTTGTTAGGCATCCCTTGTGCCACCATGCTTACTATCTCAAGCTCCCTATCGGTTAATTCGGGGGTTCCTCTTGCTTGGTTGAAGCCGGCTTGAGCGTTGTTGAAGTTTCCCGCCAAAGTAGAGTCAAGAACTAATGAACCTGAGTGCACCGACCTTATAGCACATATAAGTTCATCATCCGGAGCGGTCTTGAGTAAGTAACCATACACCCCCGCACCAAGTGCAGCCCTTACGTAATCGGGATCACCATAAGCACTGAGTATGATTATCTGGGTATCAGGATAATCAGAAACAATACGCTTTGCCGCTTCAATCCCGTTTGTCCCGGGGAGTCGCACATCTAACAAGACTATATCCGGATGGTGTTCTTCTATCTGCGTAAATGCCTCTTGTGCCGTAGCGGCCTCCGCAACTACACGTATGTTGCCGGATCCCTCAAGTATCTGGCGGGTACCCTCTCTGACGATCGGGTGATCATCTACTACTAATACGTTTATCAGTTCTTGTGCCATAAGTATAGATGTTACGCTTTTTGCGTAACTCTTGCTATAGGTTTTTTGCATTAAAGCCCTATTTTATAGGTATCGGACAAGAAAGGGGACTAATACCTACGTAGGATTGCTTAGGAACATGCGTAATTTTCTGCTGTTATCCGGACTATTTTTACTTCACCATGGCTTAGTAGACAAGTTAACAATCCAGTCCGCCAAAGGTAGGCTGGAATAGTAAAAATAGTAAGGAGGATAGTTGATTATGAGGATGTTTAAACATTTTCATCTCTTATTGGTACCGGTGATGGCGCTTTTGCTTGGTACGACACTGGCAGCTTGCTCGAGTAGTTCCACTCCTTTGGCATCATCCAAGCCGGTTACGGTTAATCTGGGTACGACAATACTGACAGGACACATGATTTCCCACCCGGGATGGCCAAAGTTTTCACCGGCAAACTTTACCGTACCGAACAACTCAACTGTTGTGCTCACCATCACTAACTACGATGATGGAACGGCACCTTTGGGTAACGGAAGTTCGTACGCAAACGTAGAAGGCGGAACCGCAACTGTAAACGGTCAACCTTTGACCAGTCTACCGGTTGCTCAGGTATCTCATACATTCACCATTCCCACTTTAGGATTGAATGTTCCGATACCGGCTGCTGCAACTGTTGCATCAGGATCGCCGCGTCAACCCACTAAGGTTGTATTTACTTTCAAGGTAACAAAAGGTGGTACCTTTACATGGTACTGTATGGCACCTTGCGGTACCGGACCTACAGGAATGGGTGGCCCAATGACAACCAAGGGCTATATGACGGGTAGTTTTACAGTCGCATGACCTACAACTATCGCATGGTACGCATCGACATAACCATGTGGTGAAGTTATAAAAACATAGATATGGCCTGGGCTGAGGTAAGATTATCTTAGCCAGGCCATACAACATTTAAAACAAAGGAGAAACCGACATGAACAGTTATCAAAATCGCCCTCAGTGGCCCAAGACGGCAGTACGGGTAGCCTTCGGTGTTATCTGGCTGGTTGATGCCATTTTGAAGTGGATGCCGGGATTTCGCTCTAACTACATGAGCTATCTGATGGGTGCCGCAAAGGGCCAACCCAGCTGGATCGGGTGGTGGTTTAACTTTTGGATTCGTTTGCAAATGCCGCGTACTACATTCTTTGCCTATCTGGTTGCAGTGGTTGAAACGCTTATTGCCTTGGCATTAATCTTCGGCTTTGGGCGAAAGTTGACTTATATTGCCGCCGCCGTATTCAGTTTCTTGATTTGGTCAACCGCCGAAGGTTTTGGTGGACCATATACTACCGGCTCTACCGATGTAGGCACATCCATCATTTATGTGGTGGTTTTTTTATCCTTGCTCGCTTTTAACTACCAGCTGGGGCCCAGCCGGTTTTGTGTTGACTATATACTTGAAAAACGAATAAGCTGGTGGTATAAGATAGCCGAGGTTGGCAAACCTACTAAAAAGCAGTGAGCATACCGTAACATGTTATAGATGAAGTTACAATACTTATCTGCGATAACCTGTTTTTCGACAGACCAGAGTCAGAAAGGATCTTACAACACCTATTCTCGGCTATCGCGGAAATACACGTTATATTCAGATTACCGATTTTGAGCGATCAACTTGTCGCCGGTTGTGGTTAGCGGTTGTTCACTTTGCAACTAAAGTAGCGACATATGTAAAAGCGTAAACAGTGCCCGTCATAGCCAAGACACCTATCACTACTATCCCGACCTTTGTGATGATTCCCAATATTGTCATGAGCGATACCCGCAATAACTCCCTCCGCTTCTCACCTATCTTTGCGGCTTCAATGGCGGAATCACCATCAGAACCGTTTTCATTGCTAACCTTTTTTAAGAACTTCATATACTCTAATAGTGACCCAAAGCAGCTGCTGTTGTAAGCAGGAAATTACGGTTTTGAATAGGTGATGTTACTTGAGCAATTACCACTATATTCACTGCTCAACGTGAAACGATAAAAGTACCTTTTGCCTACGTAGGATTGCTCAGGGTATATCGTAATTTTGCCCTTGTCGTTTAGCCTTTTTTTTTACACAATAAGAAAGTGAGTAAAAAATACGAGTACGACACAGGCATAACCAGCAGGTACTAAGGAGTAATACTGATGAAAGATAAGGTGGTTTCAACCAACCAGGTAAGTAAAAAAACAGCGAAGCAAACAGGTAATGGATCGAAAAAGGTATCCGAAACCCAAGATAAGAACGAAACGGTGCCTCTGAATTCGCCCATCCCAAGACGCAATTTTCTTGCAAAAGCCGCTGCTGGGGCTGCGGGAATAACTGCTTTGAGCGCAGGAGTCATTGAGGTAACATCTTCGAAGTCTGCTGCACAAACGCCACAGAGGTCTTCTGCAATGTCCAACTCCACAAAAGCCAAACATCAGTGGTGTATGGTCTTGGATTTAAGGTACTGCAACGGTTGCAAGGCATGTACTGCCGCTTGCCAACAAGCTCATTACCTACATGCTGATCAGACTTGGATAGATGTGTTCACGATGAAAAATGCTTCAGGCAATACCTACTACATGCCTCGCCCCTGTATGATGTGCGAAGATCCACCTTGTGTACCGGTTTGTCCCGTGAGTGCTAATTTTCGCACCGAAGAAGGGCTTACCCTGGTTGATCAGAACAGATGCATAGGAACTCGTATTTGTATGAACGTTTGTCCTTACCAAGCCCGATACTTCAACTGGGTCGACCCCAAACCCGCTCCTCATCTACCTTTCCCCAGGTCTCCTGAGTGGCCAACTCCTCAAATAAAAGGAACAGTGGGAAAATGCGTTTTTTGTGCAGCAATGCTTCCGATGGGGAAGGTTCCTGAATGTGTTTCAGGCTGTCCGATGGGAGTTATTTATATGGGAGATCTTGTTAGCGATGTGGCTGTCAACTCTTTTGGACAGACCATTCAGCTTTCAAAGTTCTTAGAAGACAACGACGCCGTCAAATTCAAGGAATCTTATGGTACTCACCCAAGGGTGTTTTACATTCCCGGACATGACCAGCTTTTAGACAGTGATCAGGAAGGATAAAAGAGATGACAACGGCTATGCCTATCAAAACAACCGACGAGTATCAACTGATAGAGCCGGATGAAGAGGTAAGAGATGCTGCAATGCAGCCGGTTTTAAAAAAATACAAGTGGTGGTGGCCAACGGTTGGTGTGCTGAGCGCACTTGTCCTACTTGGGGTTGTGGCTTGGGTAATACAGTTGGCTGATGGTTTAGGCGTGGCAGGATACAACAACAGAGCTTTTTGGTCCGTATATGAAACAGATTTAATCTTCTTTATCGGCGTAAGCTACGGCGGAGCAGTGGTGTCTGCAATCCTAAGACTTACGGGGGCCTCTTGGCGCGCACCGCTTACACGTATAGCTGAAGCTACCTCGCTTGTTACTCTGCCTGTAGGAATGTCCATGATACTCCCCCATTTAGGTAATCCTATAGGAATTTGGGAACTGGTATGGCCCCCTTATTGGAACCTGTCTTCACCTGTTTTATGGGACTTTTTCGCGGTCAGCACCTACCTGCTTGCAACAATAGTGTTCTTTTACCTGCCGCTTATTCCTGACTTAAAAGCCACCATAGGACGCATAGGTGCTGAACAACAAGGTCTCCGTGCCCGTTTTTGCCGTTGGTTTTACAATGCGCTCGGTAATCGCTGGAACGGTACTCCGCCTCAACGCAGGCTTTTGCATGGTGCCTTGGGGTTGTTGGCAATTATGATCATCCCGATAGCTGTATCTGTTCACTCCGTATTGAGCTTTGCGTTTTCTTCTTCAAGTCGTCCGGGGTACTTTGAAACCATCTTGCCGGTGCACTTTGTGGTTGCCGCTTTGTATACGGGTATTGCACTGGTGATAGTCGTTGCTGCTGCTTTAAGGCGCGTGTACCATCTTGAACGTTTTATAACAAAAAAACATTTTGTCCGTCTTGGATTCATTATTGCCGCTTTCGGAGCTGCTTACTTTTACCTTACATTTACCGAGTATCTGGTTGACAGCTACTCAGGTACTACGGATGTGGCTTCTTGGGTTCGTCAGATATTAATCGGGCGCTATTGGGTACCATTCTGGTTCTATGTGGTGGCAGGTGGAGCAGTACCGCTTATTGTGATGGCTATGAAACGCACGCGCAATATAAAAGGGGTGGTAACCGCTTCGGCGCTGGCCATTGTTTCTATGTGGTTTAAGCGACTGGTAATTGTGCTTCCGTCGGTAACTGAGCCCCTGATTACTTCACCTGCAACCAAGAGCGGAACTCTTGCTGCCACCTGGGGCACTTATCACTTTACCTGGGTACCCATTTCTATAACAGTTGCCGGGGTGGCAATGATAGCACTGCTGCTGCTGGTGCTATTCAAGTTTGTTCCGATTTTGAATATAACAGAGATGGAAGAGATGCAAGCCGACGGTGAAGTCATCAAGGCTGCAGAAGAGATCGTTGCGAAAGAAGAAATAGGGAGAAGTTCAAAGATAAAGATTGGAGAAAATTCAAATGATGATGTTTCGTAAAATTTTATTTAGGACCATGATACTCCCATTTGTAGTGGTTCTCAGTTGGACAGCCATAGACGGCCTAAGCGCAGCAACGGCTTTGCCGCTCCTTAGTTTGCAAGCATCACAGGTAACCGGAAATCAGAAGGAGGTTCAACTTGTTGCACAACTCCCCGGAACAACCAAGACAGTTCAATTTTATGTTTATCTTACCCAGTTCAAAGGACAGTATGGCGGAAAAGGCCCTCTGTTATTAATCGGATCTTCCAAGACAAACGCTTCCGGCGTAGCAGAGATTACGTATAAACCAACTTGGACAGGCACGCTTTATTTTAGAGCACAAATAAGTTCCAGCCCAGCCACTAATGGACAGACTCAGGGAGCAAATGATATAACAAGTGACGCAGGAACTCATGCAACAACCAGTTTGCTGGTTGGAGCAGCCAATACTCCTTTCAAAGGAGCTATTGAAGCAGCAAGGCCGGTTGGTGTTGTGGGGCAATGGGTAGCTCTGGTGTTACTCATTGTCGTTATCGCTATTTGGATAACCTTGATTGTTACGGTTATCCGTGTCAATCGCGGTTTGTCTGAAACCCAAAGTTTTGGGAAAGTAGGTCTGGGCGGTCTCAGTGAATAAAATAGCAGATAAACAGGCTGTGGGTATTTTAGATAAATTGACACAGAAACACATCCAGATTGCTCTGGGCATCGTATGGCTTTTAGACGGTGCATTGCAGTTTCAGCCTTGGATGTTTACCAAGAACTTTGTAACGCAGATACTCATACCAAGTGCACAGGGAAACCCCGGATGGATTGCCACTCCTACCATCAAAATGGCACACTTTTTAGAACCTCATATTGTAGCATGGAACGGTTTATTCGCCTCTATCCAGGTGGGGATTGGAATCGGTATTTTGCTGGGGGTACTGCTGTCAGGCAAACCTATATTGAAGCTTGCTCTGGCCGGATCTTTTATCTGGTCAATTTTAGTATGGTGGCTGTCGGAAGGATTGGGTGGAGTATTAACGGGATCGGCATCACCTCTAACAGGAGCGCCCGGTGCAGTGCTATTGTATATAGTCATAGGGATTATGGTGTGGCCAAGGACATTAGGCACCGAGGAGATGGAGTTCGAACCTCTCCGGTATGGGTTGATAAGCGATAGGGCAACCAGGATAATCTGGGCCTGTTTGTGGGGCTTTTCTGGATTTTTGCTGCTGGAGCCTTCCAATCAACAGTCCGGAGCCATAAAATCAGCTATATCAACCGCTGCCTCAGGTCAACCGACCTGGCTTCACGGTTTGCTTATATCGTCAGCTAATTTTTTTATGGATTCAGGAACTTGGGTGAACTTTTTGTTGGCGCTTTTAATGATACTCATAGGATTTGGAGTTGCCTTTAGATACCATCCCCGACTGTTGCTTATGGCAAGTGTTGTTCTCTCAGTCGTTATATGGATATTCGGCGAGGGATTTGGTGGGATTCTAACCGGCCAAGGTACCGACCCTAATTCCGGGCTGCTATGGATTTTATTAGCCGGGTGTCTTTGGGTCGGTTTAGCCAATACTCCCCTACCGCTACAAAGCCAGCGGAAACAGCACTTGATAAGTAGCAGTAAGGGCCATACTGGCGAGATATCATCATCCGTTGAATCCGGCCAATGACTAATGCTACAATGTCATACTAATGATAGCTGTAGTAATTAATCTAAATACCCCCGGGCACTACTTGCATTGGGGCTTTATCGACCTATCGCTTGCAAACCTTATAGTAATTATCGTTATGATTGTGCTTTTTGTTTTAGCAATAGCGTTGCCGTTTCCCCATCGGCGCTTCAAGAGGCAGAAATGACTGTTCACACCGATACGACTGAACAGGTAAAAGACCAACCGGATAAGGAGACCGAACAGCCAGATCTTACAAAGCAGTGGACGGCTCGCATACGCAACCTTGTTCTGAAATCTTTCCCTCCCGAACGTCTTTTGCCTGACGAACAACCCATATATGTGGCTTCCTGGGTTTACGTATTTGGAGTTTTAACACTTTCTGCTTTTATCGTTGTCTGTTTGTCCGGAGTAGTTCTTGCACTAAAAGGTCCTACCTGGTGGCACATGAGCCCCGAGGGTCGTTTCGTGAACTCTTTACACCTATGGAGTGTGGAGCTTTTCATGGCCTTTATGGTGATACATCTGTGGGGAAAGTTTTGGATGGCTGCTTGGCGCGGTCGTCGAGCACTTACCTGGATAACTGGAATGCTTGCATTCTTACTGTCAATAATCGAGGCTTTTACCGGTTATCTTTCTCAAACAAATCTTGATTCTCAGTGGATAGCCTTTCAGTCCAAAGATGCCTTCAATGCGACCGGCGCCGGAGCTTTTTTGAATGCTATGAATTTTGGGCAAGAACTTATGTTGCATATAGTTGTTTTTCCGCTTGTACTTTTGTTGTGTATTGCCATACATATATTGTTGGTACGTCTAAAAGGTGTAGTACCACCTTTTTCCAAGTTTACCCAAAAAGACAATGAGGTCTCACAAAATCATCCACAAGATGATAAAGCTTTAGGTGCCGCAGGTAGAGCGCACGAATAATGAGTTGGTTGTCCAAATCCCGTCAACGTCACCTAGAAGAACAGTCAAAATACGCCGAGCATTGGAACGGTCCTACTCGTCCATATGATATCGTAAAAGAGTTCACTATTGCTTTTATTGTCGTTGCAGTATTGACCTTCGTCTTGGCAATCGTATTTTCTTCACCTGATATACATGCTGTCACAATCCAGGAATGGGCAACCGCTACTCCAAGGAACTTTTTGTCCACAGCACTGTTAGAACTGGAAAAAACAAGCCCCACCGCAACTTATGGACCGCCTTATGACCCTTACAATAAAAACTCATCAAATGTTCAACAGTTGGGGCCTATATCACCACAACGATTTTTTGGAGTAAAATATCCAATCAACTCAAGCGTTGACTTCGTACTTCAACCACTCGAATCAACAGCAGACGACCCGGATTTAACCCAAGCGCTTCACGCCTACATCACTGCAACTAAAAGCCGACAACTTAGCTGGGATCACGCTTGGGGGCGCGAGCTTTCACACTCTACAGTCATAAAAGGACAAGTTATAGTTCCACCAGGTAACTATGGACCGGTTGGCAAAATTATGAGTTCTCTTTTCAGGGTGGCATGTTCGGGTGGGCTTGATGCGGCACTTGTCGCACATGAAGGTTTCTTTACAAACAACTACACCAAGCCGATAATGTTTATTGGCGACAGTGCCGTAGCATTTCCCACCACAAGTTATTGGGGAAAAATTGTAACCTCTCAACACATGGTTAGCAACCAGTGGGGAATGATGAACGAAACCGGGAATTGGCCGGGACAACCTTGGCTGTGGCTATATACAATGTGGTATCAAATTGCACCATTCAGCACCTCTTCGAATGCGGACATAATGGTTATGGCCATTATGGGCTTGTTGAGTTTGGTGTTGATGTTTCTTCCATTTATCCCTTGCCTGCGCCGTATTCCTGAATATATCCCTGTCCATAAGCTGATATGGCGCCGTTATTACGAAAGACATACAAAACAGGCGTAACCTTTAGACGTAACCGTTAAACTCCTTGAAATACGGTCAAAAC
Source organism: Actinomycetota bacterium (assembly GCA_023379935.1). Lineage (GTDB taxonomy): Bacteria > Actinomycetota > Acidimicrobiia > Acidimicrobiales > JAMCPD01 > JAMCPD01. The sequence goes on along the minus strand of JAMCPD010000025.1, from coordinate 4,944 downwards.
ACACTAATCGGGTGCGGCTCGGCTTTAGACATTTTTCCTGACACAACGGAGGTTAACATATTCATCCATGCGGGTTGACTGCATCGTCTGACTACCTCCAAACCCACAGGTGAAATTCAAGAACTTGTGCTCGTGTCTTTAGTGAATTACAGCGGAAAAGATCTCAAAAAACACAAATAAGATCCAAGGAATACCGACAGCAATTAGGTGTTTCCCGCGGCAACTGCCATTGCGCAAGAGGAGGAACATGTAAAGCGCTGTGACAATAGCAAACAAGGCAACAACAATCCCAACTGTCGGAGGATGCCAGGGGGTAAATACAACTGCAACAAATCCCAAAACACACCCTTGAAATGTTGCAGATCCGGCAACATTGCCAAATGCCAGCCCGTCTGAACCCGACTTTACCCACAAGACACTATTCAATGTCTCGGGGAGCTCAGTTGCCAATGGAACAACGATAAGGGACAGGACAAGCGGATTTATATGTAAACTTCTTGCCAAAACAGTAATTTGTGTAACAAAAATGTTCGAGCCAATCACAAGAAAGATAACAGCTATAACGAGTTGTAAAATAACAAAAAACCAATGCGGCATTCTTTGACGGTGAAATGTTAAATGAAGTGGCTCGGGCATGATATCGGCCGGAACACCACCCAAAAGAGTCAGCCGAACATAGAAAGCGTAACCTAACAACAAAATACAACCCCAGACAATATGAACTCCATAGGGAAATGGGATTACGATAAGAGACCCTGTAAGTGCAACAACAAATACACCAAGGTCGCGCCGACTCTGCGAGGGTGAAACATTCAACTTGGGATCCGAATGACGGTTGGCAACCGCAATAGCGGTGACCAACCCTCCAAGGCTTAGGAGCATGAATGACGAACCGAGAACGGCACCAGTGGCAATTGCAATTGAATGCGGACGGTGTGCCGCAATAGCTACGATTGGAACAATCGTCTCAGGAAGCGATGTTCCCAATGCTGCAAGGAGACTGCCTGTAGCGCCAGTTCCAAGTTTGAATATATATCCCACCCACTCGACTGCATTGGTAAATAACTCCGCTCCGGCAACAATAAGTATAAGGCTGAATACAAATGAGAAAGGAGTACTAATCAAGTTAAACTTCCACTTTAGTACCGCTTTCAACAGCGAACTTTAACATGGGACTCAAATAATTTTAGCAATCCTTACCTTATTTCCTAAACCGGTTTTGTGAGTGCATGTTTTAATAGTTATTTGACAATGTAGACTTAGTTATATAGACTTAGCATTATGGCTACAATTGTTAATATTTTCGAGGCAAAAACACATCTTTCCCAGCTTTTGGAACGTGTTCGTGCCGGCGAGGAAATTATTCTGGCCAAAAACGGCAAACCATATGCCCGCTTGATTCCCCTAGCGACCCCGTCAAAACGAGAATTAGGTTTTGTACATGGAACCGTAGATGAAGCATTTTTTGAACCTCTTTCTGAAACGGAATTAAACGCTTGGGAGTAGTGCTTTTACTTGACACGCATGTGTTACTCTGGGCAGCTATGGAGCCAGATAAACTTTCTGTCCCAGCCAGAAAATTATTGGAACACCCAGAGAACGACTTATTGGTTAGTGCAGCCAGTGCATGGGAAATTGCTACTAAATTTCGACTCGGCAAACTATCACATGCCAAAAAAATGGTTAATCATTATGGGCAAGTGCTTGCACGACTTGGTGCAAAAACCTTAGCGATAACCGATGCACATGCCCTACAAGCTGGATCATGGCCGATTTCTCATAGGGATCCCTTTGATCGGGTGTTGACTGCTCAGTCTTGTTTAGAAAATATTTCCCTGGTTAGTGCCGACACCATATTGGACGAATTCGGTATTGAAAGGATATGGTAATAAAGAACCATCAACTTCACAAATTGACTTGACAACGTAATTTTGCATTGTTATAGTATAACTAGAACAATAATGTTGATAGTAGTTGATGAATTCAGTAAAGAACCGCTTTACTCACAAATTGCAGGAACCATAAGAGGGGCTATCGCTGACGGCGAGTTGTTGCCTGGTGACCGGCTCTTTCCTGCCAAACAACTAGCCAGAGACTTGGGCGTTAATATCCACACTGTCTTGCGTTCATATGCGGAGCTGAAAGATGAAGGCCTGGTCAAAATGCGCCCCGGCCAAGGTGTAACAGTTACGGCAAATCAAACTGTGAAGAACAAAAGCCAGTTGGAAAAAATGGTACGACAACTTATCCAACAAGCCAGGCAGTACGGAATGAGCAAGAACCAACTGGCGGAAATGGTGAATAGGAAATGGTGAACGAAAAGTATAGCCTAAATCGGTTGCGCATTTGGACATTAAGTATACCGCCTTGCCTGTTTCTAATTTATCTAATACCGGCTGTTATCCTGTACAGCAAGACACCTGAACCAATGGCAATACACTGGGGATTAACCGGTACTCCAAACGGCACTGCCGACAAGTTAGTGTTTGCCATTACAACACTACTGGTTATACTTATATTCGGAGTTGCTGCCGTGACCACAACAACCATTGCTGTAAAACGCAACCGCCAAATTAGCTCATCTGCCAACTCAAGTGACACAACATCTTTTTATCTGATACCGTTTCATTGGATAATGACATTTTTGACGGCAACGGTCAGCTTGTCCGCTTTATCAACTGTAATTGTCAATTACAATCAACCGAACTGGCACTTGGTAAAGTTTCCGTTTCTTGCACTCCTGGCAATGCTGATGGTCCCAGTTATAACTGCTTCGACTTCAACATACGGCATAACAAAACTTCTCCCAACCTCAACTGCCGTAAGTGTTGATAATGTTACCGATAATCAACAACCAAGCAGTACTGCGTTGGATATAAATTTGGCAAGCGGGAAAAAGGCGGTGTGGTATGGAAGTGCAGTCAACTCAGTGATGAGGATAGTAACAGTCTTATTTCTGATACTGTTTGGGATGGCTGTCACAGTTGGTCAACTCAGCGCTATACCGTTATCGTTGATAATACCACTGACGCTATCATCGGCTTTATTAGCGGTGGCATTTTCATTTTTCACATCCATACAAGTCAGCATAACCCAAAGGGAGGTAACCGTTGCTTATGGCGTATGGAGGTATCCTAAAACCCACATACCCATAGAACGAATTAATCATGCCGAATCCATATTTGTTAATCCGCTGCAGTGGGGCGGATGGGGGTATAGAGGTTCTTTGAAGCTGATGAAGCGTGCAGCAATAGTTCTTAGGAAAGGAGAAGGTATAAAGCTGTATCTGAAAAACAACTCTGTCATAGCAATAACTGTGGATGGAGCTGTTCAGGCAGCACAAGTAGTAAACAGCATTGCAGGAAGATTCTGATTCGTGAACTACCGTATGGCTAAGGTCAGTATACACTGCGACACAAAGTGAACAAACGGCTAAATAACCCTGTGAAACGCCATAACTTGAAATCATCCGTTAACGTAAGATAGTATATTGGTGGTATATCAATAACATTTACAAACAACGAAAGGTGACAGACCATGAAGCTTGAAATACAAAATCTCTTATGTGACCATGAAGGACAAGAACTACCGCTATACATGGCACAACCCGCAATGGTAAATAGTCCGTTGCCCGCGATAATCGTTATACAGGAGATATTTGGTGTGGACGACCACATTGAAGACATCGTACATCGCATTGCAACAGCCGGCTTTACGGCGGTAACTCCGGATCTATATGCCCTTGGCGGCAAAAGGCCGGATGCTCTCACTAAAGAGCGCGTAAGCGCACTACGTGCATTTCTAAAAAGCCTGCCCATACAGTCTTGGATGGACCCAAATGCACGAGCCGATGCTTTGATAGACAAACCGGCATCCGAACGTGATGCAATTGAAGAAACACTGGGTATTCTTTTCTCACCCACTCGCGACATGGAAAAGTACGCCTCAGAAGTTGCGTCGGTTGTACGTTGGCTGGCTAACAACAACGGTCCGGCAGTAGGAAAAATCGGTTGCACAGGTTTTTGCTTCGGAGGAGGAGTAACCGCGTTGACTGCATGCATAGAACCACTACTATCGGCAGCTGTGATCTTTTATGGGCATTCTCCTGCCCCGGAAAAAGTATCCGGTATCAACTGCCCTGTACTGGGACTCTACGGTGGTGAAGACGCCAGGGTTAACGATAGTGTGCCGGCGTTTGCCGAAGCAATGCAAAAAGCAGGTAAAAATTTTGAACAACATTTCTACCCTGGCGCACCCCACGCCTTTTTCAACGATACAAACCCTACATACAGAGTAGACGCTGCTCGTGATGGGTGGGCAAGAACACTGTCATTCTTCACTAAACACTTAGTCTAAGAACCCACAACTTAGAAGCCGCTCAACCTCTCTGCACTCACAGAGGAGGCTTCCGGTCCGCCCGTTCGGTTGGAGTTGTAGTCCATCGCTCCGATCTTGGTGAGCATGGCCCGGTGTTTTGCGCATACTTCACGGATAATCGTTCCAAGCCGAGCTTTTTCATCACCGACCAGTATCTTGACGCCGGTACTTCGAACATCAGACAATGTGGTAGTTTGATGAGCAGATCACAGACTTATTTGATCGACAACTACACCTGATGCTGATACCATTCCGCAACTGAGGTATACTATAAATGTAGATGTTCCTTGTAAAAACTTACTCGCTGGTATCCCAAGATCCTATAGTTAAAGACAAAATGTTGTGAAACGTAGCCAGCCAACTCTGTTGTGAACTGTTACCTTTCGCGAAGTAAAAGCCGAGAACTGTACCCACAGGTCCGATTAGTACAGCCAAATCCCCCCATCTTCGGCGATTTTTTTATAATGCGACATTTTCGATAGGCAATAATTTCTATTTGTCCAGGTAATCGATTTATGCTATCCAAAAATAGATATGGCTATCCCATACCTATTACTTTTAATATCA
>JAMCPD010000024.1 GCA_023379935.1 Actinomycetota bacterium | reverse complement strand
CTATGCGGCTAAGACGGCTCTCGTGGCGTTTGGAAATCTCTATTAGCTTTTCAAGTTTGTCATCCATTGATGCAACTTTTTCAGGAAGCTCCAAAAGCCTCTCCGACAACACTACAGCCCGCAACTCCGCTGCCAGACTGGGATTTTGCCGCATTTCAGTAATTATTTCTAAGGTATTCACTACTTCTCCTTTTACTTTATTATACTGCCACCTTGACAGCTAAAGCAAACATATCAGAGGGGTATGACAATTAGATGACTTTGTCAACTGACATCCTACTCATAAGTTAAAGCTGGGGCTTAAACGGAACGGTTGGCAAGCGTATTCACTCAACAATCAACCAGTCGTTCAACCTTCCCCAAGTCATCACCAAACAGTCTGCGCCCTAGTTGTGAAAACCATTCGACATCTCCTGAAGAAATGAAACGGCGTGTAGGCGGTTTAGAACTTATTCTATTCTCAAGGTTGTATTTCTGAAGAAGTTCCTTTACGCTAAAAGCAGTCTCATCTGCCGATGAAACCAAAATTACGTCAGGACCCATTACCTCAGAAATAACACGAGCCAGAAAGGGGTAGTGTGTACATCCAAGTAAAAGCGTATCAATTCCCGCTGCCTTAACGGGGGCAAGCAATCTTTCAGCTAATACCAAAATTTGGTCTCCTATGGTCTCACCTCGCTCAACAAATTCAACAAAGCCAGGACAGGCGGCGCATACAAGTTCAACTGGACTTCTTAGGGAATCAACTAAGTTTCCTGCAGCTTTGGCCAGGTTTTCATGGTTGGCTATTTTTTGATATGCACCTGCAGATATCGTCCCAGTAGTGCCAATAACACCAACCTTAAAATTGCGTGTTGTTCTCAAAGCAGCTTTGATGCCGGGAGATATAACTCCCACAACAGGAATATCTGCGAAATGTGTAACCAGATCCGGGGCAGCGGCAGAAGCCGTATTACATGCAACTATAATCATCTTGACGTCATAACAGTTGACCAACTTGTCGGCCAACTCATAGGCAAACTCTCTCACTTCCTCCAATGGGCGTGTACCGTAAGGATAGCGCGCTGTATCACCTATATAAAGCAGATTTTCTTGTGGCATGAGGTCAATTACCGCACGCGCAACCGTCAAACCGCCAAATCCGCTATCAAACATTCCAATAGGACGCTCATCCACACAAATAGGCTACAGTATGCTAAGTCAGCAGTGCCAATAATGACGATTTCTTTTATGGCTCTTGGCGTTTCAGCCGCATATCTTAAAGTGAAACTATACATTGGCCACCCGCGCTGAGTTGAACAGTTTTTATCTGGTGATTATCCTTGCTGAACTTAAAACTTTTGGGAAATAGCACTGGCGACATAACATAATGAGGGAATGATGTGGCAGAATCTGGAAACGGCAATCTGCTCTCGGCCTTGCAAAAGTTATCTGCCGTACTTGTCGATAGAATCTGCTAGAATTACTTGAACGATGCGAATATTGATAACCAACGATGACGGTGTTTGGTCCGACGGAATTGCAAAGCTGGCTAAAGACATAGAACGGCTAGGGCATGATGTGATAGTGGCAGCCCCTTTTGAAGATTCAAGTGGAACAGCTGCAGGTGTTGGTAGGGTGCATTCTGGAGGTGGGATACACTGCAAGCCGGTAACTATAGACGGTCTGGATGGTATTGACGTTTACGGGATGGATGGCCTGCCTGCCTTGGCCGTGATTGCCGGCTGTTTGGGAGCTTTTGGACCAAAGCCTGATCTTGTTATTGCAGGTATAAACAACGGGCTGAACGTAGGACACGCAGTACTGCATTCAGGCACAGTTGGAGCGGCCTTAACTGCTACGCATTTTGGGGTAAAGTCAATGGCTGTTAGCGTAGAGTTCTCATTTGATGAGCCATTCTGGGATACCGCCAGTGCTATAACCCAAGAGGTGCTCCCCTCCTTGATAAAAGCACCTCAGATATGCGTATTCAATCTCAACATTCCGGCAGTACCTATCGACAAGTGCAAAGGATTGGTATCAGCTACCCTCGCTCCATTTGGAAACCTCAAAACAGCTGTAGCAGCTGATGGAGAGGGAACGCTGCTGTTTAGCATGGAGGGGCGGGAGGTGACTGATCTCAGTACTGACCACGATATAAACCTGATAAAACAGGGTTATGCAACTCTCAGCGCAATAAGAGCGATTGTGCACGATGATCGCAAAGAAGTTCAGGAGGCTGTTGCTGACGCTATCATAGCCTGCTCATTTACTTCACAACTGCTTGATAATCCAGAATCCGCCAAAGAGCTGAATACTACCATCAACTGATCATGCCTGCCACAAGCAGATCCCATATACTTTACATTGAACCTGCTCAATAGCCGTATATACAAACTTAAAATAAAAGGAGAGCTAGGATATAAATAGGAAAAGAGCCGGAAAACAAGGTCTTTTTTCCCGGAAGGTAACTTGAGAAGGTGAAAGACGTACGTATATCGGCTCTGTTTTTCCACGCAATGGAGAGACATTCTGCATTGGTGAAGACCAAGGGAACTTGGTCTTCGACGACATTTTCAGCGTGTCTAAGTTCGAATACGTAACTGAGTGGAGGTGGCGGGAATCGAACCCGCGTCTTCCGACTTCAAAGAAGGCATTCTCCGAGCGCATCAGGTGCTATTTTTAGCACTAACACAACCACCTGCTGTTACATTAATACTTAGTCAGTCAAAAGTCTCTGTTAGCCACCTGACATAACCAACAGACAAGTCCCATTTTTATGACATCTGTGACCGGCCCATGGGACCAAAACCGCACAGACGTCGCTAACTATTTCTAAGCAGCGATTGCGAGCGGTTGCTCGGCGTTTATTTATTTTTTTGGCTTTTAACGTGGTTCCACCACGGCTCGCTTCACCCGCTTTGACCACCGGAATCGAAACCTTTCACCCCCTTTGTCAAAATAAACCTATCTTATAAAGACCGAAGTAGGCTTGGAGGGTTTTTGTCAATGTACATTAGTCTTTAATAAATAAAAGTATAGCATATGTTGACACTATCCATACAGTGAGAGGAACGGAAAAGAAATTAAACCGCACCATGTTTGTGTGAGATTGTGAACTTCACCGCTCTTGATGCTTCAAGGCGCGCATCGCGTTCAGCTATACTTCTTCGTTTATCATAAAGTTTACGACCTTTTGCCAGCCCCAGCTCTACTTTAATAATACCACCATGAAAATAGATTTTCAACGGTACTAAGGTTAGGGAGTTTTGGGTGATACGCCCTAAGAGCATATCTATCTGCCGGCGGTGCATAAGAAGTTTGCGGCGACGCAAGGGGTCATGGTCGCCAAATCCATGAGCATAATCCCAAGAACCTATATGTGCTCCCAACAACCACAGTTCACCTTTATCTACACGAGCATATGAGTCAACCAAGTTCACCCTGCCGGCACGCAAAGACTTGACCTCGCTGCCGGTGAGCACTATTCCGCATTCATAAGTGTCCAATATGTCATAGTTATGACGAGCACGGCGGTTCTGAGCTACCAGCCGAAAGGTTGGCTTGGAGGAAGCAGAGTTGGTCGTAGGTTTAGTTTGTTTTTTGGCTCGTCCTGACATGAAAATAGTTTAGCAACTCCTCAATTTTGTAGTTTAGTTGTTTCCGTTTTCTATTCACTTTGATGTAGCTAACAGAGGCTGAATTTGGTAACTTTAAAGAAATGCTTAAATTAACCAAACAACTTTATGATGATATAGTAACTAACTGTATAGCCGGACTTCCCCAAGAAGCCTGCGGCTTGATTGGGGGCTACCCGTCACTGGAAAAAGTTGTAAAGTGTTACCCCGCTCGCAATATTGCTCAGTCTGCACGACTTTATGAAGTGCATCCCCTCGACTATCTAAAAGCTGATAGAGATGCTCAGGAGAATAAGATGGAGATTATAGGTGTTTATCACTCTCATACCCTTAGTGAAGCTTACCCCTCCGAGACCGATTTGAGACAGGCGCCCGATCCTGATTGGCACTACATACTGGTCTCCTTGAAGGATGAGATTCCCGTACTGCGTTCATATCGAATACAACAAAACATAATAACGGAAGAGCCGCTTATTTTCGATTAGAACTACCGGTAACGTAGAATTACTAGTAAACTAATCAACAATGTTAGAATCATTACATGCTAAAAAGAAATGTCAAAATAAAGCGGATAACTGGAAAAACACTGAAGGGACCACTACTGTGAGAATTGATCGAGAAAAAATCAATGGTAGAGGAAACCAATGAGCGTTGATGTGCGGTTACCTACCGTTTTACGCCAACATGCGGCCGGGCAGTCCATCGTCACCATTCAAGGTTCCACAGTCGGTGAGGTGTTGTCAAAACTTGTAAAAGAGTATCCGGCCATGGCCGACCAGATATTTTCATCATCAAGCGATAGATCGTTGCACCGCTTTATCAATGTTTATCTAAACGACGATGACGTGAGGTATATCGATAACCTTGACACTGTCGTAAAGGAAAACGACGTAATCTCAATTCTACCTGCTGTAGCAGGGGGCGAACACCGCTGAGCTGCTATCAAACACACCGCTGAGCTGCCGATGGCCTACTACCCCAACATAATAGAACTGATAGGAAACACCCCTTTGGTGGAAATCAGTGAGTTGAGCCCTAACAAAAACGTTCGCATATTGATGAAGTTGGAAGGCTATAACCCGGGTGGCTCAATAAAGGATCGCATCGCAAAAGCCATGATACAAGAGGCAGAAAAAGATGGCCTACTCTTACCGGAGCATCCAGGGCAAACTTTAATCGAACCGTCTTCCGGCAACACAGGCATAGGCCTGGCAATGATATCCAAGATGAGGGGTTATCATCTAAATGTCGTAATGCCGGAAAATGTTTCTGAAGAGCGTCGCCAGCTGCTGGAAATATGGGGTGCAACAGTGATAGTGTCTCCCGCCAAAGAAGGTTCCAACGGTGCTATAAGAATGGCTCAGCAGATTGCAGCAGAACACCCTGAATGGGTTTTCCTATACCAGTATGCCAACTTAGCCAACCCAAAAGCTCACTACGAAGGGACCGGACCAGAAATATGGAAGGACTGCCCAAACGTAACACATTTCGTGGCGGGATTGGGCACAACTGGAACACTTTTGGGAGTAGGACATTTTCTGAAAGAACGCAACCCAGCCATAGAAGTATGGGCAGTGGAATCACCCGCCGGGGAGATGGTAGACGGGCTGCGCAGTCTTGACGAAGGTTACATACCGCCCATCTTTATTGATGAAAACGGCTCTGAACTGTTGAATCGCAAGACTATAGCTTCACCTTTGGACTCCATAACATGGACACGGCGCTTAGCTGAGGTTGGGATTTTTGCCGGTATATCCACCGGAGCGGTACTGGCAGGTGCGATACGATGTGCCAAAACAATAGACAGCGGAGTTATAGTAACAATATCTGCTGACGGAGGATGGAAGTATCTGTCCACCGGAGCCTGGACAGACGATATAGATCAAGTGGTAGAAAGAGCAAAGGGTATTATTTACTTCTAACCCTGCAACCGTTAACCTTCGTCAACCTACATCCACCCGGAACCTCCGCTAAATAATGGGTTTGCCTTCAACGATTAAAGACTATACTGCCGCAGGCTGTCTTAGCGCATATAACTGTCGCCCTAATGCCAAGCCCCAACGCTGCAAACGGTAGAATGAACCTGCTGTTCCCCTCTAAACTGCGATCTAAGAAACGCAGTATTGACCTGTGATGTTCTATAATCATACGATAAGGGACCTTGTCGGCAGATACTCCTTGAAAATGAGTTACCGCACCTTTGGGTTGAAACAGTACTTCCCACCCGGCCAACTTGAGCCTCCAGCATAGGTCCAAATCTTCCCCATACATGAAGTATGACTCGTCAAAACCCCCGACCTCCTCAAATGCGCTCATGCTTATCATAAAGCACGCACCGGATACCCACTCAACAAATCGTGAGGTTTCGTTGTCATAATCTGCCATTTTGTAGCGATTGCTGAATCGGTTTCGAGGTAAAAACAACCCGACAATGCCATGTCCAATGCCATTTAGAATTGAAGGAAACAACCTAAAAGAAGGGTAGACGGTCCCATCGGGATTTAGCATCTTAGGACCCACTATAGCCAAGTCATTATCTTTTCCAAACTCTTTAGACAGTACATCTAAAGCAGTATCAGAAACTATGACATCTGAATTGCAGACCAACACCACAGCTTCACCTTCAACTCCACTACTCCCCTTGTGGATATGACCCCTCCCATCACCTTTTTTAATCTGCCCGTTTCCTGTTACGGCATCTGCGGAAAACTTCTCATCAAGTAGCTTCATCCCATAATTTACAGCCGCACCATACCCACGGTTTTTGTCCATAGAAACAGCAAGAATATCAAAAGCCATCTCGGCTAAAGTTTCCAATGAACCATCAGAGGAGCAGGAGTCAACCACTACCAGATGTCGAACTCCTGCTTTTTGAAGTGAAGACACACAGTCCAAAAGATGTTCTTTTGCATTGTAGTTAACTACAACGGCATCAATGTTCATAGCATATGACATTCATCGTATCGACCCGGCGGAACCCAACCGTTGTACAAAATAGTCAATGGTCTTTCCCAGCCCCTCATCCAATGAAACTTCAGCTTTCCATCCAAACAACTCAAAGGCCAAAGTCGTGTCAGGCTTACGCCTAGTAGGGTCATCTTGAGGCAAATCCAAGAAGGTTATCTGTGATGCCGACCCTGTTAACTCAATTATCCGTTCCGCCAGCTGCAGCACCGTATACTCATCCATGTTTCCCATATTTACGGGTCCTGTAACATCCGAATCAATCAACGCAGTCAGGCCGCTTACAAGATCATCCACATAACACAAACTGCGAGTTTGAGAGCCGTCACCATACACGCTGAGCGACTCATTCTGTAGCGCCTGGACTATAAAGTTTGAAACCACCCTACCGTCTGAAGCCTTGAGCCTAGGTCCATAGGTGTTGAATATTCTAACTATCCCCACATTTGTCCCATATCTGCGGTGCCAAGCCATACACAGAGCCTCAGAAAAACGTTTAGCCTCGTCATAAACACTGCGCGGACCAACAGGATTAACATTGCCCCAATAAGTTTCTTTCTGGGGATGCACCCATGGGTCACCATATACCTCACTTGTGGATGCGAACACAATACGAGCCCCAGTTTGTTCTGCCAACTCCAGACAAACCTTTGTCCCAGTACTACCAACCTCCAAAGTCTCAATGGGTATTTCCAGGTAATCCTTTGGGGAAGCGGGGCTTGCAAGATGAACCACGACATCCAAGTCACCGCTTACATCAAGCCCTCCTTCGCATATATCACGACTCAGTAGAGTAAAGCGCTCTGAGCCAATCAGGTGGGATATGTTATCTTTTAAACCGGTACAAAAGTTATCAACACAAATTACCTCATCCCCCCGCGCCAATAAACGATCACAGAGATGCGATCCGATAAAACCGGCGCCGCCTGTTACGAGAACTCGTTTCCCTGGCGGTACTGTCGACTCTAGCATGACCCTGATCCTGTCATGTCAGCTTCTGCGATGCCAATTACCGTTTGGTTCACTTTCTGCCCATACCAACATAGGAAAAACCAAGCCTTTTGACAGCATCCGGATCAAGTAAGTTCCTTGTATCAACTATGCATGGGTACATCATCAACTCTTTTACCTTGTTATAGTCCAACTTATAGAACTCACCCCACTCAGTCATGATCACAAGCAAATGAGCGTCTTTTGAAGCTTCATAAGCGCTGGAACATATTTGAATACCGGCCGACAACATACTTGAACGATCTTCAACTGTCGGATCATAGGCTTGGACAACAACATTGCGGAGAAGAAGCTGTTCTGCGACCGCGATCGCTGGGGACTCCCGGAGATCGTCCGTATTAGCTTTGAAGGTAAGTCCCAAAAGGGCTACGGTTTTACCCTCCATCTCGCCACCTAAAGCAAGGTTTATCTTCTCTATCACACGCTCCAACTGCTCTCTATTGGCTGCTATTATACCTTTCAATAGAGCAAACTCATAACCTGCTTCAGCCCCTATGCAAACTAATGCCTTGGTATCTTTTGGAAAACATGAACCGCCCCATCCAGGTCCTGGACGCAGAAAGTCAAATCCAATGCGCCGGTCGTAACCCATGGCCAACAGAACATCTTTCACATCTGCATCGACAGCCTCACAAAGATTGGCAACCGCATTGGCAAAACTTATCTTAGCCGCCAAAAAAGCGTTGGATGCATACTTGATGACCTCCGCTGATGCCGAGTCGGTAATCAATACAGGAGCGTAGATATCTTTATACAACTCTTTAATCCGCATTGCAGCGGAAGTGTCAGATGACCCTATCACTATGCGATCCGGATGTAAGGTATCATGAAGAGCAGAGCCTTCTTTTAAAAACTCGGGATTTGAAACTACGGATATGTCGTCTCTGGCTAAAAACTGCTGAACAAAAACAGTAGATCCGACAGGAACTGTAGACTTCGTAACAACTATTGACCCGGGCTCCAATACAGGAGCAATTTCTTGGGCGGCTTTTTGTATATACGACATGTCAACTGTACCTGTATCAGTTGAAGGAGTTGGAACACAAAGAAATACGAACTCCCGTTGACGTGCTGCATTGGCTGCACCCATAACAAACTTTAAGCTGCCTTTGGCTAAGCCTTGAGACAGCAGCTCACCCATTCCCTCCTCCAATATGGGCATCTCGCCGCGATTGAGTTTATCTATCTTCTCTTCAACTATATCCGCACAAACGACGTCATTGCCCAGATAGGAGAAGCAGATGGCAGTTGCAATACCAACATATCCTGCACCTATCACTCCTATTTTAGCCATGTTTCACCATACCTCTGTTCCTTGTTTTACCAGCATTTCCAACGACTCATGCCAGTCGGGCAGGAGACCAAGTCCTGCTAAACGCAAGGCAGCATTGTCCAGAACTGAATACTTCGGGCGTGGAGCGGCTCTGGGTGGATTAAGTTGAGCGGTGGATATAGGGACTACCATAAAAGGATCATACCCTGCTAACCTTAAAACCTCTTGGGCAAAGCCAAACCAGGATGTTTCTCCTTGATTGGTAACATGAAATATCCCCTCATAGCGCATGACAGCTAATTTTTTAATAGCTAATGCAAGATCATAACAGAAAGTAGGGCATCCTATCTGATCATCTACAAACCGTAACGGCTCTTGTCGCAAGCCAGTTGTGGCTGCTTTCTCCGACCTTGTTTTTGCCAGCTCCATTTTTGCCAACTTTAGTATGGTCCGCACCATGTTATTACCATGCAGTCCGCAAACCCAAGAAGTTCTAACTACCGTAAAAGCAGGATCAAGCTCTTTTTCTCCTCCAAACTTACTACGCCCATAAACTGATATGGGATTAGGGATATCCCACTCTACATACGGACGTCCAGCCACTCCATCAAACACATAGTCCGTAGATATGTAGATCAAGTGAGCCTTTGTGCGACGAGCCGCATTAGCTACATGCCGCGTTCCTAAAGAATTGACTGAAAAAGCTTTATCCGGATTTGCCTCAGAGTCATCAACAGCCGTCCAAGCGGCCGCATGCACAACTATATCAGGGTGCATCTGTTCAAAAACTTCAAGTGTTGCTTTTCTGTCGGTAACATCCAAGTCGGTATGTTTGAGAGCCACAACCTCTTCGCCATCTTGGATATTGAAAACACCAACTAAGTCATGTCCAAGTTGACCACCCGCGCCGGTTATTAAAACTCGCAATAATCTCACCGAAACCTAAAACGACTTTACCATGCAGTTTCCACTACCGGTGCCCGTTTTTTTAACGGTTCCCACCACGCGCGATTGTCTGCATACCACTTGACAGTACGCAAAAGCCCTTCATCAAAATCAACCAATGGTTCCCATCCCAGCTTATTGCGGATCTTGGTGGAATCCAGCAGGTAACGCCTGTCATGTCCAGGGCGATCCGCTACAATTGTCTTCAACGATTCGGGTTTTCCCAGGATCTTCAGAATAGCATCCGCAAGTTGATTGATACTGTACTCAACTCCACTTCCAACATGATATACCTCACCTGAGGTACCGTCTTGTAAAACCATCTCTATAGCACGGCAATGATCATCTACATGCAACCACTCCCTACGATTTTCAGTACTGGCATAAAGTGGTAACGGTATGTCATCCAATGCATTGGCCACAAAGAGCGGGATGACCTTTTCAGGGAACTGGTAGGGACCATAGTTGTTACAGCAGTTGGTTATCGTGGCATTTATGCCATAAGTTTCGACATAAGCCCTAACCGCCATATCAGCCCCAGCTTTTGCGGCATTATAGGGGGTTCTGGGACGATAAGAGGATTCCTCATTGAACGATTCAGTGCTGTCTAGTGCAAGATCTCCATAAACCTCGCAGGTTGATATATGATGAAATCTTTTTACACCAACTTTTCTTGCAGCTTCAAGCATGGTTTGAGTTCCAAGCACATTTGTTTTAAAAAATAAACTCGGGTTCAATACAGCCAAGCTGTTATGCGACTCTGCCGCAAAATGCACGATTGTTTCTATCCCATATTGCAAAAGCATCTCCTTGGCAAACTGAAGATCGCAGATATCGCCTTTCACAAAGGTTATACGATCACCTAAAGGGTTTAATGTTTCTAAATTACCTGCATAGGTAAGCGCATCGTATACCACCACCGTATCGTCGGGATACTTGGATGTCCACCAATAAACAAAATTGGAGCCTATAAACCCGGCTCCGCCTGTGACCATTAACTTCATAGTACTAACCTCATAGTGAAACTAGTCTAACATAGGTGAACTCGTGCGCAAATGAACCACATCTCCCGCACTGAACACCTTTGTCGTCCTTTTTGTCACGTTGTCAACGCTTCTACCAACTTCAAGTATAAGTCGCCCATCCGAAGTTATGTCAACTGCTTTCCCATATACCGTCCGGTTGATCAACTCAACTTTTACATAACGTCTAAGTGTTGTGCATTTACTCTTATACTCATCTACTTGAGCTTCATAAGCCTGTCTTCGTATATTTGAATCGCTTACATTCAACTTACGATAGCGGCTATCCAAGAAAGACAGATAGGTATTCTCCAACTGATTATTATCTATCTGATGTCCCACACAGATGTTGAGTGACATGGCACCCGGATATAACTTGTCAACATCCCAGTTCACGTTAAGCCCCAGCCCAACCACTACCGCCGGGGTTGAAAAAGGTGATGTTTCATTCTCAAACTGTATCTCAGCTAAAGTGCCCGCTAACTTATACTCCTGAATTTCATCTGAACCTAAACCGCCTGATCCTGCCGACACTATCAAGTCATTTGGCCATTTGAGCAAAACATCAACTCCTGTGCACGCTTTGATGGCATCTACCGCCGCCAATGCGGCAATGGAACTACAAATATGCAACCGGTCAAGTTCCAATAAAGGGCGTAACAGTACGGAGATCAACAATGAGGAACCCGGGTAAGCAACCCAAGTGCGTCCCAGGCGACCCTTGCCGGTGATTTGCCAGTCCGCTACAGCCACCAGACCTTCTTTGACGCCCCGCTTAGCTTGGGCCATTAAATAACTGTTGGTGGAGTCGATCTCTTGAAATCGGTGTATGGGGCCGAAAACTAATCTATTTCCGCTCATCTTATAAGCATACCAAGAGAAGCGGATCACAAATAGGCAGTTCTAGGAGACAACCTCCGAATCGTTTGAAGAAATAACTACCCGGTGATAATATTAAGCCATGTATAGGACGCTACCTGATACGTATTCTAACCTGCTCGGCGTTTTAGCCAATGACGGAACGGCAAATACCTGTTTTCAACCCAACGCCAAGGTATATTTTAAGAACACCGGAACCGATGCGGGAGATCAATGATGGGCAGCCTGGAAAAGGCACCCGCCAATAAGCTTGGCAAATACCGTTCCAGGGCGGTCACTGCCGACAAAGAGGTGGCATATGTTGATGTTGACAAGGTCGGCTTTGATCGGGTACCTAAAGAAGTGGTGGATATCTTAAAACTTCGCAAACATCTTGTTGGGAAAATGATTACTGCAAGTGCCGATTCACCGCTTACTAAGCGTAGAGCAGACGGTTCCCACTATCAGTTTATGACTGCCTGGTGGGTAAGTGCCAAGTGTTGCACGGTTATCGACATCACACGAGAACTTGCACCAAAAAGCACTAGCCGGTTTAAACCAGTTGGTCCCTGGTCGGTTACTGGAACTACCCATCTTCTGCCTAAAAACCTGAAACCGGTTCGTTCCATATGGAGCCGTTCACAATCGCACACCACCGCTACCGGCATCACTGCAGGCAAAAAAGAGCTTACGGACGAACCTCTCGACCTACTTCCATTAGATGTAGCACGCCCTCTCATCGGAGGTTTATCTAATGCATGGCGGATATTTACTGAGGTATTCGCTGAAGAAGTAGTGGTAGCTATGAAAATCGCCTCCAATAGGGTAATTGCAATCAAGGCAACGCGGGTAGCCGGCTCAGAGGAAAAACTCGTCCATGCCGACTGGGCGATAGACACACTTGATGCTCCTATAGCCAGTTCATATCCGGTGTCAATCAGAAAAGCTACCAACACCCTGTCACAGGGCTTTAAGGTGCCGTGGAAAATCCGTTAAGTCAGATATCATAGAAAATATTGAACACCGCGCTTTGAATCAGACGGCTATGGACGTGCTGGAACCAGCATTGGCGCCGGGATCCACTTCCTCTTCTCTAATCCCAAACATTAACCTTGTACCTTATTTCTCACATCACATTTTGTCAGAAAGATCTTGCAAGCTGATGTCACGCTAAGAGCTGGTTTTCATGCCCGTGACCGGAAATGGGTGAGTACCACAGCGGAAGAAAAACGGCAAGCTGGTAAGAGGAGCGCTTACCGTTGCATTACCCGGTCCTTGTTCGACTAAACCGGTCTGAGGGTCTTGCCAGCAACCGGTTGGGAAGTAGATACTTCGGCTGGTTGCACCATCGATGACCACTGGTGCGACCAGCACGTCATTGCCAAGGGTCCACTCTTGGGTTTGAGCCGCAGCTTGCGGATCGCCGGGGAACTCCAACCATAACGGCCGTGTCGGGGGAATTCCTGTCTGATCAGCCTGTTGCCATAGTTTGAGAATCAGGGGTACGGCCGCTTCATGAAGTGCCGACAGCTCTGCGTAGACGGCAACCGTCTGGTTGTCATAGGACCAGGGAGTATGCAAACCATAATGTGCAGATCCGTGAAGGCGAAATACGGGGCTCAGCGTAGCCCATTCGGCCCAACGCAGAAAAAGCTGTTTGGTGGTAGGCGGTGTAGTGTAGTCGGAGTATCCACCGATATCTGTACCATAACCATAGGCCCCACCGATTGCCCTACTTAACATGTCCTCGGTTAGGGATGCCAAGCCGGAAGCCTGACCCCAGTTGGTTGCCTCGTCTCCTGGGAAGTTTGCCGCTTCATAGCGAGCAGATCCGGGAGTTCCTGAAAAACCTGCACGGTTATCAAACCAGAGATGGCGGGTTGGATGTGAGCTCTGGTATGCATCTATGGCATCACGGGTTGCCTTCATGTACAAGATAGGGTACTCATTGTGCATCGAAGCCCCAGTTTGACCGTTGTAGAAGTGCATGCCGAGGGCAACCTCTTCGCCAAAATCCTGTTCAAAACCGTCAAAACCAAGATTGAATATCTTGTCCAACTCGCTGCTCCACCAGCGCAGCGCAGCCGGGTTGGTGAAATCAAGGAGTGCTATCTTTTGCCCAAGTGTGCCGGTTGTCGTATATATCTTGCCAGCCGTTGTATGTACACACAGCCCTTCCTCACAAGCGGTGGATCCCGGGGCCAACCATGGTCGTATATATGCAAGGGGATGGATATGGAGAGCTTGAAGCTCAGCAACAACTTGGCTCTGAACGGGGAAAGTGTCTCGCGTCGGAAGTATAAAACCGTCGTCATTGGGATTTTTAAACCCAAACCCTTCAATCCGATAAGCGGTTAGCGGTAAATGGTAACGTTCAATGTTCGCGATATCCTGCTCCATTTCCGAATCATAACCGGAAACCGTCTCTCCAAAGTTTTTGACCTCACGATCGAACATCGGTCCTAGTCCCCAAGCGGGTGGAACAGGTTGACGCCCGCTGAGCGAGGTTATCGCAGCTATCGCTTGGCGCGGATTGCCAGGTGCTACGTAGTAATTGAGTGATGACGACGACGCGGCAACACTCCAGGCATTGGGGAGATCGGAATCAAGACGAAACCATGACAGTTGGGGCTGAGCAAGTAGAAAACCGTAGCCGGCTGAGGAGATAAACTGCGCTTGGGGATAGTACGCAGCAGTCGGTCCATTTGGATAGAGAATACCCGATGGAGTTCCCGGTTGGCCTAAACCCGGCACATTCTCCTCCGACACCCAGTTGACAAGTACGTTCCCATGCTGGTTTAAAGCGTTATGGCGGCCTCCAAAGCCGTAAAAATCCTCATTGGGCGACGACATAAAAGAGTCGCTCATCATGACTACTCCAGCGGCAGGATGAGGGGTTACAGAGACATGAATCAGGTTCCCCTCTACCGGTTCAATCACCACCTTCAAAGTACGTCCGGAAGGATCATCTGTCGACACAGTAAGACTCACTCCATCTGAAACCTTATGGGATGCTATTACCTTACGTGCAGAATAGTAGATACCATAACGCTCGCCCTGCTGCAGGTTACCCTCCCAGACCTGGCTGTGGTTGAGAGTCAGCGTCTCGTGTCCCACAAGAAATGAAAGAGGAGCATAGAGCTGATCACTTTTCTGTGCAGGAACACCTGGCGGAACCGGATCAATGGTAGGTGGAAGTTTTGTAGGAGGAGGGCTGGTATTGGAGACCTCTGACAATGCGAGAGACCTTAACGAGGTACCTACTTGCAGACGGAACGGGTTGGTAGTTACAACAGCAACAGCTTGATTAGTCTTGATCAAGATGGGACCGGGAACGCTTGGCAAAGCGCTGTTGGTACATGCAACAGTTGACATTGCAACAACCAACAACCCCACCAGAGGATACAAAGAGCGGTGGATCAAACATAGGAAACGAGTATCTGGAAGGAAAAGCGGCGGGAATAAAGACTGGTCTTGCTCCTTAAAACCGTACATAGTCTTACCCTACTTGCTCCATTTGCAGTTTCTCCATTTGTAGTTTCTCCCCCGTATTATAGCAGTTACTCAAACGGAAACAACCACTCCGCAGATCCATCCACGCGAAGCGTCCTGTGGAGGTAACGGGCAATGGTCTCTTGCGCCTCGCCGGAGAGATTGCCTGCTGCTAGACGCGGGGTAGCACCACACATGATTGGACCAATGGCCGAGTACCGGGCGAGACACCCATACGCGTAGTGCCTCTCACTCTCGTCACTAAAGCGATGCCAGATATTGGCCTTCAGGTTCACTGTTTTTACCACCGATTCGATGTGCCGTTTACAGGTATCCACGGCATCGAAAACCGCCTGGTCTGCAAGGTGCACATTCATATCTTTTGGATAAAGCCCCTCGGACTTGGCGGAGTCTCTAAATCCTCACTTGTTGTCCAGGTGATGCCACATGAGAGGCGAGCGCAGCCTCCTCACGAAACGGCACTTGCAGCCGGTACAAGAAGTGATCACGGATTGTAGCTCTTCACGCTTTATCCGATTCAAGACCAAGCTCGCCAGACGCAGTCGTTCTTATCATGAAATCCATTCTAACAGAGGGGTGTGACAGTAACCATGATCCATTATTTTGTCACCTCCGACACTATGGAAGCGTTGTTGGTCCATGACCTTGCGGTTTTTCTCGACTACGAGATCCGTAGAGATGCCTTCCTCCAAGCGTTTTTTCAGCGAGATCAATACGACCATCCTTCTCCCGGTGTTCCAAGGTGTCCAGATGGACACCTTTGCTCCTGAGCAGCAATGCCGATGGAAACAAGAAACAACATATATGTATTATACCATGCTTTACCAAGATATACGTAGCTATGAGCCAACAGTTCCAAGCCCGTCTTTTCGCAAATAGGTATGAAACTTTAGCTTTTCTCGATAGAGTCCTTATCGGTTTATCATCTACGAACACCCACTGGTAGAACCGCAACTTGTGCATACATAACAAGAGCCGGAAGGCTGCATCACATTGCCACAGTTATAACACAAGGGTGCTGACATTGCCATTACTTCAACACTTGGAGGAACAGACGACGACATGCCGGGCGAGACTACGCCAGAGACAGGAGATCTTGAGGAAGGTGTGTCGGTTGCAGATGGTTCGGAGGAGACGGAGCCGGAAATATCGATAGTCTGCTCATCAATACCGGGTAGAGACGGCTGTATTCTCTCTTTTGTTGTCAGTACTCCAAGGTCTTTTCTCACATCAAACTCTAAATAATCAACCGCAAGACGTCTAAATATATAGTCAACCAATGAAGTTGCAATGCGTAAATCAGGGTCATCAGACATACCAGCCGGTTCAAAACGCATATTCGTGTACTTCTTGACAAAGGTGGCAAGCGGAACACCGTGTTGAAGCCCAAGTGAAACAGCTATAGAAAAAGCGTCCATTATCCCCGCCAAGGTGGACCCCTGCTTGGATACCTTCATGAATACCTCACCAGGTCGCCCGTCGGGATATTCACCAACAGTTACATACCCTTCACAGTCGGCAATCCTAAAGGCAAATGTCTTTGACAGCCTGGTACGGGGAAGCCGTTCTCTGATTGGCAATGACTGTTTCACCACCACTATATCTTGTTTTATAGCATTCTCCAAACTATCTACATCGGCCTCATCCGAGACCGGTCGGTCGGCAGATATTGCGGGACTGCGCGGTGCAATACTAAGAGGTTGACCCACCTTGGAAGCATCTCTGTAAATGGCAACCGCCTTTAGCCCCATCTGCCATCCGGATATAAACAGGTTGTAAACATCCTCTACAGTCGCAGTTGACGGCATATTGACAGTCTTAGAAATGCCGCCTGATATAAACGGCTGAACCGCAGCCATCATCTTCACATGTCCCATATAATCAATAGCGTCTTCACCCATAGAGCACGCGAATACCCGCCTGTGCTCGTCGGAAATATGCGGTGCTCCTTTTATCTTTGAATTAGCATTTATATAAGTGCATATATCGGAAATTTGCTTCTTGGTGTAGGCAAGCCGACTAAGCGCCCTTTCAACACTTTTATTGACTATACGCATAGTTCCGCCTCCAACCAGTCTTTTCTCCTTAACAAGCCCCAGATCAGGTTCAACGCCGGTTGTATCGCAGTCCATCAGAAAACTGATCGTACCCGTAGGGGCCAGCACAGTGGCTTGGGAGTTGCGAACACCATACTTCTTTGCCAGTTCTATTGCTACATCAAAGGATTGGCGTGCCTCATCAAGCAAATAGCTCCAAGGTTGGGGGGTGGCAGGCTCTATCTTCGATACTGCCTGCCGGTGCATCTTCAAGACATTTAACATGGGTTCAACATTGTCGGAAAAGCCGGCAAACGGACCCATGCGAGCTGCTATTCTTGCCGAAGTCGCATATGCGTGACCAGTCATAAGTGCAGTTATCGCTGCCGCATATGCACGACCATCATCCGAATCATACCCAAGGGAGAGGCTCATAAGTAAAGCACCGAGATTGGCATACCCAAGTCCAAGCTCTCTAAATCTCTTAGCGTTTTGGGTAATTTTTTCAGTAGGATAGTCTGCGTTGTCAATAAGTATTTCTTGCGCAGTGAAAACAGTTTCCACCGCTTGTTTAAACCCTCTGGCATCAAAAACAGCATTAGTGGAAGGATTGTCACCAACAGCATCACCCCCTACAACACCCCCGTCATCATCTACATCGTCTTGCGGTAAAAACCTTAACAAATTCAAGCTAGCGAGATTGCATGCACTGTTATCTAAATGCAGATATTCACTGCAGGGATTGCTGGCATTAATTCGCCCTGCATTTGGACAGGTATGCCAGTTATTGATAGTCGTGTCATACTGTAATCCCGGGTCAGCACACTCCCAAGCAGCTTCGGCAACCTGCCTAAACAGCTCTTTTGCTTTGTACGTCTTTACAACCCGTCTCCCGCTGGCCTCCCCGTCACTGGCCTCCCCATTGCTGGGTACGCCGTCACTGGGTACGCCGTCACTGGCCTCCCCATTACTGGGTACGCCGTCACTGCCAACTATCGGATAGTGAGCCAGGGTTGCAAAAGATCTGTCTTCTATGACCGCTTTCATGAACTCATCGGTTACACGAACAGAGTTGTTGGCATTCTGGTATTGAATCGAGTAAGAATCGGCACCATCTACGCCCATATCAAACCCGGCTGCAACTAAAGCCTGTGCTTTCTTCTCTTCTTTGGCTTTGCACCAGATGAACTCCTCTATATCGGGATGATCAATGTTGAGCACAACCATCTTGGCTGCCCGCCTGGTTTTTCCGCCTGATTTTATCGTTCCGGCCGACGCATCAGCTCCCCTCATAAAAGAAACTGGACCGGAAGCTGTTCCACCGCCGGTAAGGAGTTCACGTGAGCTTCTTATAGCCGATAGATTTACACCGGCACCAGATCCTCCCTTGAAGATAATCCCCTCTTCTTTATACCAGTTCAAAATGGAGTCCATGGTATCGTCTACAGAAAGTATGAAACACGCCGCGGCTTGCTGTGGGACACCTCGCACCCCGATATTAAACCAGACAGGGGAGTTGAAGCTGGCATATTGGTGAATAATCAAGTACTTAAGTTCATCTGAAAAAACTTGGCAGGCGTCCGCGTCCATAAAGTATCCGCCTTTCATGCCCCAAGAGGCAATTGTGTCTACAACTCTATCTACGACTTGGCGTAAGGAGTACTCACGCTCGGGCGTTGCCATAGTCCCTCTGAAGTACTTGGATGCCAATATATTAGTGGCATTTTGGCTCCAGAAAGAAGGGACCTCTACCCCGTCTTGGCAAAAAGCCACCTCCCCTGTCACATGATTGGCGATGAGCGCTTGGCGCATCTCCCAACGCACCTCATCATAGGGATGCACACCTTCTTTCGTAAAATACCGCTTTATTCCTACATAACCGTTAGCCATGTCCTTGGTTTTCTCCGTAGCTGTTGTAACTTTTTCTGCTACAGCTTGGCTATTTTTCATCTGTTGTTGACCTCCCATACTGTCAATACTAATCTAGTGATCTGTTGCTACATTATCATCTGAGCAAAAGTTGATCTTGGCGAAAACGGATAAAAAGTTTTGATAAATCAGCTTTTGCTCAGCTACTGTTTAAATTTAGTATATTAATTACACCATTGTAATTACATCTGTGTCAAGCATTAAAAAATTAAAAATATGAGTCTTTTATAAACCCTTGTCAACGGACGATTATGCCATACTTGCCCCGTCTATTGCCACCATTCCACCAACCTGTTCATTGTCCGATATATAATTCAGTATATAATGAGTTCAAACTTTCCGAGATTGCCATTGTTAATCTTCGGTATAGGCACCCTTTTGCTCACGTTATTTTCAACTACCGCAGCACAAAGTATACGGAAAAATTCGTTTACCGACCCCTCCTCAAATCCTTACCTGCCGGCCGGCTTCCTAAGTTCCCCCGGAGGACCGTTTATTTATGATGCGAGCCATAGAGTAATAATACTGCATGGCGTAAACGCAGTATACAAACATCCTCCTTTTGTGGTATATCCCGCTTCCGGTAAACCTTACAACTTCAATGCACAAGATGCATCTGAAATAGCATCTTTGGGTTTCAACGTGGTAAGAGTGGGAATAATCTGGGAAGGTGCCGAGCCGGGAACACTAAAACCCAACAGCAAACAGGTATGTTCGCCAACTACGCCGGGAAAGTTCAACCACATACATCAGTTTAATCAGGCAGTACTCAACAACTACGTGAACAAGCTGATACAAACTGTAGATCTATTAGGCAAGTACCACATTTACTCACTCATAGATATGCACCAGGACGTATTCAGCCAGTATTTTGGCGGAGAAGGCGCACCATCCTGGGCTCTTTGCACCAATGGACTGCCTCGGTTTCACGCCAAGAACCGTTGGTCGGCTGCCTACATTACCTCCAAGGCGCTTTGGGCGGCCTACAGTCATTTCTGGAACAACAATGTCGTTGGCAACCTGCAGGGAAACTACGACCGGGTTTGGGCAGAAATAGCCTCAAGATTGAAGAACAACCCTTGGGTGCTTGGATATGACCTTTTCAATGAACCCTTTTCCCATCTACTTCTATCGGCCTCACCCGCCTCCCATCAAGCCTTTGATACTCAGCTGGAGTGCTTTTATACCGGAACGGCATACGCTGGTACAATAGCCGCAACCGCCGCCAGTGCCTCTTGTCCGCCCGGGGATCCACCTTTGGGGCTCATACCTCAGATACGCTCCGTTGATCCCAACCATATGATCTTTTATGAACCGGACATTTTTACAGGGACTGCATTTGAAAACTACATAGGCAAGATGAACTTTGCCAACCTGGTTTTAAACTTTCATAACTACTGTCCGGCCAGAGATAATAACGGCAATCCTGACAACAATGCCTTATGCGGTCCACCTGAAGCAGAAACTTTCCTACACCACTTCAAAGAACGTCCACTCGATGCAACCCCGGCCCAACCGGGAGGTCCGGCGTGGTTCATGAGCGAATTCGGTGCAACTAAGGATACTGTTGACTTGGCCAGAATGACCTCTTTGGCGGATCAGTATTTGATCGGTTGGACATATTGGGCTTGGAAGTACTACAACGATCCGACAGGTTCAAAAGATGAAGCGTTGGCATCCCCCTCCGGAAAGCTTTATCCAAAATACAAAGTATTGGATCAGACATATGCACAAGCGGTTGCCGGTATTCCTACAAGCATGTCCTTCAACCAAACCAACTCCGACTTTGAGCTGAGCTATACGTCCAATCCTTCCGCTACTTCACCTACCGTTATCTTTGTGCCTGTATCTGTACACTATAAGAGTGGCTACTGTACTTATGTTGAAGGCGGTAAGGTAACATCCAAGCCTAATGGGACATACCTGACAATCGCCAACATTCCTGCAGCACAAACGGTAACCGTAAAGGTAACCCCTAAAACTGCTGCCGCTTGTTAGACGATTATGCTAAAATTCCAACAACTATGAGTTCAAGATTGATAAAACTACTGCTTTCAATTGGCGTTATCGGGATTGTAGTTGCTTCTTGCACAAACGCGACCAATCATGTTGGATCTCGAAAGCAGCCTGTTAGCCCCCCCTCCTCAAATCCTTACCTGCCGGCCGGCTTCCTAAGTTCCCCCGGAGGACCGTTTATTTATGATGCGAGCCATAGAGTAATAATACTGCATGGCGTAAACGCAGTATACAAACATCCTCCTTTTGTGGTATATCCCGCTTCCGGTAAACCTTACAACTTCAATGCACAAGATGCATCTGAAATAGCATCTTTGGGTTTCAACGTGGTAAGAGTGGGAATAATCTGGGAAGGTGCCGAGCCGGGAACACTAAAACCCAACAGCAAACAGGTATGTTCGCCAACTACGCCGGGAAAGTTCAACCACATACATCAGTTTAATCAGGCAGTACTCAACAACTACGTGAACAAGCTGATACAAACTGTAGATCTATTAGGCAAGTACCACATTTACTCACTCATAGATATGCACCAGGACGTATTCAGCCAGTATTTTGGCGGAGAAGGCGCACCATCCTGGGCTCTTTGCACCAATGGACTGCCTCGGTTTCACGCCAAGAACCGTTGGTCGGCTGCCTACATTACCTCCAAGGCGCTTTGGGCGGCCTACAGTCATTTCTGGAACAACAATGTCGTTGGCAACCTGCAGGGAAACTACGACCGGGTTTGGGCAGAAATAGCCTCAAGATTGAAGAACAACCCTTGGGTGCTTGGATATGACCTTTTCAATGAACCCTTTTCCCATCTACTTCTATCGGCCTCACCCGCCTCCCATCAAGCCTTTGATACTCAGCTGGAGTGCTTTTATACCGGAACGGCATACGCTGGTACAATAGCCGCAACCGCCGCCAGTGCCTCTTGTCCGCCCGGGGATCCACCTTTGGGGCTCATACCTCAGATACGCTCCGTTGATCCCAACCATATGATCTTTTATGAACCGGACATTTTTACAGGGACTGCATTTGAAAACTACATAGGCAAGATGAACTTTGCCAACCTGGTTTTAAACTTTCATAACTACTGTCCGGCCAGAGATAATAACGGCAATCCTGACAACAATGCCTTATGCGGTCCACCTGAAGCAGAAACTTTCCTACACCACTTCAAAGAACGTCCACTCGATGCAACCCCGGCCCAACCGGGAGGTCCGGCGTGGTTCATGAGCGAATTCGGTGCAACTAAGGATACTGTTGACTTGGCCAGAATGACCTCTTTGGCGGATCAGTATTTGATCGGTTGGACATATTGGGCTTGGAAGTACTACAACGATCCGACAGGTTCAAAAGATGAAGCGTTGGCATCCCCCTCCGGAAAGCTTTATCCAAAATACAAAGTATTGGATCAGACATATGCACAAGCGGTTGCCGGTATTCCTACAAGCATGTCCTTCAACCAAACCAACTCCGACTTTGAGCTGAGCTATACGTCCAATCCTTCCGCTACTTCACCTACCGTTATCTTTGTGCCTGTATCTGTACACTATAAGAGTGGCTACTGTACTTATGTTGAAGGCGGTAAGGTAACATCCAAGCCTAATGGGACATACCTGACAATCGCCAACATTCCTGCAGCACAAACGGTAACCGTAAAGGTAACCCCCTGCTAAACCATGAGACACCGTTGATGTAAATATGTCGTCTGAAGTAATCATAGCCTTAGATGTAGGAACCACCGGCACCAGAGCTATAGCTTTTTCAAAAAACTGCCTACAGCTGGAAACCGCCTACAGGGAACTTACACAGTACTTTCCAGAACCTGGTTTGGTTGAACAGGATGCGGTCGAAATACTGGATAAATCTTTGGCTGTGCTGAGTGAAGTTGCTTCCAAACTGGATGCATCCTTGGGTAATGCCCATAAGGTCGCCGCCATCGGTATAACAAATCAACGGGAAACAACAGTGGTTTGGGACTCTAAGACCGGACATCCTTATGCCAACGCCATAGTGTGGCAAGATCGCCGCACCGCCAAGCGCTGTGATGAGTTGGTTCGCCTGGGCTACTTGCCAACAGTCCGTTCTATTACCGGACTCGTCTGCGATCCTTACTTTTCCGCCACCAAACTTGAGTGGCTGCTCAAACGGCACCAAGACAACATCACTCAGTCGACCAACTCCAATTTGTTGTTCGGTACCGTAGATACCTGGATATTGTGGAACTTGACAGGGGGAAAGCGAGGAGGAATACATGCTACGGATGTTACGAATGCAAGTCGCACAATGTTGTATGACATAAACAACCTGTGCTGGTCAAAAGAGTTGCTTCAGCTGTTTAATATACCTCCATCCTGCCTGCCGACAGTAAGACCGTCATCAGGATATTTCGGAAGTTTGTCCGCGCCGCAAGTCCCCTCATCTCTGGCCGGTGTTCCTATAACGGCGATAGCTGGTGATCAACACGCTGCTTTATTCGGTCAAGCCTGCTTCCATCCCGGAATGGCTAAGACCACCTACGGTACAGGAAGTTTTGTGGAAATGTTCTTGGGGGAAAAGCTGCCGATGCCTAAAGAAGGACTGCTCAATACCATTGCGTGGCAACTTGAAAACAAACCCGTATGCTATTGTTTGGAAGGATCTATCTTCATCACTGGAGCCGGGATACAGTGGTTACGCGATAAACTTGGATTTATCAGCCAAACCGACCAGATGGAGTCCCTGGTAAAAAGCGTACCGGATTCTAAAGGAGTATATTTTGTGCCTGCATTTACAGGGATCGGCAGTCCCTGGTGGGACCCTTATGCCAGAGGAGTAATAACCGGTATTTCAAAAGGGACTACAAGAGCGCACATAGCACGGGCAACCCTAGATGCGATAATCTACTCCAACCAGGACGTAATCCAGGCTATGTCCGCTGCGGCAGATCAACCTATCGAGCAGCTAAGAGTTGACGGTGGAGCATCTGTTATGAATCTCTTACTTCAACTCCAAGCAGACCAACTCCAGCTAAAGGTGGCTCGCCCTGTTCAAACTGAAACCACGGCTTTGGGGGTTGCTCAACTCGCAGGACTTGCAGCGGGGATATGGAACTCACTAAAAGAGTTGGAAGAACTGTGGAAACTTGACGCTTCGTTTAGCCCAAAAATCTCACCGCTAGCTGCTGAAAACAACTATCAGGGCTGGTTGAAAGCGGTTTCTCGCACAAGAAACTGGGCATTGCCTCATCAATTTCAGTCTTAGGGCGAAACCGTATTGCTAAGAAGCAAGAAAATGGTAGACTTTCAAATAATAAGTGTTACGGTATCAACAGCCACGGCATACTGCCTGCCACTATTAGACAGTACCCATAATAGAAAATAGAGATAACATGGAAAACAGAGATAACAATGGATAAAGAAAACAACAAAAACGGTATAGGTAACGAAGACAGTGCAGGTAACGGGAACAATGGGGATCCCAACAAAGCTCAAAAGCGAACCAGGGCACCAAAGCGCAGTATAGATACAGAATCTCTACTGAATTCGCTCAGAGAACATCCGGAATACATACCAACCTTGCGCCAGATCCTCCTAACCGACAAGCTGATTGAAATGCCGGGGCAGTTCGCCCGCATGATAACTGCATTGAACAAGTCACTTGAGCAGACCCCCACCTTACTTCAATCCATAATAAAACAGATGGGATCTATGATAAACCAGATGGATAAGTCCAGCAATGTCGCCGAGAAAATGGCAATAAGCCTTACTGCCGTTGTGGCGGCAACTGACCGTATGGCCGCTGCAATAGACCACTTGATAAAGTGGACGCAACAAACAGACCAACACTTAGCTTCCCTAAACCATGAGGTTGCTGCCTTAAACAGAAAACAACGCGACAACTTTTCGGACCCAAACGAGTTTTAGTTCAGCTTTCTCAAGGCCCGCTTCAAACTGCGTATGGCCTGAGCTATACGTTGTTCGTTTTCAATCAGTGCAAACCGCACGTGGTCTTCACCTTCGGGGCCAAACCCGATACCGGGCGAGACGGCTACTTCTCCTTGGGATACTAAGAACTTGGCAAACTCCAAAGATCCCATCTCTTTGTAAGGATCTGGTATTGGTGCCCAAACAAACATAGTCCCCTTGGGGGGAGGTATATGCCACCCGATTCGCTCAAGCCCTCCGCAAAGTGCATCACGACGCCTCTGATAGGTTTGATTTATCAACTTAGGATAATCGGAGGCATCGTTCATGGCTACGATAGCGGCTATTTGAATTGGTTGAAACGTACCGTAGTCAAGATAACTTTTCAGCTTTGTCAACGCCGCCACTATTTCAGCATTGCCAACCATAAAACCTACACGCCAGCCGGCCATTGAAAAAGACTTGGTCAGGCTGTAAAGTTCCACGGAAACGTCTTTGGCTCCGGGTACTTGCAAGATGGAAGGAGGGTTGTAACCGTCAAATGCTATGTCGGCATATGCAAAATCATGCACCAACACAACATTATGCTCTTGTGCAAAACTCACCAGTTTTGCCATCCAGTCCAAATCCACACATGCGGTAGTAGGATTATGAGGAAAAGAGATAACTATGACTCTCGGTTTTGGCCACGCTGATTCCCAAGCCTCCATTAAATTGGTGAAAAAACCCACCCCGGTCTCAAAAGAATCCGGACCAAGTTCCAAGGACACCCGACGTACATCAGCCCCGGCAAATAATGGAGCATAGATATGAATCGGATAAGAGGGTGAAGGGACTAAAGCTGTATCACCGGGAGCAAGTAGTACCCACATTACATGAGAAAGCCCTTCTTTGGCACCGATGGTAGCAACGACCTCTGTATCCGGATCCAATTCTACACCAAAACGTGATAAGTAAAGGTTGCTCACGGCTTGACGCAATTTAGGTATACCGCGGCTTGCGGAGTAACGATGGTTACGGGGATTTTTTGCCGTCTCAGCCAGCTTATCTACCGCAACAGCAGGGGATGGAAGGTCGGGGTTACCAAAGCCTAAATCTATTACATCATTCCCCTTTTTGCGTTCTGCTATCTTGAGTTGATCTATTACGGTAAACACATAGGGAGGCAAACCTGTTATACGTCGAAATTCCATAACTTCAGTTTACCGTAAAAATTCAATCGCCTCGGCTACTTTTTTAATACTGGATGGCCATGCCCATACACACCAGGTAAATCCGGTATCCCTCAAAAGGCGAAGGGTATCACTGGCTTGGCTTGCCGTTCCTCGTATAGGACCAGCCCAAGTAGTCTCACTTGGGCTGCCAATTTCGATCTTCCCCTCCAGCTTCTTCAACTCAGCCAACGGCAAATCCCACAGATTTATAGCGGCTGAATGGCCCAGAGCTATCTGTTGTATGTCTGATGAATACCCTCCCACCCAGCACGGTATCCCGAAATTAGTAAGTTTTTCAATACACCATCCAAGCGATAAAAGCCTCTCTTTCCTGTTTTGCCAGGGTATCCCATAACGCCTATTTTCCTCTCGGGTCAGCTCATCACCTAATCCAAGCCCCGCTATCACTCTACCCGGGGCTATCAGGTTCAGGGTAGAGAACTGAGCTAGCAGAAGTTGGTTTGGAATCTTACCAATTCTGGCAACCAGTGACCCCACATATATGGATCCGGTGGTTGCCGCCACCTCTCCAAGCACAACAAACGGAGACAGAGCGGGCATCTGCGGCTGTGCAACAGGCCATAGATGATCAAAAACAAAGACTCCGTCAATACCGGTATCTTCAGCCGCCTTAGCCATTTTTGTTACGCTTAGCGCGCCAAAGTGGGGAAGGGTTATACCAATCCTCATGCAATCTCTTTCGCCAGTAGTGCTGCACCAACCGCTCCCGCCGCTTCCCCGAGTTCAGCTAAGACCACCGGAATAGTTGGCCTATACCGCCATCCTTCCACCATCTGATCAAAAAAGGGGGCAACCGAAGCAAGTATGAGATCTCCCGCTTGTACAAGACCGCCGCCGAGAACTATCAACTTTGGATCAAACACACAAGCAAGATTAGCCATACCCAGAGCCAACCACCGGCCGAAGCGCTCCATAACAGTTTGTGCCCCGATATCACCCGTCAAAGCCGCTTCGGTTATGTCCTCACCTCTGATATCGAAAAGTTTCCCACCCTTGTGATGCAGTATATTTTTTAAGTGTCCCTCTTCACCGGCTTGGATAGCAAGATATCTGAGCCCACTGCCGGATGCATAAAGCTCCCAACAACCTTTTTTTCCGCAAGGACATAACGGCCCATCTGGATCTACAGCCATATGCCCCACCTCACCAGCAAATCCTTCGGCGCCTCTCACAACTTTACCTCCGGCTATAATGCCGCCTCCTATACCGGTGCCCAAGGTGAATACCAGGGCATCATTGCAGTTCTTTGCCGCACCGAGTAAATGTTCAGCCACAGCAGCACAGGTGGCATCGTTGTCAATCACCACCGGGAAATCCAACCTTGACTTTAACTCAAAACCTAGTTCCAAGCCGTTGCAACCATTAAGATTGGGTGCGTAATGCACATTACCTCGAAAATCTATAAGCCCGGGAATACCAACTCCGACTCCTTCAATCAAAGCAGTAGACGGAAGTTGTGCCCTTATCTCAAATAAGATTTCGGTTAATGCTTCAAGGATGGACTTAGGGTTATCCGGTGTTGGTTTTCGACACTCAACAAGTACTTCCCCCTTCTCACCAACGGCTACTCCTAAAAACTTGGTGCCACCTACATCTATACCCAGCGCAACCTTTTGGTTCACGTTCCGGTGGACTCTATGCGCGCTTTTAACTCCTTTAACGCAGTGGATACGATACGTGCCTGAGCTCTTCGCTTGACAAACCCGGGAAGCGGAAGATGCAGCTCCACCTCTAGCAGGTAGACAACTTCGCATTGACCGTGAGCGATCTCCTTGAACGAGTATGACCCATCCAGTTTGGCCGTCAAATCTCCCCTGGTCTGCCACCAGGATAACTGGTTAGGTGCGGCTGAATAGTCATATGAAAGGGTGTAGCTGGTACTGCGTCCAAAAGCGGCGGCTCTGAACTCCACAACCTTCGGTCTGCCTTCAACGTCCCGCTCCAAAACGGTTACCTCTTTTATATCGGCTGCCCAATCCACATAGCGCTCAAAGTCAGCCACTATTTCATAACAGTGCTGAAGTGAAGCTTGCACTATCATCTTTTCTTTAGCCTGCTCTGCCATATCTTTCTCCTTCGCAATCCGTCCAAACAGTCAGTTTAAACTGTTCTTAAACAACTCCCTGACAAAGGGGGGAGTGAACTCCTGTTTATTTTAATCTATGATATAAGTGAACATTAGCATGTTTATCGGCTTTGACCAACAAAGCTGTCCTCATCTAGATTTAATCGCGAAAGTCACCTTATCCATAGAGTCAATGTAAGAATAAGCCCAAGCAACACCGTAAAACGCAATGTGTTTATCAAGTTGAGTTTTTTTACACATAAAACGGCCATGGGCAAGGCCAGAATTGAAAACAGCAGTTCAACTTTGCTGACTGCCAAAACAGCAGACCACAAACAAGCACCTACCATAAGGGTCGCATATAGATTCTTGGTATGCTTCTCTCCTATTCTAACGGCTAATGTCACCTTGCCGGCCTTCGCATCCAAGGTGAGGTCTCTTAGATTGTTTGCAATTAAGATTGCGGTAATTGACATACCGACGGGTACCGCCACCAAAAAGGCCAACCAAGACAGTCTGTCCATTTGAACAAAGGCAGTTCCACAAGTCGCTACAAGACCGAAAAATACAAAAACGAATACCTCAGCGAACCCGTGATACCCATAAGGCCAAGGCCCCCCGGTATAAGTCAAAGCAACTAATATGCAAGCCAGTCCAACAGGGATAAGCCACCACGTAACCATCCAAGCTAATATCAATCCCGCAACCCCGGCAATTCCAAAAGCTATCGAAGAAGCCACCAAGACCGCCTTTGGGGTTGCTAAACCAGACCCAACCAAGCGGGTAGGCCCGACACGGTTGGTATCGGTACCACGGATACCGTCTTGATAGTCGTTTATATAGTTAATCCCAAGTTGCAATCCGAGTGCAACCACTAAAGCTGTTACCGCTCTCGACAGAACAAACTCCCCGTAGTTTGCAGCCACCCCAGTTCCGACAACCACAGGTACTAGAGATGCAGGCAAGGTTGGCGTTCTTGCTCCTATAATCCAGCGATTCATAAAATCAACCTTATCAGTTATCCTGGCGATCTAGCCAGTTCTCAGCCCAGCCAGTTCTCAGGCCAGCCAGTCCTCAGCCCAGCCAGTCCTCAGCCCAGTGGGAAACTTCTTTAACTATTGTCGCCAGTGCTTCACCTTTTCCCGTAAGGGTGTACTCAACGGTGATAGGATGTCCCGTTCGTACAACACGGTTCACGATTCCCTCCGTTTCAAGCTCTTTTAAGCGTTGAGACAAGAGACGATCTGAAAGACCCGGTATTGCTTGGCGTATGTCGGAAAAGCGGTAATTTCCTCCCATGATCGCTCGTATGACCACAGCAGTCCAACGTCTCCCCAGTATCTCCAAAGCATGATGGAACAAAGGGCAAAATGGTGTAACTTTTTCTTTTTGCACTTTAAAAAATTATATCACTTTGACTTGACATTGCTGTACAGCATATGCTAATTATATTATATAAGTTACTTTTGTTTAGTAAGCAATAAGATATATGTTATACAGTTCGAACTGAAAAGATTTAACAAAGGAAAGATGTGGAGATGCGCGCAGCTGTAATAAAACAGATAAATACTGTTCCCGAGGTAGAAGAGGTAGACAAGCCGGTTCTAAACGACACGGATACAAATAGAGACAACACCCGGGTTCTTGTAGCTGTTGAAGCTGCCCCCCTCAATCCTCTTGACCTCCTCATTGCATCAGGAAAATTTTATACGGGAGCACCAAATGTGCCATACACACCCGGTTCCGAAGGGATCGGTAAAGTAATTGAAGTCTCCAAGTCGATTGAAGGGAGTGAACGGCTACTCGGTAAAAGAGTCTGCTTCGAACCGCGGTCAGGTTACTCGTCCTCGGGAGCATTGGCGGAGTTTGCCGTGGCGGACCAATCGACCTTGCTGGATGTTTTAGACAATGTTACCAGTACAGAAGCCGCCTCTGTCGGTATTTCAGGTCTCGCCGCATGGTTACCGCTTGCGTGGCGTGCCAAGCTAAAACCCGGCGAGACTGTTTTGGTATTGGGGGCAACGGGTGCAGTCGGTCAAGTGGCCATACAGGCGTCAAGGATTTTGGGAGCCGGCCGCGTTGTGGCAACTACACGATCTCAAAAACATGTTGAGATGTTGAAATCATTAGGAGCAGACGAGGTTGTGGTAATAGGAAACTCGACTAACTCGAAAGATTCAGCTGATCCGAAAGACTTAGCGAAGCAGTTCAAGGAAGCAGCCAAGGGGGAGATTGATGTTACGGTTGATCCTCTATGGGGCAAGATAGCCGTTGGGGCTGCACTTGCATCTGCGCCAGGTGCCCGCCTGGTACAGATGGGCCAGTCTTATTCGCCCGATGTCCAGTTGGAATCAGGTATTTTACGCGGGCGCATGTTAAGTATTTTAGGATATACAAATATGCTGGTACCGCACGAAGTACTCAAGGAAGCATACAAAACCCTGCTTGAGCATCTAAGTGCGGGACGTATAATCATGCACACCAAAACATATCCACTTGAAGAAATTGCCCAAGCATGGCAATCCCAAGCCGGGGTTCCACACAAAAAAATTGTAGTAACAGTCTCATAACAGCAAATGAGAAAAGTAAGAAAATAATAAAACCAACAAGAATAAAGGAGACAAAACTGATGAGCATATCTGAAACAGAAATAAACAACCAGCAGGTCCAACTTCCACCTGCCGGCACTTACGAGCTAGATGCAACACACACCACTATTGCTTTCGTAGCGCGCCATCTTATGGTGGCAAAGGTGAAAGGGAGGTTTGGCCAGTTCTCGGGAACCATCAAGGTAGCCGAAGAACCAACCAACTCCTCTGTGCAGGTTACCATACAAGCTGCCAGCATAGATACACGCGAGTCAACCAGAGACAACCATCTTAGATCTGCAGACTTTTTGGATGTTGAAAACTACCCAACTCTTCAGTTCAAGAGCACGGGGGTGGAACTATCCGGATCGACAAACAGCGGAAGAATAAATGGAGAGTTGACTATACGGGGAGTAACGAAGCCTGTTGTTTTAGAGGCGGAGTTCAACGGCTCCATAGTTGATATGCAAGGAACCCAGCGAATAGGCTTCACAGCTACGGCAGAAATAGACAGAGAGGATTGGGGACTTACCTACAACGCCGTATTGGAAGGCGGCGGGATGTTGATCAGCAAAAAAATTACCATAGAGCTGGAAGTGGAAGCCATTAAACAGTAAAACGCGCAATGGGAAAATAACGATGATGGTGTACTCCGGTTAATTCATACATTGCGGTACCTTCCCATCCCGATGAGGAATGTACTTTCATGTTAACTATACCGCCGCCCAGCTGTCCATAGCGCTGTGCCCAGCGACCTTCCCCGGATATTTGAACTTTCTGGCCGTTGGCAAATGACAGCGTCACGGTGCCGTCAATCCCGGCTACATCATCTCCGTCACGGCCGTAATCAACCGGTACACCGTCATCGTCTATCCAGCAAAGATCGTGTTGAAAACCTACAAGAGGAATCGGATCTTTCTCTCCGACCTCCACAAGGCAACCGTCTGTATAACACCTCACGACTCGAAATTGGAAGTCAAAGTTATCATCCTAATTTATCGATCGGAATTTCAGAGACTAATATTAATAGAAGTAATGTTGTCAAAATCACAATAACGAGCGAGTGGGCACTAGAGGACTCGAACCTCCGACCTCAGCCGTGTGAAGGCTGCGCTCTAACCAACTGAGCTAAGCGCCCCAGGCTATTCCCACGCTGTTCCATTCCAGTGTACAACATGTCCTGTCCAGCGTGTTCCATCCCAATAGAACTGCGTCCAGGAATCACTGCCTTTTGAATACCATCCTGGCTTTTTGACCGTTGTCTCATCTGGGGTGGCTACGGTAGGCACAGTAGCCCTTGATGCCGATAAGTTAGCGGCGTAGGCTTCATAGGCGGCAGGGCCGTATCCGCCGGGCTGGTATCCATAGCCGCCGAGCGGATAACTCATTACCGGTTGAACTTTTTTTCGCTTTCGGCGAACCAGGAAAAATATAAGTCCTACCGGAATAGCCACAACAACAAACAGAAGTGTGAAACCTACGAGTGCAAATATGATGTTATCACCTACTGTAACAGATGAACCGGCAGCGGGAAGTGCGTAGTATTGCGCTGTGGCAATCGGAGTGAGCCTGTTTGCAGTTAGTGGTTGGATACCAAATGATTCAACTACTGCCATAATGTCACCTTTGAGGATTGATATGACCGTTCCTTTTATAGTATTACCAGTGGTTGGAACAGTTCCCGCACAAGTGACTACCATGGAATTAGGTATGTTTGGGAGCTTGGAGGTGGATAACGGGTTGTTCCCGGTTGCATCCACACATTCATTGTTAGTCCCAGATGTTTGCATTTGATTGAGATTTCTGATATTTGAAGGCCAACGCACCAAAGTAACCCCGGCTATACCCACCGTAGGATCTGATGATTTCCAAAGTCTTGCTGCCACTTCGACCTGTTCACCATTTACAGCATTTGAATCAAATTTATCAATGCGGTGCACGATCGGTAATACGATACTGTCAGGCATTGATTGCCAACTTATGCCAGGTTGCACGATTAAGTTATCGAGAGTTGGATCACCTACTCCAAAGGCCGGCTCAACCATTAAAACAAGCAAAGAAAAGGCAACCAATGATACCGCAGCTATCCTTGTAACAAGTGATATAAGTTGTCTGACTGTTCTGTATGGGTGCATTTGTTACCAATTTTCCATTTCAAACATCTTTATCAACATAGCTGCTTTGGAAGTGAAAATATTCATAACATTATCAATTCCTAATTATACCATCCAACTACGCCACCGACAAAATTGGCGCAGTTGTAAGCATATACCTTTACACCACCTGCGCTGCCCCACCGTCACCATATTGGGTATTATCTGTACCGATATATTCCAGTTGATCAGCGACAGTCCGTTTCCACTACCGAACTGGGTCCGTAAGCGCCGGCAAAACAGGTAGTGACAGTTGGACAGCTGATAGAATTGAGCCAAGAACTAAAACTGCTCTGACTGTCCGGCACGGCTTGCTGATTCGCGAGGTTGAACCACCGTTAGTGGCATCTACAGTAAAGCTCGTTGAATTGAACCCACTTCAGTTTAAAGGTTCGCCGGTTTCAAGGTTATCCAGCCCAGCCAGTGCATCTATCAACAAGTCAATTTGGCTGTCTGTATGGGCAGCTGAAAGGCTTATCCTCAACCGTGATGTCCCCTCCGGTACGGTTGGGGGACGGATAGCGGGAACCCAGACTCCGCTTTCAAGCAAGGACTTGGATGCCCTAAGCGCCGCTTCCTCACTTCCCACTATCACAGGTATAATTGGTGAGATTGCAGACATATCCAAATTCGCCGAAGGGAGAACTTTAGACCGATTCTCCAGGTGTCCTACGACTTTCATCACATGATTCTTAAGAGTTGTCTTCAAACGTTCACCTTCGAAAGAACGTAAAATTGACAAGGAGGCCAAGGCGGCTCCGGCATCTGACGGACTTAAGGCAGTCGTAAATATATAGCTGCGTGCTTTGTTCACAAGTAGATCAACCATCTCTCTAGAACCGGCAACAAAACCTCCCAATGCCCCAAATGTTTTAGATAGGGTGCCGACCCTCAGTATATCTACACCCAGCTCGTTCAAAGATGATACATCTACGTCAGGACCTAATACACTGTGAGCTTCGTCCAGCACCAGCAACGCTTTATGCTTGGCGGCAAGTTGGGCCAACCCTGTCAGATCAATCATATCCCCGTCCATTGAAAACACGGCATCGGTTACAATCAGAAATCTGTTAACCTGTTGGTCAGATAAGGCGGCGCTAAGTAGGGATTCAAGATGGTCAAGGTCTTTATGCTTGTACACAGAAACACGGGATCTGGCCAGACGACATCCATCCACTATAGAAGCGTGATTCAACTCATCGGAACAGATCAATACGTCCGAGGTGCCAAAGGTTGTAAGAACACCCAAGTTGGCGGCAAAGCCGGTCGGGAATACAACTGCACAGTCCGCCCCCTTCCATGCAGCCAGCTCAACTTCCAGTTGGCGATGCAATGGACGCGTCCCTGTTACCAACCTGGACGCGCCAGACCCCGTCCCCCAACTGTCCAAAGCGGTGTGTGCAGCTTGAACAACTGTTGGATGACAGGTTAAGCCAAGATAATCATTTGAGGCAAAAGCCACAACCTTTTTGTACTTTACGATGTTATCGTCATACGAAACAAGACTTCCCGCATGGCCTTTTGCATCAAAGACCAGCGGGGATCGCCACTGTCCGTCTTTTTCAATATCCTGACAATACCGTTGTGCCCAAACTCTCCAGGACATCCGGCCATTTCTCCCGTTAGCCTCTCTCCTGCCATCTTGTATGCTACTCACCGGCCACCTCAACAATCGCTTGTTTTATTACATAAACAACTTTGTACAACTCAGCAACGGTAGTAGTCAAAGGCAAAACCAGGGTTAGCACAAGCCCGAGTGGTCTTGTCAAAACTCCTTTTCGCACTGCGGTCGCACAAACCTTTCTGGCCAATAGCGGATCATCATCCGACGGGTTAAGCTCAATGCCAACCATCAATCCTTGTTGACGTATGGCTTTGACTGTTTTCATGGGGGCGATATGGCCTGCTAAAATCTTTGAAAGTTCTGATGCAATCACTTTCACATGCTCAAGTATATTTTGGCGTTGTAAAAGTTTTAAGTGTTCCAGTGCTACAGCCGCACACAAAGCATTTCCGCCATAAGAATGACCGTGATAAAATGTCTTGTCGGAAAGATCTTCACCTAAAAAAGCTTCATAAACCTGCATCGAAGCCACTGTGGCAGACATCGGCAGATACCCTCCGGTTATCCCCTTACCCAAGCACATAAGATCAGGTTCAAGTCCGCATATTTCAGAAGCAAACATTGCTCCTGTCCTGCCAAATCCAGTTGCAACTTCATCACAGATCAACAATACCCCCCTGGCCTGAACTTGCTTCCCGAAAACCTCTACATCCCGAGGCGAAGCAACCAAAACTCCTGAAGCTGCCTGAACCAGTGGCTCCATAACAACTGCCGCCAAGCGATTCACGTTCTCATCTAAAACCTTCAAAGCTTTTTCCAGCCATTCCTCATCTTCATATCCGGGTGTTCTAAGTACTGAAAAGCGTAACGGATCAAACAGTTCTGTCCCAAAACCACTGGCCCCAAGTGACAACGCCCCCATCGTATCGCCATGATAGGCACTGCCCAAAGTTAAGTAGGTAGTTCTTGTGGTCCTACCGTCAACCTCTCCCCCCTCATCTCTTGACTCGCCACGATTGACCCAATACTGAAATGCAATCTTTAAAGCTTGTTCAACAGCACAAGCGCCATCGGAGGCAAACAAAAAGTGGGGGGTTTCTACGGGAACCACAGGGGCCAAAGCTTCAGCCAGTTCCACAACCTTGGAATTGCCATTTCCTAGCATCGTAGAGTGCGCCACCTTGCCCAACTGTTCTGCAATTGCATGATCAAGTTCAGGTACCTTATGTCCAAGAGTCATAACCCAAAGTGAAGATATTGCATCAAAATAATGATTGCCTTGGACATCAATAAGTTCACGCCCCTCAGCACTGTCGACAATTACAGGAGCATTGTCTCCAAAACAAGACATCTGAGTAAAGCCATGCCAGACAACTGCTTCATCTCTTGTAATCCAGTCTTTCACCTATTACCCAATTAACCTAAGTGTCAACTTGTAACTATCATGGAGAATAGTAGTATCCCACTACATCTACCGCTACATCAGTTGAGCCTGCATGGTTAAAGATAGATATCTCCCCGACACTGCTTCCGGTCCCCAATGCGACCGTAACAAAGTTTGGTAACGCCCCTGAGGTTGGAGTGAAGTTCAGGTTGGAGGTCTTTGGAAGAGAACCGCCTGCCGGATAAACGGTTAAGAACCCGCCGCTGGTATTGTCGGCTTCTGTAACGTTCAACACAACTGCACTGGCACCTGATGGAACAGTGTCTCCTCCACCACCGGTTCCTGGATATCCGGCCACATCAAGCGTCAATGTCTGTGATGACGTACCCGCCACCAGGCTCTTGCCCGTACATTGATTTTGAATAATTGAACTCCCGTTTGATGGTCGGCTGTCACATATACGCGATGGAGTGGACAAAGGATAAAATGTAGAACCGGTACCACCTGAAGCTGTAAAATAGCCCATAACATCTACTGCCACATCGACAGAACCTGTGTGGCTGTAAATAGATATACTACCTGTTGAGGACAGTCCGACTATAACCCCATTTGCCAAAACCCCACTACGGGGAGTGAAGTTCAGGTTGGAGGTCTTTGGAAGAGAAGCGCCAGCCGGATAGACAGTTAAGAATCCGCCGTTGGTATTGTCGGCTTCTGTAACATTCAACACTACTGCGGTAGCACCTGACGGTACCATATCGGCGGAACCGCCAGTTCCTTGATATCCGGCCACATGAAGCGTCAATGTCTGTGATGACGTACCCGCCACCAGGCTCTGGCCAGTGCATTGGTTTTGAACAATTGAACTCCCGTTTGGTGCTCTGGTGTCACATATCCGAGATGGGGTAGACAAAGGCAGAAAACTGCCTTCACCCGATGATGATACGGGGGCGAAATAACCCATAACATCCACAATGAGATTAGTATCGCCACTGTGATTGGTAATAGAGATTTTACCCACATTGTTTCCTGTCGCCCCAAGTCCAACCTGCACCAGGTTGGCTATCGGTCCGGCCGGAGGTGAGGGAGCGAAATTTAAGCTGGAGGTCATTGGCATTGAACTTCCCGCCGGATAAACAGTCAAGAATCCACCGGTAGTACTGCTCCCCTCCGTAACGTTTAAAACTACCGCTGTAGCATTCGACGGCACTATGTCTCCTGCGCCCCCGGTTCCTTGATACCCGGCTACGGCAATAGTAAGTGTTTGATTTGATGGGGTGAGAGTTTCACCGGTGCATTGATCATTTATCCCCGAGGAAGTGTATGCTCTCGTATCGCATATACGCGATGGGGTTGATAAGGGAACATAGCCGATTGGAGTGGAACTGACGGGTGGAGCGGATACTGTATAGGTAAAGGGAACCTGGTTGGATGTACCCCCTGCAGTTGTAACCGTTACCTCAATAGTTCCTCCATTTGACGGCCCGGCCGGAGAAGTGACTGTACAAGAGGTTGTGGAAGAACAAGTTACAGATGTTGCTGCTGTTGTTCCAAACAAAACGGTTGTTCCACCCGAGGCTGTGGAGAAGTTGGTTCCCGATATGGTTACCGATGTTCCACCCGCCGAAGGACCGTAGTTGGGTACAAGTGAGGCAACAGTAGGAGTTGAACTGGTTGTATAGGTAAAGGGAACCTGGTTGGATGTACCCCCTCCAGTTGTAACCGTTACCTCAATAGTTCCTCCATTTGACGGCCCGGCCGGAGAAGTGGCTGTGCAAGAGGTCGTAGAAGAACAGGAAACAGATGTTGCGGCGGTTGTTCCAAACAAAACAGTTGTTCCACCCGAGGCTGTGGAGAAGTTGGTTCCCGATATGGCTACCGATGTTCCACCGGCAACAGGACCGTAGTTGGGTACAAGTGAGGCAACAGTAGGAGTTGAAGTGGTTGTATAGGTAAAGGGAACAGGGTTGGATGCGCCCCCTCCAGTTGTAACCGTTACCTCAATGGTTCCCCCGTTTGACGGCCCGGCCGGAGAAGTGACTGTGCAAGATGTCGTAGAAGAACAAGTTACAGATGTTGCGGCTGTTGTTCCAAACAAAACAGTTGTCCCGCCATACGAAGTTGAAAAGTTGGTTCCCGATATGGCTACCGATGTTCCGCCCGCCGAAGGACCATAATCGGGTGCCAAAGAGGAGACGGTGGGAGCAGGCAAAGTATAGTCAAAACTTATACCACCGGACGATCCGCCTGAGGTGGTTGCCGTCACAAACACCGGTCCGCCGTTTGACGGCCCAGGCGGTGAAGTGGCTGTGCAAGAGGTCGTAGTAGAACAGGAAACGCCCGTAGCCGGATTGCCCGAACCAAAGTCAACGGTTGTTGCACCCGTTGCGGTTGAAAAAGCGGTGCCGGTGAGTGTCACGGTTGTACCGCCTGTAACTAAACCGGAAGCCGGAGTAATTGAAGAGATGGTGGGAGATGGGATATAGCTAAAACTTTCCCCATTTGAAGCCCCGACGGGAGTTTGTAAAGTTATAGCAACCGTTCCGCCACCGAATGGTCCGGTTGGAGAAGTTGCGGTACATGAGGTCGTAGTAGAACAAGAGACGTTACCTGCGCTCATTGCACCAAAATAAACAGCGGTATTGTATGATGAAGTCACAAAATTTGATCCGGTAATGTCAACCGCTGTTCCCCCCGAAACCGGGCCCGAGGCCGGAGCAATCGAGGAGATCACCGGAAGCTCGCTGGAAGTCGCCCAAGTTGTCTGAGGCCCGGTAGCAGAAGTATCGGAACTGTTCCAAACCGTTATTGATATTGGGTCACCAGGAGATAACAGATTGCAACCCTGTCCATAGCTACTTGAAAAACCGTTGACAACAATCTGTGTATTGCTCCAAGATTGGTAGTTTAAGGTTACAGAATTGGGTAAATCAGCATTGGGGTTGGAAGCACCCCAACCATTAAAACCGGCCATAAAACTGCCTTGTCCAATCCCTTCATTGTTAGTGGTATTTGAACCGCTACCACAGTCATACCAACGCCAATCCACAAACTCAAACTGATTAATGTCCCCGGTAAAAGGACCCGAGCCGAGTTGTGTTGGCGCTGAGCCAAATCCTGAGCCATTGACCGTCATCTGGGTAGTCGCACCTGATCCGGAAAAACTAACAGAGGTGATCTGAGGAGTGCCCACT
Source organism: Actinomycetota bacterium (assembly GCA_023379935.1). Classification (GTDB taxonomy): domain Bacteria; phylum Actinomycetota; class Acidimicrobiia; order Acidimicrobiales; family JAMCPD01; genus JAMCPD01. Next base: position 78,061 of record JAMCPD010000024.1, on the reverse strand, counting down.
GGCGCAATCGGAATATTTCCACCCCATGCGGCTCCAAGATAAGTGGCGGAATTCCACAAAGTAACATCCACACCATCGCCGGGGGTCCCGGTAAAGCCGCCGACTACAATCTGGCTATTGGTCCAAGTTTGATATGTGAGGTTGTTTTGAAAAGGAGTAGCTTTTGCATAGTCCATTGTGGCAAAGTTGCTGGCATTACAGCTCGAACTGCAGGGAACCGTAATAGTCGGAGAACCAAATCCTGAGCCGTCAACAGTTAAGGTATAGGTACAGTTGGTTGAACAGGTAACAGAGTTGTTTGAAAACTGCACGCTTTGTATAACAGGTGCATTTGCGTACGTAAAACTAACCGGTGTCGATGTGCCATCTACTGTCGTAACCGTTAACGATACAGCTCCTCCACCAGGTGGAGCCGGAGGTGATACAACGGTGCAGGTGGTAGTTGAAGAACAGGAAACGCCCGTAGCCGGATTGTTAGATCCAAAGTCGACAGTTGGAAGCGGTGGCGAGACTATCGGATTGTATTCAAGAAAATTATAACCGGTTATATTGACTAAAGTACCACCTTGCATAAGTCCGGCTGTTGGGAAGATAGAAGTAACAATAGGAGCTGCAGAAAGAGTATAAGAAGCAGTTGTCGTAGGCACTATATCAGAAGAGGTACTCAAACTAAGGGTATAGCTACTGCTCTCAGTTGATGGGTTGACTACCCCTGTGATTTTCACAACCACATTAGTAGAGTCACCTGCTCCAAGGCCACCCGAAGGAGATGACTGGGCAAGCATAACAGTGGCGGTGGCATTGTCGTTCGCTAGAACTACTGAAACCGGAGAAGGAAGAGGAGTACCGCCTGCTGTTATCGAATAGTTACTGGTTGATGACGGAAGGACTGTACCGGGCGGAAGTGACAATACTATATAACTAAATCCATCTATTAACTCTCCCAAAGCAGATGTCGCAAAACTTACGGTATAAGTGATACCTGTTAAATCAGTACCGTATGAAGAAAGTGTTACGGTAGGTGTGGCTGTTGGAGACCCATTAACTATTGGACCTCCAACCGAATTAGGAGAATCGGTCGTGTAGGAAGTGGACGCAGACGATACATCTGAGGAGGTATTCAAACTTAAAGTATTCGCACTGCTTGGATAAACATTGGTAACATCTTCAACAGTCAAAGTTAAGCTATCCCCCGGCACTACGGCATTTTCATCAACAGTTGTCGCGGGGTTCCCCATACCTATAATCATAGTAACTAAATTTCCGGTCGAAGCCACAATAACGCTTTGGGGAGCGGCAGTGCCGGAAGAGTTGGTGGAATCGTTGAGCATATAATCACTTGTCAACCCGGGGAATACTGTACCAGGTTGTGCCACCAAAGTTAGGGTACCCACTCCGCCAACCAGCCCCCCGGTTGAAGATGCCGTAAACCCAATTTGGTAGGTAACGCCACTGGCATTTCCGGCAAGGGTACTAAAGCTCTTTATCGCCAGCGCTCCCAAAGAAGTCATCGGAGTTATTGAGTAGGATGAAGACACTACGTTGCCGGTATCAGAAGACGAATATACCGATACAGTGTCGGTGTTGGTTACTATTCCGGGACTTACAACCCCCGCTATCCCTAATGACCATACATCACCTGCTGCTATGTTGTTGGGAACTGTCACCGTTGCCACCTCAGAGTTGCCCGCTAGGAGCAGCGAAGTGACAGTTCCGCTGGCATGAGCATTGGTTATATCTATTATTTGATACGCCGAAACGGCAGTTGGAAGTACTGTGCCGGGCGGAGCCGACACGGTTACCGTTCCGGTACCGCCTACCAAGCCACCGGTAGCGGAAGCTTGCATACTACTGGAAGCCCCAACTACGTAAGTAATTCCATTGGCGGAAGCAGAAGTGGAGTTCAAAAAGACCTTTGGTTGAGTAACGGTAGCGCCTGAGACGGTTGAATATGACGAGGACTGTTGTACCGGAGACTCCATTGCTACATACTGTATCGGATTAGACGTAGAGATAGTCTGTGATGACAGCATAACTCCGATACTTAAACCGCTACTTACAACCGGCGGATTGGTAACATCATTTATTGTCAGATCAATGGTATTACCGGCATAAATGGTTTGCGATACTGTAACCGTAGCCATAGCAGCATTGTCTGACAGTATAACAGAAGATGCCGTTCCGTCAGAACCGGGAGAGGTGGGAACACTGACAGAGTAATCGCTGGCTGAAGAGGGAAATACTGTTCCAAGCGGTGCGTCTAAGGTCATACTCCCTGAACCTCCGGAAAGATCGAATGCAGAGGTTATAGTTGAAACAGAATAACTGACACCAATAGCTGCCTCAGAAGTCGTAGTAGACAAGGTCACGGTAGGCGTAGTTGTTTGAGCAAAGCTGACACCAGAGGCACAATTTGAAGATGAACCAGCACCGGCTATAGTATAACCGCTGCTGGCGGCCGTATCAGAGGAAGTTGCAACATACACACTACCAGAAGAGATGGGATCTATCATATTGGTTATTGTTACTGATAACGAATCACCTGCGTTGATATTATCCGTACCAAGTATGAACGTCACAGCTGTGCCATTTGCAGCCAGTACAATGTTGTTGACAGTGGGGGTAGTACCGGCAGTGATATCCTTCACAACGTAGTTGGAGGTACTGGTAGGAAATACCGTACACACAGGAGCAGATATAGTAACAGCACCCATACCACTGATCAACGCACCTGTTGTAGAGGTTGAAAAGTTGACCGCCCATGTTGTACCGGTACCAGGTATGGTTGCATCTTGAGCATTTACAATCGACCATGATGTGCCGTTATATGACTCTACCAGAACTTGATTTATGGAAACATCGTAGTAGTATCCAACGGCAGTACAGTCCGTGGAACTTACACAACTTACACCTTCCAAGGAGTTGTTGGTTGCAGTTCCTGAGTCGGTTTGATTCGGGCTTGTTGTAACCGACCATGATGTTCCGTTGTACGACTCGATCAGGGTTTGATCAACCGTGCCGTTGTAGTAGTATCCAACGGCGGTACAGTAAGAAGCGGTTATACATGTAACACCTTCCAAGAAGTTGTTCTGCGTAGTAGCGGTGTTTGGTGAGGTCACAACCGACCAAGCGGTGCCGTTGTACGACTCGATCAGGGTTTGATCAACCGTGCCGTTGTAGTAGTATCCAACGACGGTACAGTCCGTGGAAGTTACACAACTTACACCTTCTAAGAAGTTGTTCTGCGTAGTAGCGGTGTTTGGTGAGGTCACAACCGACCAAGTGCTGCCGTTGTACGACTCGATCAGGGTTTGATCAACCGTGCCGTTGTAGTAGTATCCGCCGGCGGTACAGTCAGAAGCGGTTATGCATGTAACACCTTCTAAGAAGTTGTTCTGCGTAGTGGCGGTGTTTGGTGAGGTCACAACCGACCAAGCGGTGCCGTTATATGACTCGATCAGGGTTTGATCGTATCCCCCGCCATTTACATAGTATCCAACGGCGGTACAATCCGTAGAACTTGTGCAGGTGACACTTTCCAAGAAGTTGTTGGTTGTAGCACCGGAGTTGGTTTGATTGGGACTTGTCGAAACCACCCAAGATGTTCCGTTGTATGACTCGATCAGGGTTTGATCGTATCCCCCGCCATTTACATAGTATCCAACGGCGGTACAATCTGTAGAACTTGTGCAGGTGACACTTTCCAAGAAGTTGTTGGTTGAAGTTGAAGGATCTGGACTTGTTGCAAGTAACCATGATGTTCCGTTATATGACTCGATCAGGGTTTGATCAACCGTGCCGTTGTAGTAGTATCCAACGGCGGTACAGTAAGAAGCGGTTATACATGTAACACTGTTCAGTTTATTGTTGTTTGAGTTCGCGGGTGTGCCACCAGAAGACTCGACTACACTTAAACCTGACGGTGCATTGGGAGCAGTTGTTGAGTAAGAAGATGTCGGTGTGGGAACAATATCAGAAGAAGTGCTGACATCTATGGTATTGGTGGTAGACACGACCGGTGAGTTGGTCACGTCTTGAACTGTTACAGTTGCAGTACTTCCGGCGGGCACAACAACCGTAGATGTTGGCAGTTGAGGCCCAACTAAGTGTGGGGGGGGAGGGGGTGCGGGCAACGCAATGGTCGCTACGGAACCGTTTGAAGCCAAATGCACACTTAGGCAAGCAGGTGTGCCGGAGGGTACGGAAGATCCGCTTCCGCAAACTGCCGTGGAGCCGTCTTTGACAAGATAGTCAGAGGTGGAAGTTGGGAAAACAGTACCAAACGGTGCCTGTAAAGTAACGGAACCATAAGGTCCTTGCGATGAGGATGGCTCGCCTATTAACCCGCCTTGAGAAGAAGCAGTAAAGCTCACATCATAAGTTACTCCACTGGCGCCGGCTGCGGTAGTACTGGAAGAAGAAAGCGTCGGAGTGGAAACAGAACTTGGAGTGGTAATTTGGTAGTTAGCAAATGGAATAGGTATTAGATCAGAAGAGGTGCTTACTTCCACGGATATACCTGATGAAGCAGATATTGTATAATCAGGATTTGTCACTCCACCAATAGTTAGTACTACGGGAGATCCCGAGCCGATGGGATTTGGCAGACTTATAGTTGCCCCTGCTCCATTGTTAAATAACGTTACGCCGCAAGAGGCGCCGGAACTAGGGCACACATAATACCCTACGTAGATAAAATAGTCGGAGCTAGAAGGGGGAAACACAGTGCCGGGAGGTCCGGTGACAGTGATTGACGAGTCATTGCCTACCAAATTTCCCATTGAAGATGTATCGAATGATAAGGCATATGCCACACCTTGTGCACCGGCTGCCGTAGAGGTTTGGGTTATTGTAGGTGATCCTACAGATAAAGGCGTATAAATATCATAAGGGCTTGACGAGGCGGGCAGCGTATCCGAAGAAGTGCTCACTTCAATCTCATATCCCGAAGAAGGACTGGCGGCGGGGTTGACTACACCATCTATAGTAAGCTCAAGAGAGTCGCCCGCTTGAGCGAGGTGGGTGGTATTTTGGGGCATTACCACCGTCACAGTAGAAGGAGAAGCCAGATAAACATCCAGTGGAGGACCGTTGATGCCGGTTGTAGTCGTATCCGTCAAAAGGTAACTGCCTGAGGTTGGGGGGAATACTGTCCCGGGGGGAGCGGCAAGGGTAATCGTACCTTGGCTCCCCACTAAAGCACCTGTAGATGACAGTACAAAGCCCACCACGTACATTACTCCGTTGGCGCCTCCTGCAAGAGTAGTGAATGAAGGATTCGGATTTCCATTGAGTGTCGAAGGCACCGACACCGCTTGGGGTAAAGTCACTTTAAATGGTGATGTAGTTTCTATTGGGGTAGTATCGGTTTCTGTCGCAACCCATACATTATAGGTACCGGCGGAAGGATTGGTAATACCATAAATATCAAGGGAGATAGCGTCCCCACCGGGTATGGCTATAGGTATTTTAACCACAACATAGCCATCACCAAAGCTTACTCCGGTAGCTGTACCGGAATCAGATGGGTGGGTAGTATCGGATATTGCATAATCACTTGTTGATGACGGAATAGTAAGTCCAAGCGGATAGTAGAGAGTAATGGTATCTCCGGCTGATAAACTGTTGGTAGTTGTAAAACTCACGCTAAAGCTCACCCCGGAGGCTTCTTGAGCAGCGGATGTTTCAGTGACGCTAACACTATTGACACCGGAAGCCCAAGCGGTACCCGGAATTGTTGCCAATACGGAGCCAGACATCATAATAAGGACAGCTACTGCACAGATAGACTTTTTCATTGCATTATAAAAACCCATACAACCTTGACCCTTATAGAATTACAAAGATTACTTTACCCAACTGAAAATAGTATAGACCCATCTTGGTCATTATGCAAATAACAGCAGATATTGCTCTCATGAATCGAATCAATTTTTTATTTTTTGATATCTTGGCTAAATTATAACAAATGGACTATATCGCAGTAGTAGACACCATGTTCGCCCGGGTGGACATGGGCAGCCAAGTGTTGGATGAACTGTCAAAGTGCCCCGGATACAAAGAACGGTTTGAGGTTATACACTCCAGCGTACCGGGCTTTAAAGATCTGGCTGTGGAGTGTAAACGGCTTATAGAAAACTCAAGATGTGCTATAGCTATAGCTATTGGTATGGCTGGAAAAGCGGAAATAGATCAGGTATGTGCACATGAAGCATCACAGGGGTTGATGATGGCAAGGCTGCTGACCAACACACATATCATTGAGGTCTTTGTACATGAGATTGAAGAAGATGACCCCGAAAAACTTGTTCAGCTATGCATAAATCGTGCACGTAGCCATGCCCGCAACGCTTACTGGATGCTTTTTGAGCCTGAAGAACTCACAAAACGGGCAGGGCAAGGAGTCAGACAAGGCGCCGATGATGCCGGACCGCTTTAGGCAATGCCTTGACGTATCCCGGCCACAAACGAGGCTATTTCATTGATAGACTCCCCGGCCAAAACTCTTCGCATAATCGCGGATCCCACAACCACACCGTCTGCAACCTGGCACACTTGCGCAGCTTGGGCAGCATCTGAAACCCCAACCCCAACAAGTACGGGAGTATCAGTGAAAGATTTAATCGCTTCGACTACTTGAACAGCTTCCCCCGCCAATGAGGAACGCTCACCTGTCACCCCCATAACACCAACTGCATATACAAACCCCGAAGATTCATCGCATATCAATTTGACGCGTTGCTTAGGGGTTGAAGGAGCAACCAGCAACACTGTATCAATACCCAAAAAATGCGCAACCTTATGCCAAGGTTTCGTCTCTTCCAAAGACAAATCAGGAATTATTGAACCTGCCAAATGACTTTTTACCATCCCATGAGCCGTCTCGGCCAACCCAAGCGCTAAAATTGGATTGTAATAACTCATCGCTATAAGCGGAACACCTAAGTTAACCGTTTCAAGTTCAGCCAATATACCTTGAAGTGTGGTGGCACATCCAAGCGCACGAGTGCATGCTTCTTGGATAACCGGTCCATCCATTACCGGATCGGAAAAGGGAATACCAACCTCAATCCCATCTACTCCTGCTTGGCTAACACCTAGAAGCAACTCCAGCCAATCCGAACGGGCACCGGCGGTAATGTAAGCAACCAGCAACTTGGATCCAGAGTCTCTCCGCGCTCTCAAATGCGCCTCTAAAACACCCACGGCTTAACTACCTGCCCCACCTAAAGCGCCATTGGTGAAATCGCCACCGTCTTTTTCTCCAGCCAGTAGCCGACTAACCTGCTCTACGTCTTTGTCGCCTCTGCCTGATAAGGTGAGCAGCACCGTAGATCCCTTGGGCACTTTCTTTCCCGCTTCACGCACAATCCAAGAAAGAGCGTGTGCGGACTCCAAAGCGGGAAGGATCCCTTCTGTTTTTGCCAACAGCACAAAAGCATCCAGCACCTCTTCGTCCTCTGCCGTCACATAGTCAACCCGTCCGATTTGCCCCCACCATGCGTGTTCCGGTCCTACACCGGGATAGTCCAAACCGGCAGATATGGAGTGCGCCTCTAAAATCTGACCATTTGCATCGGATAGAACACGCGAGTACATACCGTGCAGTACGGTTGGGTTGCCGTTTGAAATAGCGGCACCGCCGTATGCCTCCACTCCCACCAACTTAGCATCAGTATCAATAAAAGCAGCGAACGTGCCGGCGGAATTTGAACCTCCTCCAACGCACGCAACCACATAATCCGGGTCTTCACCGCCTAAAATGTCATTACACTGCTTGCGCGCCTCAGTACCTATAATCCTTTGAAACTCCCTCACCATTGTCGGGAAAGGGTGAGGACCTACAACAGAGCCTAAGCAGTAATGAGTATAGTCTACACTTGCCACCCAGTCACGCAAAGCCTCATTTACGGCATCCTTCAATGTCTTGGCACCGCTTTCTACGGCTCTTACCTCCGCACCAAGCAACTTCATGCGAAATACGTTTAAGGCTTGGCGATTCATATCAATTACCCCCATATAAACCGTACACTCCAACCCGAAAAGTGCCGCCGCTGTAGCACAAGCAACTCCATGCTGTCCGGCCCCGGTCTCTGCAACCATACGACGCTTGCCCATTCTCCGGGTTAGAAGGGCTTGCCCGATGACATTGTTTATCTTATGTGAGCCGGTATGAGCTAAATCCTCTCTTTTGAGCAATACCCTTATACCTAACTGATGAGAAAGCCTGCCGCACTCATACACCGGGGTCGGCCGACCGGCATAGTGTGCCAATATGGTTTCGTACTCAGCATGAAAATCGGCGTCCTCCCAAGCAGAGTTGAATGCCTCTTCCAACTCCATGCAAGCCGGCACGAGAGACTCGGGAACAAACCGTCCGCCCCATTGGCCAAACCGGCCCTCCCTTGGCACTCCTATTCCCTCACTTGTCATGAACTTTTCACTCCTCCGCTGCTCACTGCTCCTCCTCCCAGTCATATAAGGCCGTGGCCGAGGAAGAGGAATCGGTCTTTCGTTTCGATAACGCCGCTGCCGCGGCTCTGGCTTGAGTAATGAACTGTTTCAATTTCGTCGGATCTTTCTCGCCTTCACGAGCCTCAACACCACTTGATACGTCTACACCGAAAGGGGTAAGAGTCTCAATGGCATCAGCTACGTTAGATACATTGAGACCTCCTGAGATGATCATCTTTCTGGGATCCACCGCACCAATGGCAAGCTGCCAATCAAAGACCTTACCGGAACCTGGGCTGGGTGAATCGATCATTACAAGGGAAGCTCCATAGGAGGAGAAGTTGGAAATTCCGGGATGTCCAACAGGGAAAGCCTTTATACACAACTTGACCCGTTCTGCTATCCACTGGCAATCCTTGGTTGACTCCTGACCATGAAGTTGGGCAGCTGAAAGACCGTATCTGTTTACTATTTCAGCCACCCGGGATGGAGATTCATCACGAAATACCCCTACAGTGATAATCTCAGGGGGAAGTCTTTTTACAATGTCACCGGCCAGCTGAGGTGATATCTGGCGAGGGGAAGGAGCGAAAACGAAGCCAACCGCATCATATCCGAGTGCAACTGCCAGTAGCCCATCACTTTCAGAAGTAATACCGCATACTTTTACAAACAGTGAACTACCTTCGTCGTCCATTTAACTTCTCCATTTTTCCGCTTAACGCCATAACAGCTTTGGTGCGGTCATTAGCCTTCATAAACAACTCGCCGACTAAAACAGCATCAAAACCACACTCACCTAATCTAGCAGCATCTAAGGAGCTTGTTATCCCCGATTCAGCTACCTTTAGCAGATCGTCGGGGATAAGCGCGGACATCTGTTGTGCCTTTGTGGTATCAACTTCAAATGTCTCTAAGTTGCGTTGATTGACTCCTATCAGTTTGTCTTTGCACTGGAAAGTATACTGAAGGGAGATATCTAACTCCTGTTCATCATGTACCTCCACCAAAACTGACATTCCAAGTTCGCTTGCAATTTTAGAAAAACGGAACAACTCATTTTTGTGCAACGCCGCTACTATCAAAAGTAGCGCATCCGCACCCATGATCTTTGTGTCATAGACATCCGCATCAGATACGATAAAATCTTTTCGTAAAATAGGCAACCTCGTGAACTCCTTTGCTGCGAGTAAATCATCGGCCGAACCGCCAAAAAAATGCTCATCAGTCAAAACTGAAAGACATGTCGCTCCTCCAAGCTCATACTCGCCGGCTACCTTGGCTGGATCCGCTTCGAGCGCGAGCAAGCCTTTTGAAGGAGAACGGCGTTTGAACTCAGCTATGACAGCCGGCATGAGAGGAGGAGTAGATTGAACAGACATTCTGGGGCTTTTTGAACGCAATGCTTCGGCGAAGGAGTTGTGCTTGACCACGGCATGGGCATTGGCTTCTAAATCAGCAAGTGATCTCGTATCTTCGTCGGCTAAACGACGATGAAAGGAAACTATTTCATCTAAGTAACTAGGCACCTTGATTGATGCCTTTTCCTGTCGCGCATCCCATTGGGAGCTGTTCTACAACTCCGCGCATTTTTACGGCCTCTCGACGGTCATATTTTAAGGTATTGTCGGCATTCGAAGGCACATTGTCCAGCCTCACAAAAACTTCGGCGGAAAGAACAACGCTTCTGTGCAGGTAGGCAAGTGCTATGGGAGAGGAGATGGCTGGTGACCAAGCCACGCTTGTAAGTTCACCAACTTGGCTTTCATTACCCGAAGAATCATACATCCACAGGGTTGTTCCGGCTTTGGGCATTAGATGGTGAGCGGTAGAAGCAGAACTTGGAGCTGGGGAAGGAACCGCTTCAAACACCACGCCCCTCAAACGTCTTGCCACATTGTTGCCGCGAGCGTCAAGACGAGCCATCAACTCTTGCCCGGTGTAGCAACCCTTGTTAAAGCTGACGGCAAAATGCACATCTCCAATCTCCTGAGGAATGGTGCGTTTATCTATCTCTTTTCCCATACGGACCGCTCCAGTCTCAACCAATAATGCCTCATAGTCATCTTTCCCACACCAAGACAAGGAGGGTGGGACATCAAAATGCTCGCCCAACAAATCAAACCCAAAAAGACCACCCGCTAAATACCGTACAACTGTGAAATCACCGACTTTGCCGATCTCGTGTAACTTTTCTTCCGACAACGGACCCCGTAAAGAAAGGCACTCCCAGTTGAGTTCAAGGAACTCAACTGAAGTGCGTAACTTGAAACGGTTAAGACGGCTCAATACCTGATCGACAAAGCCTGAATCAAAATCAAGTATCACCCTTTCCACATTAACTCCATCTTCGCCAATTCGGGCATCGAAAGGTTCAAGGCGTGTAACCCGCAACAAGGCATTCACCTTGCCATCGGGTTCAAGCAAAAACGACCACGTAGATCCACCTGGTGCGAGAGCAGCTATATCTTGTGTTAACTGGCCTTGTAAGTATTCCAATGTATCAGGACCCTCAGCTATGATAAAGTCGCGACTGGTTTGGAAAACTGCGACTGAATGCTTTGTTGCCCAATATCCCACGTGATCCAAACTACTCATCCGTTCGGCACCATTCGTATTTTCCCCATCTCTCTGGCCGGCGCAACTGCAGCTATCAAAGCCGTAGCTTTGTTTATAGTCTCCCGGTTTTCCAGCTCTGGATTGCTATCCGCTACTATACCAGCGCCCACCTGCACAAATGCTCGCCCACTAGGCGAGATAACCATTGTTCTTATGACAATGGCAGTATCTAAGTTGCCTGAGAAATCGAGGTAGCCAACCACTCCCCCATAAGGCCCGCGTTTGGTTGGTTCCAGGTCATCAATAATCTCCATAGCCCGCACTTTTGGTGCTCCTGAAAGTGTACCATGCGGGAATGTAGCCCTTAAAACATCAACCGGTGATTTGCCGGCACTCAACCTGCCCGATACCTGAGAAGTAAGATGCATAACATGGCTGTAACGTTCTACCCTCATAAAATCATCTACCTTCTCTGTTCCAAAGTCAACTACCTTCCCCACATCACTCCGAGCCAGATCCACCAACATCACATGTTCTGCCATCTCTTTCGGATCATGCCGAAGTTGTTCCTCTAAATAAGCATCCTGAGCATCGTCTATACCCCTCGGTCTTGTCCCCGCAATCGGACAAGACATAACCTGGCCGTCGCGCAGGCGAACCATCATCTCCGGTGAAGAACCGGCTATACTAACCTCGGGATGCTTCAAAAAATACATATAAGGGCTGGGATTTATCTGCCTCAGTACCCTGTAAACATCAAAAGGATCCGCTTTCAAGTCAAACTCAAATTTCTGTGAAAGAACTACCTGAAATATATCTCCAGCCACAATATGCGTCTTGGCTTTTTCAACTGCCGCCATATACTGCTCAGCAGAGAGGTTGCGTTGTATCTCCCCTTGGCTAAAACCAAACTTTTCCCAGCCATTGACGCTTAGGTGATCATAGCCTTCAATAGCCTGTTTACCTACCATCTCAACACTCTCCAACTTTGACGGCAGACCAAAGGGGAACTCGCGTAACGGGGAGAACAGATCACTCATCAAGCCATCCAGAGCATCGGTTGCTTTGTCATAAGCATCATCAATCTTCTTTCCTCCCCATGATGGGTCGACCAATACGTTGCTTATCAGAACAACCTTTTGATGCCAATGATCAAAAGCCGCCATTTCACCTATAAGCGATACTATCGCATCGGGGTAACCCGTATCGTCGTCAGGTACATTCTCTAAACGCTCTATCTCTCTTACCACGTCATAGGCGAGATAACCGACTACACCTGAGTGCAAAGGCGGCAGTTGAGGCAGTTCAGGAGAACTGTAACTTGACAACAAAACTTCTAATGCAGCTAAAATACCTTTATCTTTCGGTATTGCGTGTAACCTTGACAATATATCACCTTCATCGCAGCCCACTATGCTTACATTCAAACCTCTTGTCACCAGTGTCGCTATGGGGGAACGTCCGACAAAAGAGTACCTACCCCAACGCTCTCCACCTTCAGCCGACTCTAACAAAAAACCGGTTGATCCGACATCACCATTCCCGGCAAGATTACCTGGAGTGCCAACAATTGGCGCACCTTCTTTTAGCAACTTCAAAAAAGCCGCTACGGGGGTAATCGTATCACAACCCAACTCCACATATACAGGTAGTATGCGCCATTTAGAGGCCAGTTCGTGAAACTCTTGACGCGTTGGGCTTGGTTGAATTGACATTAATATAAACTATAATATAAGCTGGCTCAAGAATCTAGCCTCACACCCCGCCTCATCGGTTTTCCGCACATGAGGATTTTTCATATAGGACACCTAGCCTCTTTAAGTAAAAGCTATTCTGTGCAGTGCGACCCCTATCCACACTGCGAAAAGTAGTGCTGCCAACAAACCCAGTTTTACCTTGGAACTAACCAACAGTATCGAACTCATTAAGTAAACATCGTCCATAGAACGAAAATCAACCTGTCCATACCATATTCCGGCTGCCAATGAAACAGCCAACCCAACCACAAAACACCACGCCAAACGTTCAGATGATATCACAGTGTTTGAGAGAAATGCTTTTGTGGCCAATACAACAACTCCACCAAGTACGACAAACTCCACTAACCATATAAGTGCCTCAACCGAAGGGACCAAGGACAAATAATGAAACGCCGCAGAAAACATCTCCACAAAAGGCCAATACAGATTGTGGCCGGTATCAGACAGAATGACTGTTTTCCCCGTTGCACCCCGTAATATCAACTCCCACCCGATAAAGACAACTGCAGGTAAGCACCAGACCAACTCGGCTTTACCTATCCGGAGTTTGTGATGGTTCTTGAAAGAATCAACAATAATGCTATATATGCGCACAAATCCAAATCCCGCCACAACAGCCACAGCCGTTTCCTTAGTTAACACAGCTGCACAAAAGATCAACCCTGCGATTAAAAAACTGGAACGCCGCACAGCCAACAGCCCCAGAACAATCAGCAAATCAACCACAATCTCGGTGGTATCTCTGGCTAAAGTAAATATAAATCCCCAGTATCCCGCAATCAACAAGCCCCACAGCGCATGGCGCTTAGCCTGTTGAGCAATAATACCACCGGAGAAGCCAAGTAGTCCCAGTGCTATCATATTGACTCCGATTAAGGTATAAGGGACCAAGCTCACCTGTCCAAGCGCGCCAAGATACGCCAAGAGCGGATACCCGATACGGCTAAAACGGACTACCGTGTCCATATGAATACCGAATAGCCTCTTGGAAAAGTTGAATGGGCTAAGTGCTAAGCGATAGTAAAACTGGCCATCATAGCCACTGCCCGCAAAAATATGAATTCCGTGTGGAACTTGAGCAGAATTAGCATATTTTCCCCCAAGGAGTATGAACCATGAAGGATTACCGTGACCCAGTATGATCAAGCGCAAACCGACAAAGACAAGAGCGGCCGTAAAGATAACAATGGCTGGCAGCCAAGGTGTATCCGGTAACCATTGAGTAGAGAATACCTCCCGGAGGCGAGTGTCAACCGACAACCGGGAGATATTCGATATATTAAATTTAAACTTGCCTTTAGCTTTAGCCTTGGTTCTAGGCTGCAAAGCCAGTATCTAAAATTTCATGTGCCCACGAAACTCCTTTTTGTATGGAGGAGATATGCAACCCAACTATCTCGTTTACACCTATAGAGGTCGCGCTCTCTTTAGTTGGAGGTGTTCCCTTGCCGTTGTACTTCCACGCGCGGCTCAGATTGGTTAAGCTAAAAGTTAACTGCTTGCCATTTGGCTGGCTAACCGTAATACTTCCTTCACCATAAGCACCGCCTGTTGAGCTGTCAGAGACAACCTTGCCGATCAACAGCGATCCCAAAGCCTTACGTGCCAACATAGCGGCTCTACGCTTCAAAAGAGCATCATGGTGCTTGAGTCCCTTTTTCGCATGAGTAGCGGCGGCAACTGTAGATGAAGTAGGCGGTGTGCTACTTCCGGTAACGGCAAATGCTATTGACGAGCCAAGTACTGTACCGGCAAGAACCGCAGCTACAAGACCGGCTTTTATGTGTACGCTTTTGATTGGTAATCTTATTTTTGATATTTTCATTTGAACTCCTTTGCTATCCTACTAATTTCTCACTTTGTAAGTCCCATTGGACTGCCAATAGTGACATCCACAACCGATAATAAACGGTCAATCTTAAAAACAGATTAAGAACACCTTAATAATGACCAAGAAAAAAAGTTAAAACTCACGGTAAAAACAACTCCAATTTCCGGTATGGCAAGCTCCTTCTCCCTCTTGATCAACCAACAGCAAAATAGCATCTGCATCGCAGTCATAAAATACTTTCCTTACCCATTGACGATTCCCGGATGTTTCCCCCTTGCACCAGTACTCCTGACGACTACGGCTCCAAAACCATGTCCTGCCGGTTAGGAGAGTCTTTTCAAGCGATGCTTTGCTCATCCAAGCCAGCATCAACACTTGGTTGGTGGATATATCCTGCACTATGGCAGGCACAAGGCCTTGATCGTTGTACATTACCTGGTCCAAGAGATCCGGGTTTATCTTTATGGGAGTAGCCTGGTAACGGCTATTATCTGATGGCCCCTCGCAGGCATTCATAAGTACAACCCCGTTGCGCCTTCAACGCTGTCGTTGGCAACTGCATGGATATCCCTCTCCCTAAGAATAATATATGTCTCACCCTGCACATCCACCTCATGGCGTTCTTCAGGGTTGAACAAGACCCTGTTGCCTGGTTTGACAGCCCTCACATGCGGACCTACCACCACCACAAGAGCCCATGCTAAACGCCTTGAGACATCCGCAGTAGCGGGAATCAGTATTCCTGCACGTGACCTTCGTTCGCCTTCTATTTCAGGCACTTGGACCAATACACGGTCGGCCAACATAGTAATTGAAGGAACTTTCTTCTCATCGTTCAAATTGTGTTGTTGTTTACGGGAAGGATTTTTGTCCACAAATCAACCGTACAACATTATCACGAGAAATGCTAAAACCGCCAGCAAAACAGCTCACCGGTTCTGATACTCACCGGTTCCGATCAAAAGTTGTACTGCCTTAGAACACAACCGCTAATCAAGCGTCAAGAACCTCATAGTACCAGTGCGTCATCTGAATCTGACACATCTATCTTGACGATATCATCGTCCTTGTAACGCCCGCTAAGTAATTCTAGAGCTATTTTATCGCTGATTTCAGACTGGATTAGACGCTTCAACGGGCGTGCCCCATAAGTGGGATCGTAACCCCGAGTTGCCAACCACTTTTTAGCTTGGCTGGTCACATCTAACTTGAGTCTGCGTGTTGCCAACCTTTGCGCAAGATACTCTAGTTGTATATCAACTATGCGCACAAGATCTTCGGGGGTAAGCGAGTGGAAATAAACTATCTCGTCTATACGGTTGAGAAACTCAGGCTTGAAGAAGCTTTTTGGATCACCGGTAAGATTAGAGGTCATAATCAGTACACAGTTGGTGAAGTTAACTGTGCGCCCCTGTCCATCAGTCAAGCGCCCATCGTCTAAGACCTGTAGTAACAGATTAAAAACATCCATATGAGCCTTTTCAATCTCATCCAGTAAAATTACGGAATACGGGCGTCTTCTTACGGCCTCGGTAAGTTGTCCGCCTTCCTCATATCCTATATAACCCGGTGGAGCGCCAATCAAACGGGCAACAGAGTATTTTTCCATATATTCACTCATATCCAAGCGGACCATGGCCTTCTCGTTATCAAACAAAAAGTCTGCCAATGTTCTGGCCAACTCGGTTTTCCCTACGCCAGTCGGACCTAAAAACATAAAACTCCCCACCGGTCTATTCGGATCCGACAGTCCAGAACGACTACGTCGTATAGCGTGGCTGACTGCCTCCAAAGCCTCGTTCTGCCCCACTACTCTGTTTTCAAGATACTCCTCCATACGAATGAGCTTTGTCATCTCGCCCTCTAACAGTCTGCTCACCGGCACACCAGTTGAACGAGATACCACCTCTGCTATATCTTCCTCGTCAACCTCCTCCTTTAGCATCTTCTGTGTGGCTTGAAGCTCCGCTAAATGATCCGTTGCTTGGAGAACCTGTTTTTCCAGATCGGGAACTATACCATATCGAATCTTTGCTGCCGCATCTAAATCCCCATCTCTTTCGTAGCGATCCGCCTCATCCTTTTTGGTTTCAAGTTCTTCTTTTGCCGTTTGAATCTTGGCAATTGCTTCTTTTTCATTACTCCACTGAGTCTTCATGGCATTTGCCTGTTCACGTAGGTTGGACAGTTCGGCATCCAAGGCAGAAAGGCGTTCTAACGAGGCGGGATCGGTTTCTTTAAAAAGCGCGACCTTTTCAATCTCAAGCTGGCGCATACGACGTTCCACAACATCAATCTCCATGGGCATAGAATCAATCTCTATCCGAAGTCGGGATGCTGCTTCATCCATTAAATCAATAGCCTTATCCGGCAAAAAGCGGTCTGAAATATAGCGATCTGAAAGCACAGCAGCAGCCACCAAGGCAGAATCTTGGATACGAACTCCATGATGTACCTCATAACGCTCCTTTAACCCCCGTAAGATAGCTATAGTATCTTCAACATTTGGTTGACCAACATAAATAGGTTGAAACCGCCGTTCCAAAGCAGCATCCTTTTCAACATGCTTACGATACTCATCCAAAGTCGTAGCACCTATCAACCGCAATTCTCCTCTTGCCAACATTGGCTTTATCATATTGCCTGCATCCATAGCCCCTTCTGCAGCCCCCGCACCTACTATCGTATGGAGCTCATCTATAAAGGTAATAACCTCCCCTTCGGCCTCTACGATCTCAGTCAAAACTGCTTTTAGACGTTCTTCAAACTCTCCTCTATATTTTGCTCCAGCCAGCATAGATGCAATATCAAGAACAATAAGCCGTTTCCCTTTAAGACTTTCGGGAACATCGCTTTCTACAATACGCCGTGCCAGCCCCTCGACTATTGCTGTTTTGCCGACACCGGGTTCGCCGATTAGAACCGGATTGTTTTTAGTGCGACGAGACAGTACTTGGATAACCCGTCGTATCTCCTCATCTCTGCCTATTACCGGATCAAGCTTACCTTTTTGAGCCTGAGCGGTAAGATCTCTACCGTAGCGTTCAAGAGCTTGGTATGTTTCTTCGGGATTTTGGGAAGTGACTCTATGAGCACCTCGTATCTCTTTTAACGCTATTCGCATTGCATCAAGATCAGCGCCGAGAAGTGAACTCATCGCAAGTAAAATATGCTCAACAGCTAAGTACTCATCGGAAATCTCCTTGCGGAATTGATCAGCCTTCTCGAAAACCTCATTTAAAGATTTGGATAAACCGGGTTGTTCTCCCTGCACACCAAATGTTCTCACAAGGCGAGAAAGGGATTCCTCTGTTTTGTTACGTAAGCTGAGAAGAGAGACTCCCAAACGGTCCAGTAACGGCAAAGTAACAGTCTGATCTTGCCCCAGCAATGCCAACAAGAGGTGATCCGGTGTCACTTCCGGATTATGCCTGGTCTTTGCCTCTTCTATCGCCTGGGCAAATGCTTCTTGTGTTTTCAGTGTCCAACGATTTATATCAAGCATAAAGCCTCATATTAACCAGTATGCAACTAATGTGGCATAGTTGGCAACTAGAACCTACCGGTTGACATCAACTCCATACTTTGAGTAACCACTGTGTTCAACTGCCGAAACAAGTTCCGGGCCACCGCAGTCAACAATACGTCCATCCAGCAGTACATAGACTAGATCAGGAGTAAGCACATCCAACAGCCTGCTATAGTGCGTAATTGCCAAAACTCCCATCCCCCACGCAGAAGTTGCTTCTTTCAGCCTTGTTGCCACCAGTTTCAGTGAATCTATGTCCAGCCCGGTGTCTATCTCATCGAATATCCCAAGACGGGGCTTGATCACCCCCATTCCTACACATTCACTGCGCTTGTACTCACCCCCTGAAAACTCGGTATTTAACGACCTGTCCAGCAGAGAAGGATCAAGACCAACCTTCATCGCCTCAGCGTACATAATCTGGCGCAGCGTCTGTGTAGCCTCTCCATCTCCGGTTTCGGCGGTGGCAACCTCACTATCAGCTAATACTTCAGACAATAGCGCCTCTAAGGTTACTCCGGGAACCTCTATCGGCTGCTGCATAGCCAGAAACAACCCAGCCTGTGCCCTTTGCGAAGTATCCATCGCCAACAGATCAACACCGTCCAGAGTAACTTCTCCACTCTTTACTACATAGCCCTCTCTCCCCATGAGTAGATGGGATAAGGTGGATTTGCCTGAACCATTGGGGCCCATAAGGGCATGGACCTTGCCGCTCAGTATAACAAGATCAACTCCATGGAGTATTTCTTCCCCCCAAACTTCAACGACCAACTGTTTTATAGCCAGGACAGTCATAAAATGCTCACTGGCAGTCCAGCTTGATCATTACTTTGTCGCCTTCTACCTTAGTTTCATACACCTTCACAGGTTTGGTGGCGGGGAGGGTAAGCGCATCACCGGTTGTCAAGGAAAAAAGACTGCCATGACCCGGGCATTCAATCCTAAGCTCATGGGCATCCACCTCGCCTTTAGAAAGTGGATAGTCCTGATGACTGCAACGATCTGCTAAAACATAAACGGTATCCCCTAATCGTAATGCCATCACTGCCTCCCCTCTAAGTTCAAACTGCTTTGGAACACCATCAAGGAGGGATCCAAGCTGGCACAGTTCTATAATGTCACTCATAGCTTCTCCGCAATTTTCTTTCTAAGCCACCCACTGGCGGGCTGCAGCAACTTCTTATCTATAATTTCATTAAAAAACCCTGCAACTATTAGTTTTTCCGCGCTTTTAGGGGATAACCCCTTGGACTCCAGATAGTACAGTTGATCTTTGTCTATCGGACCTACCGCTGAAGCGTGCGAACAACTTACATCATTTTCGTTTATATCCAGATTCGGTACCGAATCGGCTTTTGCCCCGGGACTCAAGACGATGTTGCGATTGGTTTGAAAAGCGTTTGTCCCGACGGCACCATTTTGAACTTTGATCAACCCGCTATATACGGAGTGTGAAGTATCTTTAACCGCCCCTTTGAACAACAACTCGCTTCTGGTATGAGCGCCGACATGATATTGAAATGTTCTAAAGTCATGCATCTGGCTGTCAGAGCCGAAATAAACAGACAAAAGTTCCGACATGCCCCCCGGCCCGAGTAGCGTAGATACGGTCATAGTTCTGACATAATAACCACCGAAAGACCCGGTGAAAGAGAGCAAGTTGGCATCCCCGCCAACCTGGCTGATTTGATAAGAAATCCCCCACATGTCGGCTGCTAAATCCTGCAAGGATAGGTAGGTTAAGTTGGCATTATCTCCCACCTTCATCTCGGCAACCGGCACCACCAATCCAGAGGCCGGCGAACCGGTTGGTTGGTGACTAAGCGGCCCGGTGGAAAAAAAAGCTTCTACAACAGTCAAACTTGCACCATCTTCCAGTTCTATAATACTGTGTGGGAAACAGGAGGATGCTCCGTTGGTCGAATCTATAATATGCGCAATAAGCACAGGGCGGGCTGGTATGCCATCGGTGGCAGAAGTTGCTCTTATAAAAAGCGTGTCAGCTAAGGATGAACTCGCCAACTCCATGAATACATCTGTATCCAGTTCGCTCAAGCCCAATTCAGGACGATCGGGATGAGAGTGATTTTCGGGGGTAGAATCAATTGACAGCCCCCTTTTATCAAAACCCTCTCCTTCGGGAAAAATCTGAGTGTCGACAATATAACCGTTATAGCTTACAACCAATCCAGCCAAAGGTCCAAGACTTGGTACAAGTCCCAATGTATCCAACTTTTCTATCTGTTCAAGAGGGGCTTGGACAAAGGCGTTGGATGTGCTTGGAGTAAAAGCCGGTGGATACTTATCCAGATCAAGTTCGGCTATGCGGCTATAGCGCCATACCTCTAAATCAGACGTAGGAAAGGGTAACTTGGAAAACTTGTCAAACCACACCGATGTTATCCGAACCGCCTATTATCCTACTGCGCCCTGCATTTGAAGCTCCACCAAACGGCTCCATTCAACAGCATACTCCATGGGCAAGGTTTTGGTAACAGGCTCAATGAAGCCGTTTACAATCATGCTCATGGCTTGTTCTTCTGAAAGCCCTCTTGACATCAGGTAAAAAAGTTGATCATCGCCTACTTTGGAAACTGTCGCCTCATGTCCTATCTGGGCATCCTGCTCACCTACCTCCATGTAAGGCTTCGTTTGTGAAACTGAATTATCATCAAGTATCAAAGCATCACAACGCACGAAACTCTTTGCATGTTTTGCGCCTTCATCAACATGTACCAGACCCCTATAGGTGGTGTTGCCACCGTCTTTGGAGATTGACTTTGAAATTATTGTAGAAGTCGTATCGGAAGCCGCATGGATCATTTTTGCACCTGCATCTTGATGCTGCCCTGCCCCGGCATAAGCGACTGAAAGCACCTCGCCAGATGCTTTCGGACCGACAAGATACACTGAGGGATACTTCATGGTCAGCTTGGACCCTATGTTTCCGTCTACCCATGCAACATGGGACTCTGCTTCGGCACGAGCTCTCTTGGTCACCAAATTGTAGACATTGGATGACCAGTTCTGAATCGTGGTATAAGTAATCCTTGCCCCAGGTTTGGCTACAAGCTCTACTACGGCAGCATGCAACGAATCGCTTGAATAAATCGGAGCAGAACAACCTTCAATGTAATGTACTTCCGAGCCAGGCTCGGCAATGATTAGAGTACGCTCAAACTGACCCATATTCTGTGCATTAATGCGAAAATATGCCTGAAGAGGCATCTCTACTTTGACTCCCGCGGGAACATAAATAAAAGAGCCGCCGGACCATACAGCTGAGTTCAATGCAGCAAACTTGTTGTCACCAGGAGGTATAACAGTGGCAAAGTACTGTCGTACCAGGTCGGGATAGTCCGCTACGGCGGTACCCATATCACAAAATATAACACCGGAGGACTGGAGCTCTTGACGATTGCGGTGATATACCACTTCTGACTCATATTGAGCACTCACACCCGCTAAATATTTTCTCTCTGCCTCAGGAATACCAAGACGGTCATAGGTGTTTTTAACTGAATCCGGAAGATCATCCCAACTGCCCACTTGGTGGTCGGTTGGTTTTATGTAGTAGTAAATATCATCAAAATCCAGTTCAGGCATGTTGACGGCAAACCATGGTAACATCGGCTTTGCCATAAAACGGCGTAGGGACGACAATCTGAACTCTCTCATCCAAGTTGGCTCATTTTTCATATAAGAGATCTCTTCGACTATCTTTGTGCTCAATCCTTTGGAGGGTTTAAACACATAGTTTTCTTTGTCGTTCCATCCAAGTTTATAACTGCCAAGGTTGAGGTTTTCCGTCGGATCGGCGACCGTTGGAACGCTCTCTTGATCAGTGATAGCCTGTAAGTTGGTAGCCTGTATAATTTTCACTATCTACATAGTAACAAATAAAATGCTACTAGTCAAGCAGAAAAAAATAAATTAAACACGAAATAGAATCTGTCTCGTACCAAAGAACCGCTTTAGCACCACTTTGTCTGTCTGACTCGCTCCCACTACAGACAAGTCAAGGTTCACCGCTGGGTTACCTACTGTATAGAATCCCGCGCCTTGTTTAAAGACAAGTGAAAATCTTTATTGGCTGATGGTCCAAACTTTGCCACCACGGCAGCGAGCTATTGCCATGCTCAATGAGCACATCAACTTCGTTTCCATGTTGATCACAACAAAGGGGGACATCGAGAACTACCGGTGCTGTAAATATATTATGATCTTTTTGATTACACATGTTTTTCCTGAGTGAGCTTGTGGGATACCGGTTGGTCTTGGATATGAACTGGTATAATGCTACTTTAATGTCCACAACTGCAGATGAGAATATCAATCCCCCTTTGGCCGCCAAACACCCTTTTGTGATAACCGCACATGGCGACAGCCGTACCGACAACTGGTACTGGCTGAGAAATCAAGCTGATCCTGAGGTCATAGCCTACTTAGAAAAGGAGAACCTCTATGCCAAGGCGGCTAACGCACACCTGAGAAAGTCAGAGGAGAGGCTTTATGAAGAGATCAAGAACAGAATAGCTCAAAACGATCGCACTGTTCCGGTAAAAAGAGGTAACTGGCTTTATTACAGTTGTACTTTTGAAGGCAAAAGCTACCCTGTGTACTATAGAAAGCCCGCCGTAGAAACTGCAACAGAGGAAACCTCCACAGGCGGAACCTTGACAAAAGAGCTCAAAAAAGAGACGGAAGAGATTATTTTAGACCAGAACGAGCTAAGCAACGGTGAAGGATACTGCGGTATTGGGGTATTTGAGCCGAGTCCCAACCATCGATTTTTGGCGTATTCGCTGGACAACACCGGCAATGAAGTCTTTGAGTTAAAGGTAAAGGACTTGGAAACAGGGTTAGAACTGCCTTTTGCGATATCCGAAACATCTTACTCTCTAGCCTGGGCAAACGACAGCAGCTCCTTTTTTTATACGAAACTGGATGAAACATTGCGTCCATATCAACTGTGGCGACACCGCTTGGGGAGTACTGTTGAAACCGATGAGCTTCTCTGGACGGAAAACGACCCAAGGTACTACTTAAGCTGCTCCAAGAGCAAAGATAACACTTATATATTTTTGAACTTAGAGTCCAAGACAACAAGCGAGGTCTGGATAATAGATGCAAACGCCCCTGAAAAAGGCTTCTCAGTCGTGGCGCCGAGGCAAGAAGGTATGGAATACTCAGTGGAACATCACTTGACAGAGTTGTGGATACTGACCAACTACAACGCAGCGGACTTTCGTATTATGAGAGTTCCGGTTGATGACCCGGATCGATATAATCCTCAAAACTGGATAGAACTTGTGCCCCATCGACCCGGTATTCGCATAGAACAGATGGAGGTATTCGCGGATTATCTGGTTATCCATGAACGCAGCGGGGGTTACCTGCAGATAGTAGTGATGCAAACTTCAAACAATGAGGAATCGGGACTTGGTCGGGAAGTTATCATTGATCGACCTGAGCTTGTCTCAACCTGTATAATTGGGCCCAACCCTGAAGCAACCTCTAATGTTTTGCGTTATGAATATACCTCACTTGTAACCCCCTGGTCGGTTTACGACTATTACTTTTTGAAGCATACCTCATTCCTTCGTAAACGCCAAGCGGTATTAGGGGGATACGATCCGGAAAAATACCAAACTGACAGAATAACTGCTGCCAGCAAAGACGGTACTGCAATCCCGATATCAGTTGCCTACCGGAAAGATCTGCATGATGACAATCTGTGCTCGCCCACTTTGTTATACGCCTACGGGGCGTACGAGATAAGCACTGATCCCATCTTTTCCTCTTCACGCTTGAGTTTGCTGGATCGAGGATTTATATATGCCATTGCTCATGTACGCGGCGGCGGCGAAATGGGGAGAAGGTGGTATCAAGAGGGTAAACTGCAACATAAACATAATACTTTTGATGACCTTGTGGCATGTGGGAGACACCTGATAAAACAGGGTTGGACATCAAGAGACAAGCTGGTTATCAGGGGTGGAAGTGCCGGAGGAGCAGCCATAACCCAAGCGGTTAACCTTGATCCCTCCTTGTGGAAAGCCGTGGTTGCAGAGGTCCCCTTTGTGGACTGCTTGACTACAATGATGGATGACACCCTACCTCTTACCGCAACCGAATGGGACGAGTGGGGTAACCCCAAAGACGACCCTAAGGCATACGAATGGATCAAGAAGTGGTCACCTTACGACAATCTGTCGGACAGATACGATCCTGCTGGTAACCTTGGTGTTGAACCATCTAAAAACAACACCGGTCATTATCCAGATATGCTGATAACAGCAGGAATTAACGATCCAAGGGTAGGTTACTGGGAGCCGGCAAAATTGGTAGCTAAGCTTCGTCACTCCAACTATCCCGGCAAAATTATATTTAAATGTGAAATGGGAGCCGGTCACCATGGACCATCGGGACGTTACGATGCTTGGAAACAGGAGGCTTTTGTGTTGGCTTTTATATTGGATTCGGTTTCGATCTCAGATTCGTGTGTACGGTTTTAGGAGTGATACCGGTTATGAGATTAATACCTCAGTTGGTTCGTGCGCGACTACCTATGAGCGTGGTCAGTATTCGAAAACTGTACATAAACCTGTTTTAGTGTCCATGAGCTTGGATTTGTGCTCCTATTTTCCACGTTAGAACCTGCTGTATTTGCATAATTATGCACTCTGATAAGGCTCTGGCCCACACTCCTATGGCCTGACATAGTGCCGGTTTTCCAAACACTATGATAACTATAGACAATCTGACCTAAGCCAATTAATGCCTAGTCATTGTTGTTTAACCATCTAACTGTCATACCCCTCTGATATGTTTGCTTTAGCTGTCAAGGTGGCAGTATAATAAAGTAAAAGGAGAAGTAGTGAATACCCTAGAAATAATTACTGAAATGCGGCAAAACCCAAGTCTGGCAGAAGAGTTGCGGGCTGTAGTGTTGTCGGAGAGGCTTTTGGAGCTTCCTGAAAAAGTTGCATCAATGGATGACAAACTTGAAAAGCTAATAGAGATTTCCAAACGCCACGAGAGCCGTCTTAGCCGCATAGAAAAGATAGCTGAGCGCCATGAGTCGACTTTGGCCGAATTGGTGGAGGTTTCCAAACGCCACGAGAGCCGTCTTAGCCGCATAGAAAAGATAGCTGAGCGCTACGGGAATGACATTGGTCAACTCAAAGGTGGTTACTTTGAATCGCAATGGCGAGAGAAAGCAACCGCATACCTTGCCAGTCGAGGATTTCGTCAAGTACACCTTATCAATAGAGGAGATCTCGACAGTTTACTTACCAAGGCCGGTGCTGAGGATGATTTCCGTTGTGACATCTTGCTTGCAGATGCGGTGCATTCCGCTATTGGCAAAGACGATAAAGTTTCGGTTTATATTGTAGCTGAGGTTTCATCGAGAATTGATGTAAACGATATTGAGCGTTCTTTACGCAGAGCCGAGCTTTTAGGACAAGCTACGGGAAAAGTATGCGTGGCTTGTGCAGTGGGAGCATCTATTGATGAGTTAGCTCAAAAACTGGCGGTTCAAAAGAATGTAGTTGTGGTGACACCTACGGAATGGAACACACAAACGGCTTAAGGTCTACTTTGGGTTAGTTGACCAAATACGCTCGAAAAATCACCCGGTGTAGTGTCCCAGTTTTAATCGGTGATTGCTTCAGGAGTGTCATGCGTTAAGCATTCGTAATTTTATAGAGCGAGAGCAGGATTGTTCATAATACATAATACAATTATATCACAACCGCTTACCTAATTGTGCGACACTACAGTAGTACAAACAGAACTGAAATATTCCGTGATTTAGATGAGCGCTATGCTTTAACAGAATATGCTTTAATGTCTTACGTATCGAGTCTTAGCAACACATGGGTACGTAAGCAGGTTGGTGCCCAAGAAGCACAGGTAAAAGAGCATGCTGTGACCTCCATAGCCTCAGCCATGAGAAACAGGCTAGAGAAGTTCAACAGAACGATCTCCGTGGTGGATGTGGCGGTGTGATAGACCGTAGCTGGGTAACTGTTTAACGATATACTTTGATCAATACAAGCTAAAGTTCAAGACGGCGAAAATACTGCATTATAAACGGTAGGAGAACCGGGAGGCAACGCAACTGGAACATTATCTACTAAAAGTTGCACCTCAGGAACAGCCCCCATGCGTATCCACAAAGGAGTAGAGGCAGCAAATGAGCGGGACTGTCCGTTGACTAATGTTCCTTGCCATAGTTGAGATCCACCAACACCTTGTGTCACCTCGATCCAACAAGGTCCTGTGGTATCAACCGTCAAAGTAAAAGTTGATCCGGGAATCGAATACTGCGCGGTAGCTGAGTTGAAGGAGATCAAAGAAACGCTCTTTTTGGTAACCGTAGTCTTGGGATTGTTCTTGGTTGAAGAGGCTTTGGGTTTGGTTTTGACCGCAGGCCTTGTTGTGGCCGTTTTATTGCCTGAGATAGCCTTATCGCCGGAAGGTTTCGATGTGACAGGAGTCGAAGAACCTGCCGGTGTAGCAGATGTCGAGGATCCAATAAGCTTTATGCCCGTAATGACCAATAGCACCACCACGACTATCGCTAAAACTGCACCTCCTAATTTGCTTATCTTAAACGAAGGATCATGACGCAAAAATTTCCTAAACCCGCCTATCCTCTTATACTTATTTTGTGATCCAAACTGTTCGCTTAATCCTCCATACTTGTTCAGACCATCATATCCAGCCGCCGCTTGCTCAGATGATGTGCCTTGCATGCCTTGATGAGAGTTCTCCACCATGTGGCGCAGCAACTGCATCTCACGTTCATGCTTTTCAATAGCAATGTCTTTTGAATTTGATGACCTGTTATATAACCAAGCAAATAAGCTAAGCAGTATCAAAACAGCAAACAGTATTAGTAAAATCACCATTTAGCTAATCGGTTAACCCTGTTCAATTAAGTCTTTACAAACACACAACATACTTAAAAGTTTATAGCAATTACTACACTGGGTGGTATCGTTAGGCGAAAAAATCCAGATGTGTCACCTGGATCTGGCAACCGACGGCAACTGAACCAGCAATAAACTACCCGGGCATCCTCATAGCATAAATAGGACGGTATCTTGAATCAAGCCGGCTGGCACAAGGATTCGTCTTGTCCCGTTCTGAGACAACAGGGGACTCAACCAGCCAATCAGCCGCTATATCAGGATCATCCCAAGCTACCCCCAGTTCATCGGCGGGATTGTAGTAGGAATCAACTAGATAGACAAGGGTTATGTCTGATACGGCAGCAAAACCGTGTGCTACGCCAGGAGGTATGAATACACCAAGATTCTTGTGAGCCTCCATATCCAAGTGCATTGTCTTAGACACACTCGGAGAACCCTCTCGCAAATCATGCAGTACAACTCTTGCATGACCGGCCACTACATACCAGTAGTCCGCTTGGTGCAAATGGTAGTGGAGACCTACAACTGATCCTGCCTGCTTACGCGAAAGATTAGCTTGTACCATCTCCCTACCCAGGCTAAACCAACTGCGACGATAGGTTTCAGCAAAAGTTCCTCTCGGGTCAGGATGGACATCTGTGCTAACTACGACAACATCAGCTATTATTTCAGACACTGCAATCTTGGGCATTGTCGCAAAACCACCCTACACATCAACCGGGTATGGCCGTTTTCTGGGAGGCAGATACTCACGCTTCCACACCATGACCTTACGCTTGAAATAACATACCTCATCTCCACGCTGATTGAAAACTCTAGTCTCTACTGTGACTATGCCTCTATCAGGCTTAGATGAGGACTCTTTTGCATCCAAAACTTTAGTTTCAGCATAGATGGTATCGCCATGAAAGGTGGGATTTTTGTGAATAAGTGATTCCACCTCCAGATTGGCAATAGCAGCCCCACTTACATCGGGAACACTCATACCAAGAGCTATTGAATAAACAAGGTTTCCCACCACAACATTCTTACCATGAACAGTTTGAGAGGCGGCAAACCACTCATCTGTGTGTAAAGGGTGATGATTCATTGTAATCATACAAAATAGATGGTCATCATATTCTGTAATGGTTTTTCCCGGCCAGTGACGATAGATGTCACCAACCACAAAATCTTCTAAACATCTTCCAAAGGGACGTTCATGCACACTCATAGCATATCACCACCATTTTGCCAATCATCCGGTAGTCCACCAAATCCTCCTTCACCAGGGCCTTTTTCCCAAAATGGTCCACCACCGGTTCCACCAGGCGGACTATCGCCAAAGGCAGAGCGAGTAGTGAAGGCAACCGTCCAATCCTGCTCGGAAATACCGTCTATGGATAGCCGCCAAATAAAGCGTCCTCCCGGATTGAGAGGTAAAGGCCCAAAATTCACAGCCAGTGCTACGTCAGCTGGACTACCCTTGGGGGCTTCCAGCGGGCGATTGACCTGAAACTCACCGTTGACCTTTACGGGGAACTCACCTTGTGGGGTTTGGATTAATACGGGTTGCCCATCGGCATCCTCAATGGCAAGCTCCCAACTGTGAGAATCCTGCGCTTCATTCCAGTCAACCTCTATCTTCATTGCGACAGCACAAGGAGACGGACCGGGGCCAGTCAAACTCCAACCGCCACCTAATATATAAAGTTTTCCTTCTGCTACCTGAACAGCATCACAAAGTAACATGGTAACACGCATTCCACTAGACTAGCTTTTAATGAACCGTATTAGCAAACCTACGGAGGAAACTAATCAACCTCCATGCCGCAACAGACTAGAATCCAAGATATGACCGAACCGGAATCATACCAAGAACCACATCTTGACCTACGCAATGATGTGTATCGTCGCCCATTGGCTACCGCATTGGAACGACTCGGAATAAAGGAGGGATGGTCCTGTGTTGATGTAGGTGCGGGGGGTGGCGATGTTAGCATAGCTCTGGCAAAGTTGGTTGGTCCCCTTGGTAGGGTATACGCCGTTGATCACAATCCTTTAGCCCGTGACGCTGTGGCAAAAGCCGCTTCATCCTATAGTCAGGTAATAGCCATTACCCAGTCAGGTGAAGACCTTGCTCTTCCTCAGACAGTCGATCTTGCCTTCTGTCGTTTTTTACTAATGTATGTGTCCGATCCTTTGAGGGTACTAAAACGCATGGCTCAGTCTGTCCACCCAAGCAAGTGGGTGGTAGCTCAAGAACCCATTACCTCTGCCGGTCGAATAGGAGGAAAGCCCTTTACCATGCCCAACGTACCTCACCCAGACGTAGGTGCCTTCCTGCCAGAGTTGGCCACCAAGGCCGGATTAGAGCTGATTGATGCTTGGGCAGAAGCACAGGCTGGTATAGGTCAAGGGCCGGTTTTTGACTATTTGGCCTCTTTGACGGATGTTGATCCGGGTAACGATCCGATAGTGCTGCCACCGCTTGTAACAATCATTGCCCGCAGGTAATCTTGTCTTGTGACTGAAATTTTAAAAAATACACGAATTGCATTAGAACTCGCCGAAAAAACTTTGCGCCAAGCAACGCTCAATTTAGCAAACGAGTATGCTGCCAATCAAGACTTTGACAATCACCAGGTAGTCGAATATGACTTAGCTCATTGCGCCGCCGGGATAAAAATGGCAGAGGCACTCTTGGAATACGGAGAAAAAGGAGAGACTGAAGCACAGCTCACCTCTGCGTTTGGAGCACAAGTGATAAGCGAGCTACTGAGCTGCACTCTTGGGAGAGAAAAGTTGTGGGGGGTAGAGGAAGGGTGGACACATCCTATACATGACTTTTTGTCTACCTATCGCTCCCCTACGTTTCTGGCCGATCTTGCTGAGAAAACATTCCCAGCTCATTTAGATCCCGATTTTGAAATGTTGAAAGAGACCTTTCACAGGTTTGCAAGCGCAAAAATCATCCCCGTTGCACAACGGATACATCGGGAAAATATGGATATACCTGAAGAAATAATATCCGGTGTAGCTAAAATCGGCGGGTTTGCCATGTCGGTTCCGGAAGAGTACTCGGGATTCGCACAAGGCAACCAAAGCGATTACTTAGGTATGGTCATAGCGACAGAAGAACTTTCCCGGGCATCGCTTGGAGCAGGCGGATCACTTATCACAAGACCCGAGATATTAACTCGTGCCCTAGTCCAAGGGGGGACTGAAGAACAGAAGCAAACCTGGCTCCCCCGCCTGGCCAACGGAGAAACTATGGTCGGAGTTGCCGTAACAGAACCGGACTTCGGTTCTGATGTAGCCAACATAATAACTACGGCTACACCCGCAAACTTTGCCGGGAACAATGATCGCAGTGTCCGTGACGGTGAGGAACGCGATGAGGGGTGGATAATAAACGGTGTAAAAACTTGGTGTACTTTTGCCGCCAGAGCTGATGTTCTTATGCTGCTGGCAAGGACTGATCCAGATCGCTCCAAAGGCCATCGCGGACTTTCAATGTTTATAGTGCCAAAACCTCGCGGCAAGGGGACCGGCTTTCGCTTTACCCAAACAAACCCTGATAAAACAGAGGGAATTTTAGAAGGTAGGGCAATTGATACAATTGGTTACAGGGGAATGCACTCTTACGAAATATCCTTATCCAACTGGTGGGTTCCCGACGAGTGTTTAATAGGCGGCAAGAAAGCGCTCGGGCGAGGTTTTTACCTGCAAATGCAGGGATTTGAAAATGGTCGCCTCCAAACTGCTGCCAGAGCAATAGGATTGATGCAAGCAGCATACGAAGCTGCACAGTCATATGCATCACAACGTATTGTATTTGGAATGCCGATAGCTGCATACCAACTTACAAAGGTAAAGCTAGCCCGTATGACAATATTGATAGAAGCATCCAGACAGTTTGCTTACAAAGTAGCCAGACTAATGGCAGAAAACTCCGGTTCACTTGAAGCGTCGATGTTAAAAGCATACGTATGCAAAGCGGCAGAATGGGTAACACGAGAAGCCCTCCAGATACATGGAGGAATGGGTTACGCTGAAGAGTTTGATGTGAGTCGTTATTTTGTGGATGCCAGAGTACTGTCGATCTTTGAGGGGGCCGATGAAATTTTGGCATTAAAGGTCATAGCACGAAAACTTGTCCAAGATGCATCCGGCTGAGAATTGAAGCTAATCACGGGTGGGACTTTCAAGTTTTAGATCGCACCAACCCGGCTCGTTCACCGCGTGATAAAAACTTCAAAGCCATCTTGCGACTGGCTTCGTCTATCATCTCGTCTCCAAGCATTACAGCACCCTTGCGATCTGTTTCTGTCGCATTTTTGTATACCTCCACGATGTCTGATGCACGATCAAACTGTTCTTGAGTCGGGGAAAAGACCTCATTTAGCAGTTGAACCTGATCAGGATGGAGCGCCCATTTGCCATCATAACCTAATATTCTCGAACGTTGGCTATAAGCTCTCAAGCCCTCAATATCACGAATTTTCAGATAAGGCCCGTCTATTACCTGTATACAGTTTGCCCTGCCGGCCATTAATATTTTTGAAAAAACATAGTTGAAGTGGTCACCCGGATAATCGGGTATTTCAACTCCCCCTGTCAAAACAGGCATCTCTATTGAAGCAGCAAAGTCTGCGGGTCCAAAAACTATTGCCTCAAGACGAGAGGAGGCCGCGCATATCTCTTCAACATTGATCAAACCCTGTGCCGTCTCAATCTGAGCTTCAATCCCAATGTGTCCGGCAGGTAACTTGGCATTGGCTTCTATTTGAGTAAGGAGTAAGTCCAAAGCGATTATTTCTGATGCGGAGGAAACTTTTGGCAACATTACTTCATCCAGGCGCTCCCCTGCGTTACCAACTACCTCTATCACATCTTGATAAGTCCACTTGGTATCCCAACCGTTTACTCTTACACACAGCACTCTATCGTCCCAATCAAGTGACTTTATGGCATTTATGACCTTGGAGCGAGCTGCTTCTTTCTCTAGTGGTGCTACCGAATCTTCAAGGTCTAAAAAGCTCATATCGGCTTCAATCCCGGGAGCTTTTTCCAAAAATCGTTCGCTGGAACCCGGAACTGCTAAACATGATCTGCGCGGTAAATCTCTACTTCGTTCTGACATAACTTTAGATATTAAACGTAAAACTTATAAATAGCAAAATTGAACATCATCTGCGCTTGAATTAAAACTTATCAGTTATACTCTAAGCACTTGAGGTATCGGCTAATTTGGAGTGATCCCAGGATACCACATGGTCAACATCGATACGAACCGCAACACGCTTTTGCCCCATACGCTTTACAACCTCTTTACCATTATCATCTAAAACACCCATATAGCGCCGGTAAACACTCTCCCCTACCTCCCGGACAATCTCCGGATCCTCTAAGATTACCCCAGTTCCCACCAACTCCACCCCTTTTAGCTGTTGATAGTTGAGGCCACCTTCTATGAGACAGGATAGTCTCGGATCACGCCTCAAGTTGACTGCTTTCTGAGATTTCCTGTAAGTCCAAAAGGCTAACTCGTTGCCGATGAATCCATACCACATCGCCACCAGATGAGGGCGACCATCGGCAGCTATCGTTGCCAAGGACATATTATGAATTTCGTGAATGAATTCATCTATCTCTTCACGTGTCATTTGAATAAAGTTCCGTTTTGACGTGGACATATATTAAATATTTCTACAATACTTGACAAGACTATGCAAACTCTGATAGACACTATACCTATTGTGAGATACGTAACCAACGCCTCAACAAGAAAGGCAACCGGGAAATCTGGTTCAACATATAAACGGTGGTTGATGACTGGGAAAGTAGGATTAGTCGCCACATTGATAGCTCCCCTAGCAGGTACTTTACTGCCGGCTAGAATGGCTTATGCGACTTCTACAACAACTTTAAAAGCAGAAGCCGCCGATATAGTATCAAAAATAGCTGCCTTAAAAAGCCAGTTTGAGGTAGAAAATGAGCAGTATAACCAGGTAAATGTCCATTTAGCGCAAACCAATCAACAACTTAGCGCAAACCAAAATAAGCTAATCCAAGACCGCCGCCAGGTCGCAAAAGAAACCAGCGATCTGTCACAAGAAGTAATCAACGCTTTTATACAGGGTGGAACCAGTACAACGTCGGGCATAACTTCAACTTCCAACGCTGAACAAGCAACCTTGCGCCAAGAGTTCATGCAGGTAACTACGGGAAGTATGAACAACTCAATAGCTCAACTGGGACAGGCGAGACGTGCATTAAACAGTGCTCAGCAAGAACTGCAAGCTACTAAACAAGCTCAACAATCCGAAGAGGCTAATTTGAAGAACATGATGGCAGCCGGTCAGGCCAATATAGCTAATCAACGTGCTTTGCTTGCCGGAATTAATCAAAAATTGGCCAACTTGGTAAATCAAATTACTGCTCAAAAAACTCAACAAGCTCAAGCAGCGGGTCAGTCACGATGGGCTTCCCAGATTTTAGCTCCTGCCAATCCAACCGCTTTAGGTCCCGATACTCAAGGCCTCATAGCCTTGAGAGCGGCAGAAAGCCAGATAGGAGTCCCTTATGTATGGGGTGGAGCAACACCTGGGGTAGGATTTGACTGTTCCGGTCTGACAATGTGGTCATGGGCGCAAGCTGGTGTTTCTCTTCCGCACTCTGCCGCAATGCAGTATGCCGACATAACTCATATTTCAATGTCTGAGCTGCAACCCGGTGATCTGTTGTTTTACTCCTATGGTGGATATATCGGTCATGTGACTATGTATGTAGGTCCGGGTCAGATGATTCAAGCGGAAAACACCGGAACAAACGTAATGATTACCTCTATCTGGTACTCCAATTTAGTGGGAGCCGGGCGTCCTTAACCTTGTAGGCGTCCTTCAATTATAATCTTGTTCTATAGATGAAACCGATTCCAGTTGTATTTCACATAGGTTCCCTACAGTTGCATACCTATGGTATTGGGCTTGCCGTAACCTTTTTATTTGCTTTTCGCTACTTTGAACGGCGACTCAGAAGAAACAACTATCCCTGGCAATGGCTTACCGGAGCATTCATATGGATAATAGTTGCTGCTGTAATCGGAGCCAGAATAGTGCACATAGCAGCTAACTTCAGTTTTTATCTGCATTATCCACTTCAAATGCCGCAAATATGGCATGGTGGACTTTCTTCCTTCGGTGGTCTGGTATTTGGCATGGCATGTGGTATTTTCCTACTGCACAAACGATGTCCGGAGTTGCCAACTTTACAGGGACTCGACCTTGTTATGCCGGTGCTGGCTGCTTCTTGGGCCATAGGAAGACTGTTGGGTCCTCAGTTGATGATTGCAGGAGGTGGACACCCGACACATCAATGGTTTGGCATGTACTATGCCGGCCAAATTGGCAAACGATTGCCTGTACCTATCTTTCAATCTATTGATACATTTATTATTTTTGGGATCTTACTTTGGGTGGAAAAACGCTCAAACCGGCAACCGCCGGGACTTATAACTGCTATAGCGGCTACACTGTGGGGATTTATACGTTTTGGTCAAGAATATCTATGGCTGGCCTATCCGGGGCATTCGGGTGCCGTTGCCGTAGAGGTTGGTGGAGTTGTCCTCTGCGTAGCAGGTATCGCCTGGATCGTAGCACTCTCAGTAAAACACCCTGGTATGCTAAAATCCCTGTTTGTACAGAGTCCGCCTGAACTTGTCACTCCTCCGCCCGAACCTGCTCAACCGGTCGACTCGGAGTCTGTAGGTGATGCTGGCTCAGAGTCTGCCGACGATCTTGGCGGCGATGTTACTGCAGGGTATAGCGAATAAAAAAGCCATGGGAACTGTCCCGGAAGACGCCTGGCTCCCGGCGGTCCTGCAAATGTCTGAGCTATATTCATCCATTCAATCGCCAATGGACCCCTAGCTATTACATCGGTATCATCTATATGTCTCCGTGCGGTAACCACAAGACAAAAGCCGACAGCCGATCCAATAATGGCATCTTCTGCATCCGCTTTCCCCCATTCCCATAACTCATTTTGCGGACCTTTTATTTCCACTCTGATATCAGCGGTTGGGGGTTCTGCTCCATTGGCCATATATGAAAACGGACGTGTCCTAACACCAAGCTCAGCTATGTGTTTAAGCCTGGCAGTAGGCAATCTTTCAACTTGTAATCTTGTCTCAGCCATTGCATCAGCAATGTCTTGACCGTGAGCCCAAGTTTCCATCAACCTGGCAGTAGCGAAAGACATTGCACTCATAGAACTGCCAAACCAAGGAACTCTGGATGACTGGTCACACGATAATAGGGAATCATCCAAAAAGTTACGCGCTTTGATCCCCCAATCAAGTAGCTGAACAGCGTTCATGCTTCGACCTTTATCTAAATGCACCTCCATAGGATCTTGTTTAGTCATCAGTTCTGCCTTTACCTCCTCAAAATGCGATTGATTAATTAATGCAATAGCCGCCACTTCATCAAAAAAAGCTATATGACTAATTTGGTCCCTGATCATCCAACCTTGTGCCGGTGTGGGGATATCCAGATCAGAAGGCCGAAGTGACCCAACCATAGCAAAAAACTCATCTTGTTCCAAAACTAGATCGCTAAGAAGTTGTTTAAAAGTAACCATATAAACAGCATAGCCGCTATAAGTACCATGCAACTAACCGGAAAGCAAACAGCAATCAGTCAACAACCTCTACGTATCCAGCTATCTCCGTCTGATTTAATCCGGCACGACCCAGCGTGAAAATCTGGTATCGTTCCATTGCTTAGCTGGCCGTAACTACGCATACATGCGACTCCTTTTCTAATCGGTTAGTCAAGTGCACGTGCCCATAGATGTGAACGAAAGAGAAAAGTCGAAACTTACTAAAAAACCCTAGCAGATAAGAAAGTTCGAATTTCAGTCCAAGTGCTCCAGGAATTTTTTGTACAAGCTACGCGTGCAACAAAGCATGATCGGCTGACGCACAAGCAAGCCAGCGATTTCATAGAGTCATTTCTAAGATTTACTGTTCAAGATACAACTAAAAGCATAATGTTTGCCACATTATCAACTTGTAAGCGATTTGGTATTTCATATTGGGATGCCACTATTGTCGAAGCAGCACGGGTCGCAGGTTGCAATAGAATACTATCGGAAGACCTAAATGACGGACAAGACTATAACGGCATCAGAGTCGAGAACCCGTTCAAAAGCTAAAAATAAAACTTAAATCCACATTCGAAGTACAACTTTAACTACCTTCTTGGGAGCGTGGGCCAGAACATGGACTAAATGCAGAGAGCCAACACAGTGCCAACTGTGTTGGTCAAACCAGACATTAACTTTATCTCGCGGCTTCACATAGTGGGGGCAGAGGGATTCGAACCCTCACTGGAGGCGGTTTAAGCGCCTTGCCTCTACCTGTTGGGCTATGCCCCCAGTTCCTGCACCGTTGCAGTTAACACTGTTATTGACTATTGTACCGCCCACCGCTGCCATGTTCAGACTGTTTTAAGCTCTAATTTCACTTGGTCCGGCAGTAAAAAGTCAATATCTCGCCAAATAGTATGGCGATGTTCCAACGGGTCTTGTTCAATATAACAACTACTGCCAAACACCATAGTAGTCTTTTTATCTCTGTCATAAGCATACCACTCCCCCAGTGCATCATTTGACGGATTACCGTTTCTTGCAAACGCACTCCAAGTGTCCTGTAAAAGCTCTGATAGTCTCCTTACCTCCTCTCCTGTTCCGGTAAACAGACTAAGAAATGGGTGTGAAAATGTCCCAAACACAAGGGGAACCTCTAAAGCATGGCAGGACCCTAAAACTCCATCCATCAACGGAGAAGGATAGGTAAACAGATAAGAATAGCAGTTTTTTTGCCAAGCTGATTGTATTTCCAAAAACTTGGATGTCGGAATGTGGAATGTCCAATCTGTGGTCATGGCACACCATAAGTCTACAACAGAACAGTGGCCTTGCTCATCTGCTATTATCTGCCTATAGGCATCTATCAACTCTGCCGGCTGAACATCCGATCCACTCTTGTGCTTTGCTTTCATTGAATCCAACGCCTTGGCAACAAAACGTTCCAGTTTATCTTCGTTTAAGTCAGAAAAACGAGAATCGCTCAGGGTAAAAAAATTGGTTTCATCCAAATTCGTTCCCGCCATAACCTCTACATCCCCTGCGTGCCCGCGAGACAAAGCATCAAGAGTGGGGTGCTCCAGCAGTTCACCGTCGATAACCGGACGAAAAGGCAGTGTCAAATCTCCGCCTGTTGCCATAAGCACTGTATGTTGTGCCTCTAAAATCTCTTCGGTGCTTACACTACACAAGCCGGACCTGTCAACCTTTTTTAACCCCAGTTGTTTACAGAATAGTTCTGCATATTGCGCAGCGGAAGCCAAAGAAGTGGACATGGGAGGTCCGCTTTGCAAAATTACACGCTTGAAAAGACCCCGCCCAACGTTAGCACCAAGTAAGGAAGCTATACACATAGCTCCGGCAGATTCACCAAAAAGTGTGACGTTATCGGCATCCCCACCAAAAAACTCAATGTTATCATGAACCCACGACAAAGCTGCCAGCTGATCCAACAGTCCCCAGTTGCCGGAAAAACCACCGCCCGAATCTGAACCAACCCTTAAATCCGGATGAGCCAAAAAGCCAAAAACACCCAAGCGGTAGTTGATGGTTACAACCACCACACCACAGCGGGATGCCAAATATTGCCCGTCATATATGGAACTGACGGCAGATCCACCTACAAAGCCTCCGCCGTGGATCCAAACCATAACAGGCAGTTTTTCACCCCCTGGCGCTACAGTCTGACTAGACTGTAGCGGTTCTGACTGCGATGCATGTAGTGGTGCCCATATATTTAAAGTCAAGCAATCCTCATTTGATTCTCCCGGATCACCCGGTAAAATCATAACTTGAGCAGCAGAGGATTGAGGTGCCAAAAAACCAAACTGGCTGGCATCTTTCATGCCTGAAAAAGGCTCGGGTGCCAAAGGAGGGGAGAATCTAAGATCACCTACGGGCGGTTGAGCATAAGGTATACCTTTGAATACCATGAGATCACCCTCTACTACTCCGTTTAATCTGCCATATTTAGTGGTTACACTCTTGTGCATAGGATTACAGCAAGTAAGAATAGCTGTTATTTGATTAAATTGCCACTTTTAGTGTTGCTAGTGTTGACAAAGTGATAGATGTTGCTAATGTGGTTAATAATGAGGAAAATAATCGTGGTACGAACTGTGGTAGGACAGACATTGTTGCGCATCTTGTCAGCAACCATACTATCAACAGTAATGCTGACGACAACGTTATTCACAACAACAATACTTGGCACTATAACCGTTGCTGGGGCTTCACCTACATCCATAAACAGTCTTCAACAACAGATAGGCCAAGATAACCAAGCCATAAATGGGATTGAGCCACAACTCACTCAAATCCAAGCCCAGGTAGAGCAGTATAATACAAGTTTAACCAGTTTAAACCAGCAGTACTATCAAACTTCTCTTGCTTACAACGCCACAAAAGCTGCTTTGGCCAAAGAAAACAGCCAACTCATACTTGCTCGCAAAAAAGTCAACTTCACCCACAGTCGGCTTATACAAAGTGTAGTCGAGGCTTTTGTTGCGGATGCACCTGAAACATCATTTTACAATACCGACTTTCACTCTATAAACCAAGCCATTTTACGCAATGAATATGCAAACGTAATAACAGGGCAGCTGGCAAAAGAGCTGACTGCCTTCCAAGAAAGTCAACGTCATCTTCTCCAAGTCACCAAACAACTGCAACAGGCGAAGATTCAAGATCAAACAGAACTTATATCACTTAGCACAACCCGCAGTGCCGCAATGAACCAATCAGCGGCAGAACAGTCTCTGCTTTCGCATGTAAAAGGGCACTTGGCAACCTTGTTGGCTGCCCGTGAAACACAGTTAGCCCAACAAGCCAGGCTGCGTGCGGAACAAGCTCGCAGTTTGGCAGCCGCTCAAGCGGCTGCAGCTCAAGCGGCTGCTGCAGCTCAAGTTGCCCAAGGAGTGGACCCATCTCAATCCTCACAAGCTGCCCAAGATGCCGATTCAGCATCACAGGCAGCCGGCACAATGCCATCTGCACCAATAACTCCTCCGACACCTCTACCACCAAGTTCAGCCGGGCTTATAGCCGTTAAAGCGGCAGAAAGCCAAATTGGAGTCCCTTATGTCTGGGGTGGAGCAACACCCGGCGTCGGGTTTGACTGTTCCGGTCTGACAATGTGGGCATGGGCACAAGCCGGGGTTTCTCTGGTACATTTTGCAGCTACCCAGTATCAAGAAATGACCCATGTGTCCCTTTCACAAATACAACCGGGAGATTTAATATTTTATAACTTTAGCGGTACATCAGGTGCAGCCGGAATTGACCATGTGGTAATGTATGTCGGCTCAGGCCCATATGGCGTCAACACCATTATCCAAGCAGCACATACGGGAACTACTGTTGGATATTGGCCAATTTGGTACTATGATATGGTTGGCATAGGACAACCATAACAACATACCGGCAATACTGATAGTATATTCTTTAGTGGAAATAAGACCAAGAGCAACAGCGAAAACTGAAAAAGGTGCCCTAGTGCCGTTGCCGCGCCAGTTTTTTGAGCCGCCTCCAGAAGATCCCAGACTGTCCGATGTAGACGAATGGGGGAGGTCTGATAACATGCGCAGTATCATTCGAAAAATAGGGGGAGGTCTGTACAAGTGGTGGTTTAGAGCTGAATGGGAGGGTCTGGAAAAAATACCGCAAACAGGCGGAGCATTGCTGGTCGCCAACCATGCGGGAGCTATACCACCTGATGCACCTATCATAATGCATGGTATTGAAGAAGAACTCGGACGTCCGGTCTATGGCCTGGCTGATTATTTCTTTAGAACCTTGCCGACTGTAGGTACAATGTGGGCAAGATTGGGCGGAGTAACCGCCCATCCTGACAATGCTTACAGACTCCTGCACGATCAGGAGCAGTTGGCTTTGGTTTTCCCGGAGGGAACAAAGGGCCCAAGCAAAACCTACACCGACAGATATCGTTTGCGGCGTTTTGGGAGGGGCGGATTCGTTGAAATTGCGATGAGGGCCGGGGTACCCGTAATACCAATAGCTGTTGTGGGTGCTGAAGAATCTATGCCTGTTTTATTGCGCATACCGGCAATAGCGAAAATGCTCAATGTTCCATATTATCCGATAACCCTTAACCACCTGGTTTTTGGTCCGATACTTGGTTCTGTATGCTATTTTCCTACAAAGTTCAAACTGAAGGTACTGGATCCTATCACTTTCGATGTACCACCGGACCAGGAACGCTACTCCAAGGGTAAGGTAATGGAAGAAGCTGAACGCATCCGGGGATATATACAAGAGACTCTTTATGAGATGCTGCGTGATCGTCGCAGTGTGTGGTTCGGGTAATTACGAAGACGGACAGGGCAACGGTGGGACGAAGAATACTGGTAACAGGACTTGACAGCTTTTGGGGCGGACGAGTGGCGCAAACCCTAGAAGCCAATCCCGGCGTAGACGTAATAGTCGGACTCGGAACCGGAGAACCGTCTGTAGCCTTAGAACGCACCGAATACGTGCGCTCTGACCAGACGTATTCTATACTGGCCCGCATAGTAAAGGCTACAAAGGTTGACACGATAGTCCATACATTTCTGGTAGTTGACTCGAATAAAATTCCACCCAGGAACTTACATGAAATTAATGTAATAGGAACCATGAATCTGCTTGCCGCTGCGGGAACCTCCGGGTCTCCTGTTCGTCAAGTTGTAATAAAATCTGCCACTGTTGTCTATGGTGCATCAAGCCGTGATCCAACATGGTTTAAAGAAGAAACGCCGCGTTCTGAGTCCCATGCAACTACACTCGAACGTTCACTTTTAGAAGTGGAGAGCTATGTGGAAGACTTTGCGAATGATAATCCAAACACAATAGTAACGCTCCTGCGATTCTCCAATGTTGTTGGAAGTGACATTATAACCCCCATAAGCACCAACTTGGCTAAAGGAATTGCTCCTCGTATAAGCGGTTTCGATCCACAATTGCAATTTTTAGAGGAAGATGATGTAACCAGATGCATGGAGTTTATGACACTTAATCAAATACCGGGTTTGTACAATGTCGCCGGTGACGGACGCGTGCCTTACAGCGAAATAATCTCTATTTGCAACGCCACCAGCATACCTCTGCCTCCCTATGGCACTATGTTGTTTGCTAGACCACTGGTTAAACTTGGAATTATGGAGTTCACCCCGGAGATGGAAGCGCTACTACGCTACGGAAGGGGTGTTGACACCAGACGCTTGAAGGAGACCGGCTTCAAGCTTCGTTATACCACTGCCGGCGCTGTAGAAAACTTCATAAGAGCAGTGCGATTGCGTAAAACTATCGGCGGAGCGAAAAATTCCTACACCTACCAACAAGATGTAGAAAACTTTTTCCGTCATTCACGGGTAGTATCCCAAGAACAACAGGATGCTCCTTAGAATCGGAATATTTCCTAATCGTGAACTACCGGTTCAGCGTAGCCACTGAAGTACGTACATGCTTTTTCTCTGCAACCATTCCTCCAGTGTAATGGCATAAATAATATGATCCTCCCAAGAACCGTTTATCTCAAGATAACGAACCGCAATGCCTTCATCTCTCAGATTGAGCTTGTCCACTACTCTCCTTGAAGCCGAGTTGCGCGGAACTATCGCTATTTGAATACGGTGCAAGCCAAGCCGTTCAAATGAAAACTGGAACAACGCCACAACAGCTTCGGGAGCATAGCCATTCCCTGCAAACTGATAATCGATCCAGTATCCTATCGTACCGGTCTGAAAAGGTCTTCTTTGGATGGAAGACAGGTTCGCTTCTCCTATGAAACGGCCTGTCGAGTTGGATCTGCTCTGATTGTTCGCGAACCCACCACTCGGTTTCAAAAATATACCAAACCCATGTCCCATCCCAAGTTCTTCCTCTCTTTTTCTGACTGCGTTACGTGCAGAAAATACAGGGTAATCATATGAGAGTGGTGCTGCACCGGCAGGCCTTGGCTCCCATGGCATCAGCCAACCTAAACAGCGTTTGCGTACTTCACTCCAAGCTTTAAAATCAGATTCACCCAGCGGTCTCAAGAATATACGCTTCGCATAGAGCGCAGGTTGCATCACCTGTTGTGTCTTACCTTTTTCCTTGTAATGCAATTTTATTTTCCTTTTAACAACTGTTCAAGAGCGCCCAAGAAAAGTGTAACGTTACGCTCTTTGGCTACATTACCCATCAAGCCTATTCTCCATATCTTGCCTGAAAGCGGACCAAGCCCACCGCCAATTTCAATACCATAGCGGCTGAGCATTAAGCGACGTATATCACTTTCAGTAAAACCAAAAGGTAACATGTTTGTCAAAACTTTAACACAACTCAACTGCGGCAACCTGTAGCCGGGTGGTGATAACTGCTCAAATCCCAGCTCTGACAACCCGGTTATAAGCAGCGAGGCACACCGATCATGTCGCTTCCAAGATTCAGACAAACCTTCCTCTAATAACGTTTTGAGCGCTCCGTATAAAGCGTATATCATGATGACAGGTGCGCTATGATGATATACTCTATCGGTATAAGTTGCACCTGTCCCCAAATACTTTCTTATGAGGCTGAAATCAAAATACCACGAAACCGGCTTTTTTAGTTGCCTTGCCAACGCAGTTTCACTGACTGTCACAGGTGCCAAACCCGGCGGGGCGGAAAGACACTTTTGGGTGGCTGAATAAGCAATATCAATACCCCACGCGTCTACATCAACCGGTATACCGCCAAGAGATGTCACGCAGTCGACCAACAATAAAGCATCTTTCTTGCCGAGCCCAAGTGGTTCTATATCATTTCGCACGCCGGTAGATGTCTCTGCATGAACAACAGCTATAATCTTTGGATGTGGATGTGCATCCAACAACTGCTCTGGATCAAGCGGGGTACCCCACTCAGCTTCGACCTTGATGACTTGCGCTCCAACTCGAGTAGCCACATCACACATTCTCATCCCAAATGCACCATTTACGCCAATAACAACCGGCTCCCCCGGTTCGACAAAGTTACAAAACGCTGCCTCCATGCCGGCTGATCCCGTACCGGAAATCGGAAAGGTCAAGCTGTTTTCGGTTTGAAACACACGCCTTAACATATCACATGTCTCATCAAGCAGCGCCAGGAAATCTGGGTCGAGGTGTCCCAAGAGTGGTCTTGACATCTCGGCTATGGCTCTTGGGTAAAGGTTCGAGGGACCCGGACCCATCAAAACTCTATCAGTGAACGTGTCCGGTAATATACCGGCAAATCTGTCATCTAACATCACACTGGTAATGTTAGACCGGGATCAACCGGAGTTGCCAAAACAGTCTTTTCGATATCTAGAAAGGGTGCAGCTTGATCGTGTTGTATACGCCACCAGGCTGTGCAAGCAACCATAGCCGCATTGTCGGTACACATAATACGACTGGGGATCAGAGATTTTATACCCATTCGGGCACACTCTTCCTCTACCCTTTTGCGTAAAAGGGAGTTGGCAGCTACCCCACCAGCCAGACACAGCCCTTTGACATCAAACTCTTCGGCTGCCTTCGTTGCCTTTGTAATCAGGACATCGACAACAGATTTTTGAAAGCACGCAGCTACATCACGGTTTTCAACCTTAGGATGAGCCCGTACATATCTCACCACAGAGGTCTTTATGCCTGAAAAGGAGAAGTTATACCCCTCATGTAACATTGCGCGAGGAAATACTATTGCCTCATCATCGCCATCGGCCGCGGCCTTTTCTATTGCCGGTCCACCTGGATATCCAAGACCCAAGAACCTGGACACCTTGTCAAAAGCTTCGCCTGCGGCATCATCAAGAGTTTGGCCCAATACACGATAACGGGAATAATCCTCCATCAGCACCAATATCGTATGACCACCGGAAACCAAGAGAACCGCCAGTGGGAACTCCAAGGATGAATCTTCCAAAAAACAGGCATATAGATGAGCTTCCAAGTGGTTGATACCGATAAAAGGCACCCCCCATACCAGAGCTAAAGCTTTTGCGGCGGAAACCCCCACCAACAGCGATCCCATCAATCCCGGACCAATCGTTGCCGCAACTGCATTTACAGTTCCGCCAGAAACACCAGCTTTGGATAAGGCTTGTTGAACGATGGGATTAATCAGTTCCAAATGCGCCCTTGATGCCACTTCAGGAACTACTCCGCCAAAAGAGGCATGCATGAGTGATTGACTGGCTATGACTGAAGATAAGATCTTGTTTCCATTAGCGACTACCGCAGCTGCGGTTTCATCACAAGAAGTTTCAATACCAAGTATATTAAAGGAGTTTGTACTATTAATCTCTCTTCTTATTTCCTTTCACGGTTATAGAGCTTGTATATATATTTTTCAATTCTAATACGTTATCCTTTATAATGTCGGAAAAAATCATAGCTTCTGACACAATCGCGACGCTTCATTATCCGCGCAGCCGTTTGCAGGCTGAAAGCAAAAGAGCTTGAACTGGCAAAAGAGCTTGAACTGGCAAGGAGCTTGAACTGGCAAGCTTGCCAAAGAAAGAGTCCAAACCTGCGACTACTCGTTTGATTTTCACAGTTACTCTAACCGGACTTTTCCGCTTGTACTCCCTGGTAGCGGACATCTATGACCTTGAAACCTATTATTCTCGAAGATCTTAGGCGCTGGAACGGTCAGTATCTCTTTGGATAGCTTTCTTGGGCAAGATTTTCTACGGTTTTTTTAAACGGTACTACTTGTCAATGCTTGAACTTGCCAACAGCGAAGCTTCAAGCTCAGCGAGCCTACGA
Organism: Actinomycetota bacterium; assembly: GCA_023379935.1. GTDB lineage: Bacteria > Actinomycetota > Acidimicrobiia > Acidimicrobiales > JAMCPD01 > JAMCPD01. The sequence goes on along the minus strand of JAMCPD010000024.1, from coordinate 33,095 downwards.
TAGTATGAAGGCAGGTTTATATCCTGAGTCCACATAACAAGGGCATCTTCATTGGTTTCAGGATAGTAGTTCTTTCTTATGCCAACAGGCTGAAATCCGAACTTAGTATACATTGATCTGGCCGGTATATTCCCCACCCTGACCTCTAACGACAGATGATGAGCACCACGATATTGAGCTATATGTGCCATACTTAACATTAGGTGAGTACCGATTTTGTAACGATACCAAGAGGGATCTACCGCGATAGTGGTTATATGTGCCTCTTGGTCGGAAAACATCAATCCCGAATAGCCTACAAGTTGATTACCAAGCAACCCCGCCTGATAAAAACGGCTGGATTTTAGCCCAAGTTCGGACAAGAACATCCCATATGACCATGGGCGCGGATAAACCTGCTGTTCTATACGCATAACCGCCCGTAAATGACGCCTCCTCAACTGTACAAGTCTTAGCGTCGCATTGGCTTTGGTCCCTTGCGGCTTAGATCTAATCATCAACATCGACCACAACATGAGGACGCTTTTCCCAACCAACCCTAATCTGTGGCAACTTCAGATAGAGGGGTTCGACATCGTCCGGGTCCGTTACATCACCAAAAGCAAGTTTTTGTAACCCAAGTTGTGCCAAAAAAGATGCGGGTGTCAAAGGGCAAGAACTGCCGCAAAGTTTCAAAAGCGCGAGTCCTTCAATCGGCTCTAAAATACTCCAGTAACGCACAGCACCATCACCAATAACTATAAACCTATTTTGAACTTCTTCCAACTTGCTACCCCCCAAACTGCTTATTACGTCAACAAGTGCCGTTGCGTCATATAAGGCAAATGGGATAATCGGGACAAGTGGGGTAAGCGCAGAGAATGCAGTACAAAAAACCTCGCCTTTTTTGGCATCAATAATAGGTACAATAACATATTCTGCAATAGAGCTTGAGTTGGCGGATACGTTATCGGCATGTAAAAAAGACTGCCATGAGCAGAGATAATCAACAGCTTGATAGGCAAGCAACTCCAGACTCGACATTGTAACCAGTTTTATCCCAAGTGCTCGTGCCATTGTCTTGGCGGTTGTCACCCCTACCCTTAACCCACTGAACATACCCGGTCCTATGTCAACTGCTATGGCACTGATATCGCTCAGGCTGACTCCCGCCATAGCACAAACAGACTCTACTGCCGAAGGCAGCAGTTCTGAGCGCATAGGTCTGTCGGAGTATTGGAAAGAGGCGGATAAATTTTGTCCGTCTGAAACCGCCACCGACAACTGACCGGTTGCAGTTTCCAGTGCAAGTACAATCATTGCCGATCCTTTAAGATAGCCTTCTTTAGCAACCAAAGACGTTTTTGCCAATCCGAACCAACAGGCAAGAAGCTAATTTTACGCGTATTGTCTGTCATATCAACAGTTTCAAAATGCACCTCCAACCAACTACTGCCCATAAGCTGCTTCACCTTTTCCCCCCATTCAACCAAAACAACCGCTCCTTCATCCAGTTCTTCATCAAAACCCAGATCAACAACCTCTTCCCAACTTTCCAGTCTATACGCATCGCAATGAATAATTTTGGTTACGGCAAAATTGATCTTGTTTGAAGAGATCCCCTCCCCGGTCGAAAACTGATGAGGCAGGGAAAGTGGATAACTGCGAGCAAGAATAAAGGTGGGACTGGTGACTTCTTGGACTATACCACATGCTTTAGCAAAGCCCTTTACGAAAGTCGTTTTTCCCGAACCCAACTCTCCTATCAACAACAACAAATCACCTGGGTTCACGATACCAGCCAGAACTCCGCCCAGTTGCATAGTCTCATCTGCAGAACGGCTAAGCTTGCCAAGCGGCTGCGACACGCTAGGCGTCCCTGGAATTTCTATACTGCTCCTTAGCGCGTATCATATCGGCACGCATGGCAGCAAGGATTACTCCTCCCCCAGCGCGTAAGGCTGCCGAGGGATGGTAGGTAGGCACCAATGATATGGAAGACACCTCCGCCAGATGAGTATGGGCGGTATTTGAACCCCGAGGCTGCCTGAAGTCATAGACACGTCCTCTCAAGGCAGTGATGCCAGTCTTAGTCCCAAGCAATGTCTTAGTGGCAAAGTTTCCAAGCGTCATAATGACCTTCGGCTTGATGATGTCTATCTGCGCTTGTAAAAATGGTCTGCAGCATTCTATCTCATCCAACAAGGGGTCTCTGTTGTTTGGCGGGCGACACTTCACTACATTGGTTATGTAACAACTGGAGCGGGGAATACCAAGCTCTTCTTCCAATAAGCGATCCAGAAGCTTTCCTGACCTGCCGACAAACGGTTCACCCTGTAAATCCTCCTCTTGCCCCGGACCTTCTCCAACCAACATCAAATCGGCACTCCCGTCGCCAACTCCGAATACCACATTGGTTCGTTTTCGGCTCAAGACACATTTCGTGCAAGCAAAAGCCTGCTTCTCCAACTCAACCAGCTCGGACGATGCAGCCACAACAATCAGACTAGCAGTTCGAGATGGATAAGTTCCATATTCAACTTCATGCCGATCTTCCCGCCTTTATCAAAATCGTCCGAAAAGCACTTCACCTTCTGCTACTGCCGCCATTAATCGGTATACGGGGAACCCTTGGACCGATAGAACAGAGTACCTCATAAGAGATCGTCTGCAAGATCTCCGCCCAATCATCGGCGGTAATCTGCTGATCACCTTGAAACCCCAACAAAACAACCTCATCACCTACTTCAACATCGCTGTCTTGTCCTACGTCAACCAACAGTTGGTCCATCGTTATTGTACCGGCAATCGGATACCTTCTTCCTTTGATCAATACCTCCCCGCCATAAGAACTACTCGCGCCAGATTGGCATTTTAGACGCGAAAGGGCCGTATCAAACAGTCTTCTGGATACCCCGTCGGCATAGCCGACCGGTATGGTGGCTATTGTCGAGGGCTTGGACAGCCGATAGCGCAGGCCATAAGAAAGAGCTTCTCCGGCCTTCAAAGACCGCAGCATTGAAACCCGTGACTTGAAAGACATGACGGGTATTAACGGTTCAGATAAGCATTTTGCCACTTCAGGTGAAGGGGCATATCCATACAACGATATACCGCAGCGCACCATATCATAGCGGGAATTTGGATGTGCTATTGCCCCAGCGGAATTAGCGGCATGAACGTAAGGGGGGTCAATCCCTTCTTTCTTCAACAAGGCTCTTACCTTTTCAAAAATATCCAGCTGTATTTTGGTAAAGCCGTCATCTGTCTGCTCGGCAACTGCCAGGTGAGTCCAGAGTCCCTCCAGATGTATACCATCAGAGTCAACCAGATACTTCGCGAGCTCTAATACCTGTTCAGGCGGTACGCCAAGACGATGCATCCCCGTATCAACCTTCAAATGTACCGGCACTGGAGTCGATCGGCTAATGGCTCGGGTGGCAGAAAGTAAGGAGCGGGCAGCCTGGTATGTATAAACAGTTGGCACCAATCCGGCATCAAGAACCTTTACAAAAGCCTCTTCTACTATCTCACAAGCAGGTTCGGATAACAACAAAATCGGAGCGGTAATACCAGCGTTCCTCAGTTGTAAACCCTCTTCCAACATTGCCACCGCCAACCATGAAGCACCGGCATCCAAGGCAGCTTTGGCAATGATATCCGCACCATGTCCATATCCATCCGCTTTAACCACAGCACACAGTTTCGCCGGTCGGATCACCTTGCAGAGCAACTCAGTATTGCAAGAAAGTGCAAAGAGATCGACTTCAGCCCACGTTTGACGGGCAAAGGAAGGATTGGATACCAAGCCATTCACCGACACGCTAATCACGACCAGCCATCAAAGAGAACCACAGCGGTATTAAATCAAGCAAATCACCGGCTAAGAGTCCGTCTGAGTAGCCAAGCCGGGCAGCAGAACCATGTACCTGAGCGGCACAACCGGCTGCTGATAAAGGTGGAATACCCCTGGCCAAAAAAGCTCCTATGATCCCTGAAAGAACGTCACCGGTTCCCGCAGTAGCAAGAGAGGATGGCCCAGCCGTTGAAAACAGTACTTCACCGTCGGGTGCAGCCACTATTGTGGTTGGACCTTTCAAAAGCACAACGGCTGAAGATTGACGGGCAAAACGCATCGTAAGTTCTAAACTGTTACAGTCATTGAGAGATACACCCGTCAAACGCTCAAACTCTCTTTGATGTGGGGTAAGAATAGTCGCTGCCCTACGTGATAGCAATAACTGGACAGCTTGAGAGGGCGTTCCAAGCCCATATAACCCGTCTGCATCAATCACCACAGGCAAAGGAGCTTTTTCAACTACTTCGCATATTGATTTAACGGTTCGGACATCACGACCAAGTCCGGGACCGATAACCAAGGCTTTAAACCTGTCCAAGACATCAAGAACTTCTCCCTCCCAGTCCCAGGGTGGAAGCTCTAACGATACTACCTCACTTGGAAAAGGCACATAACCGGGAATACCAAGGCGGACCATTCCCGCCCCGCTGCGAAGCGCGGCCCGGGAAGTTAAATCAGCCGATCCCATCATTCCCTTTGACCCGCCAACTACTAAAACTGCGTTATTCCATTTGTGAGCGGTAAAACTCCGTTGCGGGAGTAGCTTTGCTACATCTAAATCCTCCAACAGATGCATTGTTGCGTTACTTGTGTCCAACCCTATATCTGATAAAACTATGTTTCCGCAGTATAAGGGCGCTTCTCCCAATAAGAGTCCTGGTTTTAGTGCCCCAAATGTCACTGTGGCATCAGATTTAGCCGGCATCCCGCAAATCTCACCAGTATCGGCATTAATCCCGGATGGAATATCGCAAGCTAACACCTTTGTATCATGCGGTACGCACGGAAAGTTGTATTCACCTTTAAAGCCAAGCCCATAAGCGGAATCTATGACCAGATCGGCATCTTTGAATTCCCTTGGAATTGACTTAGCACCAATCTGGTAGGTTATCTTTGAGGTTTCAACGAGAGAGACTTTTGCTCCCTTGAACCCAAGCAGGCGCCCAGCTGTTCTTCCATCGTTGCCGTTATTACCTTTACCAAAAAGTACTGTTATTCTACGTCCGTAAGTTCCCCCAAGCATGGATACGGCCACTCTTGCCAAAGATGATCCCGCCCTGTTGATAAGTGTTTGAATACCGACATCTAACTGTGCCTTTTCATCAATCGAACGCATCTCGCCAACACTGACAACAGGCTTCATATGGCATCGGCCCCCTCATCAGCTCTCCTCTCATCTCCATTGTGACACCCATAGCAATCACACAACCCGACAACCATAGCCTGGCAGATTAACTTGGTGTGGGTAAGTGACACCCTCCAGAATTTTATCTTTCTTGTTTCAGCCAAAGAAAGGGCTGTGCCGTTCAAGAAAATTTCAGGTTCTCCACTTGATTTGTTCAACACCTCAATATCTTTAAAGTGCACTCCGCCCAGACCAACTCCCAACGCTTTCATAACAGCTTCTTTGGCGGCAAAGCGAGTTCCAAGCCGACAAACTTGATCAGCCCCAGCACCAATAAAAGACAGTTCATTGTCGGTGAACATCCTTTTTTTGAATGAGGGGCGACGTAACAACAGCTTACGCAACCTGTCAGTATCCACCACATCTATGCCAATATACAATGGGCCACCTCCCAATCTAAATCCCAATCCAACTCTTTCAGTCCAACTCAATACCCAACTCGGAGACCGATTCTGGACCCGATCCTGAGTTCAGTTCTCCGCCCTGTGCTAAACTGAACCCGGAGGTCAGATCGAGATCCAATCCGGAACTCAACCTTAGATGAAAAGAGAAGGGATCCAACAGATCACAAGGGGCATCCGCTTTGATATTGATATCCCTCAGCCGTTCAATCGACTCCCACTCACTGCTATCATAGTTGTTCAAGTTATCAGACACAAACATCAAGCCACCGGTAGCGGAAACAACTGTTTTCATGAGGTCGCGTTGAGACTGGTTCAGCCTTGTCTTGGTTTTTCTCAATAACAAACAGTCGGGATCATTGACCCACAAGCGCCTATGCAAAGGTGCCCTCAACACGCTGGTCATTAAAGCATTCCTAGCAGCCGGAGCAGTTTGATCATAGCCGGGAATATGTTTTATCCCCGGTGCCCAATAAGGAGCTGTATCAGCGGAAACTCTCATAGCGTCTACTATCCCTACAGCTTGAGCGAGCGGAGCACCACAACCAAGTAAGTAAGAAGACTCTCCTATCCCCTCCCGGAGTGCCTCAAAGCCGGCCCGTAACGATTGCGCCCTGGTAAACTTCCCATCGCCGACACGTTTGCCAAGCATTGCCGCTGCATAACAAAAGTCGATTTTATGATATGGAAAACCATACTCAACCAGGTGGGAGTAGGTATTTTTCAGATGGTCAACTACAGCAGGGTTGGTGGTGTCCAAGGCAAACACCCAGCCACCCCAAGCCTTCGACAAAGGATTCCATAAGACTTTCAAGGGATGATTCTTGCTGTCACGAACCAGCCAATCAGGGTGCTTTTGCATGATAGTAGCAGATTTCGATACAAGGAATGGCGCTGTCCACAGGCCCGGCTTTAAATCATGGTTCGATATATGTTTAGCTATGGATCTTATTCCACCGGGAAAACGACGATTCGTGATTTCCCAATCACCCAATGATCTTTCATAGCCGTCATCAAGCAACATTACTTCAATACCGCAAGAAGCAGCGGGGCTTAAGTTGGATAACAGGCGGCTTTGATTGATTGTCCAAAAATAATAGTACCAGGAACACCAGCCAAGCGGATTTGAACCGTTTATGCGCGCTTGGCCCACGTCACCCCATAGTGACACATACTGTGAATACAACTTACCCGGATCACCTACAGCAAACCAAAACGGATCAAGGCGGTATTCCTCACCTTGGAGCAGAGAAATCCCGTCCAAAAATGCAACTGCCCACACCCCTTTAGGGGTGGCAACAATACTGGAGAGGTGTTTTTTACCGTCCAAAAAGCCCGCTATCGCACCTTGAGTTAGGTTGCCATCGTTTTTAGAACCTTGATTATAACCTAACATCAACAGGAATTGATCGCCGTAAACCACCTTTCCCGCCATTGAAGGATCTACTTGATAAGTATCTCGTATCCATTGAGGAAGAAGTCGTCTAATCGGAGTGACATCTTTAACTCCAACAGGCCTGACCACCGACCAGCTTTGCCAGCCATGCTCCAACACCACAGTGGGATTAGCCGACAACTGCATCCACAAAAACTGCGGAAAAGTCTCTGTCTCATGCCCATTCGGGCGGCGCAGCGTCAGATCAACTCTGTTGCCGCCCCCAAGATCAGATACGGCGCAATCAATCTGAAACTCACCGCATCTAACAACGTCTTTGCCAAAATCGGCAAAGGCGGTGTTGGCGAACACCTCATCCACCTTCTTCCCAACCAACCTGTGTGGTCCGTCTAAAAGAAGTCCGCGTCCAGCCGGTCCGGGAGTTTCACTGATGCCTATACCTATTTTCAAAATTTCCAACATACGCCTATCATCTTATCCGCTTCAAGCAAACTTTGTCGTAATTTCAGTTTGTGAAACTGCCTATCATGGGGATATCCTAGCAGGTGTAATGTTTAAAGCTTTAGCCTCATTGGCAAACCGTTATCCCCGACAGGTTCTCCTTGTTGGTGCGATCATCGCTATTTTGGCCGGTTTGTTTGGCAGCTCTGTTGCTTCCCGGCTGAGTACAGGTGGATTTACCGTCCACTCTTCACAAAGCGATATGGCGGCTGTTCAAATTCAAAAAGCTTCCGGTGGCAGTCTTGACATGCGCGTTGTGGCCGTAGTGAGTACCCCAAAAGGTGCTCTTAGTCCGAGCGGCAAAAGAGTTATCAACGGTGTTGCCAAGACATTCAGAGCAAGCAAACAAGTTACTCAAGTGCTTGTGCCTATTAACAAAGGCGTTGCAAATCCCCTGATGCTGGCGGAAAATCATAAATCAGCGGTAGTAATAGCCATCTTGAATGCTCATACTTTGGGTTCAGCAATTGACGATGCCGGCAGTTTCGTCAAAGCTTTTGTGAATAACCATGCGGTATTACTGGGAGGCACGGCTGTTATGGGTTACCAGTCTGAACAGCAGGTATCAACCGATATAACCCATGCGGAAACTCTTGCCTTCCCAATTTTATTTGTGCTGTTACTGTTGATTTTCCGCAATCTCATAGGAGCACTATTACCGCTAATCTGTGGTGGTCTTGCCATATTGCTCTCCATGTCCGAACTTAGATTTACCAACTCCATTACACCATTATCCATCTATGCGCTCAACATCACCACATCACTGGGGTTGGGGTTGGCCATTGACTATAGTCTCTTGTTTGTAGGACGCTATCGTGAAGAGTTGGGGAAAGACACCCAGGCCGATGTTGCGCTCCAACGTACCATTAAAGCGGCAGGATCCACAGTTATCTTTAGTGCTCTTACGGTTATAGTAGCTTTGGCAAGCCTGTTGATATTCCCACTAGGTTTCTTGTCATCTATGGGTATAGGAGGTATGCTAGTCGTATTCACCGGCGGTGTGATTGCGCTTGTTCTACTCCCCAGTTTGCTTTCCTTGTTTGGCGGACACCTCCAGCCCTGGTGGGGAAAAGACCACAGAGCCGGTACCAAAGATCTTGCCAGAGCGTCAACCGAGCCTGTAACCGGCGGCTGGTACCGCCTTTCCAAAGGTATTATGCGCCATGCCGGTTTGATTGCAGTGTCGACTATAGTCGTAATCTTATTATTAGCCTCTCCGTTTTTAAACATACGATTTACCGGCTGGGGTTTTAACGTATTACCCTCCACGTTCTCCGCCAAAAAGGTCGACGGTATTCTCCCCAAATATTACCCCACATTGGCCAGTTCCCCGATCTTTATCGCCCTTGACGCACCCGATAATGTGAAAGGAAGGTTGGAGGTGAATAACTTTGCAAAAACGGTACATGACCTGCCATCCAAGCCAACAGTACAACCTCCTGCTTTGCTAAAGGGTAGTGTCTGGTCAATGGGCGTTAAACCCAAAGAGTCCACCTTTTCAACTTCCGCCCAAAATCTTGTACATCAAATCCGGGATATTGTTTCTCCGGTTCATGCGAAGGTCGGAGGACTGACTGCAGGTTTCGTTGATGAGCGGTCAGGACTTATAAGCCATCTGCCCTTAGCCATCATTATTGCCGGGTTGGCTACCATACTTATACTTTTTGGGATGACCGGCTCAGTAATATTACCGGTGAAAGCCGTAATAATGAACTTGGCATCAATATCGGCTGCTTTCGGGATACTTGTCTGGGTATTCCAGGACGGAAGATTCCAGCACTTCCTCTCTTACGTTACACCAAGAGCATTGGATGCCACTCAACCTTATTTGCTGGCGGCTATAGCTTTTGGGCTGTCAACAGATTATGGTGTTTTCCTGCTTTCAAGAATAACTCAAGAGCATATCTTAGGGCTTGATACAAAAGAGGCTGTGGCAAAGGGATTGGAGAGAACGGGCAGGATAGTTACTGCAGCCGCACTGCTTTTAAGCGTAACCCTTTTCGCCTTTGCAACCTCAAAAATCTTACCGATAAAGGAGCTGGGAATCGGAGCAGCCTTGGCGGTTCTAATCGATGCCTCAATAGTTAGAGTATTTTTAGTTCCTTCCCTTATGGCGTTATTGGGCAGGTGGAACTGGTGGGCACCTAAACCTTTGGCACGTATCCACAAAGCATTGGGTTTTACCCATCCCGACTAGTCAACCTTCAGCGAGGACACCAATTCCTTAATCTATTATTATCCCAGTGAATCATCCTTTCTTCCGCGATGGCATATTAGCGCATCTACCGAGGTCTTTTGCAACGTTCCAGCAGTTTTCTGATTTTCGCAGTGAACCTTTTGTTTGAACGAACTTTATCGGTTCTCATGCACCAGCGAATCTCAAATCAATGTGTTTGTGCTTACTCCTTGGACTCGTGTCACAGCTTCGGCCCAGCCTTACAATGATGTCCGTCAATTCGTAACTGTCGTCTACACGGTAATAACCGTACGATACCATAACTATCATCAGCACGTAACCTTCAAATACAATAAGAGAGCTGACAACGGAGTAAAAAATTAACCCACCCTAAAACTAAGAATAGTTCCTGCTAAGTTCACAAACGCTTGTCAACCACTTGGCTTACATATCTGCTTTGGGTGGAATAGTACTCAGAGTATGATCTGTCGATGAATTTTTGACATCACTTTTACACCCATCCGCTAAGAATCGAATATCTTCATTAAAATTTATAAAAAATCGTCGAAGACGGGTTGCATATCTATTTAAATATTGGTATTATTTGTTTAAACGAATATATACCGACTGGCAAGCAAGTAACAAAGGAGTTAAAAAAGTGAGTTTACACTTGGGACGAGCACCGATTGTGGAACAAGTACCCACCCTACTACCCGATGATGAACTGTTGGCGCGTTTGTTCCGGGCCCTGGGAGATGCCAGCCGGTTAAAAATATTGTATCTTTTGCTTTCCGAGGGCGAGCTTCATCAGACAGAAATAGTGCGTATTGTAGGACTGTCTCAAGGGCGGGTATCGGAGCATCTAAGTTGTCTGGTGTGGTGTGGGTTTGTCTCTTCCCGCATTGAAAATCGTCGCACCTACTATCGGGTAACAGATCCGGCTGTAGCCCAATTAACAAAACTGGCTTCAAGCTTTCTTGATCGCAACGAAGCGACTATTGCTTGCTGTCGATATATCAAGGACACTTAGAAACAACGTACAAGAAAAGGAGTATAACCGATATGGCACCGGAAAAAGATGACATCAAAGCTGAAAAGGCAGTATTAGAGGTAAGGGGAATGACCTGTGACGATTGCGAACACCATGTGAGCAAGGCCTTATTAGCTGTGGGTGCTCGTGATGTATACGCTGACCGCAGTGTCAATGCGGCTTTTTTTACACTCCCGCAGGGAATTGAAGAGGAGACATTAAAACAAGCCGTAAAACAAGCAGGTTACCTGCCGGGAGAGTTGAAGAAAGAAAGGGGGAAGAATCTAAAAGCTAAGGGAGGAAAACTGCTTAGCGAAACGAATAACAGTTATGATCTGCTTGTAATAGGATCGGGTTCTGCGGCGTTTGCCGCGGGGATCAAAGCCAGTGATTTGGGTGCAAAGGTAGCCTTGGTTGAGGAAAAGACAATTGGGGGCACCTGTGTAAACATAGGCTGTGTTCCTTCAAAAGCTTTACTAAAACCCGCAGAGGTTTATTGGGCTGCAGCCCATCATCGGTTTCCGGGTATCAGTACATCTCAGGGTGACGTAGATTTAGCGATGTTGATCTTTGAAAAAGACAGCTTGGTTACTGCGCTGCGCCAGACTAAATATCTTGACGTGGCAAAATCTTACGATTTTGAAATAAAACAGGGACATGCCTCTTTTGTTGGCGAAGACAGAGTGGAGATAAATGGTGAACCTGTCTCTGCCAACAAAATACTGATAGCAACAGGTGCCTCCCCTTTCGTGCCACCAATACCCGGCTTGGACAAGAGCGGATACCTCACCTCGACCACTGCATTGGAATTAAAGGAACTTCCTGACAGGCTGATTGTTATAGGGGCAAACGCAATAGGACTGGAATTGGGACAGTTCTTCTTGCATTTAGGATCAAAGGTTACTTTCATAGATATTGCATCACGCATTGCACCTTTTGAAGAGCCGGAGATATCTGCCGCTCTAGGCGATGCGCTCCTTCGCGAAGGAGCAGAGATCATCACCTCAGCTCAAATAAGCTCATGTGAAAAGAGTGCGGACGGTTTGGTTGAAGTGAAGGTGACCGGAGAGGTAAACGAAACCTGTTTGGTGGCAGATCATATACTTGTTGCCACCGGCAGACGTCCCAATACCGATTCGCTTGGTCTGGACCTTAGCGGTATTGAGGTGGATCAGCGAGGTGCGGTAGTCGTTGACGAGCAACTGCATACCACCAACCCGTTGGTTTGGGCAGCGGGCGACGTTACTCCATCTCCTCAATTCGTATATGTTGCCGCATACGAAGGAGCATTGGCCGCCGAGAATGCGCTTTTGGAACTATCCGAGAATACGGCCAGCCCAAGAAAGGTTGATTTTACGGCTTTACCCAGAGTGATCTTCAGCAGTCCGCAAGTAGCTTCCGCTGGACTTACCCAGGAACAGGCTGTAGCAAACGGGTATGAGGTTAAGACTTCGCTCTTACCGCTAGAGGCCGTGCCGAGAGCGTTGGCAAACAGAGACACCACAGGAGTTGTCAAGTTGGTTGCGGATGCAAAAACTGACCGTTTACTTGGCGCATCAATGGTGGCAGACGGAGCGTCAGATGTGATACAAGCAGCAGTTGTAGCCATCAAAGTCGGGCTCACTACGACTGAATTGGCGAGTATGTTTCATCCTTATTTGACTATGTCAGAGGGTTTGAAGCTAGCCGCCCAGACGTTTGAAAAAGATGTCAGTAAACTTTCTTGTTGTGCATAGTGAGATGTTAGGAAATATGTGTTTGTCCGGGCGAAGTTTGGAGTGAGATTGCATTGACAAAGTGGCTAAAAAATCGTTTAAAGATGGTTGGTACCGCTTGTCTTAAGGTGCTCGTTAAACCTACTTATGCAGTCGTCTTTCTACTGTTAGCAGCCGTATTATCCGCTGTGTACACTATAATGCTGTCAGGTAAGTTGACCGGGAAGATAACATTTTCCAATATAAATGCTGTAACACCTGATTATTTAGTGCTGGGAACCATACTTGGTGTATTGATGGCTCTTATCTTGATTGAAAACTTTTATTCATTGATAATGTTCAGAAGTGCTCGCATGGGATTCGGGATAGGGGGAGGTGTAATTGGGATTCTATCTGGGTCGTTATGTTGTACTACCATTGTACCAACTTTGTTGGCTTTTTTTGGGGCCGGTACTTCTGCACTTTACAGCACCACAGGCAAGGTACAAGGATTTTTTGCATCTTATGAACCTTGGCTGATAACAGCAAGTATTGTTTTAATGTTGCTGGGCTTATTTAACATTGCTCCTTATATAGCCGGGGCAACCTGTAATGTTGATTCAGCCCGTAAAGTTGAGGCGACCTGTGAAGTTGATACTAATTATAAAGTTGAGACATCAAATTCGAAAGCCGCGAACTGTTTAGATGAAATTAGTTTGGGGCATGCCTCTGGAACGAAAAAATGAGCCGAGTACATTTGCAAAAAGGTATTTTCAGAGTAATTGCTGCTGTTATCATAACAGTTGGAGGTATATTTTTCTACTACAAGTCTTCCGCCAGTCCAACCGTTTCAGTGCATATAGCTGATGCTACATCACATTACTTGTGGAATGACTCTACCACGTCTCGTCCACAGTTTAAATATTCTCAGGAGTACATAGATGTATCATCTTCCCCTGACACCAACACTGTATGGCTCTATTCACCGCGCTATACATGTTTGGGATGTGCAACACGCACTATGCGTCTTTTGAAATCAAAAGTTCCGGCAGTAACTTCAATAGTTCCCGGAAGTTTCGCTACTTTTGTTGTACATTATAAATCTACCAATTTGTCAGCCAAGGCTCAAGTAACTCAGATTGCCGAAGTTGCCAAATATGCTCTCCAAGTGGATCCACATAATCATGCACAAGTGAAGCTACATTTTGTAGTTGCTAAAAGTAAAGGAGATAACAGTGGGTGTAGTTGCTAAAAGTAAAGGAAACAGCAGTGGGTAAACCTACCCGGCAACCCAATAATGGGCGCAGACAACGCCAGGGGCAGGGAAAGTCCAAGCACCAAGCAGCCAAGCTACAAAGGTATAAAAATAAACACCGTCATAGCCGTTGGATAGACTATGGCATGGGTGGATTAGCACTGGTTGTACTGATTGCAGTGATGATTGGCCTTTTTGGCGGATCAGGAAGTTCCAATCAGACTCAAGCGACCTTATCCGTAGGGTCTCACGTCCCCGTCAGTTCCGACATGACCTTTACCAATTTATCTAACAAACAGATTCCAATAGATTCTGTGCTTAACAAACCTACTTTGGTCTGGTTTATGGATACCTGGTGTTCTAGCTGCTCTCAAGGAACACAGTACATGGCATCCTCTCTAATTTCTGAACTGCAAGGAGCTGGAATACAAGTGGTTGAACTGGAAAACTATAAGAACTTAGGTCATTCCGGTACCGGTATCCCTAGCATGGTTAGTTTTATTCATACTAATGCTGGCTTGAAAGCTAATAAACCTGATTGGATCTTTGGAACAGCCAATAAGTCTCTGGCATACGCTTGGAACCCCAAGGCTTATCCGGATGTCTACTATCTCCTCAACAAACAAGGAGTGGTAACATATATGAACTCAAGTCCTGCTTCCACTGCCGGCCAGCTGCTTGTAGCGGTACATGCCCTCTGAGATAAGAAATCCCAACGGATGGTAACCTACGGAGGTCCAGGCGCAACATGAAAGCGTCGTTATCTTCTGAGAAAGTCTCCTTGACAGCTTTGTATCAGATCTAAAGCATGTTGCTGAGCCGCCTTAGAGTGGGGCTGACCGGACAACATTCTGGCAAGTTCTATAACTCTTTGTGATGAATCCAAATGGGTAACTTGTGAAATGGTCCTGCCTTTCTGCTCATGCTTTTCTACTGATATTTGATGATCGGCAAATGCAGCTACCTGAGGTAGATGTGTAACCACCAGCACTTGATAGTTGCGGGCCAAAATAGCAAGTGCTTTTCCAACAGCCAATGCCGCTTGGCCGCCTATACCGGCGTCCACCTCATCAAATATCAAGGTTTTACCGGTTGGCCCAGGTCCCACAATGTCGCTGGTTGACTCAGTGCCTACAGTTTTACCGGTTGATGCGCCATTGATCTGTCTGCTGCCAACCTTAACCTCATCAGCAAGAGTGGTGCCATAATCAGCAGCCTCCATTAGCGCCAAACGTATTGCCAACATGCACCGTGATAATTCACCGCCAGAAGCGACTTTGGACAATGGCAATAGCGGCTCACCAGAGTTTACTCCAAGTAAAAAGACTACGTCATCTGCACTTTGGCCAACCCTTACTTGAAGGATTGCCTTTGGCATGGCGAGCTTACTCAAGTGATTCATAACAGTTTCACCAAACTTTGCCGCCCCATTTACTCTTTGCGTACGCAGTTGTACTAACAGCTTGTTTACTTCATCTTCAAGTGCAACCCTTTGTTGATCAAGTTCAGCTGCAGTGGTTGATGCAGATTCAAGTTCTAACAGTCTTGCTTTTGCCTTTTTCTCAAACTCTACTACGGGAGCCAAATCAGAGCCTTTGCCAAAGTATGATCCCGAGGCTGATCCTGCGGATAGGACAGGTCCGTATTTCTTACATAACTCTTTCAACATTTGCCGGCGTGTCCTCAGTTTCTCTAGCATTTCAGGATCATCTATCAACTGTTCCGTCGTTTCTCTAAGCTCGCTCATCACATCAGCCAGTTCCGCTTGAACAGCTGTAAAACGTTGTGAAATAGACACTAATGCCGGATGTTTTTCGAGCAGTTTAACGGCTTGGGAAGTAATGCTCAATACATCAAAGTTGTCACCAAACATACCAGACGGCCCGGATCCCCCCGGTACATCGGAGCCATCACCCCCCAGTTGCGACAGAACTATTTGAGCGCTTTCTTTAGCATTCACAACATCGGCTAAAGTGTCTTCTTGCTCTTCAAGTTTAATATCCTCAAAAGGATCGGTAATCTGAGCGGCTTCAATCTCATTTATCTGATAACGCAGTATATCCATCTCCCTTAAGCGCTCCGACTCATCTCCCCCCAGCTCTGAAAGCGCACGTTTGACATCTTTAAGCCCCGCCACGGCTTTATGCAGTGGGGTTGTATCAATACCACAGAATTCATCCAAAGCTGATCTTTGAGCTTCGGGTGTCAAAAGCGCCTGATGGGTATGTTGACCATGCAACTCCACACAGTTCGAAGCCGTCTTAGCAAGCGATGCAACCGGAACCATACGATTGTTGACCCATGCAACAGAACGCTGTTTTGTGCCGGAGGTTCCGCCTAAAGATCTGGCAAGAATCCATTCTTCATCATTTAGCACAAAATGCCCCTCTACCAGTGCTTCTTTGGCCCCCGCCCTCAGCAGGGAAATGTCGGCCCGCACTCCGGCCAGTAGCTCAAGGGCTTCAACCAGCAAGGTCTTGCCGGCACCGGTTTCCCCGGTTAAAGCTGTCATCCCACCTTCTAAGTTGAGTTTAACCTCCTCAATCACCCCCAGATTCTGAACATGCAGTTCATCCAGCATTATCCACCATCCGTACCGCTGTCAACATTCCTAAGATTATTCACCATCCTCATGCATTATATCTCCGTCCAACGGAACCTCTCTCAATGGAAACTTTTGCGCCAAAATATCTCCAATTTGACCGGTATCATCCATATCGGCAGTCCTTGTCGAATCGGAAATGGTGAACTTGGACTTCAAAACCATTTGAAAATCACGTTCTTCAAAAGCAACCAGCTGTATCGGGGTATCTGATGATGTAATAAGCAAGCTTTCTTCACGAAGCAGTTCTCCCATGCTGCGCCCATCAACGGCCCAGCTTGCCGAACTTGCTCCCGCTACTTCCAGTTCTATGTGATCAGCGGGTTCTAATACCAAAGAACGATCAAACATATTATGGGGAGCTACCGTAGTAAGAACCAATACCTTTAGCTTTGGCGATATTACCGGACCTCGAGCAGAAAAGTTATACGCAGTAGAACCGGTGGGGGTACACACAATCAGCCCATCCGCCACATAGTCCATGAACGACTTGTTGTTGATTTTCACCTTTATCCGCACTGTATGCCCGGGTAAACTTTTCTCCAACACAACTTCGTTTAAAGCTATCAGTTTGGAGGAGTTATGACCTGGCTTGTGCGACTTATTAGTTACGGATAACACCATGCGCTGTTCCAAGCGGTAGTCACCTTTGAAAAAACGACTGAGGGCATCTTTGAGCCCGGACGGTTCAATTTCAGTTAAATATCCCAAACGCCCCAAGTTCACACCTAATACGGGTACATTCAAATCAACACCAAGATGAACCGCCTGAAGCATCGTGCCATCTCCTCCTAGACTAACCAGCAGATCAAGGTTGCCTAATGCTTTGGCATCCACATGTGATCCAGAACGGTCTATCTGGAATACACCTGCCGATTCGTTCCCGTTGTCAACTACCCACTGTTGTGCTTCGTCTGCTAACTCAAGAGCTTTTACCCTCTTGGGATACACTACAAAAGCTATTTTCACCATGGACTATACGGTCTGATGCAACATGGTCTAAAACGGTAGAACATATCAGAAAAGATAGCACAACCGCAGGCTTTAAACCAAAACTGCTATATCATCAAACGGCGGGCACCTCTCCAAGCAAACCGCACTATGACTATCAAGGCGGCAATAACAAGGATAACAAACAGTATGCCCCCACTGGCTGATAACAACCCTTCAAATCCGTTGACGAAACCGGCTACAGCTTTGTGAAAAGCTTTCACAATACCCGACTCCGGTCGCGGCGGCATGGGAGGGTGCGGACCGGGATATCCTGATTCCACTATAGATACCGATAAAGTCGAGTATGTAGTCTCTGATTTTAATACATTCAGTTGCCCTTGCAACTGATCAATCTGAGACTGAATACTGTCAATCTGTGATTGAACAGCAAGTATGTCGCTAATGTTGGTAGCTTGTGACATTATAGTCAGATACTGCTGGCGACTGGCATCCAAAGCGCTTATTTGGGCTTGCAAGTCAACATACTTGGCAGTTACATCAGTGGCATTGGTTGTTAACATGTCAACCCTGCCAAAGGTAGTCGCTTGCTTCAGTACCGCATCAAAACTATCCACGGGTACTTGAAGAGTAAGACTCCCGCTGGGTGCTTCTCCGGGGATATTTGTAGTTTGGGAGGTAGATATGAAACCACCATTGCCAAGCGCCAGGGAGGTCAGTTTGACCATAGTGGAGTTTAGGTTTCCTTTACCAACCGTTAAGCCAAGGGAGCCGGTCTGCTCTATTTTTGCCGGTTGTCCGACTATCTGCGATATTGGTGTGGTGGTTAGAGTTGATTGATTGGGTTGGCCCGCAGGCGCAGACATGGCGGCGTTAATATGTGAAGCTCGAGATGGAAAGGGAGCCCCTGATCGTGAGCTTGGCAAAGCTGTTGTGGGGTTTGAGGGTTTGACAGCCAAAAATGTAGGCACAGCGGTGAAGGCCAGAGCTATTATAGCCAATAATGCTGCTGTCGCTCCTAACAGGATTGGCTTACGCTTATATACAGCTTTTCGGGTTGTATGCACCTTTTTAACACCACCGGTTGGAGTTCCCCCAGCCTCTAAAGAGGCTGTAGCCTCTAAACCGGTTTGGTCATTTAACCCTATGGGCTTGTGGATAGCATCTAGCAGCTTTTGAAAGCCATCCTCTGGAACTTCAAAGCCGACTGCCGCTTTTGAAAGTGCATAGCGCATAAGTTGTTCATCAATCATTGCCTGTGTCTGTGTCATAAGACTTGCTCCTTAGTAAAACTATATGATTTTATTGCCAGCGATTGCAGCTGCGGATATTCAGCCAAACGACGACGGGCTTCATGCAGCCGGGATTTCACCGTTCCCTGCCTACGTCGTATAGCCGTGGCTATCTCCTGCTCACTCAACCCGGCATAATAACGTAAAATCACGGGGATTCTCAGATTTAAAGGAAGTCCTTCCAATGCATTCAACACTGCCTGCCTCAGCTCGGATCCCGTTATCTCCACTTCCGGAACTCCTACTGAAGTAGCAAGCTGTTGCAGTAGATCATCGTTAGTTCGCCGCTCCCGCTGAGGTATTTCTTTGCGAAGCCTGGAAAAACAAGCATTAACAACTACTCTGTACAACCACGGCCGAAGATTGGACTCGTTCGTAAGTGCCGCACGGAATCTCCAAGCCCGTAAAAATGCTTCCTGTAAGGCTTCTTCGGCATCAGAAGGATTCCCAAGTATAAAACATGCAGTACGGAAAGCAGGAACATAACTATCTTTGATGCATCTCTCCAGCTTCTCCTCCATATCGCTTTCGTCCTTTTTTATCAATCCTTTTGTAGCTTTCGCGAACAGCTTCATACTTATTAAGACTCCTCATTACTCAAAAAGGTTCAAAACTTTTGCGCTGTGTGCAAGATTTTTAATATCTGCAGTACTAAATGGAGGAAGAGGAGGGGAAGAAAGAGCTACTGCGTGGAAAAAAAACTCCACGTTACCGCTTGCGCCTGTTATAGGTGAAACCATCCCGTCAACAAGGTTGGCACCGTTGGCACTCAATGATTCTGCCACCTTGCAGAGTGATTTATACCACAGTTTCTCATCCCGGATAACCCCTTTGCCCTTGGAAACCTCCGCGTGGGCCAACTCAAACTGGGGCTTTATAAGTAAAATTAAGTCTGCCAGGGGTAGTGCCAACTCCTGAATCAACTTAGTAAGTACTTTAGTCAATGACACAAAGGCTACATCCACAACGATTAAACCAAAGCCGGACCCGCCAACCATATCAAGTGTCAAGTTTCGTATGTCGGTCCTTTCCATCAACACAACTCGTTTGTCGCCGGATAGGTTCTCACGGAACTGACAACGGCCAACATCGACCGCCACCACCTCACCCACACCTTTTTGCAACAGGCAACTGGTAAAACCGCCGGTACTGCTTCCCACATCCAAAGCACGTTGAGCATGAACTGATATGCCGAAAGTATCAATAGCAGCATCAAGTTTTATACCACCGCGGCTTGCAAATCTTGGCGCAGGAGGCATTAAGCGCACCGGTTCGTCGGGGGACACGAGACGTGACGGACTGGAGGCAAAAACCCCCCCTACAATGACTTCACCGGCATCAATAGCTTCTCGCGCTTGGGAAGAGCTGGCAATTAGACCCCTGCGCACTAACTCAACATCAAGTCTGCGCCGAGGCCCTGCCAAACTATCCCTTTCGGTTTAAATCTAACTCCGCTTTCTGGCCGGAGATGCTTTGGTGGGGTTGGCTTTTTTTGTAGCTGAAGATGCTTTGGTAACAGGAGCCTTTTTTGCTGCCGGTTTTTTTGCTGCCGGTTTTTTTGCTGCCGGTTTTTTTGCTGCCGGTTTTTTTGCTGCCGGCTTTGCTGTAGTAGGTTTGCCAGCAGTAGGTTTGCCAGCTGCAGGCTTGCCAGCTGCAGGCTTTGTTGTAACAACATCAGAGTCTTGTTGTAAAACACGTCTTATAGTAGCGCGAGAAACCTTGGTAACAAGATTAATAATATCTTCTCTTGAATTAATACCTAAGGCATTCAACTGCCTGGTTACTTCTTGGCGCGCCAGTCCAACTACAACTTCAGTGCTCTTGCGACTACGTTCCAGCAGATCGTCAACCCACTCTTGTGCTTGAGAGCGTTGCACCTCTCCAGTCTTGACCAACTCTTTTACCAACTCTTTAGCCTTGGACCTATTCAACTCAGTGAATGTAATTCCGGCATCTCTATAGCGTTTTAACCAATTATTTTGTGTCACGCTACAAACATTAGCAAGATAATTATAATTAATCAACTTGGAATTCTAAAGAATTCTGGATACTACTTGTGCAAGACTGTCAGCCGTATCTAGCGCGCGCTCTTGAGAATGGATACTACGTGATACATCTTCAGATGATGTAACCCCGCTAAGAACCAGTGAGAAATCGGCATTTAGTTTTTTGGCCAAAATACCGTCTGTCGAAACTCTGTCGCCTACCACCATTTCCACCGCAGATTCCCCAACAACTCCGCATTGTCTCAAAAGATTAATAAAAGGATCGTGTGGCTTACCCGCAATAATGGCTTGAGTAGCGGAAGCATAAGCAACAGCCGCTACCAACGCACCTCCTCCGGGTAGGATGCCATCTGTGCTCGGATAAGTTGCATCTTCATTGGTTCCGATCAATCGGGATCCTTTTAATACGCAACGAGTCGCTAGAGTCAGGCTTTTAAAATTAAAATCTTTGTGCCACCCCACTACCACCGCATCGACATTCCGCTCCGGCAATATAGCCGCGTCATCATCCGGTGTATACACCTTCACCCCACGATCTGCCAATATCTCCTTTAAACCACGTCCCGAGCAAGCCAATACGGTTTGTCCGGGTTCAAGCAGCAAAGCTGCGGCTTGGGCTGAAGTTGCTAAATCACCGACATCAGCCTCAATTCCCATCTTCTCTAGCTTTTCTAAGATATCATGCACACCAAAAGCTGAGTTGTTGGTTGCAAACAACACCCTTCTGTTATGTTCGCGAAGTTTTGCTACGGCCCAAGCGGAACCCTCAAGCGCCTGTGTTCCGCACCAGATAACACCATCTAAGTCAATCAACCAAACAGGATTCTCTCGCACTTTAACACTATACTAGTCGTCATGCCTAATTTTTATCCATTTCGCGGTCTGCGTTACGACAAAACGCGAGTAGACCCTAACAAAGTTATAGCCCCACCGTATGACATTGTAAGCCCTGACCAGCAACAGATACTGGCTGATCGTAGTTTATACAACGCCATACACATAGAGTTGCCTCAAGCCGACCCGCAACATAACCTTGATCCATATCAAAGTGCAGCAAAAAAACTCCGCGATTGGCACCGGGATACTATATTGAGACAAGACGGAAATGAGTGCCTGTATATCTATAAGATGACATATACCATTTCAAATAGTGAAGATGACAGTAAACTCAATACTACTACAGGGGTTATAGGGGCTGTTGAGATTGAATATCCGTATACGCTAAACCCTCAAATACTCCCTCACGAAAAAACCTTAACCAAGCCCAAGGGAGATCGGTTGATGTTGCTCCAAGCCTGTAAAGCAAACACCTCTCCGATATGGGGGCTTTCTTTGGATGCCAGGCTCACGGTTGCAATCGAACAAGCGCTGGCGGATACATATGGCGATAAATTAGCTGATGTGGCCTGGAGGGCGGTAGACGACGACGGTGTAGTACATGAGCTATGGGCAGTTGAAGATCCGCATAGTATAAACAGCATACGCTCCTCAATAAATAATGCGCCTATAGTATTAGCAGATGGGCATCACCGATACGAAACGGCCCTTCAATACGCACAAGAACTGGGCGAGAACAAGCAAGAACATGAATATCGACATGACAACCATGATGATAATCGACCGCCTGATTATCAATCAGTTATGGCTTTGGTGGTGCAGTTGGAAAAAGATCAGCTCCATGTACATCCCATACACCGGTTGATAAGCGGGCTGAGCCAAGATTTTGATATAACCGAAGCATTCACAAACTTCACAAACTCCAGCCCTGTAAAGATAAATACCAATACAGGCAAGACACGAAATGTCGAGGGAATCTGGGTGGCTACGGGTCAAAACGAGTCTTTGTTTGATATTGCCACCCATCCGGAAGATCCCGACTCTGTCCTACTTGAAGCATTCTTCGAGAATCTGCCTCCACATGAAATAACCTATGAACCTGACTGGAACAGTGCCTTAGAACAGATAAGAGCCGGTAAGGTGCAGGCCGGCATAAAAGTACGCCCAACAACCGTAGAGCAGATAGCACATATGGCTCATAACAGAAAAATGATGCCTCCAAAAACTACTTACTTTCACCCAAAACCACGAACCGGTATGGTATTTAGACTGTTGCAACCTTTAGTGTGATTTCCTATCCAGCCGAAATATCTTACACCGAGAACAGGGGAACTTTGGAAGATAGGAAGCTTTAAATTTGCTGCCAACACTGAAAAAACAACCCCATAATCGACAAATTGAACGGAGTGCATCAAGACGTCTTAAACCTGGGATCAGAAAGTCTTACAGACCCAGCTTGGCAGAGTTCAAAATTTCCATGGCATGTGGAGATGCATCAACAGATATCGATGCCGCTTTTTGACGTCCGGTTAAATACAAAACAATATCCCCCGGTGCCCCTTCAAGAGTAACCACATTGGATTCACCGTTGCCAGCTTTGTCTCCCCCATGGCTAATAACACGAGACTTACCAATATGCTTGGACTGTCCATCGGCACCCAGCAGCCTTAGTGATACTCCTTTGAGGCGAAGGGAGGCAATGTAACCATAGAATCCTATAACCTTCCATAAAGTGTCATCCAGTTCTCTGTGCTGCTCTTTATGATCGCAAGCAGCGCAAGTTCCAGTATCATCGGCTCTTAACAAGTCCTCATGGTGTATCCAGTTCTCAGCCAGATTAATCAATGCGCTTGGCCCCTTCATTCTATAAAGCAAGGGGGGTCCAAGGCGAAGTCTGGAGATCATATCATCAAATCCTGATAACTGAGCACGCCTCATGGCTGCACTGGTGTAGCCGGCCAGGATGCCGCCAAAAGCTTTATCGAATGCCATACCGGGAAGAGTAAGGGGATTGTGTTCTCTAACGAGCAGATGTGCCGCTAAATCGGATGCATTCCATCCTTGACATAAAGTTGGGCCATTCGGCCCAACCTCTTGGAGTGTCTGACACAGCATTTCGCGTTCGTGAAGCAGTAATTCAACCGTACTCATATCACAAAACCTAAACCAACATATCCCGTACCGGCTCGGACAAGCTAATCAACTGTCCAAGTAGGACCAGAACGGAGCAGTTGTTTTAGAGTGCCTGTACCCTTTTTTGCTTTGACCCCATCCAACTGATCTGCCACCTGAGCTCCGTACTCAGGAGTAGAAACATCCCTGAAGACCCCAATTGGAGTAGGTTCAAATACCCCCCTCGAAAGGCGTGATAAAGCAAAAGCTAAACTGGAATCTTCTCTGGTTTCATCATGGACTAAAATCTTGTCTTGTCCGACATCTTGAACTTTAGCTATGCGTAAATTAACACTTGGGCCACCGGTGACATTGCCGTCAGCAGCGTCTAAAATCACGCCCAGCTCCTTTTCTTTTCCAAATATGATAGGTTTTTTATGCTCAAGTGGTATCAGGTTGTCAGCTCGGGCATCCTTAGCGGTAATCTTTTCGAAAGCACCATCGTTGTAAATGTTGCAGTTTTGGTAAATCTCCACCATAGCCGCTCCTTTGTGAAGCCAAGCCCGCTTGAACATATCTATCATGTGTTGCCTATCCATGTCATGAGTACGCGCCACAAAACTGCCTTGCGCCCCAAGGGCTAAGCTGACAGGATTGAAGGGTGCATCAAGTGATCCATAGGGAGAGGACTTGGTTATATGCCCAATCTCTGTAGTAGGAGAGTACTGACCTTTGGTAAGGCCATAAATTTGATTATTGAACAAGAGTATCTTGATGTTTATGTTTCTGCGTAAAGCATGTATAAAGTGATTTCCCCCAATTGAGAGCGCATCGCCATCCCCCGTTATCACCCATACATCCAGGTCTGGACGGCTGATGGCCAATCCCGTGGCAAATGCAGGTGCACGTCCGTGTATTGAATGTACCCCATAGGTATTCATGTAGTAAGGGAATCTTGAAGAACAACCGATACCTGAAACAAAAACGGTATTCTCCGGAGTTGCCCCTGCGGTTACAAGCATCATCTGCATTGCCATCAATACTGAATAGTCGCCACATCCCGGGCACCAGCGTACTTCTTGATCAGATACCCAGTCCTTACGGGTAGTTTGAGTGTTCATCTTGTTACCCCATCCTCATCTATCCCATGTTGCACCTGGCCATCCAGAACCGATATAATAGTTCGCTCCAACTCTGAACTCTTGAACGGTTGTCCCTGTACTTTACTTATACAGTGCGCATCCACCAAAAACTTCGCCCTAATCATCATAGTCAACTGTCCTAAATTACACTCCGGTACAATAACCTTGGAGTACTTGGAGAGCACATCACCTAAATTGGAGGGGAATGGATTCAAATACGTCAAATGGGCATGAGCTACCTTCTTCCCCCTGGCTCTGACTCGCTTGGCTGCAGTCGTAATAGCTCCATATGTGGATCCCCATCCCAATACCAACAGTTGAGTACCCTCACCCACCCCATCATCCGGATCATCCACAAAAACAGGCGGAATATCTCGGGCTATGCCTGCTATCTTGTCACGGCGAATACGGGTCATAAGAGCATGATTGATTGGATCATAAGATACCTCACCCGACGGCTCTTTTTTCTCCAGACCACCTATACGATGCTCCAGTCCGGGCGTACCGGGCAGTACCCAAGGTCTGGCGAGAGTATCGGCATCCCTCAAATAAGGATATAAAACCCTTCTGCCGTCGGCCTCCTCATAATTAGGCGAATCGGCAAACCCCGGGTCTATCCTGTCGAAACCGTCTAAATCGGGAAGTCTCCAGGGCTCCGAGCCATTAGCTAAATAAGCATCAGAAAGCAGTATCACAGGAGTGCGGTACTTTATCGCTATACGAACCGCCTCAATGACAACATCAAAGCAATCAGTTGGAGTTTTGGCCGCTAACACCGGCAGCGGTGCTTCACCATGCCTGCCATAACAAGCCGTCAACAGGTCGCTTTGCTCGGGTTTGGTCGGCATACCTGTAGACGGACCGGCACGCTGTACATCTATTACAAGTAGGGGTAGTTCAAGGCTGAGTGCCAAACCTATAGTTTCAGCTTTCAAGTCAAGACCCGGCCCGCTCGTCGTGGTAACTCCCAGAGATCCCCCAAAAGAGGCTCCAAGCGCTGCTTGAACCGCTGATATTTCATCTTCAGCTTGAAAAGTGCGTACACCAAAGTTCTTATGCTTGGCCAACTCATGTAAAATATCAGAAGCCGGAGTTATAGGATAAGAGCCTAAAAATAATGAAAGCCTGGACAGATCAGCAGCCACCACTAAACCCCATGCAATAGCTGTGTTTCCTGTAATTTGGGTATATTCACCGGGTGGCAATTTAGCAGGTCCTATCTCATAAGAAGATTCAAACAACTCGGCAGTCTCACCAAAGTTGTAGCCCGCATTGAATGCACGCTTGTTTACCTCCAAAACCAAGGGTTTTGAAGCAAAATGTTCAGTCATCCAATCCAAAACATCCTTAGTTGGTCTGCCATAAATCCAACTCACCAATCCCAAAGCAAAAAAGTTCTTGGCTCTTTCCGCATCTCGCGGTTTCGCACCCGAATCTTTGGATGCCTCAACGGTCAAGCTGGTCATTGGAACCTCATAAACCTTATATCCCGCTAAAGAACCGTCCGTTAGCGGGTTAGAAGAATATCCTGCTTTCGCGAGACTACGCTCATCAAAAGAATCACTATTTACAATAATTGTTGTAGCGGAGGTAATATTTCTGAAGTTTGCCTTTAAAGCAGCGGGGTTCATAGCCACCAAAGCGTCCGGAATATCACCCGGAGTCAATATATCATGATCTGCTATTTGAATTTGAAAAGCTGAAACACCGGGGAGCGTTCCGGCGGGAGCACGTATTTCTGCAGGATAATCCGGTAACGTTACAAGATCATTTCCAAAAATTGCACTCTCAATGCTAAAGCGATCCCCAACCAACTGCATTCCGTCCCCAGAGTCACCGGCAAAACGGAGTATCAGTTTATCCAGCTGTTTTACATTAGTCGTTTTTACATTAGTCATTACATAATTAAGCTTAGTCACAGTTGCAGCTGCTATGCCAACTCAGCAGAACAAAACTACTCCGCGACCTGTAGGTCCGACCTGTTGTCCAAGCTCAGGCCACGGTTATTGAGGTGTCTAAATAGACATCTTGGATAGCATGAATAAGCTCAACACCCTCTACCATCGGCCTTTGAAAAGACTTACGACCAACTATCAAACCCATACCCCCGGCCCGTTTGTTGATAACTGCCGTACGAACCGCCTGAGATAAATCACTGGCTCCCTTTGATTCTCCACCAGAGTTGATCAAACCAACTCTGCCTGCATAACAGTTAAGCACCTGCCAACGGGTTAAATCTATTGGATGATCACTTGTGAGCTTTTCATACACCAAAGGATCGGTTTTGCCAAAATTCAAAGCCATATAGCCGCCATTGTTTTCCGGCTGCTTCTGCTTGACTAAATCGGCCTCAATTGTCACACCCAAATGGTTGGCTTGTCCCGTCAAGTCAGCAGAGACATGATAGTCCACACCATCTTTTTTGAAAGAGGAGTTCCTCAGGTAACACCACAGAACAGTGAACATTCCCAAGCGATGAGCCTCAGCAAAGGCTTTGGTCACCTCTTGTATCTGACGGGCTGACTCTTCTGACCCGAAATATATGGTAGCGCCTACCGCAACTGCTCCAAGATCAGCCGCTTGTTGAACCGAGGCAAACATTATCTGATCATATTTACTGGGATAGGTCAACAGTTCGTTATGGTTGAGTTTTAAAATAAAGGGAATCTTGTGAACATAGCGCCGTGAAAGCATCCCAAGTACTCCAAGCGTTGTAGCAATTGCATTACACCCCGCTGCTAGGGCAAGTTCAGCCAGGTTAATGGGATCAAAATAAATCGGGTTTTTTGCAAAAGAGGCGGCACCTGAATGCTCGACTCCTTGGTCAACAGGGAGAATTGAAAGATACCCTGTCCCTGCCAACCGTCCGTGCGAGAACATAGCGGACAGGTTGCGCAATACGGCGGGAGGGCGATCAGATCCCACGAATACCTTGTCAATAAAGTCCGGCCCGGGCAAGGTAAGCTGGGATTTGCTTACGGTAGTTGAGGAGTGCGTGAGCAACGACTCAGCTTCTGCCCCAAGCAGCTGTTTTACGTCTGTTTTTATGTCTGTTGTGGTTTTTGTTTCCGTACCAATCATTGACAATCATCTTAGCGCATTCAGTCGTTGTTGTGCACAACCCAGTTCAGGATCGTGTTTTGCAACGGCCAAAAACCAGCGCTTGGCTTGAATAATACTGCCGGCTCGTTCATACAAATCAGCTAAAGTATACCATTGACGCAAGTGATAAACGGACGGATGTTTTATCTCGCGGCAAACAGGAACCATGAGGGAAAGAGCACCTTTCATATCCCCTTGGTCCGCACGTGCTGCGGCTACAACAATCCTACACTCCGCCATTGCCTCCTTTTCGGATACTTTCCTGCACACCTCCCATATCTCCTCCACCTTCTGATAATCGCCTGAGGCCCGCCAGCAGTCCGCTACAACAGGATATTGATCAACCGAACCGGTTAAACGTTCAAATCGTTCCAGTACCCGAATTGCCTCCTGCCATTCTCCCATGCGATAAAGTGTAAGCCCATAAAGTTCACATACCAATGATGAACGAGGCGCTTCCTTCGTCAAAACTTTCAGCAGTCTCAGCGTTTCACCATATGAGTCACGCTCATACGCCCTTAGGGCGTCTTGCAACTTCCCCCGCAGAGCGTTGGGTAATTGAGATATCGTTTCATTATTTTTAGATAATTTTTTATTTCTATTTACTGTTCTTCCTCTCTGTACTGTCATATAACTCAATAATGGTAGATAATGGTTAAGTGAACAAATTGGAAACTGCAATTGATGCTGCCGATCAACTGAGCAACGATGATACTTCGGATACTCACCTGGCCAATGAGACCGGCAGGAGGCTTTACGACAACCTTTCTCACGTTGTACTCGGTTCCCCTTGGGCACTGGGGGTAGCCACTATGTCTGTTTTAAGCGGACTGAACTTACTCATAGAAGACGTTCCTGGCGTAGGGAAAACAATGTTGGCAAAGGCTTTGGCCACTTCCCTGCAAACCAATTTCTCCAGGATACAGGGGCATCCGGATCTGCTTCCCTCAGACATCACCGGAACATCAATATGGTCAGACACCACTAAGTCTTGGGAGTTTCGTCCAGGTCCTGTTTTCTCTCATGTGCTGTTAGTTGACGAACTCAACCGCACTCCTCCGCGATCACAATCGGCTCTGCTCGAAACCATGGAAGAGGGTCAAGTAACCGCTGACGGTAAATCTTGGCCGTTGCCCGACCCGCAAATAGTAATAGCAACACAAAACCCCGTCAATCAACTCGGAACGTACCCATTGGTGGCAAGCCAACTGGATCGCTTTGGAATGGCAATAAACATCGGATATCCCGACGAAGTGACGGAGGAGAGCTTGGTTCTGCGTCGGGGGAGCCAGGATAGACTGGAAACTTTAACACCTGTAATGGATACATCCGTATGGAAAGAGGTTCAAAAATCTGTATCGTCGGTAAAAGTAACCTCAAAAGTTGCACATTTTGCAGTTGAGCTTTGTCGTAAAACACGTAACTGGCCACAGATTACTTTAGGGGCGAGCCCACGCGCGTCTATAACACTCGTGCAAGCCGCCAGAGCGCATGCAGTGCTTTCTAACAGAAACTTTGTAACTCCAGATGACATCAAAGCATTGGCTGTTCCCTGCTTAGCGCATAGGATAATAACTGACGGTTCAATGCCAAACACATCGGGAATACGCGGTTCAAACAGTTCTTACGCTCACCACATTATACAAGATGTTATAAACTCCACTCAGGTTCCAAAACCGTGAAGAGCGGGAAACGGGTTACAACAACTATACCGTTTCCCCTTCCCCGCCCAAACCATATATTCATTCCTATCCTTACTGCTTTGGTGTTGTTGGGCAGCTTGGAGGGAGTAGCACATGAAAGCGGTTCCGGATGGGTACAGGTGGTTGCCGCTTTGATCGGTGGAACTATACTCATTGGAGGAGTTTTACCCGGAATAATCTTACTGCGAACCAACATTACCTGCTTACACAACCCTGCTGATACATCTGTTGCAAATCCGGTAATGGTAGAGGTAAAAGGAGCAGTTGGCATACGGGTAACACCTGAAACATCCCTGGGTTACCATGCCCAACCGTCAACTGCTGTTACCACACCAATGCGCATCACGAATATGGCAGGTATAATAGATGCCACCGGCCGCCTTGAGATTCCGATAGTCCCCCACAACAGAGGAGTACTGCGTCACATTAAACTGGAAATATCAACTGCCGCTCCCTTCGGGCTTATCTGGTGGCACAAAATAGTTGATGTTAAACTGTTCAGACCTCTTTATGTAGCCCCAGCGAGAAAGGATTCACATTCGTCCTTACCGATGCGGCTTATGGAGCCGTGGGAAAACCAAACACATTTCATCAAAGCGGAAGTAGGTGAACCTCGGACAGTACGAGACTACTTAATAGGGGATAACCCGAAAAAAATCCATTGGCATTTGAGCGCCCACAAAGGATCCCTCTTGGTATATGAGTGTGAACAGTCTGCGCCATTGACAAAAGTTCTGGTGCTATCGTTACCCGCCAACCCAGTAACATGTGAAACACAAGCCTCATTGGCAATGGGAACAATTACTGAAGTGCTTGCTCAAGGTGATCAAATACTGCTGTGCACTATGGAAGATGGCGGTCCCAAAATGGAAGTAGTAACCGATATTCAACAAGGAGGGCGCAGGTTGGCAGCTGCTGTGCCCGGAGATGTGGAGGTGCCAAAGTTATAGTCAGGATATGGCAAAGAATCAAACAGGCTAATAAACCGGGGGAACCGGAAAACTCCATATCACTTCGGATCGCCACCACTCTAGCGGTTCTAACAGCTATAGCTGCAACAACTGCAACTTCAGAGATAAGCATCATAATGGGACTCTTAGCCGGTGCCGGATTGATAACGGGAATGTTGTTTTCCTATTTCACCCGAGCACATCCTTATGCTTGGCTTAAAGGAATTCTTACGCTCGCCTTAATCCTGGCCTTTATCCACTTTTTCGCGGCGATAAGTGTTACTGGAGCAGTTGCCCAAGTAGGAACAGTTGAAGTTCCTTTGGCGGGGCTGTTCATACTGGTACAGATAATACACTCCTTTGATGTTCCCGCCAGAAAAGATCTTGTATTTTCTTTGGTCGCCTCTGCAATACTAATAGCTGTTGGCGCCGCTCAAGCTGTAAGTATTTCTTTTGCTTTATTCATTATCGCCTGGGTATCTTCATCTATTTGGGCTTTGTCGGAAACATGGAAGTCAATGTCTAATCCTGCTCCAAGATCGGCAAAGGCGGCTATTTTGGCAGGTATTACAGTAATATTTGTCGCCTTAGTTGCCATCGGAATATTACCTCCCCCCCAGGCAAATGCCGCGCTGGCTCTGCCCTATAAACTCGCACAATATATACCTCTGCCTCATCCGGGTGGGCTGGCCGGAGGTGGACTGCTTGGTAACCTGCCCGCATCGCCCGAACATACAGGCGGAGCAACCAGAGTAGGCGGGTTTTTGGGTTTCGCGGGACCGTTGAACGAAGCACTGCGTGGTAATCTGAGCAACAACACCGTTCTTCGAGTACGAACAAATGTCCCCGGCCACTGGGTGGCGGAAACTTACGATACTTGGAGTGGGACCGCTTGGACGGAGCCCGGTAACAACCTAACAAGACTCAATACCGGGTCCCCATTTTCTATACCTCAACAGTTCGCTGGTATTCCATTCTTAAACAGTGGTATGTTTAACATCCCTCACTTTACAGAGGTGCAGACATTTTACCTAGCTGTTTCCGGCCCAAACCTTATATTTGCTGCCAACTATCCATCTCAAGTGTGGTTCCCAAGCCAACAGCTTTATATAGGGCCGGGAGGATCAATACGTACTCCGATCGCAATGACCCCGGGAACAATTTACACTGTTGTATCTAAAGTACCGAAACCAAGTACCTCCCTGTTACAAACAGATATTACGACATTGCCAACATCACAGCTGATCCGTCGTTATACTCAACTGCCAAGATCATACAAACGGGTAAGAAATTTAGCCGAATCCCTAACCATGCACCAACACAGCTCTTACATGAAGATTCTCACTTTGGAACATTGGATTAGGACACACATCCGTTATTCAACCGACATACCCCCTCTCCTACCCGGACAAGACGCGGTAAATCAGCTGTTGTTTTCAACCAGAATAGGCTACTGTGAGCAGATATCCACAGCTTTGGCTGTCATGCTACGTAGCCTTGGCATACCGGTACGTGAAGCAGTGGGGTATATACCGGGCTCCTACAACCCTCTTACAGATCTTTATGATGTCAAAGCATCTGACGCTCACGCTTGGGTACAGGTGTGGTTTAGCGGCATCGGATGGCTTAACTTCGACCCTACTGCAAACGTACCGAGAACAAATCCGAACCCCGGATCCATTCTCGTTGGTTACGTTGTAAAAGGAATAAAAAAAATACCACCGGTCCCGACACTCATATTAATAGTGCTGCTCGTGCTTGCACTATTTGGCGTGCGTTATAATAAATATCGTCCTCGAAATTCACAGGAGAAATTTGTGAAAGCACTTGAACTTTCAGCAGCGCGCCTCAAGTCTCCTCGCCGGGATAACGAAACATTGCGGGAACTGGCTAATCGTATACAAAATCTCAAAGCAACCAACCGTCGAGGTAAGCGGAAGGAAGAGGCAAAGACCCAAAGCTTGTCTGAAACCCATGAGCAGGTACAGGCTGCTGTAAATCTCGTTGAACGAACTGCTTACGGTGAGTATGAGCCAAATGAGAAGGACAAGGAACTTTTAGCAAAAGCTAAAACGTTAGTAAAGTCCTACCCAGGCCGCCCAACCACATCGGTTGAGCCTGAGTAGTTGTAGATTGCTATCTTACCTGCCCCGCTAAGAGGTACGTTTTTTACGTTTTCCACAGCTACGGTAGATTGGGGGAAGTTTAGATTTGATGAAGCAGGTTTTGTGCCTCCGGCCGAATAAACTTCTTAGAGAAGAAGGTGAGGTAGCGTCTGCTTCCGTAACGTTTAGCACTACAGCTTTTGCACTTTTTCGAACAACACCCGTTAAAGAAGTTGTAGTCCCTTGATATCTCGATACCTATACTGACAGAGTTTGGCCTGGAGTTAAAGTTGCACTTTGAATGCGAATCCAAGTAATAAAGTCTGTCCAATAAATCGGGTGCTCAACATGTTTAGCTATGGTGGATATCGTAATTTTATCCGTAATAACCAACCACATCAACCGTTATGTTGGTATCTCCCCAAAGGTTGTAGATGGATATGTTCCCTGCATTAGATCCGGTTGTCGGCAATCCAACCGTAACAAAGTTAGGTACGGAACCAGAAGTAGATATAAAGTTCAGGTTGGAAGTTGTAGGCCTTGTAGTACCCGCGGGGTATACGGTTAGGTAACCGCCGGTAGTATGGGTAGCTTCTG
>JAMCPD010000023.1 GCA_023379935.1 Actinomycetota bacterium | reverse complement strand
TTGGTGCAATATAAGTGAAGCTCACACTATTTGAAGTTCCGCCTGCAGTTGTAACTGTGACAGAAACCGTTGTGTTACTACCGCCATAGAAAGGTGCGATTGCGGTGCAAGAGGAAGTAGTGGAACAAGATGATAATACCGCCGGGCCTGCAGAGCCAAAATAAACAACTGTTCCCAATACTTGAGAGCTTGAAGTGGTTGAAAATCCGGTTCCGTTTAGCATTATAGTTATTCCACTTGCACCGGAGTTTGGTGAGATTGAGGTGATTGTCGGAGGCGGTGCGGATGAAACCGTGTAGTCAAAGTAGACAGTTACAAATGAAGTACCCCCGCTGGTTGTCGTTACCGTTAGAGGTACATTTCCGCCACCGTTTGGTCCGGTTGGAGAAGTTGCGGTACATGAGGTCGTAGAAGAACAAGAAACACCTGTTGCAGGAGTAGATCCAAAAGAAACAGTTGTTGCACCCGTTGCTGTCGAAAAACCTGTACCGGTGAGTGTCACGGTTGTGCCGCCGGTTTGAGGTCCAAAAGCCGGTGAGATTGAGTTAACCGACGGAGGCAGTATGTAGGTAAAGTTTACACCGTTTGAGACTCCACCCGCAGTTGCTATCGTAACAGAAGCCGTTATACTCTTTCCATTATAGATTACTCCGTTGTATCCGGGTGCTACTGCGGTGCATGAGGTTGTAGATAAACAAGAAACTGATGTTGCGGCAGTAGAGCCGAAATAGACAACTGTTCCCAATACTTGAGAGCTTGAAGCTGTTGAAAAACCGGTTCCGCTAAGTGTCACAGTTATAGAGCCGTCAATAGGAGAAGAGTTTGGTGAGATTGAGGCTATTGTCGGAGGTGGTGCGGATAAAACCGTGTAGTCAAAGTAGACAGTTTCAAGTGATGTGCCGCCGGCTGTTGTAACCGTTAGCAGTACATTTCCGCCCCCGGTTGGGCCGGATGGCGAAGTTACGGTGCACGAAGTTGTAGATGTACAAGAAACAGAAGTTGCAGGAGTAGATCCAAAATCAACGGTTGTTGCACCCGAGGCTGTGGAAAACCCCGTACCGGTGAGTGTTAGGGTTGTGCCGCCGGCTTGAGGCCCGGAGATTGACGAGATTGAGGTAATCGTCGGGGGTGGTATATAGGTGAAGTTCACTCCGTTTGAGGTTCCTCCCGCAGTTACGGCGGTGAGCGAAACTGTTATATTGCTGGTATAGTTCCCGCCGTAGAAAAAAGGTGTTATAGCAGTACAAGAGGTGGTAGAGGAGCAAGATACCGATGGTGCGGGCGTGGAGCCAAAATAGACAGCTGTTCCCAGCACACCTGAGCTTTTAGTTGTTGAAAACCCCGTACCGGTGAGTGTTACGGTTGTGGCGGCGAATGTAGGCCCAAAGGTCGGTGAGATTGAGGTAATCGTCGGAGGTGGTGCGGATGAAACCGTGTAGTCAAAGTAGACAGTTCCAACTGAGCTACCGCCGCCGGTTGTTGTTGCCGTTAGAAGTACATTTCCGCCTCCGGTTGGGCCGGGTGGCGAAGTTACGGTGCAGCTAGTTGTGGAAGGACAGGAAACAGATGTTGCAGGGTTGTTCGGACCAAAATCAACGGTTGTTCCGCCTCCAGTTGTCGAAAAACCTGTACCGGTTAGTGTCACAGTTGTGCCGCCGATTTGAGGCCCAGAGGTTGGTGAGATTGAGGTAATCGTCGGTGGTGGTATATAGATAAAGTTCACACCGTTTGAGGTTCCTCCCGCAGTTACGGCGGTGAGCGAAACTGTTACATTGTTTCCGGTGATTGCCCCGCTATAGAAAAAAGGTGTTACCGCAGTACAGGAGGTGGTAGAGGAACAAGACACCGATGGTGCGGGGCTTCCAGAGCCGAAATAAACAACTGTTCCCAGCACTTGAGGGCTTTGAGTGGTTGAAAACCCCGTACCGGTGAGTGTCACGGTTGTACCGCCGTATATAGGCCCAAAGGTCGGTGAGATTGAGGTAATCGTCGGAGGCGGTGCGGATGAAACCGTGTAGTCAAAGTAGACAGTTTGAGATGAGGTGCCCCCGACGGTTGTCGTTGCCGTTAGAAGTACATTTCCGCCCCCAGTTGGGCCGGGTGGCGAAGTTACGGTGCAGCTAGTTGTGGATGGACAAGAAACAGATGTTGCAGGGTTGTTCGGACCAAAATCAACGGTTGTTCCGCCTGTGGTATTAAAGTTAGCACCGGTTAGGGTTACGCTTTGTCCGCCTGTTTGAGGTCCAAAAGCCGGTGAGATTGAGTTAACCGACGGAGGCAGTATGTAGGTAAAGTTTACACCGTTTGAGACTCCACCCGCAGTTGCAACGGTGAGCGAAACTGTTATGTTGTTTCCGGTATAGTTACCGCTGTAGAAAGGCGAGGTCGCGGTACAAGAGGTGGTGGATGAACAAGACACCGACATTGCGGGGCCCGCAGAGCCGAAATAAACAACTGTTCCCAGCACTTGAGGGCTTTGAGTGGTTGAAAACCCGGTACCGGTGAGTGTGACGGTTGTTTCACCTGATTCGGGACCAGCAGTCGGTGAGATTGAGGTGATTGTCGGAGGTGGTGCGGATGAAACCGTGTAGTCAAAGTAGACAGTTTGAGATGAGGTACCGGCGGCTGTGGTTAGAGTTACGGGCACATTTCCGCCACCGGTTGGTCCGGGAGGTGTAGTTACGGTGCACGAAGTTGTGGTAGAACAAGAAACAGATGTTGCGGCGGTTGCTCCAAAGGAAGCAGTTGTTCCGCCCGTGGAGGTGGAGAAGTTTGTTCCGGCAAGGGTTACCGTTGTTCCGCCCGCCAAAGAGCCGTAGTTTGGCGAAACTGAGGTAAGGGTTGGAGCAGTGATTGATCCACCTTGTGGATAAGCATGCAAGCTGGTTGTGGCCAACAATCCCGTCAATAAAGCCAATAAACCCAGGGCCATAGAGACAACCTTTTTTATCATAGTCTGCTTCAACCTCCTTGATTGAACTGTTTGAGTGGTTTTTACGATAACTTATCAGGCAGGCTATCAAGTTTTTAGTCAACTGTCCAATCGGCAGTTGGAAATAGCCCGGATAACCGCATATAATCCGATCCGACTCTAATGAGTTTTAGCTTTTTCCAAAAAGTGCTGTGTGTTTACCAATACCCTTACTATTTTTCCGCCCCCTATTACTGAAGCAGAGTCTTTTACCCTTACAACGAAGGTTAGGCGTCTACCACTGACTTTTTCCAGCAGTGCTTCCGCAGTTACTGTTTTACCCACTTCGACAGGTGCCAAATGGTCGAACTGTACCCGCAATGCAACGGTTGTCCATCCCGCTTTGAGCTGTTTTTGTGTTGCCAAAAAGGTTGCTTCTTCACAGAGTGCAATTAAGCGGGGCGTCCCGAGCACCGGCGTATCGCCGGAACCTAAAGCAATTGCTGTATCTTTTTGGCTAACCTCCAATGTGGCTTGTGCGGTAGATCCGATATGTAAGCTTAGTGTAGGCATGGTAGGCTTGCCAGATTGGGAAGTTCCAGGCTTGGAAGTTTTTGTGGTTGTGTTATGGTCCATATGTTTTAAGAATAGGTTAAAATAGAGTATAGAAACAAAAAAATGACGAATAATGGATTAAATAATCAAATGTTGCCGGAGGATATGCTGTCCGACGTGCTAAATGAAGCGTTATGTGCGGGGGGAGAGTTTGCGGAGGTGTTTGTAGAAGAAAGGCAGTCTATGTCGGCTTCTATGGATGATCGCAAGGTGGAAGAGCTTTCCGCCGGTTACGATAAAGGGGCTGGAATAAGGGTAGTTGTGGGAAGTTCTACAGGTTTTGCCCACACGAGCGATCTTTCAGAAAAAGCTCTCTTGGAAGCGGCACGTGTAGCTTCCGCAGTTGCGCGCGGCTTCGTTGGGCAACAAAGTATCGCAGTGGGGTTAAAGAGCGAGAAGGTGGCCGGTGGGGGACGTGACATCTCGGCGAGGCAAAGCGGCGCTGAGAGTATTTACAGCATCCATAAAGATGTGCCAAAACAGCAAAAAGTCGAGTTGTTACTGGAAGCTGATGAGGCTTCGCGTTCCTCCGGGACTGCCATTTCCCAGGTGAGTGTTGCTTATTCTGACAGTCGTAGGCGAATACTGGTATGCAATTCAGATGGCCTGTTGCGTGAGGATGAGGATGTCAGAACCCGTTTTAGTGTAAACTGCGTAGCCAATGGTGATACGGGTCTGCAGACTGGGTATGAAACGGTTGCCCGGCGCTTGGGATTTGAGCTGTTTGACTTGATTGAGGTTACCAATATAGCAGAAAAGGCTGCGGGGCGAGCCTTGGTAAAGCTGAATGCGAGAAGTGCGCCGAGCGGAGAACTTCCTGTAGTGCTGGCGGCCGGGTCTGGGGGGATATTGTTTCATGAAGCTTGCGGGCATGGTCTTGAGGCAGACCATATTCAAAAGGGAGCATCGGTTTACTGTGACAGAATCGGTGAACAAGTGGCAAGCGGTTTGATTACGTTGATAGACGACGGGACTTTGTCGGAAGAATGGGGGGGCTATGGGATAGATGACGAGGGTCACCCGGCATCTCGCAGTATCCTCATTGAGAATGGAGTCTTGTGTGACTATATGTGGGATTTTTTAAGGAGCAATAAGGGGCCTGAGATTTCGGGCAAGAATAGGTTCTCGGGTAATGGTCGGCGCCAGAGCTATAAGCACCTACCAATGGTTAGGATGACAAATACTTATGTGGCACCGGGAACAGACGATCCCGAAGAGATAATAGCCCAGACCAAATACGGTATTTAT
The DNA here is from genome assembly GCA_023379935.1 of Actinomycetota bacterium. Lineage (GTDB taxonomy): Bacteria > Actinomycetota > Acidimicrobiia > Acidimicrobiales > JAMCPD01 > JAMCPD01. Next base: position 21,617 of record JAMCPD010000023.1, on the reverse strand, counting down.
GTTGCTAAACTTGGAGGCGGTCAGGTTAACACGGCAACGGGAGACTTTGTTTTCGGGACTACGGAAGCTTACATGATCGAAGACGGACGTATCACTTATCCGCTCAGGGATGCGAACTTGATTGGTAATGGTCCCGAGGTACTTAAGCGTATTGACTGTATAGGTAGGGATTTTGGTATTGAACCGGGTACTTGCGGCAAGGATGGGCAAAATGTGCCTGTCGGTTGCGGTCAACCGACTTTGCGCATCAGCGCTATAACGGTTGGAGGTTCGGCTTAGATGGATGTCCGCACTGCCGATATGGTTGATATTGCAGCTAAGGTATGCGGATGGGCACAGCAGAGTTGCCCACAGGAGAATGAAGATGTGGAGGTTTACGCTCTCCGCTCCCATGAGACTTCAGTTAGGGTTTTTGAAGGTGAGGTAGAACAGCTTTCCTCTGCTTTTACCGGCGGGGTGGGTATCAGGGTGATAAAAGATGGACGGTTGGGATTTGCTTATGCTGGATCACTGGAAGAGCCAATTTTAAAAAGTACCCTTAACCAAGCAAGAGACAATGCAAACTTTTCCACCCAAAATGAGTATGTTGCACTGCCGGTAGCAGACGGTGTGCCTCCGGCAGATTTGGACAGTGAGCTTTGCTATCCCGGTTTGGATGAGTTCTCGACAGGGGATAAGATTGCACTTGCAATCGATCTTGATCAAACTGTGCGTAAGCTGGATACTCGTGTTGTCCAAGTACCCGCAACTGATTACGAGGATACCAAAGTTGAGTATGCCATTGTGTCAAGTAAGGGAATTGCATCTTCGGGACGTCATACTTTTTGTGATTTGTCAACATATGTACTTGTACGCGACGACAGTGGAAAGGGCAAAGGGGATATGCAAACCGGTGTCGGCTTTTGTCTTGCCCGCCATCCCAAAGCATTACAGGTTGACAAAGCAGCCAATGACGCGCTGGAGCGGGCTGTTTGCCTACTTGGCGCTACCAAGCCTTCCTCTGGTCAGCTTACCGTTGTTTTTGATCCCAGAGTTACTTCTGTTATCCTGTCAGTATTGGCGGGCATGCTCTCAGGTGAGGTTGCACAAAAAGGACGTTCGCCTTTTCAAAACCATGTTGGTGAAAAGATAGCTCCCGGCGAGATTAGCATTGTTGATGACCCGACTAATTCGAGCTCCTGGGGTGCATCTATTTATGATGCAGAAGGACTGGCTTGCCGCCGTAATCTGTTGATTGATCAGGGAGTGTTGAAGGGATTTTATTATGATACTTATGCAGGGAATTTGGCCGGAACCACATCTACTGCTTCTGCCGTAAGGGGTGGTTATGCCACTACCCCTCAAGCTGGATGTAGGGCTGTCTTGTTGGAGGGGGGGATCCGGGATCTAACCGGCGTGATGGGTTTGGAGGGTGGCAAGGATGCTACTGCGGAGAGTATTTTTCTTGATCAGGCCGATATCTTTGCGAAAGTTGCCCATGGTGTGTTTGTACGGTCAATTACTGGTGTACATTCAGGAGTAAATCCTGTAAGCGGTGACTTTTCCGTCGGCATTGAAGGTTTGATGATTAGAAACGGCGAGTTGGCTGAACCAATCAGGGAAGCAACCATAGCTTCTACAATACAAAAAATGTTGTTGGGCATTGTGGCGCTTGGCAATGATATTGAGTGGTTGCCGGGGATTGCCGCCGGAATGACTCTGGCTATTGGAGAGATGAGCATCAGTGGGCTTTGAAACCGCCATGCTCCAAAAACCCGCTAAAAACATAATGAGAGTGGATATGCACTGTCATACTATGTACTCAGGCGATTCCGTTACGTTACTTTACGAGCTGGAAGAGGCTTTTATACAATCGGGTGTAGATGTTCTTTGTATATGTGATCATGGGACTATTCAAGGTGCCAAGGTTCTTCATGAAAAGCTCAGTCAAGTCGATGGGGAAAAGGTTGATAAGGTGATAATAGGTGAAGAGTATTCTACATCCCAAGGGGAGTTGATCGGTTTGTTTCTAAAAGAGCGCATTACGCCGGGTTTGTCTCCACTGGAGGTAGCCTTAGCCATTAAAGCCCAAGGGGGGCTTGTGTATGTACCTCATCCTTTTGATGCGGCCAGGCGTTGCTTGAAGCTTGAGTCCATGACCGAGCTTGCCGAAGCAGGGTTGTTGGACATTGTAGAGGTGTTTAACTCCAAAGTTTCCGACGAGTCTGCTCGCACAAATGCGCTGGATTTTGCAGAAAAGTGGCATTTAGCACAAGGAGCGGGAAGCGATGCGCATGTTCCCCAAGCGGTTGGAGCAGCGTATGTTGAGATGCCCGTAGTTATGACGGTTACGCCCGCATCCTTTTTAAGATCGGTCAAAGAGGGGCATGTGGTGGGGCGCTACTGTGATCCTCCGCGGCAATGGAGATCAAAGGTTGTCCCGTCATTATCATCACTGCAATAGTTGCCGTATTACAACTGTTCTAAGTGTAAAGTTACTATCGACCACGGCTTCATCTTGACGTGGCCTTCAAAACTTTCCAATTTATTTGATTGTAAATCCACCTTCCAGCCATGGCAGTAGCCGTTGGCATTTTCTACTGTAAGTTCAGTCTGTTTTGCTGTGGGATTGAATGCCCTAAGTTCTAACAGCCCATTGTCTGTTCTGCGTAATGCTGATACTATCGCACCGTCGACTTTTAGCGATCTTCCCTGCTCGGGCAGGGTACCATCACCGGTCGTTTCTTTTGTAAGCAGAGGTAGGAAGGTGTCTTCTGCTATGGCATACGGATAAGGGTTATAACCACCTCTGTTCTTAGCTTCCCGGGCTTTGTTGTTCGTTGTTATCCTATCTGTGTGTTTATATATATCTTCGTCAAAGCATACTCCATACTCAAACTCATGATGTCCTAACATTTGAGTGTGCTCCATTTTTATGGGGGGTCCGGCCGGCAACGGACGAAGCGGTGTACTGATTCTAGAAAGCATACCGGTTGCTCTAAATAGGGTTAGTGCCAATTCTTGAGCATTGCCATCGTAGTCCAAATTAACAAGTTCATATTCCAACAGTCCTTGTGTCAGTATGACCAAGCCGCCTGCTTTGATAAACCATCTAGTCGGAAAGACGGCCGATGGCGCTTCGCTCGGTCCTCCTTCTGCGGTAATTGGCCTTTTTAGAATAGTAAATGCAGATTCACTCAAGGAGTGGTCGGTGGGGGAGAGAAGAGGGAAAACTACTCTAGTTTTGTGATCTTTAGAAGTATTGGTCAAGCCGGTTTTTATGCGTACTACTTGTTCTCCGCTGATCAGGCTGATTCTACTTTGGACCTCAACTCGCGTCGTAGCCACACGCGTGTTTGTCGAATCGTCTATATACTGTGGCCAGTCGTATGTACGATATACGCATACCACCCCACGCACGGGACCCGCTTCCTCTATTACTAACTTGACATCTATAGGTGTCTCCACAACAGTATCATGCAGCGGGGGAACTGAGTGATAGGTATCTCCCACATCTCCGCTGTTTTGGATACGGCCCATCCCCTTTACGCTAATGGCACTAGTGTCACCGGTATTGCTTAATGTGAATGTCCCGTCTGTTGAACTGATTTCTACACTTATATGGTTATTGCATAGGCGGACATTTTTGTCTTCGCTAACCTCAGTTTTAACTACATCGGTGAGTTCCTGGTGATGGAACATCTTCCAACCAAACCCCGGTACGTCGTTTACCAATGCCAACACTTTCATTACCGCAGATCTTTTTAAGAGTACTTTAATCTGCTTTTCGGGACTTTTCTTGAGGTCATTTAATACTTTTTCTTTGACCTTTTCCAAGTCCAGGTTACCTCTTAGAACGGGTTCAATCTGTACGGTTATAATGTACTGATCCGGGTTTTGGGTAAGTATAATCCGATTTATCCAGGCATCTTGCGTGAAGTTACGTTTTTTAAGTTGACCCATTATATTTTGTAGGGTATTGATGTCAACATTAAATTCTGCCACTTCAGCTGAGAGAGTCGGCCCGGTGGAGGTTATCCCAAGCGCTTGTGTGCCGGGAGGCAAAGTATCAGTGTCGAGGATTAACTCCACTACACCTGATCGTGTACGCCATGAACTATTAATTACGACGGTTCCTTGTTGATTCATGTTACCGCCGAGTTTGTCAAGAGCCTTATCTATAAGCGAGGTAGCTATCTGCTTGGCATGAGTAAATCTGGATATTACATCATTTGCAACCTCCTCAACCGAACAGGTACAGATAGAATCATGCGCGGAGTTGAGTACTACTTCTCTCCAAGCTTTTTTCAAGAATGGTTGAGTTTGGGATATATCAGGTATGTAAAGAGCGCAAAGCGGTTCGGCTATTCGCTCCAGGGTTTTTTCAACATCTGCTGAAATCTGTTTTATATCGGATCTGTTGGATGCAACCCCGCTCAGCATATTGGCCCTTGCAGCAGAACGAAGTTCTCCTGTGTGTATTTGCTCTTTAATATTTTGGAGTGTCTCTTTTTTACCAAGATAGTCCTCCAATGATGTTATGTAAGGTTCATAGTGATTTTGGGAGGTATTTACCTGAGAAATCAGCTTACTTAAATGTACCTGGGGGAAAGCGTGATCATCTCCGTTCATTATTAATATAGGGGTTATGGGAGTAGGGTTAGAGGTTATAAAAGCAGATACCCCGCCAACGACAGAACTTTTCGGGTTGAGCAAGGTTTCAGAGAGCTGCTTTATATACTCGTCAAGCCATTTACAAAAAGTATCCGTGTCATTAGGCAGGTCTTTGCCGTTTGAATAGCCGTTTGGTAAGTACTCAGTGTATACTTTGGAACCGTCCGGGCTTTCCCACAAGAAAGAGGTACTTTTAATACTGCTCGGTACCCCCCTCCACACAACAGCTTTGTCAATGCCGGCGGATACGAGTAGCTGTGGCATTTGAGCTATGTGTCCAAAACAGTCGGGAAGATATCCGATATGCATAGGTATGTGCTGATAGTCGGGTTGGTTTCCGGAGGGGTTGAGCAGTTGAGTGGCTCGCTCCAGTCCCATTTGTAGATTTCTGATCAATGCTTCGCCTGATACCAGGAACTCATCTGCCAGCGTATACCAAGGACCTATACCGAGGCGTTTTTCGAGTGCCAAGTTTCGTATGCGATCTTCATTTTGGGGCCTTATTTCGAGGTAGTCATCTATCATGGCTAGCTGTCCATCCAACAAAAAGAAGGAGTATTGCTGGTCATTCTCCAGCAGATCTAAGAGTGAGTCAACCATTTCAACAAGCCGGATTTGAAATAGTTGAAACGGCTCGTACCATTCTCTGTCCCAGTGGGTGTGGGGTACTATGGCTATTTTGATTCTGTTTGTGGTTTGCATATCCTGTTCTATTCATGCTATCGCTCATAACTGTGTTTCATGGAGTATTTATTGAAGATTCAAGAGAAATATAGTATATTTATTGTATTTTCATTATATTACATATATAATTATGTGGTTGGAATCAAAAATAGACATAATTTAAAAAGTGTGTTATAATAACGAAAGGAATAAGTATGCAGGTATTTGATTGGAGTGCGCTAGGAGTTTTAGCTGCTGTATCGCTTGGTTTTATGGCTATAATTTATAACGCGATCGGTAAATTGGCGCTTCGGATAGACGAGACTAATAAACGGATAGATAGCCTAGGTACTCGTATTGACGATCTCAGTAATGACATGCGTGTAGGATTTCAAGATATACACAGAATGTTCAACGAACACCTGCGTCGTGAGCACCACCTTACCGGTATAGATACCTGATTTGCTTGCTATGAAAATAGCCTTTGGTTCAGATACGAATACACCGCTTGTTCAATCAATGATCAGCTTTCTTGTCGATAACGGACACCAGGTAACAGCCGTGGCCATGGGAGAAGTTTGGACAGATGTTGCCAAGCAGGTAGCTGAATCTGTCACCAAAAACCAAGTTGAGCGGGGAGTTGTGTGCTGCTGGACAGGCACAGGTGTATCTATTGCGGCAAATAAAGTTCCTGGCGTGCGTGCCGCTTTGTGTACAGATGCACAGACTGCCGCTGGTGCCAGGAAATATAATGATGCCAATGTTTTGGCTATAAGCTTAAGGCTCACTTCAGAAGAGGTGGCAAAAGAGATATTGGAAGCATTTTTAAATGTTAAAGTTGATCCCGCAGAACTTGAAATAGTTAACCGACTGTTGTAGGTTGGTTATATGGCTATATTTATTATGCTCTCAACACTCGGTCCTGACGGTATGGCTACACTTCATCAACGGCCTGAACGGCTTCTGGAGGTCAATGAAGAGGTAGCCAATATGGGTGCAAAGGTCTTACATCAGTGGGTTGTACTGGGTAGTAATGATTTTTGTACGGTGCTTGAAGCACCCGATATGCAGACTGTGGTAAAGATTGGGGTTGCTTTGGGAGCCAGAGGAACCCTCAAGACTCAAACTTTACCTGCCATGCCAGTGGAAGAGTTGATAGCTTTCCTTAAAAGTCCGCAACAAGATAGTTAGTTGCGGTGTTAGATGAGTATTTCAATACCATCCCCTCCACTGTCACCCCCTTTTAATACCACCCCTTTTAATACCACCCCTTTTAATACCACCAGAGCCCTTGTTTATGAACTGTCGGTCGAATGTCATCGGCAGTAAATTCACCAGGAAGTATGCTTTTGTCGGATATGCGTCGTATTGTGTATCCGTTATCAGTGATATCAGCTATTTCAAATCCGCGAGTCCATGACCCAAGATAGTGGTTACGAACATCTACCTTGGACCCTACGGTCAACTCTATAGCTTGATATTTATCGGGCATGTATGCTACTCCCATAACAGTAAGAACAGTGTCTGTCCCAGTTAATTCTTTCCCGGTTGATTCTGTTTCAACCAGCCTTGATCCCATGATACTACTTTTCATAGCCCACCTCCGGGTGTCCTCTCTATTGATTGCATCACTACTATATTGTATATTGCGCGCGAAAAGCGTTAAAAAGCAAGAGATTTACCAATTTTTTTATAAAATAGTACTATGAGTGGTAAATTGCTTACTCCCAATGTCGATATCGAGAACTCAATGTATGAAGAAGGTGCTAAAACAGTTGCGGGAGTTGATGAGGTGGGGCGAGGGTCTTGGGCTGGACCGTTGAGTGTGGGAGTAGTTGTATTGAATATTTCGAAAAAACTCCCCAAACTATTGCGTGATTCCAAAATGCTTTCAGAAAAACAGCGGGTAACTGTCTTTGAAGAAGTGCGAGACTGCACTATTGCCTCAGCTGTCGGACATGCCAGTGCATCCGAGTGTGATGAGTACGGTATGGTTATAGCACAACGTAAAGCGGCTCAACGTGGTTTTGATCAGCTTGGTTTGGTTCCGGACTGTATTTTGCTAGACGGTCCGTACAACTTCTGCCCCACCGATCTTGGTTCAAAGACTAAGTGTATAGTACGAGGTGATGCCATATGTGCATCCATAGCGGCAGCCTCTGTTGTAGCCAAGGTCACCCGGGATCAAATTATGATAAACGAGGCACCAAACTATCCGCCCTTTGATTTTCATTTGAACAAAGGTTATCCAAGCCCAACACACAAAATAGCGTTGTGCGGTTGGGGACTTACACCGATTCACAGGCGCAGTTGGTCGTTTGTGGAGCGGATACCGTGGTCGACTACTGTTTAGATACCGGTGCAGGCTCTTTTGGCAGTCCCAGTACCCTTTCTCCTATGATGTTTTTCATTATCTCATCTGTTCCGCCCGCCACACGCATACCGGGTATGCTAAGCAAGAACTCACACCATGCGTAAGTACCCCACTCACCTGTATCTGCTGTAATCTTCGGACCTAAAATCCTGCTAACCAGCTGAGACATCCTGGTCATGTTGGTAGTCAAAGAAAGCTTTGCTATGGACATTTCAGGGCCGGGAAGCTGACCCTGAGCTATCTTGGCCATGGCGCGCATATTGGTGTAGTTGGCAACTTTGGCATTTATATAAACATTCGCCATGGCTTGGCGAAGCAGTTTGTCGTTAGACTTACCCATGTGACGCAGCAGTTCTATAATTCTCCAAATACCTATGGTGCCAAGCCCACCTCCACCTCCACCAATGGCCGCACGTTCATTCAACAATGTAGTTAAAGCAACTCCCCATCCGCCGTTTACATCCCCTAAACGATGATCATCAGGTACTCGCACATCATTAAAGAACACTTCATTGAAGGTAGAGCCCCCGGTCATTTGCCTAAGCGGTCTAATCTCTACACCGGGGGCATGCATATTAACTATGAAAGCAGTCAGCCCCTTATGTTTTGGAACATTTGGATCGGTTCTACATATTATCTCACCTATCTCTGATACCTGTGCTCCCGAAGTCCATACTTTTTGACCATTTATCACCCACTCGTCGCCATCCTTGGTTGCTTTTGTAGAGAGAGAGGCCAGGTCTGATCCAGAACCGGGTTCACTAAAAAGTTGGCAAGCGATTATGTCACCCCTGTAAAGAGATTTGAGATAAAGATTCTTGGCCGTTTCGGTTCCATGTGCAAGGATTGTGGGGGCTATCATCCCAAGCCCTATACCAAAAACAGCCTGATTTGGAATTTCAAAACCGGTCTCCAAAGAGTCATAGATACGTTGATAAGAACGGGGGAGATCTCTTCCTCCATATTGAGTTGGTCCTGTTATCCATCCAAACCCGGCGTCAAATACCTTACGCCTCCATCCGGATGCCTCTTCTACTTCCTTCCTTTCTTCCTCAATGGTTTTTTCGGGAAAGATTGCCACCTTGTCGCTACCTTGCCCCCATGCCTGTTTCTGCTCAACTCTTGGCTTGGCGTTTGCTTCCAAGAAAGCTAATGCTTGCTGTTTGAATTCATCCTGTTCGATCATGCTTGACAGTATAGCCAACTTTGCAATTAGGCACAAAACTTAGAACTCAATAAAGTAGAAAAAAATTACCTGCCTAAGCGGGCTGGGTTCAGCTTAAAACTCTATCTGTGACACGCACTAAGAGGGAGCTGTTTAGTGCTAAAATGCACAGGTGCAAAGTAAAAAACAGTAATACTCATGACACTTGCCAGAATGTGCCAGTGGGATGAAACCGGGGAACGGAATGAAGGCTACGACTCATCGTTACCTTTGTTGTCAAAGTCGTCAGGCCATTTACGATGCATTCCAATGTTGCTTATCTTGCCCAACCAGTCTCCTTTTGGAATCTGCAGCTGATCAAGCCTTTTCCACAACGGTCGTAGAGCCTGGTCAGGATTCCGGTAGAATGCTGAGCCGCGGATGTGTACAAATGTCCATCCGGCACGTTCCAATACCTCCTGACGAGCTCTGTCGCGATCCCACGCGTCCGGTCCGTGCCAGCGATCCCCGTCGCATTCAATGCCAAGGCGATTTTCGGGACCTTCAACCACCAGATCAATTCTGTAACCACCGACGCGATACTGCGTGGTTGTCCTTGTATAGCCGGCATCCCGTATCCGAGTGAGGACATCGCGTTCGAATTGAGACTCAGTACGATCCATGACCGGGTCCCCTTCCCCGTTCACGATCCAACCGGCATTGGTGTTGTGGCAGTGCTCAAGCAATGCTCTGCGGGGGTCATCCTGGTGAAGGCTGGCAGGCTGAACCGAGTGTACTACCCATAGCTGATCCCTGGCGCGAGATGCCGCTACGTTGATCCTCCGTGCATGGGTGAGGCGATTCATTGCTCCGATGGAGCGATTTACATTATCCGGATCGTAAGCAACAACTAACGATATTATTATGATGTCGCGCTCATCTCCTTGGAAACTGGCAGGGTCACCTACCCGTAACTTACGTTCTTCTATCATTGACGGCCCGAAGCGATCTATGAGCATTCCGTTTATAAGCGGTGCTTGTCCCGATCCGAGAAGGCTGATAACGCCGAAGCTCTTATCGTTGTAATCCGGGTTGGCAACAAGTTCCTCAATAAGTCTGATAATCGCTTGGGCTTCTGCAAGGTTAGTGTCATTATTGCGCATTCTAACGCCACCGGGAACATATACTGTTCCAAGTGGTTGCCAACCGGGACAAGGCGGTCTGTCACGCAATGGAATTATGGTGTCATTGTACCAATGATGGTTGGAGAATGAAATGATTTTAGGCAGGCATCGGAAGTGTTCTCTGAGCTGAACTACTTTGGGGAACTGTTGGCGGGCGATATCGTAGAGGCTGTTATCACTGTCGAAACGGGTACGGCGATCGCGTATGTCCGGTAAGTGGGTGTCAATACGGTCGAACACTTCTTGGCGGTTCATGCCGACATTCTCCGGGCTTGTTTGCTGATCGTCTCCGACGATGATAGCTTTTTTGGCCAGAGCGAGGACTGGAACTTCAAGTATGCCGATCTGGCTGGCCTCGTCGATGATTAACACGTCAAACGGAGGGTCGGCTGCAGGTCGAAAACTAGAGAACACACGATGAATTGGCATTATCCATGCCGGTACTGCATCCTTGGCATCATCCATCCCGGCACGCATCTCCACCTCCCATTGGCGAGCATAGCGACCTGTTCCTTTCCCAAGCTTGCGGTTAGCGGTGGTGAAGCGGTTCAAGGCACGCCTACGCCGGTCATCAATGCTGCTGGCTACCGCCATCCATGCCTGAGTTGCAACCAGATCGATGATTACCCTGCGGCGATCTTTTACGAGCTGTTCCAGTGAATCTTGGAGTTCAGCTGGTTCCTTGTTGTTGGAAAAGGTATCAAACCATACTTCAAGTTGTCGCCATTTCCACGCTTCTTCAAAGTCTTTTACATGTATGGTTTGGTTTCCGGCTACTATCTGTTCGGTTAGTTGGGGTGCCGATGAGCCGAGTATGTGAAGAAGCTTATGGCGCCTGGTTGCGCTGGAACGGATTTTGAGTAATCTTCCTGCAGCTTCCCGAAGATGATCCCAGTCATCAAAAGATCTGTTTTCGAAGGCGTCAAGAAGATCCCGCCAAATTGGTGAGGCATCCGGTGCTACTCCGGCGATACGTAGCCGATCGACAACAGCTTCAAGCTTACGTGTGTGTTCACGAAACTGAACTCTAAGCCCCAGATTTCGACAAATATCGGCCATGTTGCTTATAGCTTCTGCTGTTTGTGGTGTTGCCGGTGCGACGATTCCGGAGTTGCTAAGGCACTCGACAAACTGGGGCCAGGTGGTTACTCTCCAGGCAATGGCGGTTTGCACCATATGGATGTGTTCGCCAATCTGATCTTCAATTGGACGGTTATTTGCCAGCGGTGGAGCGTTGTAGCGTTTGACGATATTATCCCACCGCAGCGACAGGCGTTTGCGGTAAGTGAGACGATTCAGTTCTTGGATGAACAAAGCATAGTCATCAGCACTGGTTAACGGATACCCGTCCACTTGGCACCTCTTTAACTTGCTACGAAGCCTGCGGGGAAATTTTAACGAGGATATTGCCTGTTTGGCCGGGTTGCCAGCTTTTTCTAAGAGTTCCTTAAAATCCGGATCTTCGAGTGGCGTGTTTAAAGTCACCGTATGGGCAGCAAGAGAGCGATCGGCGGCGAGTATTTTCTCACGTTCCTCTCCGGCACTGGTGTAAAAATCCATCCATCCCACGGCAAGTGCCGAGTCGGTTGCATCTGCGATTACTCTCTCAATCCAAGTACCGCGAATTTTCGTGAACCATGTGGCCCATTGATCAAGTTGGCTGGCCAAGGCATTGAGATTGTTCAGGCCGGCAGATTCGACCATGAGCCAATCAGTTATATGCTCATTGAATTCCTCAAGATGATGGTGCAATCTGTCAGCTTCAAGATGCCACGTTGCTAATTGTGCACCGGTAGGAAGGGTGGCAGGATCCGGCAGTTCATCCAGTGCCGCTTGTGAATCCTCTTCATTGAGAGTAGAGCAAAGCTCGATAAGTTCTGCCAGTTCCTGGGAGGTAATCGGAACTGGAGTATCATAATGCAACCGGTCGGGGATGCCAGATAGTCTGGATTCGTTGTCGGTCAGCCACTTTGCCGCTATAGACGGAGTCCATTCATCCGGACTATATTCATGTGGCGGATTGGGCACAGATTCTACTTCAGCACCCCGGCATGATTTGAGTTCGTTTATCGTGGTGACAATGCTACATTCAATGTTATCGAGATCAGCATTAAGTCGGCTGATATCGGCTTGTTCCGTCCCGGTAACCGCAGCGTTGGTGATGGCAGTGATTGTTGCCTGTAAGCGGCTTCGCGCTGTCACGTCAGTCCCAAGAACGGGTATGCAAAGGTCCCGGATATCTTCGGGTACTTTGTCGATGAGAACAGCCAGCGCCTGTTCCTTTTCGGCGGTGACGAGCACTCGTTGGCCACATGCAATGTAGTGCGATATCAAGTTGGCGATGGTGTGACTTTTACCGGTTCCGGGAGGGCCTTGAACAGTAACTCCCGTATTGGTTCTTGCAAGGTTGAGTATCTGCATCTGCTCGTCGTTACTGGCAAGAGGCAGTAACATGCGGTCATTGTCTACAGTTGTCCTATTGTTATTGTCAATCGGGGCGGAAGGAAGGCGAGTATCGAATGCCGAAGGTTGGTCGACAACCAGTGCGGCAAAGGGATCCGGGATGGTGCTTGGAGCATCAGTATACAGCTGACGTTGCTGGTGGAGGAAGTCCAGCAGGTTAAGTTGACGTCTGCGTACATACAGCACCCAGTCATCGACATAGAGAATCGGGTGATGTTCAGGTTGATGCATAGTATAACCAGAGCGTGAGATAACGCCGTCATGGTCGATGCTGCGAAGTAACTTTGTCATGTTTGTAACAGCTTGTTCACTCCACGGATCGGTATCATTATACTTATCCCTCAGTTGGTTGAAGCCGGATTTATCAGTAAGTGACAGGCCGGCAGTCCATGATTGGTCAATGCTAACAGCTCCATTCCGCTCTATAGTAATCCTCCCGCTGTCTATGTCCATCTTGAACTCTACAGGGACACAGGCAATTGGATGGTCAACAACTTCACCTGTCTTTAGTGTCCAACGAAGCCGACCAAACCCCCACAGGCATTCATAAGCATCCCGTTCCCGTTCAATACGGTTTTTCAAGTCAAACAGTTTTTTGTATAAGTCTCGGCTGTGCTCAACTGCATTGTATTGGTTTACCCACGGTTCCCACACGTTTGTTATCCACAGATTAATGTCACGCTCAGCATTGTGCAGTTCACCTATGGCAGTGATGGCTGCTTGGCATTCAGCATCCGAACTTATTTCTTTGAGACTGAGTTGCACCAGTTGATCTTTGTTTAAATTATAGATATTCGTTGTGACTTTGCTAAATTTGAGTGCCCGCTCAATAACCTCAATGAGAGCCTGCGAGTCGGGGCGGAAGTGGCGGACGGTAGGTCGTTTATTGGGGTTTATGGGATCCGCTATCCATTTGGCGATTTTATCCGGGGGCTCGGGAGGAATAGGGGTGGGAAGTAGATCAGCAGTCAGCCATACCTCTCCAACGGTGTTTAGTTCAATGCCGGTAAGATATTCAATGTCGGCACGACGGATTAAAATGTCATTGTAACTGCTAATATCATGCACCGGAGGATAACGTAATGCGTAGAAGTCTTCGAGAAAATCCAAAAACTTAAGGGACCGTTCGTGAGCTATCCTACGCACATCGTCAAGCAGATTGTTATCCGATTTGTAGCTGATATGACTCACGGTATGTGATACCCGGTTGTGTCTGATATTTTCCCCATGAGTAAAGCCGAGAAGTTTTGTTTACCTATACTCTTGCACCGCTCCGCTACAGTTGATGAACAACCGTCAACGATAGCAGGTGAAGCTGAACCCGTCTTTGGTGAAATGAAATCTTGGAGTTTATTTAGATAAGCCTCTCCCTTAATGACAGTATGATAGGCCGGAGTGTGAGAAGCGAAAATAACTGAATTGGGGTAGATCATGGAACTTACATTCAACGGCGACATTCCTCATTATGTTATACCACTTGGGCTAAGGCTTCAATTTGGCTGATTTGATCTGGCGCGGGTAGCAAGGATTCGATTCCCCAGACTGTGATATAATGCCTTTGAAATGATGAAAGTACTGGCTGTGGCAAATCAAAAGGGTGGAGTTGCAAAAACTACCACAGTTCACTCACTGGGAGTAGCTTTGGCTGAAATGGGGAGAAAAGTGTTGCTGGTTGATCTGGACCCGCAAGCTTGCCTTACTTATTCTTTAGGGATCAATCCCGATACACTCGAATCTTCCTTGCATGATGTACTGGTCGGTCGTGTGAAAATACAAGATGTGACGGAAGAAACCGGTAAGTTTTGGACAGTACCCGCAAATATAGATTTGGCCGGTTCCGAAGTGCATTTGTTGAGCAAAACAGGGCGTGAACATACTCTTTCCCACGCTTTGGCAGATATTCGTTTGAACTATGATGTGGCGTTGATTGACTGCCCGCCCTCCCTCGGCGTACTGACTATCAACGGCTTAACTGCCGCAAACGAGGTCATTATTCCCCTTACATGTGAAGCTTTGAGCTACAGAGGGATGAGTCAACTGTTAGAAACGATAGAGGATGTGAAGGCTTTTACAAATCCCAGGCTGAAGATAAGAGGCGCCATTGTCACTATGTATGATGATCGTACCCGCCATGCGAAGGAGGTATTGGACGAGGTTCGCCGACGTCATGGAGTTCGTCTGTTGGAACCACCGGTGCGCAAGTCAATACGTTTTGCTGAAGCTCCGACTTTAGGTAAGTCGATACTTGAACATGCGCCGTCCTCTAAAGGTGCAAAGGCTTATCGTCAACTTGCGGTTACATTGAACAAGGATTTACGGTAATGAAAACAGCCGGTTCCAACCCTCCCCGACACAACCCACCAATACGGCGACCTCTTTCTTCAGACCCTTTGGGCGCTAAGTCATTATTCGACTCTTCAGCGTCGCATAAACACATCAAAGTCGGCAAGGTGGGCAAATTAGCTTTGTTTTCCGCTCCCACTACGAAAGATCCGAGCAAAGTTTCAAGGAAAAATTTCGGACAAGGATCGAGAAGTAAGATGGGCAAAGGGTCGGGCAAGATGACGGCTGCCAAGTCTTTTTCTTTGGCTAACTTCTTGTATAAACCGCTTGTTGTTCACTGTTCATCATGTCAAGGTATCAAAAAGATGAGTGTAATGGAGTTTTTTATACTGCAAGCCCCCTTCGGGCTGTTTATCCCAAAAGGACAGTTTTCATGGCGTATGATTTGTCCTATGTGCCGCCATCGAAGATGGGTTAAGGTATCTTTAGACCTTTGAGACGGTGTATCTAAGGAAAATGAGAATTAACTGATGGGTAGTCTTTTCGGAAACCTTTTTCATCATCTCCTTACCTTACATGGACTGCCTGTTTATCTCATTGTAGGTGCGTTGTGTTTCTCGGAGGCGGCCTTTATGGTCGGATTTTTTGTGCCGGGAGAAACCGCTGTAATTTTAGGTGGAGTTCTGGCAAGTTTTGGACATGTTCTGTTGTGGGTTGTGTTGATTGTAGCTGTTGGCGCCGCTGTCGCAGGTGATTCTGTCGGGTATGTATTTGGCAGTATATTCGGGCCTTGGTTATTGTCACATAAACCCTTGAAAGGGCATAAAGCTGTTAAGAAAAGTACGGATTTTCTGGACAGACGCGGGGGATCAGCTGTTTTTCTGGGAAGGTTTGTAGCGATTGTCAGGGCACTGATACCGGGATTGGCCGGGGTAGCTAAACTGGAATACAGGCGCTTTTTAATTGCCAATGCTGCCGGAGGGATACTTTGGGCTTGCGGATATACTATTTTAGGTTATATAGCGGGCAGTTCATATGCCGTGGCTGCTCATTATTCCACTTTTGCATCCATAGGGTTTGTAATAGCCGTTGCTATTTTGTTTGCTGTGTACCACCTTGTCTTCAAGCGCCGGAAAGAAAAAAAACACGAAGGATTGAAGTTGCAGGCCGAAGCTGCGCGGGATGCATGAAGCGTGAACGATATTTCATGTCTCCGGCAAAACAGGAAAGTAACGCACCGGTTTACTGCCTTCTCTCGCGATTCTTTGTGATGTCTCCAGTACCACCAGATGAGCCATTATCTCTCCGTTGGCTGCTCTTTGTATATAAAGAGGCTCGTTCTTTAAGGATTTACTCCAAGGTAGTTTCCATGTAAGTTCCCAAGAAGTACATCCGGGGTTGTTTCTTATAAGCAGTTCTATCTCGTTCAAGCGTCTATGATGATGTGCTATTATCTCTTCGGCACGCTCTTTTAGTCCGAGAAAACGGTATGCGTGTGCCGGGAATACCTCGTCTACATCTAGGCTTGCAACTCTTTCCAGAGATGCCAGAAAGTCTTGCAACGGGTTGGCGTGTTGTTGAGTATGTACACCGACATTTGGCGTTATATGAGCAAGCACGTGATCACCGGAAAATAAGAGACGTTGAGATGGTGAATAAAAACATACATGTCCCGGAGAGTGTCCCGGTGTCCAGATAACCTCCAGGTCCAGTTTACCGAAGTTGATCTTGTCACCGTCTTCTAACTGTACGTCCGGTTGGCTCGTTGTCACAAAAGAGCGTATCTCAAGTGAAGCTCTGGTCAGTGCTGTGATCTGTTCGTTTGGGACCCCGGCATCTTGGAGTAGCACTTCCATATCACTGATCAGTTCATCCGGTTCTTCATACCGCGTTTGCAGCAGTGCTCCGTCAAGAGGATGCAGAGCTATTTCTGCACCCGATGCTTGTCTAACCCTGCCAGCCAGTCCGTAGTGATCAGGGTGTATATGGGTAATTAATATTTTCTTCACATCGGCTATACTCCATCCCGCTTGAGCGATACCTGCGTTGAGCGCTTCCCATGCCTCATCCGTATTCCAACCGGCATCGACTATTGCGATACCGCTGTCGGAAGCGAGCAGGTAAACAAGTACATAGCGTAAGGGGTTTATCGGGATCGGGACGGGGATTGACCATATGTCAGGCCTGATCTGCTCGGGTGGGGGTACTGAGCCGTCATCCCATGCACGTTTTTGGAGTGTTCCTGTAATCTTCATTATTTTAGACTGTTCCTATTCTTGGCTCTTCTTTATGTTAAGTCTTTGAAATTATGTTTCTTATCATCCTATGTGATGGCTTTGAGATTTGCCAGTTGGCATGTTGGCTGGTATCTATTATTAACCTTCAATGACGTTGGCCGCGCACACGGGCTTAATTCACCAAAGCAGTTGGAAGAACTGGAGGTGAATTTGAGAATGTGGTTGACGATTTGCATGCTCCTTGTTTTTTTCTTGCTTTATATGAATTTTATGTATATACTAATAAACAGTTATGACTGTCAATGACAAACCTCAACCGGTAGATAGTGATGTAAACTTTCAACGTTTTCACGAGGCAATGGGGGAGGCTTATATACAGCTTGATTGCTTTGGTAAGGTTGAAGAGTGGAATGAGCGCGCTGGGGCTGTTTTTGGTTATCCGAGAGAGGAGGCACTTTTTAAACCACTTACAGACCTTATTGTTCTGCCTGAAAATGTCAGTGCCTATGAGCATGAACTTGGTGAGTTAATCGGTCATTTTGATGATGATTTCAAGTTGCCAAGTGTAAGAGAAGTACCGTTTAGGCATCAAGATGGGCATATAGTTACAACCTTTCTCAGAATGGCTGTTTTTAGTATTGATGAAGTGTTGCATATTGCGCTGTTCATTGAGAATATCAGTCAAATGAGAACAACCGAGAAGGCATTACTGGATGCTTATATGGTGGATCCAATAACCGGACTTGCCACCAGATCATCGTTCACTTATGGCCTCTATTATGCGCTTTCTGTTGCCGGTTCTCAAGTGGCGGTTTTGATGATCAATTTAGATCATTTCAAAACAGTTAATGATGGATACGGTTATGAGATTGGAGATGAGCTTTTAGCTCAAGCGGCAGCCAGGATCAAAGATGTCACCGTCGCAAGCGGAATAGAAAAAAATATTGTAGCCCGGCTTGGCGGTGATGAGTTTTTGGTTTTGATTGAAGGTGCCGATGACTCTCTTGCCGACGATGCGGTGAAAATAGCAACCGGAATAGTGGATGCACTTAGTGCACCCTTTACTATCAAGGGGTTTGAGCTGTTTATTTCCGCCAGCATCGGTATAACGTGTTTTGCAGCGAATTATATGGATGTTGATGCCGCCAAGAGCCAAAACGGGGCATCACAAGTTACAGAAACAAACTATAGGGATATCGTAGAAATTTTGTTTAGTGACGCGGATGCCGCTATGGATCGCGCTAAGCAGCGCGGTGGAAGATCAGTTGAGCTTTCTGACGGAACCATGCGTGCAAAGGCATTCTATAGGGCTAACACGACAAGTGAGCTACACAAAGCATTGGACAACAATGAGCTGTTAGTTTTTTACCAACCGATCGTAGATTCCATTACTAAAGAACTTGTGGGTTTTGAAGCCCTTGCACGTTGGCAACATCCACTGCGAGGACTTGTGTTGCCCAATGACTTCATACCACTTGCAGAAGAAAATGGACTTATTGTAGACATAGGAAACTGGGTACTGAATGAAGCTTGTAAAAGATTTTCTGAATGGGAGGACGGGCGTTTACGGGACTTGCTTGTTGCAGCTGAACTTAATGGTGTCGGCAGGGGTGGTAGTAATGGCAGGGGTGGTAGTAATGGAAATGTTGGGGGGATTGGAGTCAACCTTTCAGCACGGCAGATTGATACACCTATACTGGTCAAAACAGTAAAACAGATATTAAATGAGACAAAAATCAATCCGGAAAAGCTGACACTTGAAATCACCGAGAGTGCCATGATGAAAAATACCGACTTTGCATTGGAAGTCTTGCATGGTTTGAAAGATTTGGGAGTATCTTTGGCTGTGGACGACTTTGGTACGGGATATTCGTCTTTGAACTACCTAAGGCGATTCCCATTGGATATTCTGAAACTCGACAAGTCCTTCATCGACAGTTTGTTGTCTGACCCAAAGGGCATGGTGATAGTTGATTCGGTTATTCACCTGGCTCACACCCTTGGTCTGTCGGTTATTGCCGAAGGGGTGGAGCTTGAAGAACAGTTAGCCCAGTTAAGCACTATGGGATGTGATTACATACAGGGTTTTCTCTTTGCACAGCCGTTATCCGAAGATGAGCTTTTTGCTTCATCGTTACTTTCCGGCGCTGTATAAAAGCATCAATTATAAATGTCGGTAATGCGGACACCAACAACCCAGCAGCTAACAGTCAAGGAGGAGGCTTTGGTAGTAGAGAAAAGGTTTTGGCTCGTCAGTCTTTTTGGTAGCACATTCTTACGCACTTTGCTGTGTCTTTTTGGGGTTGTAGTTTCCAGCTTAAGCCTTAACGTTGCCTTGTCTCATACAAGCGCTTATGCCTCTTCAATCTCAGGATTGTCCTTTGGAGCTCCAATGGGAATTGACGGGGCTTTGACATCCGTTTCATGCCAGACGTCAGCCTTCTGTGCTGTAGTAGATAATAATGGCAATGTGGATGTTTATGCTGGCGGTATCTGGTATCCCATGACTCAAATTGACGTTCACGGCGGCCTCAACTCAGTATCTTGCTCATCTTCTACCTTTTGCGTTGCGGTGGATGATTATGGTAATGCACTAACCTACAACGGCACAAGCTGGTCTACTCCCACCAGTATCGACATTACCAACCCGCTTGATTCCGTCTCATGTGCATCTTCTACCTTTTGCGTTGCGGTGGATGCTTCTGGTAACGCCCTCACCTACAACGGTGCAAACTGGACGAGTATAAACATTGACGGTACCAATTACCTCAGTTCCGTCTCATGTCCATCTGCAACCTTTTGTGAGGCGGTGGATAATACTGGTAATGTCCTGACCTACAACGGTACCACATGGTCGTCTCCTGCAAAGATTGATGGCAATGGAGGAGGTTTTGATTCCATCTCGTGCACCTCTGCAACCTTCTGTGCTGCGGTTGATTATGATGGAAATGCGCTTGTCTACAACGGATCGACTTGGTCATCTCCTGTCAGTATAGACAGTGCTGGGGACATCAACTCAGTTTCGTGCGTCTCGTCTGTCTTTTGTGTTGCGGTTGACTTCAACAACTCCGTTATGGGCTTTAACGGTACTGCTTGGACAAAACCATCCAGTATTGATG
This sequence comes from Actinomycetota bacterium, assembly GCA_023379935.1. Taxonomy (GTDB): domain Bacteria; phylum Actinomycetota; class Acidimicrobiia; order Acidimicrobiales; family JAMCPD01; genus JAMCPD01. Next base: position 1,497 of record JAMCPD010000023.1, on the reverse strand, counting down.
CTGACGGGGGAGGGATAAGCTCAGTTTCATGCACCTCGTCTGTCTTTTGTGTTGCTGTAGATGGAGGTGCAAACGCGCTGACTTATAATGGCGCGGCGTGGTCAACACCTACGCGAGTAGGGAAATCATTGAGCATAACTTCGATCTCTTGTCCTTCGTTAAGTTTTTGCGCTGCGGTTGATGCCTATGGAAATGCGCTTGTGTACAACGGATTAACTTGGTCATATCCTGTCAGTATAGACAGTGCCGGAGGAGGTCTTACTTCTGTTTCGTGCACCTCGTCTGCCTTTTGCGTTGCGGTTGATTTTGACGGCAACGCCCTAACATACAACGGCACAAGCTGGTCTACTCCGAATTATATTGACAACAGCAACAGCAGTAATAATACGGGACCTGACATAACCTCAGTTTCGTGCGCCTCGTCTGTCTTTTGCGTTGCGGTTGATTATGAGGGCTATGCACTGGTATATGACGGTACGAGTTGGTCCACTCCAAGCTATGTTGATAAGAATTCTCACACCAACTATAACGACTTGACCTCAGTGTCATGCCCCTCTGCAAGCTTTTGCATAGCTGTGGACAATGTCGGCAACTATCTGGTTTTTGGTGGCTCAAGTTGGTCAGCCGCTTCTCCTATCGGGACAGTGCAAGGAATAGCATCAATTTCATGTCCCTCTGCGAGCTTTTGCGAGGCGGTGGCAGGAAACGGTGACGTATTGACTTACAACGGTAGCTGGTCTTCCCCCAAAAACATTGACAGCAATGGGCTCAATTCGGTCTCGTGCCCCACCACCACTTCATGCGCGGTTGCCGACTACAAAGGAAACGTGTTGATTTTAACCAATGGAGTTTGGTCCACTCCTGTCAATATAGACAGCAGCAATATCATAAACGCAGTATCGTGTCCCTTGCCAGAGTTTTGTGAGTTTGTTGATGATTATGGATATAACTTTGATGTCGTACCGGTGCCGACATTGACTTCAATTTCTCCAACTTCAGGACCGACCACAGGCGCTACAACTGTCACACTGAACGGTACCGGGTTTTCAACAGCCCCGGGTGCCACAACTGTTAATTTTGCCAATACCGCAGCTACTTCGGTATCTTGTTCTTCAACCACCTCTTGTACCGCCGTGTCACCTGCCGGACCTCAAGGTGGCGGTCAGGTATCTGTTACTGTAACAACCGAAGGTGGAACCACGGCCGGAGTTAGCTATACTTACATACCGGCGCCGACATTGACTTCAATCTCACCGACTTTCGGACCGGTCTCAGGCGGTACAAAGGTCACAGTGAACGGCACCGGGTTTTCAACGGTCCCAGGTTCTACAACTGTTAATTTTGCCAATATCGCAGCTACTTCGGTATCTTGTTCTTCAACCACCTCTTGTACCGCCGTGTCGCCTGCAGGACCTCAAGGTGGTGGTCAGGTACCCGTTACCGTTAAAACTGCGGAAGGGACTTCGGCTGGGCAAAACTTCACTTATATTGCACCAG
>JAMCPD010000022.1 GCA_023379935.1 Actinomycetota bacterium | reverse complement strand
TACAGTTTTTTATCGGTGAGTACGTATAAACCTTCCGGTGGCGGAGATTTTACGTTTTTGCCGACCGCGACAGGTATACATTTTTCTTGAGTCATTTTTGAAAGAACCTTGGCGCGTTTAATAGCGCGGGCGAACCCATTTTTCTCTATGTTCACCGATACTTCAACAACTAAATAACCTTTTGACTTATCTTTAAATACTACAGGAAAGATAATATCGATTGACTCAAGATCTTTACCTTCGTCTTTTGTAATACTCCCGCCCTCTTCGCACCTCAATGATAAGGTTGAACAGATCATTGTTGCTCATAGGATCGAATACTGAGCGGACAATGTCTATTCTCCGGAATTTACCTCCCCAGTTTCGCCAAGAAGATTCTAACCGTGAGCCTTTCAGATCGGCTACATCCGTTTTCAGATCGGCTACATCCGCCTTTATTATCTTGTTATCTTCCTTCAGATCGGCTACATCCGTCTCTACATGGCCAAGGCGGCCGATAACAGTTTCTTGTGAATCTATTAGTTTTTTGATGAGGCGTGAGTTTTCCGCTATGGAACGTGTATTTTCTGCTACCAATTCAGGTAGATTAATAAGTTCATCTCCAAGTAAAACCGCGCGGCAGTTGAGAGCGAAGTCCGGGGTCAGCTTCAATTTGGCGAATAATTTCCAAAGTATCCATATGATTCGATTATAACACAGTACACAATAATTCGGTCGAGAAATCTGTTAGAGATTTTGCCTCTATGTCTTCACCTCATTACGTATTTGTTTCCACCGTCTCACGTATTTCAAGGATATCCCCACGCTGCAGTCCCCAACGACTAAATGCACCCACCTCTGCTTCCAATACGCAGTTGGCTCCAAAGCGGGGAAGGCTTATTCTGTAAGGTGGCATGTGGGTTATGCTGACCACCGTTATATATTCACCCTTTTGACAAAAAGCCACGTCAATTTCAAAATGCATTCCTATGCTATGTACCGACCTGGTATGAAGCAACAACAGAGCACCATTATACTCCCTTAGCCCAAGTAACCCTTTAGACTTTTCAAACAAACTGGATGCAATATCCAAAGAAGCAAGTACTTCACCGTTTCGGAGCAACCATGCCATTCAACACCTCCGTTATGCAGTTTCTGTTACACATTTTTCCGGTTTATGGTTTAAACATTAAAACGAATTTCCATAACATCACCATCTTGTACCAGGTAGTCTTTTCCTTCAAGGCGTATTTTGCCTTCTGCTTTGGCTTTGGACCATGAACCTGCTTGAAGGAGTTGATCGCAGCTGATTACTTCCGCCTTTATAAAGCCTCTTTGTAAATCAGAGTGGATAACCCCTGCACACTCCTTGGCTGATGAACCGGTCTTGTATGGCCATGCCCGACTCTCCTTTTCACCTGTAGTAAAAAACATGTTTTTCCCCAAAAGGTAATAAGCGGCTTTTGACAGTCGCACAAGAGCTCCCTCACCTAAACCAAGTTCTTGAAGAATCTCCTTTTTGGACTGTTCAGGTAGTTGAGCAGCTTCACTTTCCAACTGAACCGCCAAAGATAAGACTTGTGCGGATGATCCAAGTTTTTTGATAACTTCATCCTCCAACTCGTTGGCAACCTTCAACTGATCATCCCCTATATTCAAAACAACCAGCATCGGTTTGTTGGTCAGCAAGAAAAGGTCATTCAAAAGGTGTCGTTGCGTGTGACTTAATTCGGAACGATATATGGGAGTTCCGCTTGAGAGGGCGGTCAAAGCAACCTCCATAGCATTTACCCTGTCAGCTAGCTCTTTATCGGTTTTCTGGGATTGGGAAGCCTTTTGTTTTTTCTTGAATTGGGATTCTATACTAGCAGTATCAGCCATTATGAGTTCAAGTTCCAACAGTTCCAAGGCGGCAACTGGATCGGTTTCCCCTATAACATTCTCGTCACGGAAAGCTCTGAGTACAAAACACAAAGCATCCGCCTCTCTTATGCCGGCTAAGAATTTGTTGCTAAGTCCATCGTGTGTAGCGAGCGGCTGGTTGACTGACCCGTGATCAGTGGCCGGTGGGAGGGGATCTTTTGATGTGAGATGTTCCGGCGCGGGGGGCTCTTTAACCTCTAACCCCGCATATACTATTTTTTTGCTGGAAGACATTTTCGCCAAAGCATTTAGCCGGTTGTCCGGGACTTGTGCAACTGCTATATTGGCTTGGGTTGTCGAGTATGGATGTGGTGCCACATAAGCGGATGTATTACATAAAGCGTTGAATAGAGAAGTCTTGCCTGAGTTGGTTAGCCCAACTAAACCTAATTGTTCCATGATTTAAACCATTCTAGCGATTTTGCACTCATTGATCGTTTGTATTAACCTAATATCTTATATGTCCAAGAAAACTGTAAAACGAAAACTGCGTGCCAAGAAAAAAGCTTGCCACGGCAAGCGGCCTAATGCCGGCCGAGGCTGAATTATCGTCTATCGCAGTGACTGAGGTGGGGGATTCGGCTGGGGGATTCGGCTGGGGGATTCGGCTGGGGCTTTGTTGTGACTGGAAAACGGTTGTGACTGGAAAACGGTTGTGACTGGAGGGGGGAACGGGGTATTGGTGTTGGTTGCCACGCCCATCGGTAATTTGGGGGACCTGTCTCCGAGAAGTATCCAAGCACTTGAAAATGCAGATGTAATTGCGTGTGAGGATACTCGCCATACCAGAAAGCTGCTTAGCCATGCAGGCATTCATGCCAAACGACTGATTAGCTTGCATGAGCACAATGAAACTTCACAACTGAATACTATCTTGGGGCTTATCAACCGGGGCAGTCAAGTTGCATTAGTTTCTGATGCAGGGATGCCGCTTATTTCTGATCCAGGTGAACGGTTGGTTGCCAAAGTCATCTCATCCGGATTTACAGTTAGCGTGGTGCCTGGTCCTTCCGCAGTACTCGGTGCTTTGGTGATAAGTGGTTTTGGAGTGGGTAGGTTTTGTTTTGAAGGTTTTTTACCTCGTAAGGGGAGTGCCCGCAAAAAGAGGCTTGAAGTAGTTGCGGGGGAGGAAAGGACAGTGCTGATTTTTGAATCACCCTACAGACTGACCGTTACCTTGATGGACTTATTGGACTACTGTGGCCGCGGGCGGCGGGTGGCGGTGGTAAAGGAGTTGACCAAACTGCATGAAGAGATATGGAGGGGCAGCTTAGAGGAGGTAGTTCATGAGCTTAGCTCCAAGACGATCAAAGGAGAGTATGTAATAGTGCTGGAAGGACTTGATCAATAAGGTTGGGTTCTTGGGCCCAGATCCAAGAGATTCAGATCCAAGAGATTCAGATCCAAGAGATTCAGATCCAAGAGATTCAGATCCAAGAGATTCAGATCCGAACCTTTGTTACTGGGCTTAGCTGGATTAATTAGACCTAGATCAGTTCAGCCTAGTCACGGGGTAGTTCTTAGGTGCTGCTTCGCCTTATTCTATTATTATAGCCTAATGCTTATCTCGTCGTACTCTTGAGGCGTCATCTCGCCTTGAGCCAAACGTTTCTTGGCAAGTTCAAGCGGGTCAAGTAGATCCTCTGTGCTATCAGCTCCAGTAACTCCGGTAAGTTTTCTAAGATGTGATCCGCGATATGATGAGCGGTGATTCGAAGGCCCAATTACCCGCGTAACCATTAGAACAATAAAGGTTAGGATCGCGAGACAAAACACCACTCCCATAATCATCATCCAGATCCATCCACCGGTTGTGCCAAAACTCATCATAAAACTGAATACTCCTTTTGTTTAGTACTCATATTAAAACAACAAACCTGCTATAAAATATATTCCTTTATTAATATTAAATCCTACTACTTTTCCACTATTTCTGTTTGTCGTCTGGAGTTTCTCCCTGCTGTTCTTCTGTGAGGCGTTGAATTAAATCGGCTATATCGGCTATCTGTTGTTCAAGTTCACGTTGGTAATCTTCAAGAACAGACACTTTGGTGTGCCGATCGTTGCTCTTTGCCCACCTGTCTTTTGCCAAAATCTCCTCAGCAGAAACAGTAGTATGAGATTTTCCTTGGTTATCTCTTTTGCCGTAACTGCACTTGCATTTACAGCCGTGATGCTCCCGCATTGTTAACATTTCTCCTATCATAAAATTGTCACCATAACAGCCACAATGATGTTCTTTCATCTGTTCTCCTTTTATTGCTTGTTTCTATTTTTACCTTCTTGTTTTTTCCCGCCCCGATCTTCCTTCTTCTGATCCGCTTCTTCTTTATCTGATCTGTTTATACGGTTCTCTAAACCGTAGCTTCCCCCCGATGGGCCTCTATCAAATCTTCCTCCTAAACGTTGCAAAAAGTCAGATATACTTTCTTGGACAGCCTGTAAAGAAACCGCCCAGGTCCGGAGAAGATCTTCACCACTTTTTGTTAGGCGGTATGTTCGCTTGGTAGGACCCGGCAGTTGTAAATCCCAGGTTGAATCAACCAGACCCTCATCCTCAAGGCCCTTGAGTAAGCGATAAAGATTGCCAAAATCAGTTTTGTAGTACTCTTCGTGTCCGATTGCCGAAAGGGCCTCCTTCAGTTCGTATCCATGCCGTGGCTCTTCTTTCAATAACATCAATATGGCCGGTTCGATAAAGCGCTCTACGCGAGCAAAAACCTGCCATTGTTCCGGAGCGACCATGCAACGACATCTAACACCTTTTGCCGGTTTTCGGCTGAAATTCTCCGATGAAATGCTTCGCATAATATAAGTATGTCACATATATATGTAAAATACAAGTCAAAACTTAATTTTTTTTATTTTCTTTTCTCTACCTGCCTTGACATATGCAGTATGTTTTATTATAATACTCCGTTAAGTATTCAAACTACTTAGTTGACAATAATGTCAATGAGGTCACGTGGTTTATCAAGTTCAATCCGGTTGGCCTACCCTATTCACTTGATTGGAGCTATCGTGTCTGTTACCTTTGCCGACCTCGGTTTACCCCCAGGGGCAATCACCCTTCTTCATAAAAAGGGGATCATTGTCCCTTTCCCCATTCAGGCGGCAGTATTGCCTGATGCATTAGCCAAAAAAGACATATGCGGGCGTGCACCCACTGGATCGGGGAAAACCCTTGCCTTTGGTCTACCGCTTATGCTTGGCATAAAAGGCGCAAATGCACGCCCACGTAGGCCGCTTGGTCTTGTCTTGCTACCTACCCGTGAACTGGCCGCCCAGGTCTATCGTGAACTTACACCGTTATTGGCGCTTCAAAACCAAACCGCTGTTACTGTTTACGGAGGCACCCGCTACGACAAGCAGTGTAGAGCGCTGCACCGGGGTGTTGAGGTTGTTCTGGCTTGTCCGGGACGTTTGGAAGACTTGGTCAAACGCGGCGAAGTTATTTTGAAAGATATCAAAGTTGTTGTGATAGATGAAGCCGACCGAATGGCCGATATGGGCTTTATGCCTGCTGTACGCCGTTTGTTGGATCAAATACCTTCTACGCGCCAAACTATGTTGTTTTCTGCAACTTTAGACAGTGAAGTTGATCTCTTGGTTCACCGCTATCAACAAAATCCATGTTTTCACCAAGCGGACACTTCCAAAGAGAGCGTGGGAGAGGTTGACCATATGTTCTGGAAAGTAGAACACAGTAAAAGGGTGGGACTTGTTGCGCGATTGATAACGGACCATCCTTCCACATTGATATTTTGCCGGACACGACGCGGCGCCGATCGCCTCAGTAAGCAACTGTCTGCCATTGGAATACGTGTAATGGCAATTCATGGAGACAGAACACAGGCCCAGCGGGAACGGGCACTGCTTGCATTTTCTACAGGTTCAATTCAAGTGTTGGTGGCTACCGATGTGGCCGCCAGGGGTATACATGTTGATAATGTATCTTGCGTTGTGCATTTTGATCTCCCCGACGATCATAAGGACTACGTACATCGTTCTGGACGCACCGGCCGTGCGGGCGCCAACGGCACTGTCGTATCATTGGTTGTGAGTGAACAGATAGGAAAATCACGCAGGTTACAACGTTCCTTGGGACTGTCACCGGCGTTTGTTACTCCGGATGTTTCAGATTTACCGGATCTGCCCCGAATTATCTTGATGGACCGACATCAAGATAAACATCCATCAAAAACCGCCAGTAACCCCGGAAGTACAAAAAAAAGTGAGAGCAACACCTTAAGAGGCCAACCCCGAAGTAACGCTCCCAAAAGCATTAGGCGCAGCCGGAAGGTTACCCGGGATGAAAGGCGACCCGAGCAAACCAGCGGCTATCGAACAAAGCGTAATCAGCGGAGAAGTTCCCGGAGTGTAAATAACAATCTAAGTTCCTACCCATCCGCGAAGAAACGGTAAGTGAACGCGATAAAAATCCGGCAAGATTAAAACTCCCGCGGCTAGGTGTTTCAATGCAAAACTTCCCTGACGGCTTGTGCAATTTGGATGTCTTCACGAGCTTGGACAACGCTTATCGCGATATTGGACTTAGCGGATGAAACTATCTTGTCGGCATCGGTGGCAGTCTGGTTTAATGCCGGGTCCAAAATTATTCCAAGAAAATCAAGCCCCGCGCATGCATCATTACGCAACTGAGGGGATGCCTGACCTGCTCCTCCGGTGAATATCAGCACGTCCAGCCCCCCAAGGCTTGCCGCCATGGAAGCAATGCCGGACCTGAGACGATGCAGGTATACGCTTAAGGCTAAAACTGCACGAGGTTCGTTTGAGTTTGCTTTTTTGATTATCTCCTTTAGTTCCGCGGTTCCGGCTAATGCCAGTAATCCTGAGCGGTGTTCCAATGTCTCTTCAACGGCTTTCAGATCAAGATCACCGTGGCGTATTACCCACAAAAGTGCACCGGGATCAAAGGATCCCACACGCGTAGCCATGACCAGACCTTCAAGAGGTGTAAAGCCCATAGTGGTATCCAACGCTTGCCCATTGGCTATGGCAGCTAGCGATGCTCCTGATCCCAAGTGGCAACTTACCAAGCGAAGGTCCTCAAACGGTTGCCCGAGTAGTTCAGCCGCTTTAGCACAGGCATACGCATGACTTAGTCCGTGAAAGCCATAGCGGTGAATGTCGAACTTGTCTCGCCACTCTTGGACAACCGCATAAGTGGAAGCCGCTTTGGGCATATTGACGAAAAAGGTTGTGTCAAAGCATGCTACAGACGGAATGGATGGGTATAAGCCGCACAGCATTTTCACTATGGCAAGTGCCGGTGGATTGTGTAGGGGAGCTATATCAAAAAGGGCATAAAGCTCATCTTCTATATCACCGGTAATAACCACCGGAGAGGTAAAACGTTTTCCCCCGTGCACTATACGGTGTCCGATGGCGTTAATTTGAGGGAGGCCCTCAATAAAGTTGATCAGTTGTTTTTCCGTTTCGACATCGTTTGGTGCCGGCAGTGATACACCGGCAATTAGCGCATTATCATTACCAATCAGAGAGCATTTAATACTTGATGAACCGGCATTGATGGTCAGTATGTTCACTTCGATACCTACATTTCGTGGCCTATGAACCGGCGCGGATTTTAAGATAAGTTTGTGCGATAGTAGTCGCGATATCTGTCACGCAAAACATTTTTTTGTACTTTACCCGTTGCGGTTCGAGGCAGTTCCTCCAATATGATAACAGCTTTTGGCTGTTTGAAACCGTCCAAGCAGTTTTTTGCCGCAGCCTGGATGTGAAGAGGAGTTAAAGTCCCGACATCGGCTGGCTTTGGGACTACAAAAGCAGTAACCGCTTCACCCCAACGCTCATGGTAAAGCCCCACTACCACAACTTCACCGATACGTTCTTCAGCGTCGTAAAGCGCTCGTTCCACCTCAATTGATGCTACGTTTTCACCTCCGGTTTTAATGACATCCTTCTTACGGTCTTCAAACCACAGCACACCGTCCGCATCAAAGTGCCCCACATCGCCTGAGTGAAACCATCCGTGTTCAAAAGCCTCAGCCGTTGCTTTATCGTTATGTAAATACCCTTCCATGACATGAGGACCGCGATACACAATTTCACCGCTTTCCCCGATTGGCAAAAGATTGCCATCTTCGCCCATGATGGCGGTTTGCACGTTAGGTATTTGAGTTCCGACACTGCCTGAATGTGATAATTGGTGTTCCGGCATGAACATTGTCGTGAGAGGATTCATCTCAGTTTGGCCGAACCCGAGCATGAAGTCACACCCGAAGGAATCAATTGCTCTGCGTAGATCAATGTCAGGCATTGGCGCCATGGCATACAGCGCTAGGCGTAAACTTGACAGATCATATTTTTTGAAGTTTGGGTGGTCAAGCATCATCCGGTACATCATCGGAAGTCCGAAAATATGGGTGATTTTTTCCCGACTGATCAGTTCAAGCAGCTTTTCAGGATCAAAACCCCGCAGTAAAAAGGCTGTCCCTCCTACGTATACAAGAGGTGTTATAACACCGTTTAGTTGAGCAGTGTGAAATAACGGCATCATTGCGGCTGAACGATCTTTTGCGCTAAAGCCAGCTACCACAGGCGGGGTTGTTGATTCTAGGTATACGGCCAAGTGGCTGCTTACAACAGCTTTCGGAGCAGAGGTGGTTCCGCTTGTATATAAATATGAGATCGGGTCACGATCTTTTACATAACAGTTTAGTTCGTCTGGCTCCTCATTTTTGCATAGCTCATTAAATTCATGCCAGTTGACTCCCATCTCTTTTTGCTCCGGACGAGATGTGTCAGAGGTTCCCGGCGCGATGATTATATCCCGTATCGTCGTTACGGTGCTCATCGCTTTTCCAGCCAGGTCGAGCAGTTGAGACTCCGCTACTATTGCCCGGGCAGAACAGTGCTGAAGAACATACGCGACCTCCTTTTCACCCCATGCAAGATTGATTGGTACACATACTATTCCGGTTTTGGCACAAGCATAGTATGTTACCAGGAACTCTATGCTGTTGGCAGATATAAGAACTAAGGCATCCCCTCGTTTACAACCGAGCCTAAGCAAGGCATGTGCAAAACGGTTTACCGCGACATTAAACTCAGCATAGGTTAGCCTGCGTTCTTTGTTGCCCGAAATATCAATTAATGCCTCCTTTCCGGGCATGCGCCACGCAGTTCGGGTTAGCATATCACCTACGTTAACCCGTTTGATCAGGTTGTCTGAGAGCGAATCGGCGGATAGGTTGTTGTTCATGATTGTTGCCTCCTTAGAGTTTATTTACGTTTTAGTCTAATACGGCCAGCGCCAGTTGGTTATGTCGGCGTGGTCGTCTCCGTTTAGTCTTGTCCAGTCCTTGTAGTAAATCCTTTTGTCGACCATTTCCCCCCGCAGCTTTACCGCTTTGGAATTGGGTTGGCCAATTCGATCAATTACATCCATAACCAGGTGAAAGCGGTCCAAATCATTCATCATTACCATGTCAAATGGTGTTGTGGTTGTTCCCTCTTCTTTGTAGCCGCGTACGTGGATGTTGTCATGATTATGGCGTCTGTAGGTGAGACGATGGATAAGCCACGGGTAACCGTGATATGCAACAATCACCGGTTTGTCGGTGGTAAAGATAGCGTCGAATTCAACATCATCTAAGCCGTGGGGATGTTCGCCGGGTGGCTCGAGGCGCATTAGATCCACTACATTGACGACTCGTATTTTTAGCTCTGGTAAGTTTTGTCGCAGTATATCAACTCCAGCAAGAGTTTCCAAGGTAGGTACATCACCGATGCAAACCATTACAACATCTGGATCCCCGCCATCATCGTTGCCGGCCCAGTCCCAAATCCCAACTCCTCGCGTACAGTGTAAGACTGCTTCATCCATTGACAACCAAACCGGTTCAGGTTGTTTGCCGGCAACGATGACATTGATATAGTTGCGGCTTGACAGGCAGTGGTTTGCGACCGAAAGCAAGGTGTTGGCATCTGAAGGAAAGTATACGCGAATTATTTCAGCCTTCTTGTTGATTACGTGGTCTATAAAACCCGGATCCTGATGCGAAAATCCGTTATGGTCTTGACGCCAGACATGGCTTGTGAGCAGATAGTTCAGTGAGGCAATTGGCTTTCTCCATTCAATGTCTTTACTTACCTTGAGCCATTTGGCATGTTGGTTGAACATGGAGTCGACTATGTGGACAAAAGCTTCATAACAGGAAAACAGCCCATGCCTGCCGGTCAGCAGGTATCCTTCCAGCCAGCCCTGGCAGGTGTGTTCTGAAAGTATCTCCATTACCCGCCCATCGCGGCTCAGGTGGTTATCTCCGTTTATTATTTTTGGCATCCAGGCTTTGCCCGTTTCCTCATATACCGCACTGAGGCGGTTGGATTCTGTCTCATCCGGCCCAAAAAGTCTGAATGTTGTCGGATTGTTTTTTATTACGTCACGCAACCAAGTGCCAAGCACCTTAGTTGATTCAGCCTGAACCGAACCCGGATGAGCTACTTTCACTTGGTATTTACGAAAGTCACCCACTTGCAACGTTTTCAACAATAAACCGCCGTTTGCATGAGGATTGGCGCTCATGCGACGGTTGTCTTGTGGGTGGAGCTTTTGTAAGCGGGCAAGCAAGACCCCCGAATCATCAAAAAGTTCTTCGGGCCTGTAGCTTTGTAGCCAGGTTTCCAACCGGCTAAGGTGGTCGGGATTGGTGCGGGGGGAGGTTATCGGAACTTGGTGTGCCCGCCATGTCCCTTCAATCGGTAAACCGTCTATCTCCTTTGGTCCGGTCCACCCTTTTGGTGTTATCAGTACGATCATCGGCCACATGGGGTAGGCTTTGTCGGTAAAAGAGTTGTCCTTGTTGTGTTTTGAAGTCGAGAGTCGCTCATTTTGCCAGATATTTTGAATTTCCGACAAAACTTGATCCGCTACGGATGCGAACTCTTGATGAACGGAGGTGGGGTTATTACCTACTACGTAATAGGGCTTATACCCCATGCCTCGTAGGTAGCAATCAAGTTCATCCCGGTTTATACGTGCCAATAGAGTGGGGTTAGCTATTTTGTAACCGTTCAAGTGCAGTATAGGCAGTACCGCTCCGTCTCTTTTCGGGTTGATGAACTTGTTGGAATGCCAGCTTGCGGCCAACGGACCGGTTTCGGCTTCTCCGTCTCCAATTATACAAGCCACTATCAAATCGGGGTTATCAAATGCTGCGCCGTAAGCGTGTGCGAGTGAATAGCCAAGTTCTCCGCCTTCATGAATTGAACCAGGGGTTTCGGCCGCTACATGACTTGGGACCCCGCCAGGGAATGAGAAACGACGAAAAAGTTCGCGCATACCTGTTTCATTGAAAGGCACTTCCGGGAATAACTCGCTGTAGGTTCCCTCCAACCAGGTATTGGCTAAAATTGCAGGTCCTCCGTGCCCCGGACCTGTAATAAAGATCATATTCAGGTCGTTGTTGCGAATTAGGCGATTCAAGTGTACATAGCAAAGATTGAGACCCGGTGAGGTACCCCAATGCCCAAGCAAACGAGGTTTGATATGCAAAGGGCGCAAAGGTTGTTTGAGCAGTGGGTTGTCCATTAGGTAAATCTGTCCGACCGACAGGTAGTTGGCAGCTCGCCAGTATGCATCAATATTTTTTAGTTCGTCGGTTAGCAAATCGGTTGGTTTGTCAACGTCCATTGAACTATTCATATTTCACATGATTTATTTTATGTTATCCAGTGCGGCAAGTACTTTTCCAGCATGCCCGTCGGCATGTACACCGTACCAGGATCGGATAATCTTACCGTCAGTTCCTATAAGGAAAGTAGAACGTATAACCCCAACTGTGGTTTTGCCATATAGGGTTTTTGTTCCCCAGGCACCGTAGAGTGACATTACTTCATGGTTGGCATCGCTCAGTAAAGTTAGACCCAGCTTGTATTTTTCCCGGAAACGCTTATGACTGACGGCATCATCCGGTGAGATACCAAGTACTGTTACGCCAAGGTGTCCAAAGGCCTGCAGATTATCGTTAAACTGACAGGCCTCTGTTGTACAACCAGGAGTATCATCGGCCGGATAGAAGTAGATCACCAGATTTTGTCCGTTGAAATCTTTTAAAGACACCTTCTGGTTGTCTTGGTTTAACAAAGAGAAGGGAGGTGCTTTGTCGCCAGGTTGGAGATGAATTTTACTGGTAGGCATAGAGTTAGTTTATTGTATTCAATCACCCAAGTCAAGCCGGTTGTTTCGTAGAGAACTTCACCTAAAGTAGTTCCTCAAGCCTTGTCAATTTTGAAAAAGTCATACCATCCGCCTTTGCTGGCGGGCTTTAAAGAGCGATCGCCAAGGTAGCCTGCCTTATAAGCTTTGCGCGCCAGAGGCGGTATCGAATAACGCTCGCCGAGTGTTTCGCACAAGTACTCTTGAGCATGATACCAGGCATCCAGTGCTGCGCTTTTGTCCATCAGCTCAAATACCCCCATGGGCCATCCCATACCTTTTTTCAACATTTTGTCTATCTCGCTTGGACCGGCTATTCCAGCTTCCACTAACCGGATCGCTTCGGCAACAAAAAGGTTTACAAATCTGGTTAAGAAAAATCCGGGTGAGTCTTTAACTATAATCGGCTCTTTGCCGATAGCCGACAAAAGGTTTACTGTCTTGTCAATACTTTCTGAGTCACACAACTCAGCGCGTGCGACCTCTACAAGCGGCATTATGTTGGCAGGATAAAACCAGTGAGTGCCGACAAGGCGTCCAGGTTTATTCAACCCGCCTGAAAGCTCGGTAATCATTATCGAAGATGTATTGGATGCAAAAACTGTGTCATCTCTGACGTACTGTTCCGCTTGGCAAAGTACATCTTGTTTCAGTTGTATGTTTTCAGCTACCGATTCAAAGACAAAATCAGCGTTATGAACACCTTTTTCGTAGTCACAGGTGCAAGTCGTGTTGTTCATGAGTTGTGCTACGGTTGGGGTATCCAGTTTCCCCTTCTCCACAGCCTTTTCAAGCCCGAAAGGTCCTTTTTCAATTAAATCCAAAGCACGGCGCAGGGTCTCTTCTTTCCTTGAGACAATGCTAATCTGGCAGTCTTCCAGTTTTTGTAAGAATGCGAGTGCTATTCCATGGCCCATAACACCGCCGCCGCCAAGTATCGCGATTTTCATTTTGATATCTGGGCTTTCGAGTCATGATCATGCAAGGGGGCGTTGCTTCGTATAAAGTCGACTATTTCCGCTGAAGATGAGCCGGGGCCGAATATCTTCTTTACGCCCATATCTTCGAGGAGTTTGCCGTCTTGAGCGGATATAATCCCTCCTCCTACTACTAAGATATCGTTTTTGTCACTCTCTTTCAGCTGTTTGGTTAACTCTTCAAAAATTGGCATGTGCCCGCCCGAGGAACTCGATATCCCTATTACAGCAACATCTTCTTCTGTGGCAACCTCAACTATCTCTTTGACAAACAAGAAGTTTATGAATACCACTTCGAATCCCTCCTGTACAAGTTTGTGAGACAGATATCGCACCCCCCTGTCATGAGAATCTTGTGTCGGTTTGGCGAGAAGTACTTTAATCTTATCCATGGCCTTATTTACGATGTGGTGGCCCCCATCCGCAGGCCTCCTTGAGTACCGACATCATTTCGCCGGTTGTAGCATATGCGGATGCGGCATCAATCGCAGCCTCCATCAGCTGATTGTCACCGAGGCTTTCCAGTGCTTTTGTGGAAAACTGTTTGGCGGCAATAGAGAACCGTTCCATTGCTTTTTCAAACCGTTCCTTATCTCTGGTTTCTTTAAGTTTTGCCATACGTTCTTTCGCTATCTGCTCTGTTTCGGCCGGCACGGCAAAAGTATCTGATCTGTCTTCATCTTGGCTTACATGAGAGTTGAGCCCCACTACCTTGATATTACCCGTATCCACACCGTCGCGCCACTTAGCGGCTGAGGTTTCAATCTCGGCTCTAATCCAACCGTTTAGTTCGGCTTCTATGTAGCCACCCATAGATTCGATCTCTTTTACCAGCGCTAAGGCTTGTTTGGCCAGTTGGTCCGTGAGTGATTCCACATACCATGAACCGGCCAGTGGGTCGGAAACCGCCGTAACGTTAGTCTCCTCCTCAATTACCTGTTGGACCCGGAGTGACAAAGTTGCAGCATCTAAAGTGGGGATGGCCAGCGCTTCATCGTAAGCGGAGACTTCCATGGCTTGAGTTCCGGAAAGTACCGCACCAAGTGCATGTATGCTTGTACGAATCAAATTGACCAAAGGTTGTTGAGCAGTCAAGACCGCACCGGAGGTGTGTGTATGTATGCGCGCTTGCAAAGCGTGATGATCTGACGCACCAAAACGTTCATGCATAGTCCTGGCCCATATTTTTCTGAAAGCTCTTATTTTTGCTATTTGTTCAAAAAAGTCGTTTGCCTGTGAGAATTGAAAACCAAAACGTTTCAGGAAAACATCGGCAGACAGCCCGGCTTTTATACAAGCTTTAGTCAGAGAGACAGCGGCTGCCAAGACAAAACCGATTTCTTGAACGGCACTTCCGCCCGCCTCTTCAATTTCATAACCGAAAAAGTTGGTGGTATTCCAACGGGGCATATTTTTTGAACAGAAAGCTACTAGTTCAACAGCCAACTTTAAACCTTGATCAGGGGGGAAGCAACTCATCCCATCAAATGCCGACTTGTGATACCAGTTCATTGTGTTTCCTCTAAGTTCAGATGCATCTATTCCTTGCGTTCTTGCATAAGCAATATATTGAGCCAAAACAGGTATTACTTGATAGCTTGTTATGTGAACAACGTTGATCTTGGAGAGGTCCATGCCTTCAAACAGGCGCGCCATATCTTCCACCGAGTAGACGGCCATTCCACATTGTCCGACTCTTCCTTTGGCACCGGGATGGTCGGGATCAATACCTTCATGGGATACCAGGTCATAAACCAGATTGTAGAAATAGCTTCCAAAGTAACCTATCATCCCCTCCGAAGCGAGAAGATCCATTCGTTCTCTGGTATGTTCAGGCAGGCCATAACCTATGACGGGTTGATTTGCCCAGCCCATGAACTGGTATTGAGTTGCCAGGTTACCCCTTGTAAACGGGTAACTTCCGGGTGCACCGATATCTGTAAAGTCGATATCTTCTATGTCATGGGGGAAATAACAGTTCCGAATAGGAATATCAGAGTTGGTCTTGGGGGTGACAGCATTTACGGGCGGGTTCGCGAACTTGGTTGATATCCTTTTATACTCCTCGCTCCACTTGGCTAAAGCTTCAACGGATTTATCAAGAGTTTCTTTATCAAACATGGTGATTCCCGGCTGACCTTATTTCCGCCTGGCCAGAAACTCTGCAATTAACTTTTGATGCCCTTTGGTGTCTATGAGCAAGCTTTGAGAGGTTGCGGCATCAGTTAAGGCACCGGCCAATGAGCCGCTTCCCACGGCCAGCAGCTGTTTCAATTCGGTTATAGTTTCTTTCGGAACGGTTGATGTTATCTGTTTAGCCAGCAACACAGCCTGTTCGAGGACCTCGTCATCTGGAACCACTTTGGCTATCATACCCCACTCCAAGGCTTGTTTGGCATCAATTTTTTCGTTTGTGAGCATTAACCATTTGCTGCGGGCAAGGCCTATAAGTTTCGGAAACAACCAAGTTCCCCCCAGATCGGGGATCAGCCCTATTTTGCTGAAAGCTGATACAAAGTAGACCGATTCACCTGCTATAGCAATGTCAGAACCCAAGAGCAAGTCCAATCCGGCTCCGGCGGCCACGCCGTTGACGGCTGCAACGGTTAATTTTGGGAATTCGGCCCATGTAAGTGCTGCTTTTTGCAAACGAACCAAGAGCGTTTGACGTTCATATGCGGAGTAGCGCTGCCATCGTTGCAACTCTTCTATGTCACCACCGGCGGAAAAGGTTTTCCCGACCCCCGTTATAACTATTGCCGAGACTTCGGGGTCGTTCTTTAAGATTTCCAGCTGTTCGAAGATTGAAGCAGCCATGGAGGAGGTGAGTGCATTGGCGGACGAAGGGCGGTTTAAACTGAGCACGGCAACTTCGCCGCGATTGCTAACGAGTATCTCGTCGGCATTGCTCTGGCTGTCGTTTTTGGGATAGCTCATCAATAAGTTAAACTAATTGATACATCTTGACTAGTCAAACGGATATATACATATAGAATGGAGCAGAGCAATGTTTAAGGTTTATTTACTTGACGGGTTACGGACAGCTATTGGAAAGTTTGGTGGCAGACTGTCATCTCTAAGGCCCACCGAGTTTACGGCCACAGTTGTTTCAGAGTTGATAAAGCGTACAGGTATACCTCTTGATGCTGTTGAACAGGTCATAGCCGGTAAGGTAGTTCAGGATCTCACTGAATCCAATCCCGCAAGGATAGTGGCAAGACGGGTGGGAATCCCTGATTCAGCACCGGCTTTCACCCTTAACATGCAGTGCGCTTCGGGAATGGCGGCTTTGATACTTGCGGCCCAGCAGATAGCAATGGGCAACGCCGACTGTGTTTTGGCGTTGGGTATGGAATCTCTATCCCGAGCTCCTTTTATGCTTTCACGGGCACGTTGGGGGTATCGGCTTGGCAACGGTGAGTTGGTTGATACAGTAAAAGAATCAGGTTTTGCCGGTTCCAAAATGTGGGGAGATCCTTGGACTATGATAGAAGTTGCCGAGCATCATGCAAAAGTTGACGGTATCACCCGTGCCGAGATGGATGACTATGCGCTCCAGTCTCATCAAAAAGCTGCCCAGGCAGTCCGTTCAGGGCGTTTGAAGCCGGAAATAGTGCCGATAGAAGTATTGGAAAAGCGAGGTGAAACCCAAGTTTTTGAGGTAGATGAACATGTGCGTAATGACATCGACCTTGACGAGCTGGCAAGATTAAATCCTATTATGCAAGGAGGGTCTATTACGGCCGGCAACTCATCAGGGCTGAACGACGCCGGTGCGGCGGGGTTGGTTGTGAGCGAAAAGTTTATATCTGATCATTCCCTTACACCTTTGGCCGAGGTGGACATGCGCGCTGGCACTATGATCGGTTGTGATCCCACATTGATGGGCTATAGTGCCAATGAAGCCTTGGATATGGCACTTTCACGGGCGGGACTTGTAGTTGATGACTTGGATTTGATAGAGTGCAATGAAGGGTTTGCGGTTCAGTTGGTTGCTTGTGCTCGTAAAGGCAATTGGCCGTTGGATCGTTTAAACCTAGACGGGGGAAGTGTGGGACTTGGGCATCCGGTTGGAATGTCGGGTCTTAGAATAGCAGTTCATTTAGCGCATGCGCTTGTCAATAAGGATCTGTCTTTGGGTGCTGCAACTGTTCCGGCCGGCAGTGGACTTGGGGCAGCTATAGTATTGAAAAGGACATAAACGTCAAGTAGGCTGTTCGTTAGGTGTATCAGTGGCAGTAGCGAAATGTTGATAGTATTATCAAAATGTCCCGTTTTTATGTAACTACCCCGATTTTTTATGTAAATGACGCTCCGCATATAGGCCATGCCTATGTTACTTTGGCAGCCGATGCGCTTGCCAGGTGGCATAGGCTTTTGGGGGATGAGGTGTTTTTCCTTACTGGAACTGATGAGCATGGTAAGAAAGTTGCACAAGCCGCCGTAACAAGACAAGCAACCCCACAACAATGGGCTGATGTGATGAGTGAACATTTTAAACAAGCCTGGAAACTGCTTGACATTTCAAATGATGATTTTATCCGCACCACCGAAGCCCGTCATTACAAAACCGTGCAGAGTTTCTTGCAAGCAATTTATGACAATGGCTATATAGAGCTTGCCCCCTACGAAGGCCGTTACTGTGTGAGCTGTGAGACTTACTATACAGAAGAAGAGTTGCTGGCGGGTAACTGTCCGGTGCATTTACAACCAGTGGGGACAATGAAAGAAGAAAACTACTTTTTCAAGCTGAGCTCTATGAGTGAACGGTTGCTTGAATGGTATGAAAATAGTCCGACAGCCGTGCTTCCCGAGTCGAAACGCAATGAAGCTTTGAGTTTCATAAAAGGTGGGCTACAGGACTTTTCCATAACCCGAACTTCAATAGATTGGGGTGTACCGGTTCCCTGGGACTCTCAACACGTATTTTATGTATGGGCAGATGCGTTGGTAAACTATTTGACGGCTATAAGTTATGGAACAAACAGTAACGATTTTCAAAAATGGTGGCCTTATGTCAATCATCTTATCGGTAAAGAGATAATTCGTTTTCACTGTGTTTGGTGGCCCGCTATGTGTATGGCGGCAGGCATTGATCCGCCGAATCAGCTTTTTGTGCACGGATGGCTTTTGGTTGGTGGAGAGAAGATGTCCAAAACTAAGTTGAATCAGATATCTCCTGTGGCATTGGTTGATGATTTTGGAGTGGATGCAGTGCGCTATTACTTATTGCGCGGTGTTCCTTTGGGTGCGGATGGGGATTTTTCTTATGAAGGGATGTTGTCCAGGTATAACTCGGATTTAGCTAATAACCTTGGTAATTTGTTGTCAAGGGTAACTCGTTTGGTTACCGACAAGTGCTTTGGCGTTGGGCACAGTTTTGATGTCGGGCATGTTCGTCTTGTTGAAGGAGTCGACAAGGCTGTTGAGCTTTGTCAGTCTGCATGGAATGAGTTTGCGCCCCATAGAGCTCTTGATGCAGTGTGGGAGCTCATAGGCGAAGCCAATGCCGTCTTGGAGTCCGAAGAGCCTTGGAAAATGCCCCCGGGTTCCGCACTTGATAAGGTTCTGGGGGATCAGCTTGAAGTACTGCGTATTTTAGCTTTGTTGGTTTGGCCTGTAATGCCAAAGGCATCTAATGAGATTTGGAGGCGTATAGGAGTTGACGGCTTGATTAAAGATGCTCGTTTACCGAAGGATGCCGTTTGGGGAAGCTACGACTTGGACTTCAAGGTAGAGGCAGCAGGTCCGCTTTTTCCCCGTCGCAAACTGTAGTTATGTGGTTTGATACCCATTGCCATTTACATGATTTGCCAAAGCCCGACGAAGCCTTTAACAGGGCCAGGGAAGCTTTGGTGACTGGGTTGGTGTGCGTGGGGACGGATATAGAATCCTCCAACCAAGCAATTGAATTGGTACAACGTATTCGCAACTTGGATGGGTATAAAGACCGAAGTTTTCTGGGAATGTGGACGACGGTTGGTCTGCATCCTCACTATGCAACCCGGGATATCAAACCTTTATATGAGCTGGTTGCCGACTGTAAAACCAAGGGTTACCTTGGTTCTTTGGTGGTCGGGATAGGAGAATGTGGTCTTGATTACCATTATGACAACTCACCCAGATCGGATCAGAAGGATACCTTTAAAAAACAGCTGGGGTTGGCACAAGAATTAGGGTTGGCATTGGTGGTGCATACAAGGGAGGCGTGGGAAGATACCTTTGATATCTTAGAAACCGAGGGCGTTCCGTCTCGTGTGATATTTCACTGTTTTAGCGGTGCGATGAACGAGGCTAAGCACTGTTTGGATATGGGGGCTTGGTTGTCGTTTTCAGGTATTTTGACTTTTAAAAATGCGCTTGACTTGCGGGAAACAGCCGCGCGGTGCCCGCTCGATAAAATATTGATTGAGACCGATACCCCATATTTGGCACCGGTTCCCCACAGAGGACAGCCCAATGAGCCCGCCTTTGTGTCGCTTGTAGGAAAAGCCGTAGCTGAGGTAAAGGGTATGGATGTAGAGGCGGTAGCTAATGCCACAATGCAGTCTGCCATAGAGGTATTCGGACTTGACCGGCGGGAGTAACACAGTATATTTAAGTCGTTCGCGCTTGGGGGAGTTGATGTCAAATAATGACTTGAAACCTAAAAAGTCATTGGGGCAGCACTTTTTAGCGGATCCAAATACTGCCCGACGCATAGCCAAACTGGGGCTTGCGGAAGTCGATCCCGGCCAAAGGGTGATAGAGATAGGAGCCGGATTAGGTTCCTTGACCGTAGCTTTAGCGGCTTACGGGGCCAAAGTTGTGGCTGTTGAGACAGATAGTACTTTAGTCAAGATACTGCGTTCGGTTGTAGAATCGCTTGATGTTCGGGTTGTACATGCAAATGCGTTGAAGTTGGACTGGAAGGAGTTGTTGGCGGATGAAAGCTTGCCCGTTGGGAAAGGTCCGACTGATTGGTTGCTCATTGCCAACCTTCCTTACAACATAGCCACTTTACTTGTGATTAAACTGCTTGAGGAGGTTAGAGAGATCTCAAAGATGTTGGTGATGGTTCAAAAGGAGGTGGGAGACAGGCTTGTAGCCTCAGTCGGCCAAGATGGTTTTGGAGCAGTGTCTCTCAAGGTTGCCTACTGGGCCGATGCAAAACTGGTTGGCAAGGTGCCGTCAAATGTATTCATACCGCCACCGGCGGTATCTTCAGTGCTGGTATCGATTACCAGAAGATCTTCTGCCGTGTTGAGCTTGGACGATATCACTTATGATCAGCTTTTTAAGGTTGTGTACGCCGGTTTTGCAACAAGGCGCAAGATGTTAAGGCGAGCCTTGGATGGTATAGTGCCGCCAAGGGCATATTTACTTGCGGATATATCGCCGCAAAGCCGTGCCGAACAGCTGAGCCTTATGGACTGGTACAGGTTGGTCTCATGCATGAAAGCCTAATCAGTCAAAACTTGGATAAACCTGTCTCGGAAGAAACGGCATTCGCAAAGTTGACTTTGTCTCTTCGAATTGTTGGAACAACAGCCGACGGATACCACCTGATCGAGTCTGAAATGGTAAGTATAGATCTGTGCGATACGCTTTTGTTTCGTGAAGGAGACGGTTTGGAAGTGAGAGATGAAACCGGTTTAGCGAGTGAAATCAGTTTGCTAAAGACTTTTCCGACAGCTAAAGATAACCTGGTAGGCAAGGCATTGCTCGCATTGGATAAATCTGCTCATGTGACTTTGATCAAACGCATACCCATGGGAGCTGGACTGGGGGGCGGCTCTGCAGATGCCGCCGCTGTACTTCGTTGGGCCGGATGTTACGATATTGATACGGCAGTTCGACTGGGCGCTGATGTCCCCTTTTGTTTGAAGGGTGGTCATGGATTAGTCCGCGGTGTCGGGGAGGTTGTAAGTGAGCTTGCCTTTTCAGAGAGATTTTTTTTGTTGTGCATACCGCCCTTTGGTGTATCAACTGCTTTGGTTTATAAAGCTTGGGATGAGTTAAACAACGGGAATGTAACCCGGAGGCGTGTTGATGGGTTGAGCAACGATCTGGAAGTTGCAGCTTTGGCGGCAGAACCGCGACTGGCGTTATGGCGTGATTACTTGGCCCTCCTTAGTGGTAAACGACCCAGCTTGGCAGGCAGCGGATCAAGTTGGTATGTGGAGGTTGATAAAACAGAGATTGACGACTTAGAGCTTTCAAATCCGAAACAGGGGTTACTTACACTGGTGAGCACCGTTTTGCCTATGAACTTATCTTTGTCCTGAACTTATCTTGCAAACCTGAACCAATCTTTCAAATATGTCTGTATAAAACGGATAAGAGCAGCTAGGCTAGTGCCCCGTTCTTCGTTTCCAACGGTTAGCCTTTAACAACTTTTTATGCTTCTTTTTTCTCATGCGCTTGCGACGCTTTTTAATAAGTGAACCCATTCCTGTTGGCAGGTTAATACATTTTTAGGCTGTTTGGCGAATTTTGAGCAAAAAAATTTAAAATAATTTTTTATTGCGGGTTAACTTTTCAACTATTGTCAACACGTGAAGTGGTAATCTTTATTTGGTTGATATTTTATTGCCGTCACTATGGCGGGTAGTTCAATGGCAGAACGCCTGATTTTGGTTCAGGAGGCTGGAGGTTCGAGCCCTCCCCCGCCAGCCATACCTTTATCTCTTACACGCAAAAGCCGTACAATTAGGGGATTAGCGACAAAGCCGGGCAAATGTAGCCGCTACCGACATCTTAAGCGCTTGGATGTTGTATCCGCCTTCCAAAAACAAGACTGTGCGGTTTGAAAGCTCGCATACTGAAGCCGGCCAAGCGGCTATATCAGCAAAATCCTCTGGGATCAGTTCAAATGAGGCTAAAGGATCGTCTTTATGCCCGTCAAATCCTGCTGATACCAAAATCCATGTAGGGGAAAACTTTGAAACTGCCGAAGCCGCCATTTCATCCAGTTTGTTTAGTATTGTATAGCCGACAGTTCCGGCCGGCAGTGGGATATTAACGGTAAGGCCAACCGCTTTTCCTCCTCCTATCTCGCTCAAAGTACCGCTTTGGGGATAAAAGGGATATTGGTGGATTGAAACGTATAAAACTCGCTGATCATTCCAGAATATTTCTTGAGTTCCATTACCGTGATGTACGTCAAAGTCAAAGATTAACACCTTTTCTCCCCGGTTTGCCAAGTAGGCTGCCGCAACCGCAATGTTGTTGATTAAACAAAATCCCATAGCTTTTTCCCGAAGCGCATGGTGTCCGGGCGGGCGCATGGCTATAAAGGCTATTTTGCTGTTATCGGGTGTGTTGCTAAGTATGTCGACAGCCTCTAAGCCTGTTCCGGCTGCAAGTATTGCAGTATCGAAGGAGCCTTTTGCCGCATAAGTATCCGCATCCAGCCAACCTCCTCCTTTACGGCAAAACTCTTGAAGTTGCAAAAGGTAAGTATGAGAATGAACTAATGCCAACTCGTCAATGGTTGCGCGGCGTGGTTGGATGAAGGTGGTGGTATTCATTATTCCCGCCTCCTTTATTCCAGCCAGCACAGCTTCTATACGTTCCGGGCGTTCAGGGTGAGAGTTATGGGATGAATCGGTTTCGTAGAATGGACTGCCAGGCGGTATGTGCCTATCTTGTTCAGGTGCAGTTCCCAAAAGCAGAGTTGTCATATGATAAGTATATGATATAACAGTACGATACAGTAAGAGGAATGGTGGTTGCAGCTTTAGTCGTAGCGATAGGGTTTGGGTTTATGCTGGGTGTTTCCGATGCTCCAAACGCAACCGCTTCATTGATTGCGTCACGGGTCACTTCTTATCCTAAAGCGATGATGCTTTCCTTTATTGCACATACACTTGGCGGGTTGTTCGCGGGAGAAGCCGTAGCATTGACGATGGCTAGTTTGGTCCATGTTCCGCC
Source organism: Actinomycetota bacterium (assembly GCA_023379935.1). Taxonomy (GTDB): domain Bacteria; phylum Actinomycetota; class Acidimicrobiia; order Acidimicrobiales; family JAMCPD01; genus JAMCPD01. The sequence goes on along the minus strand of JAMCPD010000022.1, from coordinate 83,186 downwards.
TAATCGAACTGCTGTTACTTACCTGATTGGCGGGTTGGTAAGCATTGGCTTTACTTTGCTTCTCACTCATCGAGGCATCCCGGTTAGTGCAAGTATTGCACTGGTTGGGGGGTTGGCCGGTGCTGCGATTGTCGAGGCCGGTTGGCATGGAGTTGGTTGGGGTGGCTTTCATGGTATGCGTCCATACGGAGTTATCGGAACACTTGTTGCAATTGTAGTTTCTCCGCTTCTTGGCGCGCTTTGCTCGGCAGCTGTTCGCTATCTCTTAGGGCGGCGCCTTGCGAAAAGTACCCGTTCTGTTTTGTCCCCGTTAAAGAGTGCTATTTGGGTGTCGGCTTTCTTGGTGGGTTTAGCGGATGGTTCAAATGACGGGCAAAAAGCTATGGGTATGGCCACAGTGGTACTGCTTGCCGGAGGCGCTATACGAACTTTTGCCGTACCTATCTGGGTTGTTGTTGTTACGGCTTTGGCCCTTGGGATAGGTACCGCCGTCGGCGGGCGGCGTATCGTACGTACTGTGTCCTCTCGATTTTATCGCGGGGGTTCATTGGATTGTTTAGCCGCGCAAGGCAGTTCAGCTTTGGTAATTCTTGGTTCGGCTTGGCTGGGAGCACCTGTCAGTACATCTACGGTTGTTGCCTCTTCCATGGTTGGTGTAGGTAGCGTCGGCAGACGTAGACATGTTCACTGGCCTACAGTAGTATTAGTTGTATGGACATGGTTGATTACCGTGCCGGCTTGTGCGGTGCTTGGGGCTGTTCTTGCAGGGTTAGCCCATATCATAAGCTCGTTATTCTAAGGATGATGAAAGGTTGTTATGAAGTGGTGGCGTAAATGGTTGCTCCCGGCTATTCCGGATGTAATAGGCTTGCTTGTTACACAGGGGGAGATCACTCTTAGAGGTATTTCATGCTTTGTTGACTGGTCGGATGACGGTAGTTCAGATACTGCAACAGCCGTTGACAAAGCTGAGCAAGATGCGGATGTTGCACGTCGCAATTTGTTGGTACTACTTCAGAATGCACTTTCCACGCCGGTAGATCAGGAGGATATTTATATGATCTCCGAACGAACCGATCAGATAATCAATGAGGCAAAACACACCGTAGGTGAAGCTGAAATACTTCATTGGACCCCCGATGCTCATGCTTTGGCAATGGCAAAGCATATTTATGCGGGAACCGATTGCTTGGTGGAAGGCTTTAGATTGATACATTCTGATTCCAACCAAGCCGGCGTACAAGCTGATAAGGCGGTAAAGGCTGTGCGCCATGTCGAACGCCGTTATCGCAGCGCTATGGCTGAGCTGTTACAGCTATCGAACTCTTCTTTCCCAAGCGGGTCATTCGGTGACACCGCTACTACGGGTGATATACGTTCGTTGATTGTAACTCAGGAACTGTATAGGCATTATGTGCAGGTGGCTGATGCCGTTGTAAGGGTGGCAGACAGGTTGTGGTTTTCCGTGCTCCGCGATGTCTAAGTGCCAGTCCGGCGCATTTCCTTATCCTCCTGCTTGATCAAGGGGCTTTACAACGATAGTGTCAATTGGAGCTAAGAGCTGCCCCGCAATACCAGCAATTAGCTGACATCACTGGACAGTCCGGCTCGGTAGACCCGCTTTCCAGCTTGGTCAACAGAGAATACTCCCTCTGTTATCTCATCTGGGGTCGTCGGGTTATCCCGCACGGAACTTCGCCGAGCAGAGGCCACCCGGATATTCCGGTTGACTGCCACCTTTTTCAAACGCCGCCTGGATTGACAACGTTTGAGAGTGGTGCTTGACTCGCACAGGGCCTCTTGCAGCCCTGAAATTAAAAGAGCTTTTTGTCACTTCGTAGTAAAATCCAAGTCCTAAAAATAACAGTTTTATCCATCTGGATTTGATGCTACAAAATCGCCGTTTTACAAACCGAAGGACAAGACCTACCAAGTATCTGTGACTGAGGTGGACTAACACCCCCCTGAAGAGATTAAATAATACTAGAAAGTATTTACGGTCGAACTCAATCTGATTCCTAAAATCGTAACTTATCAGGTTTCGATTCCTGCTGCGGGTGCCTAAAATGAATCATGCCTTGTGTCTAGAACATTGGCTTAGCTGAAAGAAGTTAGCAACCTCTCTAAAAAATCTATTGGTGAATAAACGGGAATCTCATCAGATAGAGCAAGCAAATGCGAATCACCTGAAACAATAACTGATTGGGTGCTGAGCGCTAAAGAAATAATATAGTCATCGTCCGGGTCCTTAGAGCTAATAGGAAGAGATTCTTGTGGATCTTCTACTAAACTCCCTTCTAACCTAAAAAATTCAATTAATTCTGCAATCTCTGACATCTTAATGTACTTTTGAAGCTTTTTATACTTTAACGCTCGTTCAAGTTCTTCGAGAAGCTTCAAAGAGACTACTATCTCAAAAATACCTTGTAACCACGCTTGGATAACTTTTGCCGGAGTTCCATTTCGATTCAATAACGCCGAAATTATTACATTTACATCTACTACAGCTCGCACTTATTTGGGACGCCTTGAATTTCGAGTGGCATGTTGAGCCTCAAGTGCAATATTACTTGCTTCTTCGTCGCTAAAAGTATGGCGTTCCCACAGTCGTTCGAACAAATCTAAGCCGAGGCTTCGACGTACAGCATCTTCGATTACTTCACTTTCTTTAAGTCCTAAGCGTACCGCTTTAACCTTTATCATTTTTAGAAGAGATTCATCTATCGTCAATGTAGTTCGTGTTTTGGTCATATCTACATCATAGCATTACTACATCATAACATCAACTCATCTTATAAAGTAAAGAGTCTGCTCGTATGTCTGTTGCCATGGTCTTTATATTTCGCAGAGAATGCGGTAATGGAATTTACAAGGTCGGGTGTATTGCTTTGCCGATCAAAATTGCCGATCAACTAGGTGATAATAGAAGGATTTATAAGTACTAGGCGGACTAAAAGCCCAACTAACACGCTATGAATTACATTCTGCAGCTTAAATCTATCTTGAAAGCCTCTGGTTGGTCACAAGAACAACTTGCTTGTGAACTCTCTGTTTCATTTCCTACGCTCAATGCATGGCTTAATCGACGTTCTAAACCTCGAACAAACGCAAGACTCAAGATTGAAATGCTATACATCAATGTTGTTGGTGCCGAATCAATTTATGACACAGAGTTAGCAATCGTAAAAAATACCGCATTAGATTTAAAGCTAAGGCCAAGCACTTTAATAAGTAACGAGAACATGTTACATAAACTCACCATTTACATCACTTACCATACCAATACTATTGAGGGAAGTACTATGACATTGTCGGATGTAGAGGAAGTTATTTTTGCAAATAAAGTACTCAGCAATAGAACCGCAGTTGAACAAGCAGAAGCGCGTAACCATCAATCAGCACTTCTTTGGGTGCTTGAACAGCTTGTCGAGAATGGTGAGAGCTTTACCATAGATGAAGAGTTGATCTTGGGTATTCATTTGCGACTAATGAACGGCATTATGAGTGATGCTGGAAAGTACAGAAAACATTCGATACGAATAATGGGTACGCATGTTGTACTGGCTAATTGGATTAAAGTTCCGGAACTCTTGGTTCAGCTCATTAAAGATTTGTCAAAATCTTCAAAGGACATAGTGAGTGAATTAGCAAAAGCCCATGCCACCTTTGAACAGGTACATCCATTTAGTGACGGCAACGGACGTGTCGGACGATTGTTAATGTTTGCACAAGCGTTACGGGCTGGCTTGGTTCCACCATTGGTTGTCAAGGAACGTCGATATGCTTACTACAAATATCTTGAGATTGCGCAAACAACGGCAGATTACAGTTTACTTGAGCTATTTATTGCGCAGTCGATGCAGTCTTGCCATAAGATCTTGACCATCGGATCTCCGCAACACTAAACTGTCCTAAATCTTGTGGGTCATCAGACATTTCCGCTGCCAGGAGGGTAAAGTTTTACTCCTCCACAGTGGAAGAAGATTGCCGTTTTAAAGTGCTCCTAGACGTAACATCCATTGAGGACATACTAAATCAACTCCATAAAGTTCGAGAAATCGAAATAGTGGAGAAAACAGGAAAAGCTGGACGCTCTCAAATGATTCGACAATTAGGAACTGTTCTAAAGAGCCGGTATGGAAGGATCTTGTCAAGTCACAGACATTTTTTCTTCTATTAGAAAATAAAGCAAACTGCAATTCTGGTATCCGCGAGTTGTTTGCCACTTTGTAACGAATCGTTTCGGTTTGCTTTATTTTGGTATAACAATATGTTTGCCATTGATATTTCAGGAGATGAGGGACTATAGGTACTACGACGATTATCAATCTGGTATCCGCGGGTTAACATTTTTTTGTTACCGCAATTTTTGTTGTCATATGAAGTCTGAGACACGAGACGCTGGTCTACTGTCAAAGAGACACTCTCTACCCATATACTTATCCACCATCATCTTTACAGACGATTCAAGGACCAGATCCATCACTTGCGGGTCTCTGCCACTCTTAGAGCGCGTGCCACAAGGAGATCTACGACACCTTGAAGGTATAAGGACATTCACCTTGAGAAACCATTCAATAGTTGCACAAGGTTGTAGTGACCAAATTAAGACCTTACAGACCCACTACCAGGGGCGTTGTGGTCATCAGCGGCAAAGTTGGGCTAATTGCCTTACTTCAACCTTTCGAACGGTAAGCTGTTGCCAATCTAATTCGGTGTCGTCCAAGCTATTATCAAGTTAAGCTGTGGTCGAGCGGTGTATTTCCCTTGCACGTGCTTGATCAAGGGGCTTTACAACTATAGTGTCAATGTTGACATGGGGGGGTCGTGTTACAGCCCAAAGGATACAGTCGGCTACGTCTTCTGCGGATAAAGGTGTCATGTTTTCATATACTTGTTTTGCGCGTTTTTGATCACCTTCAAAACGTGTGATGGAAAATTCCGTCTCAACCATGCCTGGAGCTATTTCCGTTATATGTACAGGTTTTCCGAGAAGTTCGAGTCGCAAGGTAAGTCCGAGAGCACTCTGAGCATGTTTTGCGGCCGTATATCCTCCTCCGCTGCGGTAAACCTCATGAGCGGCAACAGATGTTACGAGCACTATATGTCCGTTATTGGAAGCTTCAAGCTTAGGCAAAAGGGCTTTTGTCATACGAAGTGAGCCCAAGACATTGGCTTGATACATCCACTCCCAGTACTGCTCATTAGCTTCTGCTACAGGATCAAGGCCCAATGCACCGCCGGCATTATTGACCAGTATATTTGTTTTTTCAATCTTGCTCGTGAAGGCTTCGACTGAAGCAGGATCTGTTACATCAAGATGCATTGCAATACCGTCTATTTCGGCTGCAAGCCGGACGAGGCGGTCCATTCTGCGGGCACCCAAAACTACTTTGTAGCCTGCCTGTGCCAGTGTTATTGCCGTAGCTTTCCCAATTCCACTTGAGGCACCTGTGACAACTGCAACTTTGCCGGTTGCTTCATCTTTGCTGATTTGTCCATTTTTGTCCATTTCGCAATTATAACCTAAAAGTAGTAAAAATTATTAATATGAAGTTTCGTATATTTGTCGAACCGCAACAAGGTGCATCTTATGAGCAACAGCTTGTTTTAGCACAAACCGCAGAAACACTGGGTTTTGACGCTTTCTTCCGTTCGGATCATTTTTTGAGAATGGGCGAGGGAAGCCCGTTGCCGGGACCCACCGACTCGTGGGTGACCTTGGCCGGGCTTGCAAGAGAGACCTCCAAAATCCGTCTCGGTACCCTTGTGTCCTCTGCGACCTTTAGACTTCCAGGGCCGTTTGCCACCATTGTTGCTCAAGTTGACGCCATGAGCAACGGACGCGTGGAGTTGGGCTTTGGTACAGGCTGGTTTGAGGATGAGCATAAGGCTTTGGGTATTCCCTTTCCTTCCGTGAGTGATCGTTTTATGAGCTTTGAGGAACAACTTTCAATTTTAACCGGTATATGGTTAACGCCACCAAATGAGTTGTTTTCCTTTAGCGGTAAGTACTTTACATTGCAGAACTGTCCTGCCTTGCCGCGTCCTGTCCAAAATCCGCATCCTCCGATTATCATAGGAGGACTTGGAAAACATAAGACGCCGTTGTTGGCAGCCCGTTTTGCGAAAGAGTATAACGTTCCTTTTGCCGGCGTTTCTGATTGTGTTACACAGTATCAGTTAGTTGAAACAGCAGCCGAGAAGATTGGTCGTGATCCCTCTGAGATACACCGTTCTGTCGCTGTTGCCGCTTGTGTTGGCGCTACCCAAGCAGAATTTCATGCTCGGGCAGCAAATATAGGGCGAGAACCTGAAGATCTTCGTTTAAACGGAGTTGGGGGAGTCGTAGACGAAGCGGTTGATAAGTTAAACCTTTATCGGAGAGCCGGTGCAGAAACTGTATACCTCCAGATATTGGATATATCCGATTTGGAACATCTGGAACTGATTGCGAGTCAGGTAATGCCAAAGCTGGCATGAAAACTCCTGGTAAACCTTGAAAAAAAAATTCACCTGTTGTTAACCGTATTATTACCTTTTGTACACTTGGATTTAACCATTGTCTGTCATACTAAAAAAGTAATGGTTATAAAGGTTATGGATGTGCGAACTCATTCATAAGGAGATACAAAAAGGAGATATGACTTGATATGTCTGAATCTGATAAACAAACCCAATCGGTGATTTCACCGCTTTATGGGGCTCTTGATGAAGCACCACTCAATCCCCGACATTGGCTGACGGTATTAACTGCCGGGATGGGGTTTTTCACTGATGCCTATGATCTGTTTATTATAGGCACAGTTACTGCCATTCTTACCCCCATTTGGCATTTGACAACCAATCAGCTCTCATTGCTCAATGCAATTTCGCTGTTGGCGGCGGTGGTTGGTGCGGTTACTTTTGGTAAACTTATGGATGTTTTCGGGCGCAAAGCCATATATGGCACTGAAGTCACGTTGTTGGTGATTGGTGCTATTGCCTCAGCTTTCTCGACCAGCTTTGTCGTACTGTTTATATTCCGTATCGTGGTTGGCCTTGGAGTAGGGGGCGACTATGGTACTTCTGCTGTGATTACCTCAGAGTATTCTAATCGTAAGAACCGTGGAAGGTTGATAGGTACGGTCTTTGCCATGCAAGGCTTTGGACTTTTGGCCGGCCCTGCTGTAGCCGCTATTTTGCTTGGTACCGGTGTGCCTCATGCACTTGCTTGGAGGCTAATGCTTGGTCTTGGCGCCATCCCGGCGGCCACAGTTGTTTACCTACGCCGCAAGATTAGGGAAACTCCCCGATATAGCCTTGCAATAAAAGGGGATGAGGCAACCACCGCCGAAACAGTGCGTTGGGTAGCTGGTTCATCTTCTCATACTATGTCGCGTACCATAGAAGGCGGGCAAATGGTTGGCGGGCAAATGGTTGGTGGGACTGCTAATGGGGGTAGTACCCGTTCGCTCAAGGCAAAACTCACCTCCCGGCCGTTTTTACTGCGTCTTATAGGCACCGCAGGTTGCTGGTTCTTGATGGATATAGCTTTCTACGGCAACTCGGTGTCAAGCCCGTTGATTTTGAAGGCACTTCAGCCACATGCCACCTTGTTGACAAACATATTGATTGCCGGAGCGATTTTTGCGGTCTTTGCTGTTCCCGGTTACTGGATGGCCGTTGGGCTTATGGACAAGATCGGTCGTAAGTGGATACAGTGGCAAGGTTTTCTCATTATGGCGCTGGCATTTGGGGCAATTGCCATAATCCCGGGTGTGATCAAAAACCCTGTGTTTTTCCTGATACTATTTGGTGTAAGCTACTTCTTTATTGAGTTTGGTCCCAATGAGACCACCTTTGTTTATCCCGCAGAGATTTTCCCCACCGCCGTACGAGGTACGGGGTATGGAATTTCTGCCGCAGGCGGTAAGATCGGAGCCTTCATAGGAGCACTGCTTGTACCCCATTTACTCAAGGCTTTTGGGATTGGCGGTGTGATGGGTATCATGGCTGGGGTATCAACAGTTGGCATCTTACTTACGCTGATAGTGCTGCCTGAGCCCATGGGACATAATCTAGAAGCGGCATCAGGTGAGGTTTTGGATCAGAGCCAGTCTTTTGTGCCGCCTGTTTCAGTGTCTGTACGTAAAAAGGAAACTGCTTAGTTCAAGAGGCTGAAAACCACATGATACTGGGTCGTTGTATCTGGATTGAAGAGTGCCTTACCTAAAGTAGGCACTCTTTTGTGGTAGGTGTATAGTATGAAGGTTTATCTGGTTAGACACGCATTGGCCGTTGATCAGTTTGTTTTCAAAGGTGATGACGAAAGGCGCCCATTGACTGAGAAGGGAAAAACCCAAGCACAAGGCCTAGTGGCTTTACTTGACAACATCAAATTTCGGAGTTTACTTTCCAGCCCAGCCCTGCGTTGTATCGAAACACTTGAGCCTTTGGCTAAATATAAAGGAGCAAAAATAGATATACAGCCTCTTTTGGGGTTAAGTGCACAACCCGATGATACGCTTGGTTACCTTGTAACGCTGAAGCATAACGTTGTAGCTTGCAGCCATGGTGAGAACATCTTAGGAATACTTGAATTCCTTTTTTCACAAAAAGTTGCGGGGGTGGATAAAGTACGCGCCCGTAAAGGGTCTGTCTGGTTACTTGAAATAGAAAACCATACAGTGATTAGTGCCACTTATATCTCTCCACCGTATTGAGTTTTAGAGGTAGGATTATCAACAACCCAAAAAGTTAATTGGTTGCTTGGCTTGCCAGTTGGCTGATTCTAAGGACTATTTTTCAAAAGGATGTATCGGTTGCAAGGTCTGTACGGCTACCGGTGCGGCTTGGGCGGCAAAAGCATCAGCATCGCTACTGGCGCCCACCACAAAACCGTAGTGCATTGGAACAGCCAGTTGTGGGTTTATCGCCCGGGCAAGCCCTGCGGCTTGAGGGACATCCATTGTATAAGTGCCGCCTATCGGCAAGAAAGCGATGTCTGTTTGTATATCCGACAGTTCGGGTGCGTGGTCGGTATCGCCAGCATGATAGTAAGTAACTCCGCCAAGCTCAATCAAGTAACCAACCCACTTGTTCTTTTTCGGGTGGAACTCAAGGCGCTCTTCTAAGGTGTTGTATGCCGGAACAGCTTGGATCTTTATACCCGACACCTCCTTGGAGTCTCCCGGCGCTATTGGCACTATGTTGCCGGAAAGTTCCTTTGCTATGTCTGCCGGAGCAACTATTATAGTCTTATCCCGTTGTACTTTTTCAATGTCCTCCGGCGAATAGTGATCGAAATGGGCATGTGTAATCAAGATCACGTCTGCCGGATCGTCTGTCGTCAAAGCCCAAGGATCTACATAGCAAGTTATCTCGTCATCCTTGTAGAGATAAGATGACTGCTTAAACCAAGTAAAGTTTTCTAACATATTATTTTCCTCCGAATCCTACCTGATACCACTTAAACCTTTTCAACTTTCGTAAACGATGGTGTGTTTCTATTACCCTGATAGTTCCGCTGCGGGAACGCATGACCAGTGACTTGGTGGTAGCTCCTCTTGCATGGTAGCGCACACCTGTCAGTAGTTCACCGTCGGTTATGCCCGTAGCGGCAAAAAAGCAGTTATTTCCTTTAACGAGATCATTGGTTGCCAGTACTTTGTTGAGATCGTAGCCCGCCTCCAGAGCCGCTTTACGCTCCGTCTCATTTCTTGGCCACAGCTTGCCCTGTATTTCGCCTCCCATACATTTTAGTGCGGCAGCCGCCAGAACTCCTTCAGGTGTACCGCCTATTCCGAAAAGTATATCTACTCCCGAATCATACCAGGCAGTTGATATGGCGGCCGCTACGTCGCCATCGTTGATGAGTCGTATGCGGCAACCGGTGGAACGTACTTCAGATATGAGATCTTTGTGTCTGTCGCGGTCCAAGATGATCGCGGTCAGCTCTTCAACCGGAGTATCTTTCGCCTTTGAGACTGCCATGAGATTTTCGGTCGGGGAACGATTTATGTTCACCTTCCCTACCGCAGGCGGGCCTACCGCTATTTTTTCCATATATACACAGGGTCCCGGATCAAACATGGAGTTACGTTCGCTTACGGCTATTACTGCCAAAGCTCCGCCGCGTCCGAGAGCTGTTAATGTGGTACCGTCAATTGGATCTACGGCAATATCGCATAAAGGCGGAGTCCCGTTACCAAGCTTTTCCCCATTGTACAGCATTGGCGCATTGTCTTTTTCCCCTTCACCTATGACCACGATTCCATCCATCGGTACGTCGGAAAGCCACATCCGCATGGCATTTACGGCAGAGTTGTCTGCAGCTTCTTTGTCGCCTTTCCCCATCCAACGTGAAGCAGCCAAAGCAGCTGACTCCGTAACGCGTACCAAGTCTAGGGCCAGGTTATGATCCAGCGTATCCTCATCCGTACTCCTACTCCTGATTGTAGGTATACCCGTAGTTACAGTTGCGTCCGTATCTCCCCGCGTTATCATAATGATAAAAAGTGTACTCCAGTTTGATGAAAATTGCACATTCTAGAGATAAAAGTAACATATTTCTTGGATATGTGCAGCAAGAAGATTATTCGGTTAAAGTTATAAGAAATCACTATGAGAGAAATAGACTTTTCTACAATGTCAGGTATACCGCTGGAGTCTGTGTACAGTTCTTGCGCAACAGATGAACTACCCGGTGAATATCCCTATACAAGGGGCATACACCGGGATATGTACCGTTCAAAACTGTGGACAATGAGGATGTTCTCCGGCTTTGGTACTGCTGTTGATACCAACGCCAGGTTTCATCAGTTGCTTAAAGCGGGAGGGACAGGACTTTCAGTCGCTTTTGACCTGCCTACTTTGATGGGCAGGGACTCTGATGATTCGCACAGTATAGGCGAGATAGGTCGTTGTGGTGTAGCAATAGATACGGTAGATGACATGATTGATCTTTTTAAGGGGATAGACGTAGGGAAGGTGACTACCTCTATGACGATAAACTCTCCCGCGGCGGTTTTGCTTGCCATGTATATAGTTGTCGGCCAAGAAAATACAGTTCCTCTTGCTAAATTAGGTGGTACTATCCAAAACGATATATTGAAAGAGTACCAGGCACAGAAGGAGTTTATTTTTCCACCCCGCCCGTCTATGCGCTTGATTGTTGATATGATACGGTTTTGCAGTGATAAAATGCCGCGGTGGCATCCTATTTCTATTTCAGGTTATCATATAAGAGAAGCCGGTTCTACTGCTGCACAAGAACTTGCGTTTACACTTGCAAACGGTTTTGCTTATGTGGAGGCGGCTATCCAATCGGGGATAGATGTTGATGATTTTGCACCGCGGCTGAGCTTTTTTTTCAACTCCCATATAGATTTTTTTGAGGAGATTGCTAAGTTTAGAGCAGCCAGGCGCATATGGGCAAAATGGATGAAGCAACGTTATGGCGCAAAAGACGCCAGGTCGTTGCAGTGTCGTTTCCACACACAAACATCAGGAGTATCTCTCAGCGCTCAACAGCCTGAAGTGAACATAGTACGTACCACAACCGAGGCGCTGGCTGCAGTATTGGGTGGTACACAAAGCTTGCACACCAACTCAATGGATGAAGTGTTGGCACTCCCGACAGAAAAAGCAGCCCGCATAGCATTGCGTACTCAACAGGTAATCGCATATGAGACGGGCGTTGATAAGGTGGTTGATCCGCTTGGTGGTTCTGCTTTTGTCGAATGGATAACGGATGAGATTGAGCGTCGCAGCGAGGAAATCTTTCTTTACTTAGATCAACTGGGGAAAGGGTCAATGCTGGAGGGCGTGTATGAGGGGATTGAATCAGGGTGGTTCGAGGCTCGCATAGCTGATTCTTCATATGAGTTCACACAAAGAGTAAACTCTAAACAGCAAATACTGGTAGGGATTAACGATTTTTTTGAAGGCAATGAAGAAGAACTTCCCCCCATCTTGCAAATAGGGCATGAAACACAGGCCCGCCAACTTGAGCGTTTAGCTTTGACCAAGTCCAAGAGAGATGAGAACACCGTTATCGCCAGTTTAGAGCGTATTAAAGTTGATGCCACCTCCGCCGATACAAATTTAATGCCTGCTTTTATAGAGTCCGTTCGACACAGAGCTACCTTAGGGGAGATTATCGCGACCCTTGGTGAGGTATTTGGATACTGGAAAGAGGATCCAGTTCTCTAGGGTGTCGAGTTTATTGTCCGATGAAATTGGCTTTTCCCGGTCCGTTTTGCAAGAATGATTCCAAGCCTATCTGGGCATCTTTAGTGGAAAACACCGTTTCAAATGCTTGACGTTCCAGCATTAAACCTTCCTGAAGCGTTGTATCAATCCCTTCATCAATAGCTTTTTTGGCCAAATATTGAGCCACGAGGGGTCCTTTGGCAAAGCCTGACCCCATCTCAAGCGCCTTCTCAAAAAGGTCATCCTTCCGTGTTACCTGGTTAATCAGTCCAATCTCAAGAGCCTCTGACGCGCTAAGTTGTCTACCTGACAGTATTAGTTCTTTTGCGCGACAAGTTCCTATAAGTCGTGCAAGCCGTTGAGTTCCCCCGCCTCCAGGGATAATGCCCAACAGTATTTCCACCAGCCCCAGCTTAGCGTTTTCAGCGGCAATTCTAAAGTCACAAGCCAACGCCAACTCCAGCCCACCTCCGAGAGCGTATCCCGATATAGCGGCTATGGTTATTCTTGGGATCAAAGAAAGCTGGTGAGTAGCTTCGTAAAACGCCTCAGCGACCTCGCGTGCTTTGCCTCGTTGAGCGGTCATGTTGGTTAGCTCGTCGATATCTGCCCCAGAAGCAAATATCCTTTCTCCACCCCATAGAATTACGGCACCGGGCGGTGACTCAGTCAACTGTTTTGCTGTTTGGGCTAACTCAAGTAATAACTCAATTGATAAGGCGTTTACTTTTGGGCGATTCAGTTTTATTATTGCAGTGTTATTTTGGAGCAGTTCCAAGGTTACAAAATGTTGACCGGTTGTATTGTCTCTAAATGTCGTATTTTCTGTCATTGAATAGCTCCTTTATTAAGTGTTCGGCCGCCTCGTAAGAGTCTGTCAAACCGTTTATTACCGCCATTTTAAGCTTTTGTGAATCAGAAGAGTTGAGCAGATTGTCTATTTTATTCTCCAAGAGCATGGATATAACACGGTGAAACTCCTCCTCTCTTCTGGCTTTTCGTACTTTGTCCAGCTTGTTATCTGTATGTAAGTATTCATGGTGTTCTTGTATCTTATCCCACAGCGCTTCTATGCCCTCTGCTGCGGTTGCCACGACCGGGACTATTGGAGGACGCCATGAGATTTCATTTGAGAGCGACAGCATCATTTCCAGATCTCTTTTTGTTTCCTGCACTCCGGGGCGATCTGCTTTGTTGATTGCAAAAATTTGTGCTATCTCTAAAAGACCCGCTTTGTTTGCCTGTATGGCATCACCCCAACCGGGGTTTAATACCACCACGGTAGTGTCCGTAGCCTTGGCTACCTCAATTTCCACCTGTCCGACTCCGACAGTTTCGACTATCACCAATGGGATTCCGACAGCGTCAAGCAGTCGTATTACTTGGGGAACCGCTAATGACAGTCCGCCCAGATGTCCCCGGGTTGCCATAGAACGTATAAATACCCCATCATCGGTAGCGTGATCCTGCATCCGGACACGGTCTCCCAAGATTGCTCCCCCTGAAAAAGGTGATGAGGGGTCGATTGCCAATACGGCAACCTTTTGTGGAGATCTGGTGGGAGCGTTTCGTATATGCGTGACCAGTTTGTCTACCAGTGTAGATTTTCCAGCCCCGGGGGCCCCGGTTATTCCTATAGTGTAAGTGTTGCCGGAACGGGGATATACAAGCCTTCCTATTTCATGGGCACCTCCGCCACCTTTTTCAATAATGGATATCAACCGGGCCAACGCCGCCCTATCGCCTTGGTAGGCAATATCCAACACCTCATCTATCTCTAAAGTATCAAGTTTGCTCGTAACTGTTCATGTCCTTTCAAATCGATTTATATCCTTATCCATCCATAAGGTTTACCTGTGGTTTACCTTTTGATCCTTTGTACATCTGCGCCCAGCATAGCCAGCTTTTTATCAAAATATTCGTATCCTCTGTCTATATGAAAGATATCTTCTACAGTAGTTTCACCTTGAGCAGTTAAGCCAGCCAGAACCAGTGCCGCCCCACCTCTAAGATCAGGAGCGCGAACTCTGGCGGCTGATAGGCAGTCTACCCCCTTGATTGCTATGTGATGGCCTTCCAGACGTATATTGGCACCCATACGTATAAGTTCATCTATATACCGGAAACGCCCCGGAAAGAGGTTTTCACTTGCTAAGGATATGCCCTTGGCCACTGAAAGCATTGTTACCAAAAATGGCATGTAGTCGGTTGCTATACCCGGATATGGTAACGAATGTACATCAACCGGTTGTAATGAACCTTGTTCTTCAAACTCAGCCAGTATGTCGTTTTTGGTTACGGTCAAGGTTATGCCCATGGCGGCAAGTTTTTCAAGGAGTATATCCATATGATCGGCTCTGGTCCCCTTGATAAGTAGTTTCCCGCCAGCAAGTCCGAGAGCAGCCAAGAAGGTGGCTGTTTCTACTCTGTCGGGTATTGCACTGTGCATTGCCGGGCATAAGTTGTCCACTCCTTCCACCTCTATACGCGAGGTTCCAGCTCCGGCAATGTGTGCGCCCATTTGAGTGAGAAACTCCGCCAAATCCTGCACCTCAGGTTCTTTTGCCGCGTTTTCTATAACTGTTGTACCCCGCGCTAGGACTGCGGCCATAAGGACATTTTCTGTGGCAGTATGGCTTGGGTAGTCCAATATCACCTTTGCCCCTATCAGTTTTTTGGCCTTGGCTTGTATATATCCGTGGGTTGTGGTTATCTCTGCACCTAAAGAACGCAGAGCATTCAGGTGTATGTCTATAGGACGATGCCCAAAGTCGTCACCTCCGGGCATGGAAACCTTTGCCTGGAGGGAGCGTCCCAGTAGCGGTCCAAGCACCACAATGGAAGCTCTCATGCGCTGCATCAGTTCATAAGGTACTTCCGGTTTCAACTCGCACGGGGTGGTAAGTGTCATTGTGTTTAGATTGTGAGATATCTCAACTCCCATGGCCGAGAGCAGTTCTGCCATTATTTCCACATCGGTTATACGCGGCACATTTTCCAATCTGGAGGTACCTTCTACAAGCAAACAGGCTGCCATCAGCTTGAGAGCGGAATTTTTGGCTCCGGCTATCTGTACCGTGCCTTTCAAATATGGTCCTGCTTTAACTATGAGAACTTCCAAGTTTAAAACTCCTACTGATTTTATCCGGCAACCGGCTTTGGTGACTGGCTGACTCGACTATTTTCTGTTACTATCCTTCTATGGTCAAATTTCGTTGTGCCATAATGTTACTACTGGCTGTTACCAGTTTAGTTGTGATTTCTTCCGGAGTTTTCAACAATACCGATTTTGCTCATGCGCAGTCTGTACCAACACCATCCGGATACTCCGGTACACAAGCGGCCGAGTGGGCTCAGCAAAACGTATACAGCGATGTATACAGTGATGGGGCGCCGTTTTATGGTGAGAATGACTGCGCCAACTTTGTTTCTCATGCTATGGCTGCAGGCGGTTTAAATGATGGGGATATTATATGGGTACCCACTTTGTACAACTGGGTGCTGGCCAATGGCGGAGTTTTGGTCTCCTCTGTAACACAGTTGGTACCAGGTGATTTAATTTTCTTTCAATGGCCGTCAAGCCAGTATTCTTGGGATCATGTGACCATGTACATAGGAAGTGGAATGGTATCCACGCATGGCGATGTTAATCCTGCTTATGCCCCCAGTTATGGGACTATAAAGCCTTGGTGGAGGTGGGGAACCGCATCAGACATAGCTTTTGTGCACTTCCCGGGACAACCCGCACTTTCACCAAATCAGTTAATTCAAGTTTCATCAATGTCCTCCTTCCCCTCGGGCAACGGCTACTGGATGGTCAACACTTCAGGTGATGTAGCTGCATTTGGAGCGGCACCAAATGAGGGAAGTACGATGGGTATGTATTTAGCTGCAGATATAGTCGGGATAGTTCCTGATAATAAAACAGGGGGTTACTGGTTGGTTGGTGGCGACGGCGGTGTATTTAGTTTTAACGCACCCTTTTATGGTTCCGTACCTGGATTAAATATCCCGTTGTCAAATGCGCAGATAGTCGGTATGGCGGCCTCATCTTCTGACGGCGGTTACTGGCTGGTGGCTTCAAACGGTGCGGTATTTGGATTTGGCAAAGCGCCCTACTACGGTTCAGCTGTTGGGCAACTTGAAGGTCTCGCCGGAGTATCCATAGTCGACATTGTAAGATCGCCGCATGGGCAGGGTTACTGGCTGGTGGCTTCAAACGGTGCGGTATACAACTTTGGCCAAGCGGAGTGGTTGGGTTCTCTCAACTCATCTCCGCAGGGTTTATCATCTCCGCAGGGTTTATCAAATCAAGGATTGATGCTTCCAGTTGTAGGGGCATCGGCAACATCAAATAGTCAGGGTTACTGGTTGGTGGCTTCAAACGGTGCGGTATATGCCTTTGGAGCAGCTAAGTTTTTAGGTTCTCCTGTACAGTCCACAGGTTCTACATCTACGGCATCCCTTGATCCTGCGGTTGGTGTTGCGGCTACTCCCAACGGGAGCGGTTATTGGCTGGCCAGTTCTTCAGGTGCGGTATTTGGATTTGGCCAAGTTGGATATTTTGGGTCAGCTTTATCGGGTTGAACCTACGGTTGGCCGATAATGGTGATAACGGTTCGGTCAAAGTCGTATCTGGTCGTATTAGGTTGAAGATGTGTTCCTTCCGGTTTTGCGCCTGATCTTGGTTACCAACCATGCAAGGGGATCGTAGTTGGCGGTGACCACCCTTTCTTTTAGAGGAATTATGGCGTTGTCGGTGATGTGAATCTGTTCAGGACATACCTCTGTACAACATTTAGTAATGTTGCAGTATCCTATACCCATCTCTTCTTTCAACAATCCTAAAGAGTTGTTTGTATTCAAAGGGTGCATTTCCAATGCGGCAAACCTGACAAAAAACCTTGGTCCGGCGTAGTTAGCCTTGTTTTCTTCATGATCTCTAATGACGTGACAGACATTTTGACACAAAAAGCACTCTATACATTTGTGGAACTCTTGTATTCTGTCTATATCCCGTTGCGCCATGCGGTAAGTGCCATCCGGTTCTTTAGGCCCCGGCGTAAACGGGGGGACCTTTTTTGCTATTTCATAGTTAAATGATACGTCGGTGACCAGATCACGGATTATCGGGAAGGTACGCATGGGAGTTATGGTTATCGGTTCGCCTGATGAGAAGTCGGACATACGAGTCATGCACATCAGTTTTGGCACCCCATTGATCTCCGCCGAACATGAACCGCATTTGCCGGCTTTACAGTTCCAGCGAACAGAGAGATCGCCAGCATGCTCTGACTGCACCCGGTGAACTACGTCCAACACAACTTCGCCTTCTTGTGCATCTAAAGTGTAATCTTTGAACTCACCTCCATTTTCATCCCCACGCCATATTCTCAGGGTTACTTTTCCGGTTGCAGGTCCGTTCTTATCTTGGGTTTCGGCTGGTTGGCGGTCATTTTGGTTCATCAGTGTTGCTCCTCAAAGAGTTTTTGCAGTTCTGGCGGCATTTGTGGTTTAGGTTCTGGAGTAATTTCAAGTTCGGTGCCTTTTTGGCGTATAACAAAATTTATCTTACCAAGTTCATCATCCAAAGTGGGATAGTCATCGCGAGTATGCCCCCCGCGAGACTCTTTACGGTTTAACGCTCCGAGTGTTACACATTGGCAGACCGCCAGCATTGAGCGCAGATCAAGTGCCAAGTGCCACCCGGGATTATAACGCTTATCACCTTGCACGGCTATGTTGTCCAAGCGTTCTTTTAGTTTTTCAATCTCCTCCAAAGCCTGTGTCAGTTCATGTTCTGTGCGTATAATGCCAACCAATGACTGCATTGTTTTACGAAGGTCATCCTGCAGTTTATAGGGGTTTTCGGCGTTTTCGGCTGTATGATCTTTGGATAACGGTTTTGTACATTCAGCGATGGCCTTAGCTATTTCACCCGGGTCGGGTTTCGGGTCACCTTGATATGACTTGGCATATTCGGCCGCGTGCAGGCCCGCTCTCCTACCAAAAACCACTAGGTCGGATAGTGAATTACCACCCAGCCTATTGGCGCCGTGCATGCCACCCGCCACCTCACCCGCAGCGTACAGACCAGGTACGCTTGAAGCGGCGGTATCAGCGTCAACCCTTACTCCTCCCATCATATAGTGACAAGTCGGACCGACTTCCATGGGATCTTTTGTTATGTCTACCCCGGCCAACTCCTTGAACTGGTGGTACATAGAGGGAAGACGCCTTTTTATATACTCAGGGGATCTCCTTGATGCTATATCTAAGAATACTCCGCCATGAGGACTACCTCTGCCCGATTTTACCTCTGTGTTGATAGCACGTGCCACCTCGTCTCTTGGAAGTAGATCAGGGGTCCGGCGGGCTTTAGCATGGTCCGTATACCAACGATCTGCCTCCTCTTCGCTGTCGGCAGTTTCTGAAGCAAACATGGGTGGTATGTAGTCGAACATAAACCTTTTGCCAAGTGAGTTTTTGAGTATGCCCCCGTCACCTCTTACCCCTTCGGTCACAAGTAAGCCTCTGACAGACGGCGGCCATACCATTCCTGTTGGATGAAACTGCACACACTCCATGTCAATCATATCCGCACCCGCCCACAAAGCCAGTGCGTGGCCACCTCCGGTAGACTCCCAAGAGTTGGAGGTAATTTGCCATGATCTTCCTATACCGCCTGTTGCAAGCAGTATAGACTTGGCTGTAAATACTATGAAATCTCCCACGGATCTTTCATAAGCTACCGCACCGCAGATTGCTCTGTTGGAATCCAACAGCAGTTTAACGACTATAGTTTCAGCAAACACCTCTATTCCCAAAGAGACGGCTTTTTGCTGAAGGGTGCGTATCATCTCCAACCCAGTTCGATCCCCGACATGTGCCAAGCGGGCATAACGGTGACCACCAAAATCTCTTTGGAGTATGCGCCCGTCGGCGGTTCGATCAAAAAGAGCGCCCCATTCCTCCAGTTCCAACACTCTATCTGGTGCTTCTTGGGCATGGAGTTGGGCCATTTTCCAGTTGTTCAACATCTTGCCACCCCTCATGGTGTCCCTGAAATGTACTTGCCAGTTGTCTTGATCAGAAACATTGCCAAGTGATGCAGCTATCCCACCTTCTGCCATTACCGTATGTGCTTTGCCGAGCAGGGATTTGGACAACAAAGCTATAGACACACCTTGCAACTTGGCCTCTATTGCAGCTCTTAGTCCAGCTCCCCCGGCTCCTATTACCAGCACATCAAAGTTGTGGGTGACAAAGGGGAGGTCGGTATGGGACATTTTTGGTCCTTTGGCTGGTTTTTGTTCCGTCGCGGCCGATTCTTCTAAGGTGGGTGATGTGAGATGTTCTGGCGTACTGGTTGTATCGGTCATTTTAAAAAAACCTCGGATCTCTGATTGCTCCTGAAGCGACAAGGCGTACATATAAGTCGCTAAGTGCCACAAATATCAAGCTTACCCAGGCAAACAGCATATGTCTCTGGTTAAGAGGGGTAAGTATTTTCCATACTCTGTAACGCAGTGGAGCGGTGGAAAACTTATTCACACTTCCGCCGCATAGATGTCTGCATGCGTGGCAAGAGAATGAGTAAAGCCATAACAAGATAGCGTTTACACTGAGTACAAGGCTTCCAAGCCCCATTCCCCAGCCGCTCGGGAAGTCGAAAGCTCTTACAGCGTCTATGGTGAGAAAGAAGTTTAAAACCAACCCCATGTAAAAGAACCATCTATGAGAGTTCTGCAGTAAAAGCGGCCAACGGGTTTCGCCGCTGTATTTGGAGTGAGCGTCTTCTACGGCACAGGCTGGGGGTGCCCACCAAAAGGCACGGTAATAAGCTTTTCTATAGTAGTAACAGGTGAGTCTATACCCAAGCGGAAAGACTAAAATCAACAAGGCCGGAGAAAGTTTCCACCAAGTACCGATTATCGGCAACTGTTGGTATACGCAGTTTGATGCTATACAAGGCGAATAAAATGGTGATATATATGGCGCATAGTAGTAGTTTCCATTTTGGAACCCAGCCCAAGTTGCATATATAACAAAGGCTGTCAAGACACCAACGGTTATAGTTGGTGTAACCCACCAGTAGTCTTTGCGTAAAGTAGATTGAGCAGGCCCTCCGCGGGGTTTCCCGAGCTGAACCGGTGTTGGTTTTATTGCTGTTGGGGTATCTTTTGTATCTGTAATGTCCACGTTATTCTACATTGTCATTATTTTGCCTATCTTGTCAATTCCGTTGGCTGCACTAGTTTGCGCTACATGATCTCCCGTTACCAGCCGTTCCCCGAAGTATCAGCAAATATCTCGCTGACCTTGAAGATCCACGCGTCCGTGATCCTTTACCGGGCGGCTGGTACTCCAGCCGTACAACCTCGGACTAAATGCTTATGCATCAGGCCACCTCGGAGTGGTAGACACTTCTCTGAAGTGTCGGTGGCTCGGTTGCTTCCCGATCAAAGGAGCAGTCCCCGTTTTTGCTGACTTCCAAGGAAACGATCCTCTTTGCCAGCATGGGCGCTCTTCCTCTCCTCTCCATCGACCTTTCGGCCTCCGGCTCGGGCGCACCCCCGCGAACTGCGGGTGCTCTTGTCCGGCTCCCATCCATAAGGCTTTATGGGGAGCTTGGACCAATTGAGCAGCGTTCCGGTCAATATCTGTGCAACTGTGCACACTGTGGCAAGCTCTGCCAGAGCCGCCAAATTGTACGCTGCATTTAGATCACGATCAATCTCTAATCCGCAACTGACACAATGAAATATCCGTGTAGAACGAGAGAGCTTTTTCTTCTTCGTCTTGCATTTTGAACAGGTCTTTGATGACGCATACCAAAAGGCACCAAGCCACAGTGTAGATCCATACCAAGGACACTTATAGGCCATTTCTCTACGAAACTCTGCTAGAGTGGCATCGTACATGGCACGATTAAATCCGCGCTTGCCCCGACCTTTTCTCCCCATCTGTTCTACCCGTAAATCTTCAACAATGTTCACGCCATGAGTAGTAGCTGCCTTATAGCTTGTTTTGTGAATACCATCTTTACGAATACGGCCAGCCTTAGCGTAAGACTTATTTAGACGTGTTTGATTCTCCCGTGCTCGTTTGGAGCGTTTCTTCCAGTAACATATACCAGCTATATGAGCACCATCTGAACTGTAGCACTTGGGACTTGCTACCCTGTGTTGTCTATCCATACGACGCTGATAGCGAGAGATCTTCTTTTGTACCTGATTAGCAGCCTTCGGGTTTTCTGCCACTGATCCATCTGAGCTTGTGATAAGTTTGGTGATTCCTATGTCGTGTCCACAAACATCCTTTGATGTCATAGCAGGAACGTCCCGTTTCGACTCGACACTAAAACTTATAAAAACCTTGGTAGCCTCATTAACTAGCGTAGCCCTAAGAATGCGTGCGGTACCAGAGACTAGCTTGAGTCGAAGCTTGTCGGTCGATTCTTTTACCCGAAGTAGGCCAATGGTAGGTAACTGGATATGGTGACGGTCATTTATCCGAATGGCTCCGGTACTAAAAGAAACCGACTGGTGACCTCTCCTGGTCTTATATTTTGGCCAACCGCTATATGGTCCCTTGCGCTTTTCATCTCTGGAGTCAAAGTGGTTCTTGAATGCCTGGGCTAAATCACGAAACGCAGAAGAATAACATTCCTTGGAGTTCTCTTTCCACCAAGGGGCCACATCATCTTTTACTCTATTCCAAACGAAACGCATAGCCTCACTGGACCAGGGACACCACTCGGAGACGGAAAGGTACTCGCTGGGCTTTCTTTTTCCCGATGTGATCTTCGCCTCATGGTCTTTTCTACGCTTTTCGTTTTAATTCTACAAGATAGGAAATGGCAGTCGCCCGTGTGGCGTATTCATCTGCTTCTTGTAGTGTTGCTCCTTGAAGAATAGCTAAGATACGAAATGCATCATGGGCGTGAAGTTGTTCTTCTACGAATCCAAGCATCCAGTTCCAGGCGAAACGCTTAGCACCTTCATGTGAAGAGATGGCCGGATGTTTACTTGGCCTGTCCACCTCGAAACGGTATGCCTGGATTGTCCATCAATCCGCTACTTGATATTTGCCCATAACTATATTTTATCTCCCAAAGTGTATCGCTAATGTGAGAATCAACATTTAATCTTTCTTTATGCATCGAAGCGCTTTTTGAGACCTGTTTCTTCGCCCCTCGCCTACCATAGAGCCCTACCATAGAGCCTGGCACAAAAACTCGTCAATACTTCAGTCATGTCTCTTACCAGTCATCTCCTACTAGGTCATCTCCTACTAGGTCATCTTCCATCTCACCCTCGTCTACCACTATTACCTTGGCGACCCTGAGCTAAAAGTGCCGCTTTTAGGTGCTCCACGGCGAATCTGGCCAGACGATCCTGATGCTCTACAACAATATGAGGTAGCGCTTTTATCCGAGAGCAATCTAGCAAGCTTCTTACGTCGTCCATTCATTCCCGATCCAACCTCTGCTACTACCTCTGAAACAACCATATTCTTTCTTGTTGCCCACTCGGTAAGTCGAGCCACCTGTCGATCTAAGTCTCCCCGTTGGTCATGAGATGAAACACGAACATAAATAACAACGTTCTCCTTGTCTGCTTTTTTCATCTGTCATGTCCACCAAGATTGTACCTGTGGGTGTCTTGTGGGCAGGAGCGGGCATTTTACCCTCTTTGAATCAACGCCCATGCGGTCTGATAATGGATGCCTTCGTGCTTTGCCCACTCTGAAAGCTTCATACCTAACAGTATAGCAGATATTCGTTTATATATAAGGATATTACTGACAACTGTTGGCGACCTCATGGTCGGTAGATCTACACTATCAACTTCAATGCTATCGCTATATATATTGCTGTTATGGCATTCGGCGGGAGAGCCAGAAGCACAGTATCCACTCTGTCTCTCCTGTCAGCGTTATACTTATAAAGTATGCATTATGTGTTCAATACTTGCATTATGCAACTATAGATGCTATAAAAGAACTATGTCTCTTTCTATTACAATACGTGATATCCTCGGTGAGATAAGAAACGAGCTAGCCCGTTCAGCGCTGTCAGGACGATCCCTGCAGGAATATCTACTGGAGAAAGGAGATAACAATGACTGATAAACCTAAGAAATCAGGAAGACGTAAGAAATCAGAATTTGAAAAGAAATGTATGGTGTGGTGGAAGGAGTCTAAAGCTTATCAAGAATACCGGCAAACGTACAAGGGAACTAGACACCTATATGAAGACGAATATGAATATGGCGAAGCCCTATTGGAACAAATCGAGGCATTTCTTGGTGAGCGCTTGGATCGAGGCGATGGAGAATGGGGAGTTGTGATGCCATTTAAACTCCGTGACGGTGAAAAGCAATGACAGCCCTCCAACGCCCGATACTGACCTCCTAGTGTAGTGTCTTGCAAATAGCTGGGGATTGTGCTATACTTAAGGTATGCATGCACCTTCAGCTCCCCTCGAAATAAGTAATAGCCAATTATTGGTACTTAAGAAGCTCAGTAAATCACCTTCTGCACCCCACAGGGAAGTAACTTACGCAAAAGCATTGCTGTTGGCATCTCAAGGTTTAGCTAATACTGCCATTGGAGCAAAACTTTCCGTTTCTCCTACTTCTGTCTCGACTTGGAGGAAAAGATTTAGTGAAGATGGACTTGTCAACTTTGGCAAGGTAAAGCCAGGAAGAGGACGAAGGGCTTCAATCCCTGAATCAAAGATTGAAGAGATTGTAAAATTAACCCAAGAATCAACTCCAGAGGGAGAGACTCACTGGAGTTGTAGAACTATGGCGCAAAAAGTTGGGGTAAGTAAAGATAGTGTTCAGCGCATATGGTCAAGTAGAGGAATTAAGCCGCATTTAGTCAAATCATTTAAAATCTCCAATGATCCGAACTTTGAAGAAAAGCTCGTCGATGTTGTGGGACTGTATTTAAATTCTCCAGATAATGCCGTAGTGCTTTGTATGGATGAAAAGTCCTCCATACAGGCACTTGATAGAACTCAACCGTCACTTCCGATGAAAAAAGGAAGAGCTGGGACTATGACCCATGATTATAAAAGAAACGGAACCACAACTCTTTTTGCCGCACTTAATGTTCTAACCGGTATGGTAATCGGACAATGTCTACCTAAACACCGTAATCAGGAATTCTTAAAATTTCTCAAACAGATCGACAAAGAAGTGCCAAAAGGATTGCAGATTCATTTAATTCTTGACAACTACGCTACCCATAAACATCAAGATATCAAAGCCTGGCTAGAAAAACATCCCCATTTTCATCTACACTTCACTCCGACATCAAGCTCTTGGCTAAATCTTGTAGAAAGATGGTTTAGAAATATTACGGATAAGGCAATCAGGCGAGGAGTATTTAAATCAGTACCTGATCTCATTACAGCAATTGAAGAATACCTAAATGCAAATAACAAAAATCCGAAACCATTTATATGGACACAAAGTGCAGAGGCGATCTTGGAAAAAGTTAAGAGGGGTAGGGTGGCACTGAAAGCAACGCCCAGTTATTAATGCGACACTACAATAGTATGGAATCCAGTCCCGACCGATCGACACATAGAAGTATTTGGTGGGTTGGTTACAGGTTTCAAATTATCAGGTAATTTGATTGCCGATGCCGCATATGAACACTGTATGTAGTCATTTCGACGTTTAATAAAATATTTTCTCCTCACCACTTGCAATTTACAAATAGTTATATTACAATAATGTAATTACAAGTTTGAGACTATAGCTATTTAGTCAATAGCTATGAGTCAATACTTGTTTTCAGTAAAAAAATAGGTAGTTTTGTCGGCGTGTGCCTTATCGTATTGGTGCTATAGGTATATGTCTACTTACTACGATGGAGGTTAAAGAATATGAATTTTCCAGCTTGGGTGTATACAAGTCAAAGCGCAATAGATCAAGATGTAAGTTGGCATTCCAATGCGAACTGCATGGGTGTTGAACCGGATCTGTTCTTCCCGGAGAGAGGAGCGTCTACCCGTGAGGCCAAAGCAGTATGCAGGGGTTGTATTGTGCGAGGCGAGTGTCTCGAATACGCACTCAAAAATGGCGAAAGGTTTGGTATTTGGGGCGGTACGAGTGAACGTGAGAGGCGCCGGATACGTCGTGCCAGAGCTTTGAAGGTGTATGCCAGCTAAAGGTCTTTTGTATAATTCTTTTGGATTATTGGATCAACGCCACTAAAACAACCGCTCCTTGGCAAAAACAGCAGACTCTACTGTTTGTGCAGGGCTAAGTCCCAGTTGGTTCCATCGCTGCTTAGGGATGGCGGCCAGCACTTGGGTAGGTATAAGCCCCACAAGTTCGGCTTTTTGAATCTTGAGTTCCTCACTTTTTTCGACTTTACGCATTAAAGCGATTTCGTGTGCACAGATGTCAAATACTTCAGCCGGACCCAGTTTGAAAGGCCTTATCAGGTTACAAGACACCTGGACATATTCGCCGACATCTATGCCCAGTGTTCGCAAGAAGGGTCCTCTCATCTTAGAGGCCAGTTTTTTGGCTATTTTGATATCGGGAGGATACAGCCATATATTGTACGCGATTAATATGTCGCGAGCTCCAACCGCTATGGCACCTGCTGTCGGGTGCGGGGAATGTGGTCCAAGATCAGGCATTAAACTCCTAAATGCTTCCTTGCGTATATAAGGCAATGAGCGTTGTGTTCTGCCAGAGTCTTGTTGCTTGCCAAAATCCTCATACAAAAAACAGGGTATGTCAAGTGTCGTTGCAGCCCAAGCAGCAAAGTTATCCCTCGCTTTGATGGCTTTGGCGGGCGCAATGTTAACATCGCCGTTCACAAAGGTGTGATCCAAATGGGTAAGTGGTACGAATGGGACTACATCTACAACACCAAACCTGGGGTGAGAGCCGCTGTGGTTGTTGATGTCAAGAAGTTCAACAGCCAGTTCAGTCACTGATCTCACGGCAGCTTGGACCCCTTTGCCGTAAAGTGTCAGTACGCAACGATTATGGTAAGGGTCGCGGTGAAGGTCCAACAAGAAAGGTTCTACAACTTCTGCCAGTTTTTTTATTACTTGTGTGTTTTGTCCCTCACTAATGTTAATTACACACTCAAGGTTGGTTGTTTCTGGCTCAGATACTTGGGCTTTCCGCATATACGGCCAAGCGCCTTCTGCGAGCTATTCGCCTACGCTCGCGCTCAGAAGTTCCGCCCCATACCCCGTGGTCGATATGGTTGGCCAATGCATACTCCAAACATGGCTGTTTTACAGGGCAATCAACGCATATCCTTCGTGCCACTTCCACACCCACACCATCGCTGGGGAAAAATACATCAGGCGATATATCACGACATTTTGCTTCAACCATCCATCTTGTACTCATCTTATCACTGTTCCTTTGCCACTATCGTCTAACATAAATACCATTATACATGAGTACAATGGATAAAGAAATAGAAATTATCTTAAAATTACGGTAAAAGTTGTACAAAAAATTCACAAAAACTCTATCCTGACCTGTTTGCGCTCTTCACCAGTGAATAAACTTTATGGATAAGAAAGTTGTAAAGCCTAAGATGGTAACTGTATAAGTAACTGTTATCGCAGATATGGCTTTGATTTTGATATATAATCTTTTTAGGCAAAGGTAGTTATAAGGAGACTGTTTTATATAATGGAAAATAAACCTCAGAATGAAGTTAAACAGAATGAATCGCCCCAAGGTGAATTGGCGCAAGGGGACAAAACTACACAAGTGACCATGCCCCCGTGGGGATATATCTCCTCACCTAAGGCATCTTCGGATTTGGGCAATGGACATAGTGCGGAAGATGCCCAACAACGCCCTATTGAGGGAGATACTTCTACCGGGGATACTCCCTTTAATGGCTTTAGTCAACAGGTATCGGTTGCCCAACAGGCACCGGCCGCTCAACTGCCACCACCGGGTCAGGACAACCCGCAGCCATCACCGGGAGCCGGTTACGCTAATGCACCATCTCCTCCTTCGCAACCCTGGCATTTGGGGTATACAACTTTTCCAACTACCGGCGCAACTACTGGCGGCGGTGGGAATAGCACCAAAACAACTGCCACTCATCTTTCAGGTAGGCTGTGGGCGATACTTGTTTTGGTGTCGGCAATTGTAGGCGGGTTAGTGGGGGCCGGCGTGGCTGCAAGGTATGCAACGGATGGACAGCAGACTATCGTAGAGAAGTTTTTTCCTTCCAAGTCTATTGCGGCGGGTTCTTTCAACAGTAAGGAAATATTTGCAAAAGTTGCTCCCGAAGTGGTATTTATTAAGATCAAAGCCTTTGCGGGTAACAACTTGTTTGGAGGCGGCCAGTTCGTAGAAGGCGCTGGGTCCGGCATGATTATTAGTTCTAACGGCTTAGTTGTGACCAATAATCACGTGGTTGCGGGTGCCACGACGGTGCAGGTTAGGCTTTACGGCCAGACACAGTATCGTCCAGCTACAGTCATAGGGACTGACCCCTCAAATGATGTTGCACTGGTGCAGATACAAAATGTAAAAGGTCTACCAACTGTTTCTTTTGGAAACTCAGCTAATATAGGAGTGGCAAGCAATGTGTTGGCTATAGGGAATGCCTTGAATCTAGCCGGTGGACCGACAGTAACTCAAGGTATTATTTCTGCAGAAGGACGCTCTATCACCGCAGCGGATCCGATTACGGGCAGTACGGAAACACTGAATAATTTGTTGCAGACTAGTGCGGCCATTAATCCCGGTAACTCGGGGGGGCCATTGGTTGATTCCAGCGGTCAAGTTATAGGAATGAATACTGCTGTGGCACAGAGTGGCAGTGGCAGTGGCGCAGCTCAGAATATTGGCTTTGCAATACCCTCCGACACCATAAAGGGATTGCTGCCTTCCTTGGAAAAAGGAGGAATTGTTACTTCAGGGCAGGCTTTCTTGGGGGTTGGCGTGGTTTCATTGACATCTTCCTTGCGTCAACAGTACGGACTTACTCCCACTTCTGGGGCACTGGTGTCCCAAATATATCCCGGCACAGCTGCTTATACGGCTGGTTTGCAGGTGTTGGATGTCATTGTGTCCCTAAACAGTACTACAATCAAATCAGCCTCTGATCTGACCACAGCCCTATCCAAAGAGAAGCCCGGAGATCGTGTTACCCTTGGAATATACAGAGGTGCAAGCAAGTTTAACGTGACGGTAGTGCTTGGGACCAAACCTGCCGGATTGCCGTGATGTAATGGAAACTCACCCTGTAATGGAAACTAATTCTAATCCTGCTTATCCTAATGGGCATGTCAAGATAGTATATTTGGGATTAACGGCGCCTCATTGGGAGATACACTCTGATTTTGGTAACAAGACCGTTATAGGTGAGTTCAATCAACGTGTTTTAGCACGCTTGCTATTCTTACCACCTCATGATCCTCAGTTTAAGCGCAACTATGAACGCATAGTAAAAGATGCGAATCGGGAAAACCTACTTTTAGAATGGGATTTCAGCAAACATAATTTTAAAACATAGAGCGTACGACAGTTACTCTACCGGTTACATCACCGGGCTTAAACCGAAAGTTGAAAAGGTTAATTGATCACCGGGGAGGCGAATGGATAAAACAATTCGCCTAAAGATGATTCAAGATTCAAGAGCGATTCTTTCCAGCCATAGTCCGGGTGCCACTATTTCAGCTGGAGTGGGCAGGTTGGCATCACCGGTCCATAGTTTCCCAAGGGCATCTTCTCCGGCCCGTTGTATAACACCTTCAACAAACCTGTTTCCTTGTTCGGATGATTGAGTCATGTCAATACCAAAAAGATGTTCCAGAAAACGACGACTTTCTCCTTTTGCAACCCGCTTGCGTCTCAAAGCCTGTATGGTGGTCTCTGCCGAGCTGCACAGTTCCGCGATTTTTTTCTCGACGATATAGTTGGTGAACCCTTCTATAGCACTATACAGAGTTATCAACTCTAGTGATACCTGTTTTTCGGCAGGCTGAAGGAGTGAGGTGAGTAAAGAGCCTGGATCTTTCATTAACTGTTCAAAGCCATCCAACCCTGATTCGTTGAGACGTTGCTCCAGTCTGGAAGGGTCAAGATCAAAGCGCGTTATGTTGGATTCCAGTAATCGGTTAAGACGGTTTCTGACATGTGTAAGATTTAATATCGTATGATATGCGGTTTCTCTTATGCACACGCCGAGACGGATATCTTGATAGTCTAAGGACCATTCTGAAGTAAAATTGGATATGTTTTCGGGAACTATTACTATCTCCGATGGGCCTGATGTTTTAAGTACAGGATAGGGTAGTGGCAGTTCATACAGTCCAAAAGCCTGTTTTGCCAGTTGTCCGACTATAGAGCCAAACTGTATAGCTAAAAGTGAAGGTGCCACAGCTTGTGTCAGTTGTTCAAACCATTGTTGGGACATATCGGGTTCCCCATCGTCGAAATTGTCGCTATTGGCACCAGCGGTATCTTCAAGGCTAAGATCAGGGTCGGCAGAACCCAGGTTGAATGATAAAACTGCCTTGTCCAGTAGCGGCTGCCATTCTTTTAACATCCTTAGAGCTAATTGGGATGCGGTGAGAGCTTCCGCTGTTATACCTTTAGTCTCGGCGATCCCGGTAATGTTCAACACGTGCAACTCTGCAACCCTGGCCAACTCTTCGAATCGTATACGTTCCATGGGGTCAACGTCAATGCTGTTACCGGCTTCTTGTATTGCCAGTTGACGTCCTAACTCCCAGTTGACTTCCCCCTTATTCGAATGCAGCATGTTTGTCAATTCAGTTATAAGCTGTTGAATAAGTTTATCATTACCAAAAGGTAGGTTTCCAAAAGGTCTATCTGGGTTATCCATACCCACTAACCAACTTCGTCAACTCCAATGTAAAATGCAAATATCTACTCCGATTGTGTCTTTAGTATCTTGTTCAAGTTCTTACTTACCTTAGTTATTAAGAAAGTTTAGCTGAAAATGAGAGATTATATATTTCACATGCGACAAATATAGCTCACCGAAAAATCTCTCCACATTCTACTTGTATGTATAGACTTTAAATAAAAAACAGTTATATTTGGCGCCGTCTATAATACTCGGCACTATTATACAATGCGGCTATGCCAGGATGTGATAAAAAGCGGTCAACCCTGATGTCACTACCAGAGGGAGAGCTATCAAGAAAGACTACTTCCTCAGCTGGACCAGAGTGTCAATTACCGGTTGGTGGAATACTATAGCGTAGGCTTGCGGATATCCGTAAGCCTGGGACTGAACTCCGAGGTTGCGAAAATAAGCAAGCCTGCCATGAATATGCTAACTTGAGGATATGAGCAATAACGAACCACAAGACGTTCAGCCATTTAGGATCTATACAGCCGCTTCAATCGGCCAAGCCATCCGCCACTATCGTCTCCAGGCCGGGCTGACTCAGGCTCAGCTTGCCGACCAGGCCGGGCTCACCGTCTCTTACCTTTCTCGGCTTGAGAACGGGCAGGAGACAGAACAGCTCCGTCGAATCGTTCGGATTCTGAAGTTGCTGGGAATGAGAATGACAGTAGAGCAGGCGGACTGGTAGTGGCGAAGCTGCTCGCCGTTTGGCTGCACGGAACGAAGGTGGCAACCGTCGAAGAGGATCGACGCAGACGGCTTCACTTGAGGTACACCAACGATGCGAAGGAGCGCTTCCAGCTCGGAACTCCGCTGCTTTCGCTCACGCTTCCGCTGAATGACCAGCAATTCGGCAACGGTGTCGTCCGGCCATTCCTTGATGGTCTCCTCCCAGAGGGCGACCCTCGCCGGGCCATCGCTGATGACCTCAGTCTCCGAGCGGACGACACCTTCGGCCTGATCAGTGCTTTGGGTCGTGACTGTGCTGGAGCGCTTGTCATCCAACCGTACGATCACCTTCCCCCTCCTGTGCCGACAACAGCTACCGCCGAACCGCTGGATGAGGAGACATTGGCTGAACTGGTGGCCAACCTCCGCAACGCACCGTTGGGGGTCGGTGATCGGGTTCGCATCTCGCT
The DNA here is from genome assembly GCA_023379935.1 of Actinomycetota bacterium. Classification (GTDB taxonomy): domain Bacteria; phylum Actinomycetota; class Acidimicrobiia; order Acidimicrobiales; family JAMCPD01; genus JAMCPD01. The sequence goes on along the minus strand of JAMCPD010000022.1, from coordinate 51,951 downwards.
GGCTGGCGTACAGGAGAAGTTGCTTCTGACCCGGCGTACAGACGGTGGCTGGGGCAGGCCCATCGAAGGGACACCTTCCACTCACATCCTCAAGCCGGAGATCAGAGGATATCCACACTCGGTCGAGAACGAGGCTTTCTGTATGCGACTGGCCCTGAATCTAGGACTTCCCGCTGCGGAAGTTAAAACCACAAAGGTTGTGAGCCGACAACTCATCGTTGTTACCCGGTTCGACCGAATCGTCGATTCGGCCGGAGTGGTGGAACGGGTCCATCAAGAGGACTTCTGCCAAGCCACCGGCACCCCTCCCAGTCGCAAATACCAAGAGGACGGTGGTCCCTCGCTTCGCCGGCTCGCTGCGATCCTTCAGTCGGTCGATCCCGCTTCTCTTGAAGGACTCCTCCGTATGGTCGCAGTCCATGTTGTCGTGGGCAACGGGGATGCCCATGCCAAAAACTTTTCGCTCCTCCACGAGTCGTCCGGAGCTATCCGGCTGGCTCCGATGTATGATCTGATGTCAACTCTCGTATACGGCGATGACCGGCTTGCCATGTGCATCGACGATGTTCGCAGAACTGACAGGGTGAGCGCCGCCCGGATCATCAATGAGGCGACAAGTTGGGGAATGCCTCGCCATCGGGCGGTGGACATCGTTGAGCACCTTCTCGACGCCATACCCAATGCCGCAGATCAAGCCGCCGCCGACACACCAGGTCTGCCGTCCAATCTTCGGGAAGTAGTTGCCGATCAGCTCAACACTCTCAGATCCAAAAGCGCTTGAACCTTGCTCAGTCCGGACCGAAAGGAACGGTGCTTTGAGTGAAGCTCACTAAGGCTCACTTAGATGCAACGGAATGACAATGCCCGGTTAAAGCAGGCAGATTACGAAACCATTTGGCTCCCGTGGTGGCGTGAAAACTGCTATTGGGGAGAAAAAGCCAGATCGACATTTACATTGTAGTTCTGATTATTTTGGATAAAGCCAACTGAAATTTGTTGGTTGGGCGACATTAGGTAAAGATCACCTTGCAACTCGGACATAGATGAGACCGGCATATTGTCAATGGATGTTATCAATGCTCCCGGTTTTATTCCTGCTTTTTGGGCAGCAGAACTATTATCCACGTCAGTTACCTCTACTCCAGATATGCTGTTATTGCCTAATGTAATTTGTGTGCCGTGCCCTTCTATTCCAAGCCAACCATGTACTACATGTCCCGTGGTAGTCAGTTCTTTTGCCACCCCTACGACCAAGGTAGAGGGGGTTGCAAAAGTTGCATAGTGATGTATATAAGCTGTAACGAGGCCTATTATTTCACCTTGCGGATTTAGTAATATTCCTCCCATAGAACAGTTTTCAAGGGGAATATCTGTAACCATGGTCTCAAACAAAGGAGTACCATTTATAATTACTCTGTTATCAAGCCTTGTAACAGTACCTATTGACAGTTGTACGAAGGAGTTGTTAGTCAAAGGAGCGGATACAGCTCCGGGAGCGTGAAGATCAAAAACAAACTCTCCCGGTTGGACTTGCGCCCCCGGTGAAAACGAAACAGGTGGGAGTCGTAACCCCGGTACATGCAGAACGGCTATACCAGAGTTAGGATCATTACCGACGATAGTTGCTTGTTTGGCTGTTCCTGTTGATGTTACTACAGTGATTTTTTCACTGCTTGAAGAATCCTCATTCGAACCTGATGAGTTGTCGCTTGAACCTGATGAACTATCGTCTGAATCCGATAAAGACAAAACAGACGAAGCTGTAACCACCATACCATTGTTGGTTATCACAACTCCCGAAGCCGTAACTTGAATGTTGCCTGTTTTGATCTCTACGCGTACGAGTGAACCGGAGAGTTTGTTTACTGTCTGTATGAGGTTTCGACCAGCATTGATCAGTACTTTTGTGCCGGACGTAGCTGGTGGCGTATTCATCAGCTTGGACCAACCACCTGAGGAGTTCTTGGATGTCAATATGACATTGTCATGCGTTACCTTTCTGTAACTTTTGCCCGGGTTTATGCCGGAAGGAGAGAAAATAGTTTGGGTGGCCGAAGAAGCGGCTATTTCAATGGCTATAACTGCAATTGCAGCTCCCATGCAGCCGGCACCTAATATAACCAGCCATGAACGTAATCTATTATGGGTGCCAAGAGAGAAGCGGGAAAAGACTGTTTTCTCCGTGGGCACTTCAGATGGATGTACCCACGAACGATCCCCCGGGCGCAACCACCTGTGTTGATCGTGAAAGTTATCATCTTGAGATCTGCGATTAAACTCTTTGTCACGTGGACTCATCAGTATCCAGATTAACTCTTATTTTGCTTTATGGGGTGTCGGTCTGTTTTCTGAGGCATAATTGTAAATGGAGCTGTGAATGAAGCTCTAAAAAACCTGCAGAAAGGAGATTTTTGGATTGAAAGAGTTGATTTTAGATATTGGCACAACTACCACATCGGTATACGGAAACTACATTAAAGCTTTTTTGAAAATACCGACGGTGGCAGCTGTAGATATAAGAAAGGACGAAGTTGTGGCCATTGGCAATGATGCATGGAGTATCCTAGGTCGCACACAAGGTTATTTTAGATGCGTTTATCCTTTGAGAAGGGGCATGATAGATGATTGTGAGGTTGCGACCGGGTTTCTCCGGTTGCTTTTGAAAAAAGTGGGTACACCGAAAATAGGGTCTGTCAGGGTGTCGATGTGTTTGCCGGCTGTGGCCAATAAAACAACATACGACATGGTGCGTAAGGTGTTATCCAAGGGTGGCGTCAAAAAAGTTCGCTTTGTCAAAAGGCCTGTGGCCATGGCGCTTGGGGTTGGGATATCACGGACTGAGATTGGGGGGAGGATGGTGATGGAGATTGGAGGAGGGCTTAGTGAAGCCGCTGTGGTGTGCTTGGGGGAGGTAGCTAGCGCTTCTTCAGTTGAGGTTGGCGGTCAAGATATTGATATGGCAATCTGCAATTACTTGCGGGACCGTTATGAACTGGTTATCCCCGTAAAGACGGCAGAGCAGCTTAAAATTGCACTGGGAACAGACTTTTCCGTTCAACAAAGTAGTTTTAGACAAGGTGATAACCGTTCGAATATACGGATATCTGCAAGAGACTCTGTTTGGGGGCGCCCGCGTGTTATTGACATTCCCGCCAAAGAGCTTCTGGAAATTTGTCAAGATAAGTTATCTCAAACTCTCCAAACTGCTCACAAGTGTCTTTTGGAAACCTCCGAAGAACTTCTTGAGGATATTTCACTTACTGGAATATGGATTGGTGGTGGAACTGCACTACTCAAAGGTTTCCCTGAGCTTTTGGCTGAGTCAACTTCCCTTCCGGTCCACATGCCTGTAGTCTCATCTGAGTATGTATTGGCAGGTATTATGAGATATTGGAGGATGAAGGGAGCAAGAAAACTCTATGCCCATGCCTAAATATCATAGACTTCCGTGGATTTTTATGGGTGGGATCGTTTTAATTATTCTGATCGAAGTAGCTTCTTTAATTGAGCTGCCCTATTATGCGCTTGCGCCCGGGAACGCAACAAGCGTGGAGAAGATGATTGTCTTACCGGCCGATAAGTCTCACAAGTTGAAAGGGGAGGTCATGATGGTGGACGTAGCCATATCACGGGTTAGGTTGATCAGTTATCTGCCCGATATTTTAAATTCGAATATGCAAATCGTTAAATCAAATGAAATTCTTGGTACCATGCCGTCTTCGGAGCTTGACGCTCAAAGTCTGGTGCAAATGGCATTTTCAAAGCAGATAGCGGAGTTTGTAGCACTTAAAAAACTATGCTATCCAGTGTCGGTACGCCCTCAAGGGGCTATGATATATCAGACGCTTGCCAACTCGCCTGCTTTTTCTACGTTGAAGGTTGGCGAAATAATCGTTTCTGTTAATAAAAAGCCTACCTTGACGCTGCAAGAAGTATCCTCTCGCATATCTAGTTCTCCGCTTTCTGCGCCGATTGACTTAGGAGTTCGTTTTCCCAAAAGCAAGAAGTTGACGTATGTGCAAGTAATGCCGACATCTAAAGTTGTCAATTCCAAGAAGGTTCCGTTTATAGGGGTATATCTTCTTAGTTGGTTAAAGTTCAACTTCCCGTTTCCCGTTTCTATTGATACACAAGACATTGGAGGTCCGTCGGCAGGGCTTGCCTTTACCTTAGGATTGATTGATCAACTCGGTGGCGGTGGTTTGACAGGAGGCAAGAAGGTTGCTGCTACCGGTACGATAAGTTTTAATGGGCAGGTTGGGCCGATAGGCGGTATAGCAGAAAAAACTGTGGCTGTGGATAATGCGGGAGCACAAATATTTTTTGTACCCCCGGATGAGTATGCTAAAGCCAAATCAAAAGCCGGCAAAGATCTAAAAGTGGTTCCCGTATCCTCCTTGGATCAGGCGCTTACTTATTTACTGTCCCAACACGGGCATTTAAACGTTCACACGTGTAAAATTGTTAGTTAAATATAGTAGTGGCCGGGAACAAGTATAGTATATAAGAATGATGGAAGTAGCCGGTGTAGTTGCTGTTGCAAGTAGTATAACAGTACAAAAGGATAGTAGAGATTTAAAATGGCTGAAGATCGTATTGTAGCGCTGTCAACAAAACTGACAATAGATGTTGAAGAGATAGAACAAAAAGAGTTTCCCACCGTACGCCGCGGCTTTGATCCCGCACAGGTGCGCGCCTTTTTGAGCCAGGTTGCAAGACAGTTTGCAATAGTTGTCAAAAAAGAAAAGGAAACATCTGAGCAGTTAGCCAGCCTACAGCGTTCATTTAATGCTATGCCCACTGATGAAGACTCGCTTCTGGAGATTTTAGGGCAGGAGGCGGCTAAAATTTTACGCAGTGCCCGCGATACGGCAAGAGAAATCACAAGTAAAGCAGAAAGGGATGCGGCTCGCCTACTCCAAGAGGCGGAAGAGGAAAGTGAAGGGATTCGCATGGCCGCCGCCGCTGTCTTGGGAGATAAAAATAGAGAGGTGGAAAGGTCGGTTGCACAAGCCAAGAGAGAGGCGGAAGAGGAAGCAGGTTTGTTGATCCAAAGTGCCCAGAAAGAAAGAGATGTGATACTTCAAACAGTTCAAGATGAGACCAGGCAAATGGTTAAAGAGGCACAAGATGAAAGAGCAAAGGTCTTACATGATTTAACCAAACGGCGCAGGGCACTCTCACTGCAAATTGAGCAGTTGCGGGCAGGGCGGGAGAGTCTGTGGGAGGCTGTTAGTGAGGTTAGACGTCTGGTTGAGAGAGTGAGTCTGGAGCTCGAAACAGCGGAGGAAAGAGCCCGCGTAAGTGCCTTAGAGGCCGGTCAACAAGTTTCGCCCAAGTTGGATTCACTGCTCTTATCGGAGTCCCAAGGAGGTTCCTTATCGGACAAGGGGACTGAAGCTGAAACAGATCGCATGGTTAAAACTTCTGTTACCGCTATGGATGGGATGGCTGAAAACCCCGGATTCCAGGAGATGGAGGTTGCGGAGACGAAGATCTCGGGAGTAGCCACAGATACGATGGAAGTTGCAACGAGAGTGGAAAGCATATTTTTACGCCTGAAAGAGGCCCAACCTCTCAAAGAAAACTTGAATGATGCAGATACCAACAGTACTGATTCCGCCGATCAAGCTGTTGATGATCCAGTCCAAGGTATTGATGTGGTGGGCCTAGATGCGGCTGATTCTGATCTTGATGAAGCGAATCTGGATACGGACCAAGATCAAGCGGATGATCTCCATCAGCAAGAGTTGCAAACCAGAAATGATCTTTTAACGCCTGTGGCTACGACTTTACTGCGTAAGTTAAAACGTTTACTCCAAGACGATCAGAATGAGATGTTGGATCAATTGAGAATCAACAACGGCAAATGGAGTACAGAGATATTGGACACAGTAAAACATCAAGAGGAGCGGTACTACAAGACCATTGCTGAGTTTCTGGCAAGAGCGGCACACAGCGGAAAAACCTTCATGCTTGGCGATAAGGGAGCCTTAGATAGTGAACCGGTTGACTTTGCCATCCCTGAGATTTTGCACTTAGCGCGTGAGCTTACATACGAACTTGTTACGGGGGTGCAACGTTCGCTTGCCGAGGGGATATCAAGTTTTCTAGATAATAACAATGCCGGTATTTTTGATGATGACAACGCCGGCGATACTGTAAACAGCGAGGCTGTAAACGTGGTTGATCATGTGAACTCAATATACCGTCAGTGGCGCGCTGAACGGTTGGAGAGGGTAGTTATGGACTATTGCATTACAGCTTTTTCCTCTGCTCAGCTTGGTGCGGCCAACAAAAAAACAGTTTTCAGGTGGATTGTCGATGATGATGCTTTGTTGTGCCCGGACTGTGAAGATAACTACTTGGCAGGCCCGCTGTCGCCCCACAAGCAATATCCGACCGGGCATATCCATCCTCCCGCACATACAGGATGTCGGTGTTTATTGTTACAGCAACAGCGGACATAAACCAACATTAAAGTAAGCGAGAGTTATTTTTTCATGAAAAGATTAGCAGTTGACGTTGCATATGTGCATTGTTGACGTAAGATATTATTAATGCGTTCTTCCCCAGGCAATTTCCAATCAAGGCGACCTAATGTTCAACGTATACGTCCAACCGGTATGTCACGTAGGCGTATCTGGATAATCGTTGCTATTATCGTCGTTTTATTTGGGCTTATTTTCCTTAGCAATATTGCCGGTTTTTACACGGATTACCTATGGTTTGGGTCCGTTCATCAAGTAGGAGTTTGGACAGGGTTAATTGCTGCGAAGTTTGAGCTTGGCGTTATATTCATACTATCCTTCTTTATCTTTCTATGGGTTAATCTAGCCGTGGCGGACAAGGTTTCTTTCAAAAATGCATTAATTACCCCTGTCGATGAGTTGGTCCAACGTTATCAGGCATTTGTTACTCCGCGGGCCAAGTTGATACGTACCGTAGTAGCGGCAATTTTTGCGTTATTGGTTGGTGCCAGCGCTATTGGAGAGTGGCGGCAGTGGATTCTTTTCACCCACGCGACTTCCTTCTCAGCTACAGATCCGCAGTTCCATAGGAATATAGGCTATTTTGTTTTTAAACTGCCTTTTGAATCTTTTGTGGTGAACTGGACCTTGGCCGCTTTGGCGCTTACCGCGGTTGTTATTGGGGTGATCTATTACTTCAACGGCGGAATAAGGCCACAAGACCAGCATGAAAGAGTAACTCCTGCAGTAAAAGCTCACTTGTCGGTTATATTGGGGCTTATTGCGTTAACCAAGGCGGGGGGATATTATTTGCAGGGATTTTCGTTGGATATATCGCGTAATGGTTTTGTCAATGGTGCCGGTTATACTGCCGTCCATTACAACCTGCCCGCACTGGAGCTTTTGGTGTGGATATCCCTAGCTTCTGGTGTTATACTCCTCTTGAACATCAAGCGTCGTGGTTGGGTACTGCCCGTTATTGCTGTAGGGCTTTGGGCCTTTGTAGCCCTGGTTGTAGGTGTTATATACCCAGCACTGATACATCGTTTTAAAGTACTTCCCGCTCAGGATGTCTTAGAAAGCCCTTACATATCCAGAAACATAGCCGCAACGCGCACAGCATATGGACTGAATCACATTGTGAATGTCCCATTTTCAGGTAGCAACTCTTTGAATGCCAACACGGCCGGCCAATATGCGAATACATTAGCGGCAGCCCGTTTATGGGATCCAAGTCTTACCAATGCAACTTTTCAAAAGCTTCAAGATATTCGTTCTTATTACCAGTTCAATACTTTGGCTGTTGATCGTTATATGGTTGGCGGACAACTAACCCCTGTAGTTGTAGGTGTTCGCCAGATTGATTCAGCTGATTTGCCCCAAACCTCTTGGGTCAATGTTCATTTACAGTATACACATGGCTATGGTGCAGTTGTAGCTCAAGCCAATGCCGCGACTCCATCGGGGAATCCTCAACTTATCTTAAAGGATGTGCCGCCTACGTCCAATAGCGGATTTCCTACCCTAACCCAACCCTCAGCTTATTATGGTACAGGATCAATGCCTTATGCGATAGTGGACACCAAACAGCCCGAAATAGACTATCAGTTAAAAAATGGCAATAACCAGGAGAGCCATTACACGGGGACCGGAGGTGTACCGGTTGGTTCTTTTATCAACAAAGCGGCTTTCGCCTTGCGATTTTCTGATGTCAACATACTATTTTCTGGTCTTATCACATCTCATTCGCGCATGATGTTTGTGCGCAATATCCAAGCCCGCGCAGAAAAGGCGGCACCATTTTTGCACTTTGGTTCAAACCCTTATCCTGTCATTTTAAATGGTGGTATTTACTGGGTGCAAAATGCCTATACGACTACCAACTGGTATCCTTATTCTCAAGAGGCAAATACTATTGCTCTCAACCCTAACAGCGGCTTGAATGAGCCATTCGACTATGTTCGCAACTCTGTGAAGGTTGTCACAAATGCTTATAGTGGCAAGATGACCTTTTATGTCACAGATCCTCATGATCCAATTATCCAGGCATACGAGAAAGCTTTTCCTCATTTGTTCACTCCGGCATCGAAAATGAGTGCGGCTTTGCTTCAGCACCTGCGTTATCCTCAGGATTTATTTACCGTAGAGGCGTCAATGTATGGGCGTTATCACATAGTCCAAGCCGGTAATTTCTATAATGCCGGTGATGCCTGGGCGCTTTCACCGGCTGCATCCACTTCACCGTCAGGCGGTCCAGCTTTCAATACTCCGACCAACTCCCAGGGTATCCCGACAGGACCAAGCACTCCTGTGCCCATGTCGCCTGTATACCAAGTTATGCGTTTACCCGGTGAGACCAACTTGTCTTTTGATATAATCGAACCTTTTGTGCCGGTGTCGGCATCCGGACGATTACAGACTTTGAGCGGGTTTTTAGTTGCCGGTAGTGGACCTACTAATTATGGGCAACTGACAGCATATTTTACTCCACCAGATCAGTCGATAGACGGACCGTCTTTGATAGATGCCCGCATTGAGCAGGTAGCCAGTATATCTCAAGAGATCAGTCTGCTGGACTCTCACGGCTCGGTAGTCAACTTGGGCACTGTATTGATGCTCCCTATTCATCAATCAATTTTGTATATACGCCCTCTATATGTCGTTTCTTCCGGTAATGCCTTACCCGAGTTGAAAGAGGTAATAGCTGTGTATGGAAGCCAAGCCGCAATGGGAGCCACCTTGGCTCAGGCTTTGGCGGGTGTATTCAATGCACCGGTTCCGGGACTTAGCTCCGGCACTTCCACTCCACCGTCTTCGACAACCCCAACCTCCCTTCCGCCTGGCAACGTAACTCAACTGCTTGTCCAAGCTCAGTCTTTGTATACACAAGCCCAATCAGCATTGAGCGGAGGAAACTTGGGGGCATATCAGGCTGATATAAATCAAATGGATTCTTTGATAGTTCAAGCGAACAAGCTGCTCACCGCCACCACATCTACTACTACTACTACTACTACCATTCCGCCGAATTCTGCGTGAAATTTTAAAAATGGGAAAAAGCTTATCCGATGGTTCCCGGCCGTATCCGGTACTGTTTTTTCCGACCGCTTGCTTATTTAAATAAAGTTTGCTAATATAGTTATATAAATAGGTATAATATTTATGCAGGCGCGGGGTGGAGCAGTCTGGTAGCTCGTCGGGCTCATAACCCGGAGGTCGTAGGTTCAAATCCTACCCCCGCCACCAATTAAATAGGAAGGTTGGAGTCGGCCCTTTCGGGTCGACCCTTCTTTTTTATGGCTGTCTAAGTGGTTTTAAAAACATTTGGTAAAAACCGGACGTGGTTTGCCCATACTGAGCATTTATTACGAATGGGCATTTATTACGAATGGGCACTTATTACGAATGGGCATTTATTACGAATGGGCGACGCTTTCAACTTTCGCAACTGATTAAAGCCGATTCTTCCTCCTCCGCTGCTAAAACTGTTTTTCTGTGGCTGTTATACCTTACTGTGCAGTCTGTTCAGTCTTATTGTCAGTTAGCAGGTTTTGCAGTATTTTATCCTGTGCTTGTAAGTGTGCTTGAAGCTGCATACATTCATGGAGAATAGTTTCTGCATCGGTATAGGTTTGAATCGCCCGTTTGTCAGAAGATGCCCCTAAAACCTGTTGCCCAACCATGATGACGAACATTAACAGAAGCTGGACGATATTACCTAGGAAGAGAAGAAAGGCGAACGGATATGGATCAAAAGTTATTACCTTTACTTCAGCCAGCAACATCCATGCTCCCATGAAAAAACTGGCAATGTAGAATGCCCACATAGTTCCTACGGCTTTGGTGATGGATGCACCGAGACGTCCATTGAAACCTACATGTTCGTCTTCTACCGAAGGAGGCTTGGAATGTTTACGCTGTTCAATATGGGGATGTGGAACGTAACGAAACAGAGGCTCAATTGGGGATTGGTTATGTTTTTGGTTGGCTAATGTAGTATTCATATAAGAATTGTACAACAGTTTAGGTTTGCCAAATTACTTGTTGCATATCTAGCATGTTTTATATGTCAAAAGGTCAATTCAATAAAATCGGTTTTATAGGTTTAGGGCTTATGGGTTTTCCCATGGCGAATCGGTTAGTCGGGGCAGGTTATGAGCTGGTTGTATGGAATCGAACTGCTTCCAAAGCTATTCCGCTTGTTGAAAAAGGTGCCAGTCAAGCGGCTACGCCGCGGCTTGTTGCTGAAATATCGGATGTTGTCATAACGATGTTGGCAACTCCTGAGGCTTTGAAAGAGGTGGCGGAAGGAACAGACGGTATTGTGGCCGGCCTGTCAACCGGGTTGTCAACCAGCGCTTCTGCCTGGATAGAGATGTCCACTGTAGGACCAGATGTTATACACGAAATGAGCCGTCTTTTGCCGCGGGAGGTATCTATGGTCGATGCTCCGGTTCTCGGCAGTGTTCCTCAGGCAAACGAAGGAAGTTTGCGTATTTTCGCAGGCGGGGACGGAGAGGCGTTTGAATCCTTATCAGAATTGTTGGGCGTATTTGGAACTGCTACTTATATGGGCAGTTCAGGTTCGGGTGCTGCAATGAAGTTGGTTGTAAATCTCACACTTGGGAGTATCATGTGTGCTTTGGGCGAAGCGCTTGCCTTGGGAGATGGATTTGGTCTTGATCTACATAAGGTTCTTGATATGCTTGAAACTTCCCCCATAGCTCATAGCGTACATACCAAGCGTGAAAAAATAGAGTCAGGAAACTGGTTGGCCAATTTTCGACTTGAGCTTGGAAGCAAGGATCTTCGCTTGGTGTCGGAAGCCGCTTTGGCTCGCGGCGTTCAACTTCGTCAGGTTCCCGCCGCCAAGTCGTGGTTTGATGATGCTTTGAAAAATGGTATGGGCGACCTGGACTATTCTGCGGTAATAGCACAAATTCGTACGGCTTTGAAGTGAACCTGCCTAGTTTAACTTCGCCGGTCAAACTCCCGAATATCAGCTACCAGTTCTTTAACCTTCCGCTTTATCTCGTCTCTAATAACCCGTACTTCTTCAAGAGATTTTCCGATTGGGTCGGGAATATCCCATTCGATATGGCGTTGTGAGGGGATAACGGGACAGGCTTCGCCGCATCCCATTGTCACTACTATGTCGGCTGTGTTAATACCTATCTCCTGGAATGATTGCGGCTTGTATGCTTTTAAGTTGATGCCTACCTCGGCCATTGCTTGGACCACTTCAGGATGAATATGTTCCGCAGGTCTTGAACCGGCAGAGATGGAAACTGCTCCCTCCTTGAGAAGTTCCTTGCAAAAAGCAGATGCCATTTGAGAACGACCGGCATTTTGTATGCAGGTAAATAGTATCACCGGCTTTGTATGGGTGGTGGATCCGAAGAGCGCTTCTGGTTCGGTTGGCACTTTAATCACAGCTCCTTCGTCGTTCTGTCTCGGTTGGTGCTTGACTTGCCATACCGGCAAATATACTGGCAAGTTGGGCTAAGGCTTGGGGCCGCAAACGATAATAAGTCCAATAGCGGTAATGTTCGGTTTCAACCAACCCGGAATTTTTCAGTATTCTAAGGTGATGGCTGGCAAGTGGTTGAGAGACATTGAGCAGGCTGGCTAAATGACACACACAAAGTTGTTCGTTGGCTAAAGCCCTTACGATGTGCCACCTAAGAGGATCTGCGAGTGCTTTGAGATAGGAACCTAACCAGTCGACTTCTTGTTGAGATGAAGCAGTTATATCTATTGACATTAATATAAATTATAACATACCCTGTTAAGAAAAAATTATATAAAATAAATAATATATAAAATTTTATTGATATATATAAATTATAGTATGCTAACATACCAACATGCTAAGTGGAATACCTCTTATTATCGCTGCAGTTTCGATATTTCTTATCACCCTTGTCTTGGTGATAACTCAACCAAAAGGGTTATCTATCGGTTGGCCGGCAGCCGGCGGCGCAATACTAGCGTTAGCTCTTGGTGTTGTAAATTTCGCCAATGTGAATACTGTATGGCAGATCGTATGGAATGCCACCTTGACCTTCGTAGCGGTAATCATCATCTCTTTAGTGCTCGACAGAATTGGGTTTTTCGAATGGGCGGCACTGCATATGCTGCACTGGGGACGAGGCAGCACTTTGCGGGCATTTGTCTACGTGCTTGTTCTGGGTGCGCTGGTTGCCGCTTTGTTTGCCAACGACGGTGCGGCACTTATATTGACCCCAATCGTTTACGAGCAGATGTCCGCACTTGGCTTCAAGCGAAACGAAGCCTTACCGTTTGTAATGGCAGCTGGCTTTATCGCTGATACCACGAGTTTGCCGCTGGTTGTATCGAACCTTGTAAACATTGTAAGCGCCAACTTCTTCCATATAGGCTTTGTTACCTACGCCTCTACTATGTTGCCTGTTGACTTAGCTGCTTTTCTCTCAAGTCTGGGTGTGCTTTATCTGTTTTATCGGCGCAATTTACCAACCTCTTATGATCATCGGATACTAAAGGACCCGAGGGAAGCTATTCGCGACCGGACGCTGTTTAGAGCCAGTTGGATTGTGCTTGGTATTTTGCTTGTAGGCTATCTTGCCTCTGAGCCGCTTAAAGTACCGGTTTCCATACCCGCTTCGTTGGCTGGGATTGCATTTCTCTTACTCTCTCTACGTTCTCAAGCACTTAGCAGCTATAAGGTGTTGCGAGAGGCCCCTTGGAAGATTGTTGTGTTTTCACTTGGCATGTACATAGTCGTCTTTGGATTGCGTAATGCCGGGCTTACCGTCTACCTTTCAAGTGCATTGAAATCGGTAAGTCATGCAGGTGTTCTGCCTCTTGGTTTGGTTGGAGGTTTTGGTGCCGCCATACTGTCGTCGGTAATGAATAACATGCCTACCGTGCTTGTAGGTGCACTGTCAATTCATGGGGCACATGTTGGGGGGATCGCACACACTACTCTCGTATATGCAAATGTTGTTGGTTGTGATTTGGGTCCCAAGTTTACTCCAATTGGCTCCCTTGCTACTTTGTTATGGTTTCATGTTCTTGAGACAAAAGGCATTAAGATCAGTTGGAGCCGGTACTTTCGCCAAGGTATAGTGCTCACCACTCCGGTCCTTGTCATAACTTTATTGACCCTTGTCGGTTGGGTCAGCTTAGTTCACTAGCTGTTTTGCTGGTGGATGGCGACGATTTAGTGATGGAGATGAGTGTGGATGGCTGAATACAGCTAAGCCAAGGCCGAATATACCAAGGTCGCGTACCACAACATCATTGAGGCCGTGAATTCCTAGCCACAATATGATGGTGCCCATAACTATGACAGCTGTTGCTGAGGCGATCCGGGTAGCTATTCCAAATATAAGAGCGGTTGCTAGTACAACAAGTACCCACCCATGCCCAAGAACTCCCAATATTGACATAGTTGAGCCGGGTGATAGTATAGGCACGTATCCTGTCCATAGCCTGGGTTGAAGCAGTTCATGCACACCGAACCAAGCGAAAACCAGTCCTAATACAATGCGTGCAACTAACATTGCCCAATAGTCCAAGCTTTTAAAGTCACAAGCCAACCAAGAGAATAGGCTGGGCGAATTTTTGATTCTATCGGTTGAGCCGGCCTCTCCAGAATTGGACTTGACGGGTTGATCTTTTAAGGTTTTGTTTGTTTTGGTATGAGGCTGATAGCGGTTTTTATTGGGGGGAGGGTATTTTTTCATTATGATGATCAGCTCGTAAACTTGTTCAATCTACTAGACCTGTTCAACCTATGATCTGTCCTTGAGAGTTCGTGGCAATTATTCCATCATCACCCAGGTTCAGTTCACTTCCTGTAGGGTCATCACCGAAATTTGCTTCAATAAAATAAATGCGATCAGCAGAAGAATACTGTTTTACTACAGGGGGTTGAGTACTGCCGGTTAACGCGATATTAACTTTGACAGTCTGCCCTTGGTTATGCACTGAGACCTCAAAGCCTGACTGAGCTTGTAAGGCAGTGTTACTGATGGGGCCGGGATAGATTTGATAGGCATATGAACTGTATGGTGTGGACGAGAGTTGCGGACCGAGTGTAGTGGGTGGTGCCCCAGTTGTGACGGTAGAAGATGATGGGGTGGCACTTGAGGTGGAGGTGGGCGGACTCGACGCGGGTTTGGTTGGTGTCCGAGCCGATGATGATCGTGTGTTTGAGTTGCTAAGTGTGGCGGAAAGGTTGATTGTACCCTTATTGTTGTAACCTATGACACCCAAAACAGTGGCTAAGATACAGGATGATCCAAGTAAGAACAGTTTCCAAGGCTTTATATGTTTTGTATACATGATGTGAGGATATGATAGCACACCTCACTCTGTTTTGTGGTGCAGTTTTGCTATACTTGCTCCTGTGAGTTCCCCAATGGATGGTATAACCGCGGCTGTTTCTGCAGTTGTATCCAAGGTCCCTACTTTGTGCAGCATAGGTGGCAAATGGGTGGTATCAACGGATGGTAAAACCTTCCCTGTGGAAGATCCAGGCACTGGGGAAATTATAGCACAAGTAGCTGACGCAAGCCGAGAAAATGCCTTACAGGCGCTATCAGCAGCTTGCGATAGTGCTGAGGAGTGGGCTGGTGTCGCACCTTTAGTGCGCAGCGAGATATTGCGCAAAGCTTTTAACTTGACTATAAACAATACGGATTTCCTTGCAACCTTGATGGTGGCGGAAGGAGGTAAAACTTTAGCGGATGCCAAAGCTGAAGTTACATATGGGGCAGAGTTCCTACGCTGGTATGCCGGAGAAGCATTACATATCGGTGGTGAGTTTTCAAAATCACCCGCCGGCGACAAACGTATCCTGGTAATGCACCAGCCTATAGGAGTGTCTTTGTTGATTACTCCTTGGAACTTTCCCTTGGCCATGGTAACCCGTAAAGTGGCACCTGCTCTGGCTGCAGGTTGCACTGTTATATTGAAGCCTGCCGAAGAGACTCCGCTAACCGCTCTTTTCATGTCAAAACTTTTTTATGATGCAGGGTTGCCTCGCGGAGTGCTCAATGTACTTCCAACTTCCGATCCCGGGAAAATTGTAGATCTACTGTTAGCCGATCCGCGAGTTCGTAAGCTGTCCTTTACCGGTTCTACTGAAGTCGGGCGTATGTTGCTTGCCAAGGCGGCACCAGGTATTGTCAACTGTTCTATGGAGCTTGGCGGCAATGGTGCATTCATACTTCTAAATGATGCAGATATTGATAAAGCGGTAGACGGAGCGATGACGGCGAAGATGAGAAACGGTGGGCAAGCCTGCACTGCTGCCAACCGCTTTTTTGTACATGAATCGATAGAAAAGGAGTTCACAGACAAGTTAGCGCAAGCTATGAGCGGCTTGAAGATGGCTCATGGGCTGCAACCCGGAACACAGGTGGGGCCTTTGATCAATCAATCGGCTTTCCAAAAAGTTACCCGTTTGGTGGATGGCGCTATAGATGACGGAGCTGACCCGCGAGGTGACATTGATGTGAGTCTTTCTTGCGCCTCAGGTTACTTTTATCCGCCAACAGTGCTTGGGAAAGTTCCTCGCCATTCTCGTATTCTAAGTGAGGAGATATTTGGTCCTGTTGCGCCGATCGTAAGCTTTAAAGATATAAAAGAGGTTGTCACACTGGCTAATAATAGCATGCAAGGTCTCGTAAGTTATGTATACAGTACTGATTTGACTAAAGCATTGAAAGTGGCGGAGGCGCTTGAGTGTGGGATGGTCGGTATCAATCGCGGTCTTGTATCGGATCCAGCTGCACCTTTTGGAGGACTGAAACAAAGTGGTATTGGACGCGAAGGGGGCCATGAGGGAATGTTGGAGTTTTTGGAAACCAAGTATGTGGCGCTTGATTGGTAGGAACCGATGAATCGGCAGTCGGAAACTCTCAGTCCCGAAAACCGCTCAAGCATATATACACCGCGTGTATCTTCGTCTTTAGCCCAAAAACAGTTGACGGCTTTTGGTGCCAACATTAATATCTTTTTCTATTGTTCCACTATGAACTGTTTTTATGCATGCAGTTGTGTTTTGCCATCCATGAAGGATTATTTGGCTTACTATATGCCGTGTGCTGCAAGAGGTTATGGCAAGCCAACGGATTATTTGTTGCCACCTAGCCGCTGATGCGTTTTTGCCGGTGCTGATTACCAGAAGAATACCGATCGGATTATTCCGGTTTTGGGTGGTGCTTGTCAAGCACATAGCCTACGCTTGACGAGACATCTGCATTGATGCTAATGAATCTGCAGTATCCACATGATGATACTTTGTGCCTCGCATCCATGAGGCAATTGCCGCTACCATACATGCAGCGATTGAAAAGTTGAAAGCCTCACCAAGACCTTCCATGAACGGATGTGAAATAAGCCTTGGGAAGAAGCTTCTTCCTGTCAGATAAGCTACTTTGGCTGAAGAAAGATGGGAAAGTACTTGAGCACCCAACAAGGTTCTTATGGGATTGTATCCAAGAAATGCACCGAACAGTGCACCGGTTGGCGGTAAATGGGCGACTCTTGCGGCGGCAGTAGTGGGTACTCCCTCAGCAACAAGCCCATGGTAAAGGGTAAAAGGTAGGTTTGATGCCAACCCTAAGATGATGAGCGAAAAGAAGATACCTATGGAAAGAACCATAGCTGAGTTTTGGAACGTAGTTGCCATTCCCGCGCCAGCTCCCCTCCGGTTTGCCGGAAGGCTGTTCATTATTCCGGCTCGATTTGGTGAAGCAAATAAGCCCATTGCAAGGCCGTTCACTAAAAGCAAAAGAGCAAACCATATATAACTGAAGTTAGCCGGTAACAGTTCCAGTAGAGCAAAACTGGCTGCTGCCATGATCATACCGGCAGTGGCAAATGGGCGTGCACCATAACGATCACTCAGGAAACCAGATATCGGTCCGGCGACAAGAAACCCGATGGTAAGCGGCAACATATATATACCAGCCCACAGGGGCGTTACCGAGAAACTGTAGCCGTGTTGAGGAAGCCAGATTCCCTGTAACCAGATAATCAGTATGAACATCATTCCCCCGCGTCCGAGTGCTGCTAACAGACTGGCTAGATTGCCTGCGGTAAAGGCGCGAATACGAAATAGCGGCAGCCTAAACATGGGGTGTTCAACTGCTCTCTCCACAAAAGCAAATATGATCAATACAAAGATACCACCAAATATTTCGGCCAGAACTTTAGGGTTGGTCCATCCCATGACATGGTGCCCGTAAGGTTCAATGCCATAGGTAATGCCTACGAGCAGCGATATCAATCCTATGGCAAACATAATATTGCCTAGCCAGTCTATTTTCGATGCTTGCCTAACACCATGCTCGTGAAGTTTGAAGTATGACCATATCGTACCAAAGATGCCAAACGGTACTGATACCACAAAAATAAGATGCCAGTCGATAGGGCCCAATAACCCGCCGATGACAAGGCCCAAGAAGGAACCGCCTATACCAGCTACCTGATTGACACCGAGCGCGAGTCCTCTCTGATCCGGAGGAAAGGCATCAGTTAGTATTGCCGATGAATTGGCAAAGATAAAGGCTCCACCTACCCCCTGGAAGATACGCATAACAATTAGCCACATCGCACCTTCTGTTCCATGCATCCAGGTAATCGCGAGCAGTATGGAAAAAACAGTGAATATGATGAAACCAAGATTGTACATCTTCACGCGTCCGTACATGTCCCCCAAACGCCCGAAGCTTACGACCAAGACGGCTGTTGCCACCAGATAGCCCATTAGGATCCATAAGAAGTAGTCGGTATTGCTTGGAAGGAGAGGATTAAGGCGGATTCCTCTGAATATATCAGGCAGAGCGATCATAATGATAGATGAGTTGATGACTACCATCAGCACACCCAAGGTTGTGTTTGATAAGGCCAACCACTTCCCCTTATATTTGTCGCTGTTTATTGCACTACCGGTTGATATGGTGCTTGTGCCAAAAATCCGATTGTTATGTGAGCCGTTGGACGAATTCCTCTGTTTTATTTGGTTGAATAATGACACAAATTTAGTTTAGCATAACTGTAACGTTAACGTGAAATCAGACCTTATTGAAGTTAAAAACACACTCTCTAAGCTTGTCGAACTTTGTTGTGCGGTTTATATCGTCCGTAGACCGACAATGAGCGAAACAGTCTTTGCAAAGAAAGATCAGTTTGGGCTTGGTTGAAAAAAAATTCACCGCGAGATATTCAACTCAATTCAACCAAGGAGCTCCTGTGGCTCTGTTGTAATCAAAGGTGGGGAGGATTATGGAGAAAGACTGTTAAGTGATGTGATTTTTTGAAATTCGTAGAAAACCGGCGTGCGTTTAGAGAAAAAGGAAAGGGCTCCTTGTGTGGTTGTCGGCAGTGGAGCATAGGAAGCAAAAAAGTTGGTAAAAAACGGGCTTACTCCTTGTGCATGGATGTAAAGTGCATACTGGTATAGAACTTTTATCCAGTTAACATCCAACTTTGAACGAGCCGGGTTGACAGTTTGGGTGGTCGAAGAGGTACTGTCCCAAGCTTCGTTTATCCAAATGGCTTTGCCGTTAGTACCGTTTTGCCGCAAGAACCTCAAAGTATCTTCGAAAGCTGTGGTGTCATATATATCAAAGCCCAAGTAGTTAACGTCGGCCATGTGGCTGGCAGCGTTCATCAAAGGGACATAAAGAGAAACTTTACCGTGGTACAAGGAGTCTCCGGGGATGCATATACCCACCTTGGTGTTTGGGGAGACCTGTTTTACCGTTGTGGCGAGTTTATTCAAAAGCGTTGCCCAAGCACTGACGCTTATCACCTGTTTATCTGCAGGGCTGTTTATGTTGCGGCTGAGTCCGGCGATCATGGGCGCATACCATCCCGGTTCTTTTATAACCGTATAATAGTCGGGATGGTAAAGGGCGGCTATAGTGCGAACTCTTTTTATCCACGCAGTTTCAAACTGCTTCCAACCCAGCTTATTATGCCTATAAACTTCCGCGGCGGCATCTTTTATAAACAGCAAGTGACCGCTTGAACGTATTTTGTTTATGAAATAGGTATCTAAGTTAATCGCTGTTTGGTCGTGTTTCAACCACGGACCAAAACCAAGGTCTATAGTTATACCTTGAGCTCCGGTCTGTTCCAACATAGTAAGTTCTTTTTGGAGGACTGCTTTGTTGTTATAAGGCGGAAATTCCAGATTATCGTAACCCATCCCGATAAAAGTTGGAGAAAAAATCAGTTTGGACTGTTGAACCGGCTGCCACTGTTTAGTAACTTTGGATAACCAAGTTTGGGTGATTGCCCCGCTTTGTATTTCATTCTGTGATCTGGCCTTGCTTAGGACAGAATGAAAATTTCCACATGCGACAAGTATGAAGCCGGTCGAAAATAAAGCTGTTATCGCTATTGTCCTTGTTGCGACCTTTATTGCTGTTGTCGAAGTTAGAATCTTTTTAACTGCTTGTTGGCTTTGGGTGTGCCCTATTTTTTGTTGAACCTCCATTATTTTTAAGCTACTACACTTGTTTGATTTGCACGAGGATTGTTCAAGATTGTTACCAACCGGATTTATTGGACAGATTTTATTGCGCAGTTCAGCATTCATTTGAAAGCTCAATCTATCTGCCAGTGTGTGTTGTCGATCTGTTGTTTATAGGTACTTTCACAGAAAGGTGCGTGGTAGAATTATCTGTATGGCGCGAAGTGATACTTTTGTGTTGGGGCTTGATCTTGACGGCACCTGTGCAGATTACTATGGGCGCATGCGTGAGATAGCGGCGGAATGGACCGGTCGGAAGATAGAAGATCTGCCGGAAATAACAGACCCCAACTTTGCCACATGGGGATTGAGCCGCGATGAGTATCCGGAACTGCATAGATTTGCCGTTACTCAACGACAACTTTTTGAAACTATGAATCCATTGATCGGAGCACCCCAAGCGCTTCGACGCCTGTCTTCACGAGGCGTGCGGATACGTATAATTACTCACAGGCTCATCATCGGACATACCCATGAGACGGCAGTTTCTCAGACAGTGCGCTGGCTGGACAGGCATGGATTTCCATACTGGGATCTGTGTTTCATGGGCGAAAAAGGTGACGTAGGGGCCAACCTCTATGTAGAAGATATGCTCGGCAATATCACTGCATTATTAGAAGCGGGAAAGGAGGTAATCATTATGGATAATGCCAACAACATAGGGATCGACAATATTCAAGCTCCACGCGCTGAGAATTGGATTGAAGCTGAAAGACTCATAAACGATTCTTATGATAGATGGTTAACCCAACGTATGTGAGAGTGGAGAGGTTCAATAGGTATTAAGGTGGATCTACCTACGCCCAAGCCGGCGGTTTGGTGCAGTGCCGATTAGTATATTAAAATTTAAGTTTGTGACCCGCAACTACTCTCAAATACAATGATTCCTGAACATGCCCAGATATGGCGGGGAATGCGCTTTGCCATGCGAGGTCCCGATTCGCTTAATATGAGCGATACAAAGTTGACACCCGGTACTCTAAAGCGGGTTGTAAAGCTGGGGAAAAAGTATATGGCAAAATTGGCCCTTTTCCTTCTCCTACTTCTTGTCATTTCCATAGCCGGTGCCGTTGTTCCCCTTATTTACAGAGTGATTATTGATAATGGCATTGGGAAAGCGCCTCCAAAGACTGCGCATCCAAACTTGATTTTACTCCTCGGCTTGAGCTTGGTTATACTTGCGCTTTTAACAGCCGGTTTGTCCCTGATACAACGTTGGTACTCTGCGGTAATTGGTGAAGGACTTATTTATGATTTGAGGACCGAAGTGTTTTCTCATGTACAGCGTCTGGGTGTGCCATTTTTCATACGTACCCAAACCGGTTCTCTTGTCAGCCGCTTGGATAATGATGTGGTGGGTGCTCAACAAGCCTTCACGGGTGTTTTATCAAATGTCATTGGAAGTTTACTTACGGTATTCATCACTCTTGGTGCAATGTTTGTTCTTTCCTGGGAGTTGACATTGTTATCCCTACTCTTGATACCCTTGCTGTTGCTTCTTTCCAGGTTTGTTTCGCGCCGCCTTGCGGCGATAACGCGTGAGAAGTATAACCTGAATGCCGCTATGACTACTATGATGACTGAACGCTTCAATGTTGCCGGCGCTATGTTGGTAAAGCTTTTTGGACGAGCAGAAGATGAAAATTCCACCTTTGGGGAGAAGGCTAAAAGGGTTCGTGACATAGGAGTATCATCCGCAATGTATACACAAGGCTTTCTGGTTGCGCTCACCTTGGTCGCTTCGCTCGCCGCCGCACTTGTTTATGGTTTCGGTGGGCATCTCGTTGCCGGCGGGGTTTTGTCCATTGGTACTATGGTTGCTTTAGCATCATACTTGAACCGCTTGTTTGCGCCTATAACTGCCTTGTCCAACGCCCCACTTACAGTTATGAGCGCTCTAGTCAGCTTTGACAGGATATTTGAAGTACTGGACTTACCCGTGCAGATAACTGATAAGCTCGGTGCTGTTGATCTGCTTATTAAAAGAGACGCCGGAAGCGCAACGAATTTAGGCAATACAACCGATGGTGTCAGCGTAGAATTTGACCATGTCTACTTCACCTACCCAAAACCGCAAGATGTATTGCTAGCCTCTTTGGCACCCCTAGAAAAACTTGATGATATGACTCTCCCTCTCCAAGTTCTCAAGGATGTAACGTTTCATATAAAGCCAGGGCAGATGGTTGCCTTGGTTGGACCGTCTGGGGCAGGTAAGACTACGGTTTGTCATTTGGTTCCCCGCCTTTATGACGCGGAACAAGGCGTAGTGAGAGTTGGGGGATATGATGTACGAGATGTAACGTTGGACTCATTGCATAATGTGGTTGGGATAGCTACTCAAGACTCCCACCTGTTCCATGATACAATACGCGCTAATCTTGCCTATGCGCGCCCGGCAGCTTCATCAGATGAGTTATGGGAAGCATTGTCTCAGGCGCAACTTGCTGACTTTATAAGAACTTTGCCAGATATGCTCGATACCGTGGTGGGAGACCGCGGGTATCGGCTTTCAGGCGGCGAAAAACAAAGGATTGCTATTGCACGTCTGCTCTTGAAGGCCCCGGCGGTGGTAATATTAGATGAAGCCACTGCTCATTTGGATTCCGAATCAGAGTTGGCGGTTCAGGCGGCTTTAGATGTTGCCCTAAAGGGGCGTACTTCTCTTGTGATAGCACACCGCCTTTCCACCGTTAGAGCCGCTGATTTAATTTTGGTTTTAGACGGGGGGAGAATAGTGGAACAAGGACGGCATGAGGAGTTGCTAAGTGCCGGCGGGCTTTACAGCGATCTTTATCAAATACAGTTTCTCAATCGCTCGACCTCCAATAACGCCTTTTTGAACGAGACAGAAAGGACATAACCGCCAAGTTGGCCATCTTCGCGGATTATGCGGTGGCACGGTACAAGTAGTATAAAAGGGTTGTTGGCAAGAGCCCTTCCCACCGCCCTTGCGGCTTTGGAATGTTGAATTTGATCGGCAACCCAAGAATATGAGCGTGTTTCCCCGGGTGGGATCGTAAGCAATACTTCCAAGACTTGTTTTGAGAAGGAACTTATGCCTACTGCCTTGGTCCCGCTAATGACATCCATCTCAAAAGTTATTCTTACCGGACGGATCCCACTTTTAATCGCACTTCCGTCTTTGTTGACGCCCCAGCCCACATTGCCGGTTGTATGCTTGGTCTTTAGATAAGAGGTAACTTCGTTTTCCAGCAAAGGTGCTTTTGGAACAAACACGCAAGCTGTTTGTTTGAACCGTTTTTTAAACCACTGCTCAAAAAGTGCCTTGTCATTACCGACCCAACTCGCATAAATAGTCCAAGGCTTGCCTTCGCCGCTCGGTGTATCTGCGTCACGATAGGCAACATACAGGTTGCCAAACGGCCTCAACTGCTCCCATGGAAGCGGCATGACAGTATAAGAGAGTTTCAGAGTCTTGCCGTCCACCATCTTCCTTTTTCATAGCGTATCTTTAGCTGTATATCAAAACATTCCGAAATGTTGGAATCAGAAAGAACCTCCTCTATAGGGCCTTGAGCCATAAACTCTCCCTTTTTTAAAAGTGCGGCATGAGATATTCCAAGTGGTATCTGCTCGGTATGATGTGTGACCATGACTACGGCAGACAGTTGAGGGTTTTTCATGATGTTTTCCAGATATGCCAAGAGGTGTTCACGCCCACCCAGGTCCAGCCCGGCGGATGGTTCATCCAACAGTAACAGCTCAACCTCTCTCGTTGCGAATCCCGCTTGACGAGGCATTAGTGCTCTTGCAATCAGTACTTTCTGCCGCTCTCCTTCAGAGAGGACCCCAAACGCTTCTTCGGCTTTTTCCTCCAGTTCCGCTTGGCCAAGCAGCAAAAGCGCATGACGTTTATCTTGGCTGTCATAGTGATGCCACCAAGGAGCCAAGTCGCCGTATTTACCTGTCATAACCATCTCGATAGCTGTGCCGGTGGCGGAGAACATACGTGATTCCAGCGGTGCACTCAACCCTATACGGCTTTTTAGATATCGAGTATCGGTTTTTCCAAGTTTACAACCCAGTATTTCAACAGTTCCTGAACTGGGGAACAACCTGGCAGAAGCGAGCATCAGTATAGTGGTTTTCCCTGACCCATTGGGACCTAAGATAACCCATCGTTGGCCGGAAGCTACCTTCCAACTCAGGTTGTTGATCAGCTTATGAGCGGACCTGGTTATTCCAACTTGGTCAAATCGCAAAGGTTCCACTTGGCACCATTCTTTAAATAAAAGATATTTCTATGAAGGAACATTTTTTGGAGGAGTTTCTTGAAGGCGAACTTCCACCTTGCAAAGTGGTGATTCATGTGGGCTTAGTTTTATCAGTTGGATATGTGCCACATTGCCTGCATTCATCAGGTCCGCTTCTGCCGAGGTTATGCTGTCGAGCCGTTCAGGTGAGTCATATATGATCAGGCTTTCAACCCGAGCACGCATTGATACATGTTGTTCAGTCTTTGCTTTCCGTATTTTGGAAAGTACTTCAGAGGTAATAAGTAAAATATTAGGATGATTATCTACCCCCGATGTCATCCCTCGCGCCGTATTGCCTTCCCCCTTTGACCCGGATCCTTCCACCCCAAGATCGGCTTTGTCCAGCCTCGGCCACGGTGAGGTATGAACGGAGTCCGTATGCCACCATGACCACACCTCTTCTGTTACAAACGGCATAAAAGGAGCAAAAAGTCTGAGTATTATAGACAAAGCTGTTTCAAGAGCCACCAGGCCGGAAGCAGCCGGCGGCAGGGAAAGATCATCATTGTATACTCTTGTCTTGACCAGCTCTAAGTAGTTGTCACAAAAGTTCCAAAAAAAGTTCTCAATCTGTTCCAGAGCACGGGTATAGTCGTAGTTGTCAAGCAGTGTTGTAGCAGATTGTATCGTTTGTCCGAGCAGTGAAAGCATTGCCTTATCCAAGGGTTGGGTTATTGCATCCAATCCCGGGCTCTTGTTTTGCGTTTCAGCCGCAGCTAGGCGATCCAGAACAAAACGTGAGGCGTTCAATATCTTTGTTGCCAGCCTTCTTCCAACCTTCATCTGTCCCGGATCAGCGGCAGTATCCACACCCGGACGCCCCATGGCCGCCCAGTACCTGACTGCATCGGAACCATGTTGTTCAAGTAAGGGTAATGGAGTGATGACGTTACCCTTTGACTTCGACATCTTTTTACGATCAGGGTCCAGCACAAAACCTGAAATGGCGGCGTTTTTGAAAGGTAAGCTGTTATGTTCCAAATGGGAACGCACTACCGTTGAAAACAACCAAGTTCTTATGATGTCCTGGCCCTGGGGACGCAGGTCCATTGGAAATACCTTGGAAAACAGGTCTTCATCCCCGCTTGCTCCACTCCATTTGCCTGCTATTTGAGGGGTAAGCGATGAGGTTGCCCAGGTATCCAATACGTCCAGCTCTCCTATGAATCCGTTCGGCTTACCCCTTTGTTCTTCCGTAAAGCCTTTTGGAGCTTGAGAACTCGGATCTATTGGCAGTTCATCTTCTTCTGGGATGATTACGTTGCTATGGTCTGTGTTACCGTTCTCATCCAGCCGATACCACAGCGGTATTGGTACTCCGAAGAAACGTTGACGGGAGATGTTCCAGTCCGAGTTGAGCCCTTCAACCCATGTTCTGTAGCGGGTGGCCATTGAAGGTGGCCACCAGCACAACTCTTCTCCCCGCTTCAACAGGTCCTCTTTCAAATCTAAAATCTTAATAAACCATTGGCGTGAGGTTACAATCTCCAGTGGATGTTCTCCTTTTTCATAAAACTTCACCATATGTTTTATGGGTCTTGGCTCTCCCAACAATGATTGCGTTTTGCTCAAGAGCTCAACTATTACCTTTCTGGCTTGGTTGATGGTTAACCCAACTAAAGCGTTGTATGCCTCTTGGGAGGCTTGGGTATCCATGCACTCGAAGTTGCCTTCACCCCATTTGATTGGCTGCAGACGGCCACTTCGGTCAATGATTGTTCTTAGCGGCAGGTTTAACCCTTTCCACCAGGTTATATCCGTGGTGTCTCCAAAGGTACAAACCATTGCGGCACCAGTGCCCTTTTGCGGATCGGCCGCTTCATGCGGCAGTACTTCAACGCTTGATCCAAACAGCGGCGTAAGGACTTTCTTGCCGAAAAGAGGTTGATATCGCTTGTCATCGGGGTGAGCAACCACTGCCACGCATGCGGGAAGCAGTTCGGGACGGGTAGTGTCTATCTCAATTTCACCCGCGCTACTTTCATCCGCGGTTTTTTTACAGACAAAACGTAGTTTATAGTACGCACTTGATTGTTCACGATCCTCAAGTTCTGCTTGAGAAACCGCAGTTTGAAAGTCTATGTCCCATAGGGATGGGGCTTCATTCTGATAAACAATACCTCTTTTTAGTAATCGCAGAAAGCTGCGTTGGGATATTTTACAAGCGTCCAAGCCAATTGTCGTATAAGTGTTGGACCAGTCTACGCTCAGGCCCAAATATTTCCATAGTTTTTCAAATGCCTGCTCATCCTCCTCGGTTAGCTTCAGACACAGTTCTATAAAGTTCTGTCTGGATATGCTCAAATGCTTTTCGTGTTTATGGGTAGGAGATGGTGGCAGTTTGAAATCCGGTACATAGTAAAGATTCGGATCGCAAAGCACACCGTAGTGGTTTTGAACTCTTCTTTCTGTCGGCAGTCCGTTGTCGTCCCATCCCATCGGATAAAAAACATCCATTTTGCACATCCGTTTATAACGTGCCACAAAGTCGGTGTGGGTATATGAAAAAACATGGCCCACATGCAATGTTCCGGATACCGTAGGAGGGGGGGTGTCTATTGAATATATGCCTTCACGGTTTTTTGAAAACGTGAAGGCATATATACCGTTTTGTTCCCATATGCAAGACCATTTATTTTCCAAACCGTCTAAAGAAGGTGAATTTGGTATATTAACTGTACATTTAACCATAACTTTAGATACTCTAGCTTATTGTGATAAGAATTTACGACACAGCCCTTGGAAACTTGGTTGAACTGGATTTACGCGATGATAACCGGATGGCGATGTATGTATGCGGTCCAACCGTATACGATACTCCCCATATAGGGCACGGACGCTTTGGACTGATTTTTGATGTGCTCAGGCGCTATCTGCAGTTTATGGGCATAGAGGTTACCTATGTGTCCAACGTAACCGACATAGACGATAAGATCATCGAAAAAGCCAATCAAGTATCCTCTTCTACGGCGGAAATTGCCGCGAAATATGAACAAGAGTGGTGGGATGTGATGGATGCTTTGGGAATTCTTCGACCTACCCATACACCCCACGCTACTCAGTATGTTACCCAGATGGTTGAAGTGATAGCCCATCTGGTTGAAAAAGGGCTTGCATATAACACAGTTGAAGGTGTGTACATGGAGGTGGAGAAGATTCCCGGATACGGCTTGCTTGCTCACCAACCCTTGGATACTTTGAAAAGCGGTGCTCGTTTGATGGTATGCAGCAGCCATAAACGCTCACCGCTTGATTTTGTGCTTTGGAAGCCCGCTAAACCGGGCGAGCCAACCTGGGATTCACCTTGGGGAAAAGGGCGACCGGGGTGGCACACGGAATGTGTGACAATGGCGCTGGACTTGTTGGGGGAGGACTTTGACCTGCATGGTGGTGGCGCAGATTTAGCCTTTCCTCACCATGAGAACGAGAGGGCACAAGCACAAGGGTTGGGGCGGCGTTTTGCCAGAAGATGGATGCACAATGGCTGGGTTGTTGTGGAGGGTGAAAAGATGTCAAAGTCTTTGGGCAATTTTGTTTCCTTGAAGGACTTGGTTGAACAGACAGATCCCCGCTCTTATCGTCTATTGGTGTT
Source organism: Actinomycetota bacterium (assembly GCA_023379935.1). Lineage (GTDB taxonomy): Bacteria > Actinomycetota > Acidimicrobiia > Acidimicrobiales > JAMCPD01 > JAMCPD01. Next base: position 24,075 of record JAMCPD010000022.1, on the reverse strand, counting down.
GCGTTCTCATTACCGTTCGCCATTGGAGGTTACGAAAAGGACAATACTTGATGCCCAAGATGCACTCCAGCGCCTTGATGCACTGAAGCGCAGGTTTGAGAACCCCGATATTCTTCCCGATTCTCTCCCCGATCCCCTTAACCGAGAGTTAGCCCAAGCAACAAAGCAGTTTCACGATAAAATGGAGGATGACTTAGATACGCCAGCCGCGTTGGCGGTTATATTTGATCTTGTTCGCAAAGCCAACACCTTAGCCGATCAGGGCCAACTTGCATATGGAGCCTTGGTGGCAGGAGAGGTATTCTCTTTATGCCAAGCACTCGGTCTGTTTGCCGCGGTGACCGATAATAACCTCGTGGATGACGAAATAACCAAGTTGGTAAACTCAAGAGATCAAGCCAGGCTTGCAGGAAATTATGCCCTCGCAGACTCTTTACGCAAACAGCTGCTTGCAAAAGGGTGGGTAGCGGAAGATACACCTGTTGGAACAAAACTTAGGCACGCTTAGTACGCTTACTTTATAAATTATCGCGCTTATCTGGTATCGTACTGTACGTCCAAATAACCAACCAATATGTCATCTAAAGAAACCTCTGTGTCTATATGTTTCCCGACCCCATATATCGGCGCCATGACAGACTGCCTTCCCGGTTCGCTGTTTAGCTTTTTTACTGAGTCGGCAAGGTCGGTCAAGAACTTTGTTGCAACACCGGGCTGAGCGGTACGCAAGGTTACTCCCATGTGCAGCGCCGGAGGGAGCTGAAGTCCGCCTATATTCCAACCTTTTTCAGACATCAGATCCCCCAGTGCGTATATATCAAAGGCATCAGAGGTGAAGGCTGTTACCAGCACGGAATTGCCCAACAGCCTCAGCTCTTTTATTTCGGATATACCTTCTCTCAGTTTCTTGGTGGTAGCAACTATTTTCTCGGTTGCTTCTAAATAGCCGTTTTTACCCATTGCCAACATGGCAGCCCAAGCCGTGGCTAAAAGTGCCCCAGGGCGGCTTCCCGCCATGGTGGGAGAGTTATACAACCCACCCGGCCAGTCTGTAACTTTAAAGTAACTATAGTGACGCAGGTCCTTGTTGCGAAATAAAAGTACCGAGCTTCCTTTTGTTGCATACCCATACTTGTGTGTGTCACAGGATATTGAAGTTACTCCTTTAAGCGCAAAATCAAACTTTGGGATATCATATCCAAGTTGGCTGGCAAAGGGCAGTAAGAACCCGCCCAGACAACAGTCTGTATGGAACCATATTCCCCTAGCATGCCCGAGTTCGGAAAGTTCTTCAATCGGGTCAATTACCCCCCAAGGGAAAGAAGGCGCGGAACCAACCAGTATAGCGGTTCGCTCATCTATAGCAGCTTCCATTTCTCTTGGGACCGCACGACCTTGATCATCTACGGCTACTCTTATCGGTTCTAGACAGAAGTATTGCGCAGCTTTGAGAAAAGCGGCATGGGCGCTAGTTGGCATAACTATAGTTGGATTTGTTACCCCCCTTTCTTTTTGTGCATGGTCTCTTGCACAACGTACAGCGTGGAGTATGGAGTCGGTTCCTCCTGAGGTTACGAATCCGACTACTCCTCCATCTGTGTTCTTTGTGGGGCTGTTGTTTTTGCCCAGTATATCTGCAGTCATTGCTACAACTTCGGCTTCAAAACGGGTGGCCCTGGGCCATAGGTCTGCATGCAAGGGATTGATTTCTGCGTTTAGCGCGTAGACCTCGTTTAGAAAATTCATCCACTCTGGATCACCATGATAGACAGCTCCTGATACGTAGCCCTCCTGCCAGGTATGCCTTTCTACTTCACGCATCTCGCATATTTCTTTCAGTATCTGTTTTTTGGGAACTCCTTCTTCGGGGAGACGTTCGTTGGAGGAGAACTTGCCTAGGTAAGGTTTGAGTGATGACTTTACTACCGCAAGCACCATATCTAACTCATCTTTATTCATCAATTTTCACGCCTCGGATACCTCGTCCGTAAGGGCGGGGAGGAGAGGCGTTTCCTCCTTTCTCTCATATCCATAACCATCTGCTCGTTGCAAAACCGTGCAATTCTTCGCAGAAATGCCGTCTGTCTTTCCTACTCGAACGCTTCCAGATGATCGCACACTTATACGTCCAACATGAACTCCTTTGTATTTGCCTTTTGGCATCACTGCCCGCACATAATCACCTGTACGTAAGCCGTGATGGGTCTTTTGTCGAGGTAGTCTTAGACGGACAAAACCATATCTATTGGGTCTTGTCCTCTGGTGTTGGCCTCGTCCTGTGCAGGTGACAGTTAGTGCACTGCTTGGCACTGCACCGACGATATCGGTCACACCTACACACAGAGCATCCAATGTATGAGACTTAGGGATGTTCTGCCGACTACGATTCCATTTAGTTCGCCCACCCGTACCGGTCTCAACTGGTAGCCCTGTCTTAACAAGCTCCCGCCACAATGCCCAACGGGTGGAATTGACCGCCGCTGCATCCGTCAAGGGAGCTTTGGCCTGGCCGGTGACTCTGGCAACAATTTTCCTTCCCTTTTGTTCTCCGAAATATCGCTTGCACCAAGCATCTACAGCTAGAGAGCCTTTGGATTCGTTACATTTCCTACAGGCAAGGGTAAGATTTGAGATTCGATTCGTTCCACCTTTGGAGCGAGCCAGAATGTGCTCAATTTGTAGAGGTGTGTTGGCATCTCCACAGTATGCACACCTCCTCCCCCACTTACAAAGAAGATACTCCCGTACCTCGTAGCCCGCCAGGGTACCTTGTTGATACTGAACACCGGATATCTCAGGGTTCTGCATCACCTGGGTATCAAAGCTCACCAGCTCCATCGCCAATCTTGTAACCGGAGCCCACCTGGACAAACGATTTATCCATGATATGGAGGTCGCAACTCGATGGAAAAGGCTTGGTGGAAGTCGGTATTGGCGATATCCATTATCTATGAAATTACGACTCTCAAGACACGTTCCACAATATCGACTTCCATGTTTTGCATTTTTTCCACATGTCCGACAAGCCTGTGGGTGGCGATTTCTCCATCGTGGTGCACGATAACGTAAATTGGTTGACCGTCTGCGTCGGCGATAGCTGGACCGCTGTCCCATCTTTTTGTGAATCAACTGCCCGCGATGATCAAGCTGGATCGACACCAGCCCATGAGTTATACCGGCCTCATCCACGCGAGCGCAAACAATACCGGTGTATTTGGAGCCAGGGTCAATCTTCACGACAACTCCCGGAACCTCACACTGCTCTACTTCCCTATCCACCAATTTAATGACAAACGGAGCCAAATGGTGGACTCTGGCTCGCCTGGACTTTAGCAATTTCCGTGCCCTGGCTGGATGACAGGGAACGAGAGGGTTGCCGTGGCTGTCAACCACAAACACCCGTGATTGGGTACTAAATGGAGCAACAACGCTCCTTGCTCCTGCTCCCCCGGATTTCTCCGAAGTCACGGGGTGACTGTTCTTTAGAGAGGTGAACTCCAAAGAACGATCCCCTCGACCATGTTGCATGCCAGTTGTTGTGTATCCACAACCTCCACGCCCCGTTTCGTCCTTGCCCTTACGGTTGTCTACTGACGCGGATTCTAGAGCCTGGGACTGAGGAAGCATCCCAGGATAGGTCTTCTTACTTGCATGTAACGTAGATATCTGTCTCACCTTCTTTCTTTAATATCTCGGTCTGGTCAACCTGGGCTTCCGGAACCTTCCGCAAGCCCCGTCCGTGAGGGCGGGGTAGTTGACTGCTTGGCTGCTCCTTTTGCAATCGGCATATTTACGGTTCCTTTACCTTCTTTGTTTAGATGCGCATACATCTTTTTCCCCATCTTATATAAACGCGGAAAATACGGATATATCTCGTCGTAGGTTTTCCTGCTGTCAGGGTTGGGCTTGAAGGTACGTTCTATACTTACCAGCCGAGGTATATCCTCTTTTTTGACAGCGCCTAAAGACAAGGCGGTGAATAATGCGGCACCCCTTGCATTGGCATAAAGAGGATCACGTACTTTTAGTACCGTTTTGTTCATGATGTCGGCGTGTATCTGACACCACGTATCAGATACTGCACCTCCTCCGATAAAACGTACAGGCCCCAGTTCTTTTCCCACAAAGTGCTCTACCGCTTGCAACATCCATCTGGCATTGTAAGCAACACCTTCAAATACGGCTCGTATCATATCGGAGCGTGTGGTAGATAAAGACAGATTATGAAAGGATCCTCTCAATGTACGGTCATAAACGGGACAACGCTCACCGGCCAGCCATGGAGCGAATATGAGACCGTTGGAACCCACCGGTACGCTTTCTGCTATGTTGTCTAAGGCGGCATAACCTTGTGTTATCCCATCGGGCTTGGTAAGCCCGTCTTGGCAAGCAGTTATTATATTATCCCGTAGCCACTGTAGACATATACCTGCTGTATCATGGTTGTTGGCAAGAAGGTAACGGTCCTTTAGCATGCCTGCAACTGTGGCAATCTGTCGAAAGGGGTCGGTCTTTTTCGCAGGTACATGACAACTCAGCCAAGCCGTTGTTGATATGGCCATATGGGGATCGTAATCATTTATTCCACCGGATCCAGCGCATGCTGAGTGCAGATCAGGGATGCCGGTAACCACTTTTGTATCCCGGTTCAGTCCAAGCTCTTCCGCGACTTTCGGTAATATGGTACCTACAACTTCGCCCGTAGGCACGAGGGGAGGAAGCTTATTTTGATCTATACCGACCAGCCGTACCAGTTCATATGCATAACGAGGTTGATGATTTGGGTTGGACAGGTTGCGTGTGTCAACTATCCACCATAAAATCATGGAGACAGCGGATGCTGTCGCTTTCCCGGTAAAGCGCATGTTCAAATAGTCTACCGGCTCCAAAAACCAAGCAGCTTCCCGGTAGATATCAGGCTCTTCGTTTTTGAGATACAACACGTGACCGACAGGATCATTGCCCAAGGGAGAGGGAGCACCGGCAGTCTTTCGGACAAATCTAAGTACTTTGGTCGGGCCGTATCCGCTTACCTTGAGAGGCCCCCCTAAAACCTTGGCTGAATAGGGATGTCCTCTGGTGTCCATCCAGAGTATGCAGTCTGCTATAGCATTCCCCGTTTCATCTACCGCTATGGTGCTTCCCCACTGACCGGTACAAGATATAGCCACTACTTTATCCCGCTGCACATACCCCTCTTCCAAGAGCTTTCGAGTTGAGTTTGTTATAGCTTCCCACCAGCTGTTTGGGTCTTGTGTTGCTCCTCCGTGTGACAACAAGTTTGTCTCTATGGTTACCAGCTTATGTGCTATCAGCTCTCCCTCTAGTGAGACAAGTGCAACTTTAGGTCCGCCGGTTCCCAAATCTATAGCGAGTACATAGCTTTTTTGGCTTGACAACTTACATCCTTACAACTTCAATTTGCCGGCAATATTTTACTTGTTATTTTAAGGTTTACAACCCCATGCCAAAGTGTCTAAAGCCTGCCTTTCACCGTCAGGGGTATCAACAGTTCTGGTTAGCACCTCATTGCGTTCCAGCTGTATGTTTCCCAGGGAAGTGGCGAACAGTTCGGTACTGTATAGGACCTCTGGGATGGGCGGTCCACCGAAACCGTGTTCCAAATTGGATATGTCATGTCCTACTACAAGCAAGTGCCCACCCGGGTTGAGTAACTCTGTCGCCAGCTTGAAAACATTACGCATGGGTTGATTGGGCAGATGCAAATAAGCTATAACCACAAGATCAAATCCCGGAGGAACTCCCGTCAATTCCTTCTTCCAATTTTTCGACAAGTCGGCTACCGACAAGTCGGCTACTATCCAGTTGACCTCCAACCCCATAGCCTTTGAACGTTGTTTGGCCTTTTCAATACCAGATCTGGAAAAATCGACTCCCGTTGTTTTCCAACCTTTTTCTGCCAGCCACAGCGCATTCCTGCCTTCACCACATCCAAGATCAATGGCAGTTCCCGGAGGCATCCCTTCGACTAAATCACGTACAAACACATTGGGATCTGCGGACCAAACGAGTTCTTCGGTTGAATAGCGTTTATCCCACATTTCAGCCGATCCGGTAGGTAGATCCGGTCCGCCGAGTATGTTGTTAGGATTTTGGGGAGTTTGAATATTTTGATCAGATGAGCTCATCTTGTAAAGTTTAGCACAGCTTTACTACTGTTGATATTGGCTTGAGCGTGTATAGGTTTGTTATATAAAATAAACGGTTCCTTATTGATAAGGGTTACTTCATAAGTGCAATTACTTATTTGATTAGGTACAAATACTCTATTATTTTATACCGGTCAGTACTAATATACTCCTTATGTTTGCAAGGAGTAGGTATTAATTGGAAAAATCAAGAAACAGAACAACTTGGGTGGTGCTTGTTCTAATTGTTGGGTTAGTTGTGAGTAGTTGTGGAACTTCTTCTGACATAGGAAGCAATGCAATATTAAATGCGGCTAAGGCAACTATGAATGCCGCTAGTGCAAAGATCAATGGCTATATCAAGTTAAGATCCACTTCGGGTTCCGGGTTGAGTGGAAAGTTTACCGGCGACTACAACTTTGCTAAACAACAAGGCAACATACAGCTTTCCGGAATGGGGTTACCAAGTCCCGCCCATATGATATTCACCTCAAATACCATGTATTTGTGGTTACCCAAACAAGCCAGGTTACACAATGTCCCGGTAAAGCCTTGGGTGGAGCTGATGCTGAGTGATTTGAATGCCGTATCGGTTGCTCAGGCTGGTTTTGTATTTCAAACTGAAACCTTTAACCCCGATTATTTACTTACCGCAGTTGTGCATGGCACGCCAAATATAGATCATTCTTCTAACTCTTCTCCTTATAAAGGGAGTGTTGATCTGGATACTGCTATAAAAACTACTCCGTCAACGATGAACACCTTACTCAAACAGCAGGTTAATTTTACCGGTATAAGCCAGCTTCCTGTTGATGTTTGGACAAACGCAACCGGTACTATAAACAAGATTGAATACAATTTCAATCTTGCAAATGCCACAACCGGTGTCAGCAAACTTAATGCGAATGTAGTAGTTACAATGGGATTTTCCGATTTTGGTACCCCTGTTCATATAGCTATTCCACCAAGCAATGACGTTAGCAACCTGGATGTTATCTTGGAAAACTTGACTGGAGGCGAGGCTGGAGAACCACCCGGCGAAGCTCCCGGACAGTAGCGAGAGGACTAACAGCAGTTTTTACAGAAACGGTGTGGATTTAACAAAAATACCGGTAGCGGGTAAACTGATAGATCGCATTCTTTCTTGGAGGATATTTCAGTTTCTCGTTATTCTGCCAAATCAGTTACTTTTTTGGTTGGTATTGATAACCGGAATCGTTGGAGGAACTGTTTTGCCCCAAAGCGTAAAGACAAAAGCTGTTAATTTCGGTAATGCAGCCAAGGCATCAACTCATGCGGTAAATGGATTTTTTGGTGCCGGGGGTGGAGGAACTACGGGAGCAAAAGCAGTCGCTGTTGCAGCCGCACATCCGAGTTGGGCGTTCAATACAACCCTCGTTGATACTTGGAGCAGATTGAACTTTTCTACAGTTATAACTTGGTGGTTATGGTGGTCGCTTGTGTGGTTGCTCATGGCTGGCGTAGGAAGGGGTTGGTGTATGGTCTGTCCGTTTGGCGGTTTTGCTGAATGGGTTCAAAGAGGTGCCTTGTGGAAACGCAAAAGGCGTAGTATAGGTTTAAATTTACGATGGCCGCGCTCCCTTATTCGCTGGGGGATACTTCCATCTGTGGCGGCGTTTATTATACTCACCTTTATCGAGGAGTACTATAATATTTCTGCGTCGGCGGATCCATTTACCACCGGGCTTTTAGTAATAGCGATAATTGCGCTTGCACTCATAATGCATCTTGTTTTTGAACGCAGAACTTTTTGTGCCTACCTATGTCCATTGACCGCGGTTTTTGCGCCACTTGGCACCGTTGGCATGTCTGCAAGATTTCATGCACGCGATTTTGATCGTTGTAACACATGCCCCACCAAGGAATGCTTACGTGGGGGAGTTGACGGTTATGAATGCCCCTGGTATGACTGGCCGGGAAATACCTCATCTACCACCATGTGTGGGCTGTGCAGCGAGTGTTATAAGGCTTGCCCCTATGACAATGTCGGGCTTTATGTACAACCCCCTCTAAGCGCAGTCATCGCACCCGGTAAGCGTCGAATTGACATTGCGTTGGCGTTGATATTCGGCTTTGGTGTCATAACATTTATGACTGTTAATGCTACATTATGGTATACCAGCCTTGATCAGTGGTTGGATTCACATACCCCCTTTTTCACCCGTTATCCCAACCCTGTTGACTATTTTGGAATAGTTTTTGCGACCGCCCTTGTTGTCGGTATAGGAATTGTAGGTGTTCGCCTTGTAGCCGGCAGCACGCTTTTGCCGGCGGCTGCCGCTACCGAAAGGACTATCATCAAGATTACTGGTGTTATCAAACGTTGGATAAAAGATTGGCTGGTTCCCCTTTCTTATGCCGCTATACCACTTGTTACGGCAGACCTTATAGCAAATCGTACGCCAACCTTTTTGTTTTACGTTCCCAGAATCATTCAGGTAATCTCCGACCCCTTTGGAAGGAACTGGAATATTTTTGGGACTGCGCATCTTAGAGTTGTCCGCTCTCATTTAGTTTCCTTTTCTCCGATAGGGCTATCAGGATCAGCTCTTTTGATCCAACTTGTAATAATGGGTATTGGCACGCTGGTATCGCTTTGGAGCATGCACCGCATCTATAACAATGAACTTTTGATGTTAAGTTCTCGCCCTTTGGCGGGTAGGGTTGCTTCGCTTGTTTTTATACTGGTTATTGGCGCGGTAACGTCATGGTTTTACTTTCAGATAGGGGGATTGGCTACATGAGGAGTTTGTCGTCAAAAACTTCAAAAGAACCGGAAGATCTGAAAATGCCAAAAGTAAAGATATGGTCGTTGTCGTGCGTTGAGTGTGGCGACTGTGTCGTTCGTTGCCCCGTCAATGTCCTGTCAATAGACGACAACGGCCTATTTGTGTCTGACAGTGCTTCATGTATCGGGTGTCGCATATGTGAACATGTATGTCCTTATGGCGCCATTACTGTCAAAGGGTCTGTTCTCAATTCAATTCCTAAACGTCCCCTTCCCTATTTCCCGGACCCGATAGAAGGAGATATGAAAGAGGTGGAAATGGGATTTTCTTCATTGCACGACGCGCAGATTGAGGCATCCCGTTGTATTAACTGCCCGGACCCGAGTTGCGTCTGGGGGTGCCCGGCACATAACGATATACCCGGGTTCATAACGGCTATAAAAAATGGCGATATCAAAAAGGCTGGCGAGGTGTTGGATCAAACTACCATATTCGCGGCCATCTGTGCACGTGTTTGTGATAAAGAAGCTCAATGCGAAGGGACATGTGCGCTTAATCTTGCTGGGGCGAAACCGGTAAGTATTGGTCTGTTGGAACGTTTTGTCGCTGATATGCAAATCCAACCCCCCCTAGAGCGTAAAGCCGATATCTGTTCAGGTGATTTTATGCATACTTTGACACAGTCAAATGTTCAATCAAAGCCCCAAGTAGTCGTTGTCGGTGGTGGACCCGCCGGAATAGCGGCAGCATATTGGCTGTTATCCACCGGGGTTAAGGTGAGGATTTTGGAAAGAGACGATCGCCTTGGTGGTGTACTTTCTTGGGGTATGCCCGGCTATGTTTTACCACGCAATCTTGTTACCTCAATGCTTAAAATACTTGAACAGTTTGAGAATCTAACAATTTCTTTAAACTGCACGCTTGGTAAAGATGTGCGACTGAACGAACTTTGTAAAAACTATGATGCTGTGTTGCTGGCGCATGGTGCCTCTATCCCACCTTCGCTATCCCTTTACAGCTCACATTTAAAAGGTGTAGTAGATGCAAGGACCTTTCTTGAAAACTCGCACCTACCTGATAAAGCTACAGATCATCTCTTCGGTCAATCTCAGGCAGATGGAGAAAACCTGCCCCTTCTTGTTATCGGTGGTGGTGACACAGCTATGGCCGTATGCAGAACAGCCAGACGACTTGGCAAACACCCACTATCAATACGCAGAAGCAAAGAGTCTGATGCTAGAGTACGTCATGATGAGCTGTTACAAGCTGTAAAAGAAGGAGTATCTGTACGCTTTGGTACAAGGGTTGAATCATTGGAAGAAAACAACGGTGCAATCAAAGGAGTAGTACTGGCTCCATCATCCAAATCGTTTTGGAAACTGATAAAGGATACCTCATATATGGATGTTGACGGTATGGTCATAGCGACAGGATTTAAGGTAGATAATTCTGTAGGTGCTGGAATCCTTCCACCTTTGCCCCTTCATCCAAATCGCTCTTTAGATGATATGCCGCGAACTTCCATAGAAGCCAGCGGACTTAGTGAAAGGGGACCTTATTCAACAATAGCTAAGGCAGTACTTTTACACGAACGAAGCCTTGAAATGGTGACCCAACCGCTGAGGGATAACTGTTGGGTGGCGGGTGATGCGCTGAACGGACCGTCAAGCGTTGTTGAAGCTATGGCCCAGGGGCGCGAAGCGGCTAAAGGTATTATCAGTGCACTTGGTGTACTGATAACCGCGGAACCGGTGTGAGTAAAAAATTTCTACCATATATACCTGGTACACCTGGTACAGTTTCGCAACTGCCAGCTTTATCGTATAGAATTGATGTTCGTGGATGTAAATAAGAATTATGATACCGGCAACCCCGGTGATACAAGTGCTGTCAAAGTCCAAACCTGGAATCGTAACGTTATCACGGAGTTGGAGGCGGAACTGTCCGGTGTTGAGCATGCACTAACTCGTTTGGAAAAAGGTATTTACGATACCTGTGAGCAGTGTGGAAATAAGATAGATTTATCTGAAATACAAGAAGATCCCTTGATTACAAGGTGTCAACAGCACAGAGGATGTATAAGGTGATAAAAGATGGAAAGGAGCAAACGAAATGGCATTAGCTGTTGAAAAGTTAGGTACCGTTTATCCGGAAAAGGTTGAGGTGATAGATCCTAACCGGGCTAAAGCGTATGCTTTGGCCACCAATGATGATATTCCTGCTTATTTGGAAGGTAAGTATGCTCCGCCGGTATTTGGAGTAGTGGCGGCGTGGAGTGGCTTGGGGTATGCGGTTGGAGATGTGGTTCCGGCTGAATCGCTGTTGATGCTGGTGCACGGAGAACACGATATGCACTTTTCACGTCCGTTGATTCCCGGACGTTCACTTACTACGCAGGCTGAGGCGTTTAGCATAAGAGTGAGCCCTACCGGATCTCGTTACACAATAAAATTGACAAGCCATGATACCGAAGACGGCGGGCTGGTATTGACTCAGTACGGTACGATGTTTATACGACAAGTCAGTGATGGAAGCAGTGGCGGCCCAGATAAGCCCGATCATACATTTGGCCAAGGTCTGCGATCAAATCCGATCGGCACATTCACTGTTCATGTGGACCAGGATCAAACGCAGCGTTATGCAGATGCTTCCGGAGATCGTAATCCAATTCACTTAGATGAGGCTGTTGCTAAAAGTGTCGGACTCCCCGGCATTATACTGCATGGGTTATGCACTATGGCAATGACAAGCCAGGCAGTACTTAAACTTGCCGCGGACCAAGATCCGCAGCGTTTAGCCCGGTTGGCAGTTAGGTTTGCCAAATTTGTATTACCGGGTAACGATGTTGCCACCACCTTGTATGATGCCGGATCTTCCGGCGGAATACATTCTTATGCTTTTGAGGCCAAAAGCGCCGACCAAACTGTTATTAAGAATGGATGGGCAGAAATTAAAGTTTAGCTTTTTTTAGTTTCCCAAAAAATCTTGGCAATAGCTTCTATATGACTCAACAACTCATCTGCCACAGCGGTGTTGTTGGTCTTTTTTGTTTCGCCAGCAGACTTGGTTGCTTTCCAAAACAGCTCGTGTAGTTCCGGGAACTTATTAAGATGTTCGGGCTTAAAATAGTCCGTCCAGAGTATCCAGAGATGGTGTTTTACAAGTTCTGCTCTTTGTTCCTTTATAGTGACTGCTCTTTGTTTGAAAACTTCGTCGTCAGATGTATTGAACTTTTCCATACAGGCTTTTACCGATTCCGCTTCAATACGCGCCTGCGCGGGATCGTATACACCACAAGGCAGGTCGCAGTGTGCGTAAGCGACAATTGGCTTGTTGAATTTGTCCAACAATGACAAGAAATAACTTTTAGTATTCATTTTCATAACTGTTCCTTTCCGGACATTCTTGAGTCTGTCCTGGTCTTTTTTAATTATACACGGTAGTATTTTAGTTGTTATTCTGATTATACTAGCTTATTTATAATAATAATACTATCACAATGTCTGAAAAGTGGAAAATATATAAATTTGAAAGAATGATTATACATTGGAGAAGTCGTCCCCCGCTCGCTTGTTGACAAGGATTGAGGTTATTGGCTCAAGTATGGAGCCTTCGTTGTATAATGGAGAACGTGTTGTGGTGTTGCGCACCAACCTGTTTCTCCGTCGGCTGTCTTTTTTGCCGGGGGACATAGTAGCAGTTAGAGATCCCCGGCAAACAAGACGTATACTAATTAAAAGGATTAGCGAAATAAATGATGATAAGGTATTAGTTATGGGTGATAATCCATTAGCCAGTACAGACAGCAGAACCTTTGGACCCATAACACTTGATATGGTATTGGGGAAAGTCATATACCGTTACTGGCCGCCTAATAAAGCAGAATGGTTTGGTCGAAAATCAAGAAAATCGGGAAAGTAGGATGGCAATGGAGCAAGAAGGTGTTGTGAAAAAAGATGTTCCAAGAACTGAGGAACAACAGTGGGATAAGCTGTTTCTGTCTCCAAGTCGTGATGATTTGAAGAAGATGGGAGTTGATGAACTTCGCTGCATACGCAATGAGTGCATGGAGGCCGAAGTTGCCATCTCTTATACGCGAAGAGTTGCTCAAGGTCGACTTGATTTGCTGAAAGCCTGGCTTGAAGTTGAAGATACCAACCCGCAGAGTGAACAGAATGATCTGACGGTTTTGACAGATAAACTCTCAACAATTCTGGCGGCTCACCCTCGCCCCAGCGGTATCGGCCACTTACCGGTTTTCCTATCTCCCGGCCAAAATGCTACTGAATGGATAGAAAAAGTAGAACAAGTAGTAAACTCTCAAAATATGATCCTGCTAGATTCGTTGGAACATTCTGAGATTGAGTCAATGTTGTCTTCTTTGAAAGATCTGGAAAGAGAGTTGTCGCATAAGCGCCGTTTACTGCACAAACATATAGACAGCATCCAAGCCGAACTGGTCAGGCGCTATCAATCAGGTGAAATCAAGGTAGATGAGCATTTACAATGATCGCAGATGATACGGGGATGATGTGGAAAAGATAAAGCCGGATATGGCCCAACTTGCGGGTAAATGGCGGGAACTTGGAGGTTTCATATCTGAACAGAGAAATAATGCCCGCCTCAGCTTACGGCGGCTTTCGGAGTTGGCCGGTATTTCAAACCCTTATCTTTCCCAGATAGAGCGCGGACTACGTAAACCTTCTGCTGAAATACTGCAACAGATTGCAAGAGCACTAAGCATATCTGCCGAGACGCTATATGTCAGGGCTGGGATTTTGGATGATCACGGGCAAGATATAGACGTACCAAGGTCCATACTGGCAGATAAGTTTTTAAACAATGACCAAAAACAGACCCTTATACATGTTTACACATCTTTCAAACGGGAAAATGCCTCTAAAAACACCCCTTAGGTTGGCTATCATATCAATGCATACATCTCCGCTGTCTCAACCCGGCAGCGGAGATGGCGGGGGTATGAATGTTTATGTCCATCAACTGGCGACTGCTTTAGCCCGGCTGGGTAATGAGTGCGATGTTTACACCAGAGCTTTGACCCGTGACTATCCTTCCAGCGTCCTCGTAGAACCGGGCTTTAGACTGCATTATGTTCGTGGCGGTCCGTTGGCTCTGATCCCCAAAGAGTCTTTACCGGAACTGGCGGAAGAGTTTGCCTCCAATGTTGCTGAAATGATGGACATGCGGCTATCTTATGATGCAATTCACGCCAACTACTGGCTATCGGGAATTGCGGCACATATTTTGAAGCATGAATTCAATATTCCCTTAATTTCCACTTTTCATACTTTGGCTCGAGTGAAAGCAATCGCCGATCCTGATGAAGACCCGATATTTCTTGCTAAAAGAGCATTGGCTGAGACTGAAATCATACAATGTTCCGATGCAATGTTGGCTTGTTCCGCAACCGAAGAGGCACAACTTAGGGAGCTTTATAAGGCTGATCCTTCTCGTATCCATACTGTTCCCCCTGCCGTTGATCATGCATTTTTCGGACCCGGGATGCCTTCTCAGGCCCGAAGGGCACTTGGGATTAACGCAGATCCCCTGCTGCTCTTTGTAGGGCGTATCCAGTCTCTCAAAGGTCCCGACATAGCTGTTGAAGTGCTAGCTGACATACGAAAGACATTTCCTAATGCCGTTTTGGCTATTGTGGGTGGGCCCAGCGGGAAAAGTGGCGAACATCAACTTACACAGTTGAAAGCACAATCACAGCGTTTGGGAGTCTGTGATGCTGTTTATTTTGTTGAGCCTCAGCCGCATGAGCGTTTATCAACTTACTACAGAGCAGCCGATGTGTGTTTAGTACCGTCTAAGACCGAATCCTTTGGTTTGGTGGCACTGGAAGCTGCCGCTTGCGGTACCCCGGTTGTCGCTTCCGCAGTAGGCGGTTTACAGTCATTGATAGATCACAAAATCACCGGTTTTCTGGTTGACAACTTTGATAAAGATGCTTTTTCCGCTTATACCAGAATGCTGTTGACGAATACCGAGCTGTCAGACGGTATTTCCCGTCATGCTCAGGCTCGCGCAAAAAAATACACTTGGCTTGATTCTGCAAAGCGGTTGCAAAACTTGTGCAGCTATCTGGTTGTCAAGCAACCAGTTGCCTGTGAGTAATGGTATGGCTGATAACTTTATTTTAACTATTCTGGGTGGAGGACAGATGGGGTCTTGCCTACTCGCAGGTTTACTCGACTCCAAATGGACGGATATAAAAAACCTGGCAGTAGTTGAGGTCAATCCGGATATCCGCAAAAAGCTGCTTGATGCCAACCCTACTTTATATGTCTCAGATGCAATGCCCAACACACACGGTGTTGTTTTAGCGGTAAAACCTGCGGATGCGGCTCTGGCTTGTAAGTTGGCAGCTAAAGGAAGTCCTTCCAGAGTTTTGTCGATAATGGCCGGTATGCCCACAAGCCGCTTGGAAGGATGGCTGTATGAAACTTTAGCAACAGTTCCAGTAATACGGGCAATGCCGAATGCCGCCGCCATGGTTGGTGAATCGATTACAGCAATTTCAGGCGGTTCTGGGGTGCATAAAGAAGACCTTGATTGGGCGGAGGAGATACTTTTAGCCGTTGGCAAGGTGATAAGAGTACCGGAACACTTGCTGGATGCTGTTACAGGCCTATCGGGGTCAGGGCCGGCCTTTGTATCAATAGTGGCGGAAGCGTTACGCGAAGGAGGAATTGCAGCAGGACTGTCGAGAGATACAGCCACCTTGCTTGTAGCTCAAACCCTGCGGGGAACCGTTGAGTTAATGGAACGTGAGGGGAGTACTCCTGAGGAAATCAGAAAACGGGTTACCTCACCAGGCGGTACGACTGCTGCGGGATTGAGGGTGCTTGAATCAAAAGCAGTTCGCTCAGCTTTTATAGAAGCAGTGCTTTCAGCAACAGAACGGTCAAGGCAACTTTCGAGAGGAGTTTAAACTGCGCCGGTTCACCTTGCGCCAATTCAAATAAATTCAGTTTTACAAGATCCTTTTTATAGCGTAGAATAGTTTAATAGTAAGAGGAAGGTTATGGTGAGATTATTGTGACTCTTGAAAATAGGTTGAATACACAAAAACAGGATGTTTTTTTGACTGTTGCTGAAATAGCTGATTTATTACGTGTGTCAAACATGACTGTCTACAGGCTTATAAACGCTAATGAGCTGTCTGCAATAAGGGTGGGTAAATCCTATCGGCTGACTCAAAGTGATCTGGACAAGTACTTGGCGGATCGCTATATTCAAGCCGGGTAGTTCCTCTCAGAGTGCCTAAATCAGTCTGGTTCATATCGGATTATGGAATCCAAGACGAGTTTACGGGAGTTGTCAAAGCCGTTATTCACAGCATATCACCTGATAGTAAAGTTATTGATATAACACATAATATTCCCCCATACCAACTCCAAAGCGGTGCGCTTACGCTCGCCAGGGCGGTTAGGTTTGTCAGACCGCAAGTTGTGTTAGCCGTGGTGGACCCGGGTGTTGGCACAGAGCGTAGGCGAATAGCCATAGAAATACAGGGCGAACCGTGTTTTTTGGTGGGACCTGACAACGGTTTGTTGATACCGGCAGCCGAAACTCTGGGTGGCATAAAACAGGCTGTGATACTGAACAACGAACGTTACCATTTTAGCAAAGCCGGCGGAACTTTTGACGGGAGAGATATTTTTGCTTCTGTAACAGGTTATATTTGCCAAGGAGTTAGCTTAGCTGAACTGGGCGAGCAGGTTGACCCTAAACTGTTGTGCGGGATTGATTTGCCTGTTGTTAGATATGTAAAAGGCAGTGTTGTTGCTGAGGTGATCTGGATTGATAACTTTGGCAATGCTCAACTGAGTGTTGGGCTTTTAGAACTCAAACAGCTTGACCAGAAGTTTGCCTCCACTGAGGCTGCATCTGCGTTGGAAATAGTTCTTGGCCTTGACGGAGGAAGTTCTTTCAAAACCAGAATAGTCAAGGCCTATGCGGACCTGAAACCACAAGAAGTAGGCTTAGTGGTCGACTCTTACGAAAAGCTCTCAATCGCAATGTACTTGGACAGTGCTAAAGACCGACTTGGCATATCGCAAGGGGATACTGTCAGTTTAAAAACGCTGCAAAGCCGTTAACTGCTTTACAAGCCTGGCAGAAATGAACCCGGGTTGGTTTCCCGGTCAGATTTGGGTCTGTTTTCCCGCTGGGGAGGGTTGTGCAGCGGAAGAAGTTAAAAATCCCGCAAAAATTACTGCTATCCCCAATGCCAAGGTAACGGAAAACGCAACCATCTGGTCAAAAATTGAGTTAAGCACTCCGCTGGCACCCATTATCATAACACCTGCTGCTATCAAACAGTTTGAGATTATTACTCTGGCTCTTTGAACCTTCACTATGCTAAAGAGCGCACCCGCTATTATAACCAAAGCTCCCGCAGAAGATCCTGTTCCCGCTAACACTTGCGGCAGGATGGAAAATACTTTAGATCCTTGTGCCAGCTGGTGCAAGGGAACTGGATGGAGAAGTGGTGTGCTGAAAAGAACTCCTATTGAAAAAGCCGAATAAGCGGTTACAATGATGGCAGAGATATCGCCTATACGTTTTGTTGTCAATAGATATACGGTTCCAAGCGCTAACCACGGTACGTTGAGAATTCCACCAAACAAATAAAAGATGCGAAACGTGATCCCACTCCACCCCGCCGTACTGCTTATTGCCATTGTTGCGGCTGCTACAGCTGCCATTATAAGTGCTATACTCCAGACCAGATAGTGCCGTGTGGCTTTTTCCAACCACTTATCCATGGTTGACATTGAAAAAGCTATACACAGTAGGAATGCTGCTGTAGATGTGGCGGTGTTCAACATAGTTACCTTAGATGATATTATTAAATATATTATTTTTCATATTATGTATTTTTACCAAAGTAAGATATAAGCTTATAACCATGAGCCTAGCTGTTGTCGGATTGAGCTACCATAGCGCACCCTTAGAACTACTGGAACGGGCAAGCGTCAACAATACTGAACTTCAAGGTGCATTTGCGTATCTTAGCAGGCATCCAAACATATCCGAAACAGTTGTGTTGTCCACCTGCTTACGTGTGGAGGTCTATGCCGTTTTAGCTGATGAGGCGGGGCGTGGGGTTGAACATATACAGAAGTATTTGGCAAGTTCATGTGGTGTTTTGATGAGTGAGTTAAACGATCGCCTTTATCTCTTATATGGACAAGTTTCAGTTGCTTCACACTTATTCAAAGTTGCTGCCGGTTTGGATTCGTCCTTGTTGGGCGAGAACGAAATACTGGCTCAGGTACGTGATGCATGGACCGCCGCCAAGGCGAACGGTATGTCAGGGCATCAACTTGACGTGCTATTCAATTTTGCCCTGAGAGCGGGCAAGCGAGTACGTTCCCAGACTCTTATATCCCAAGGACCGACCTCTCTCTCGGGTGCCGCCATACCATTAATTGCTCAAAAACTTAATGGCGCCAAGGGTAAGGCTGCACAAGCGAATATGAACAAAGTTACGGTTGTGAACGGGCTCAAAGACACAAATATACTCCTTATTGGGGCAGGTCATATGGCAAAAGGGGTATTGTCAACTCTTAAGAGGTCTTCGGGCGTAAATGAGATCGTGGTTGCAAATAGAACCAAAAGCAAGGCTGCTGGTTTAGTAAAAAATATAACTAATGCCAGGGCCGCCTCCTTAGACGAACTTGGTCAAATCTTGAATCAGGTTAACGTTGTAATAGCTGCAACTTCAACTTCAAAGACTTTATTGAGTGTGGAAGACTTTGCCAACGTGAAGGTCGGCAGTAGGGCTGAGGCTGGGGGCATAAACGGAGCTAAAGGTAAGGACTCTATGTTGATTCTAGATATGGGTATGCCACGCAACATAGATCAAAATGTTGAAAAGATAGATGGTATAACGCTGCTTGACATAGATGATCTTTCTAATTTTGCAGAAACATACATGCAAAATCGCCTCGCCAGTTTGGCTCAGGCGGAAATAATAGTTAAAGAATCCGCAGAGAGTTATAGTAGTTATATGGCTTCTCGGCAAATGGATGACTTAATTGTTTCATTACGTAAAAAGGCTGAATATATTCGAGATTCGGAACTGAAACACTATAGATCTCGGTTAGGTAACTTGGATGCCGCCCAGCTGAGCGCCGTTGATGCTTTAACTAAGGGGTTGGTCAATAAGTTGTTGCATGACCCTATTGCCACGATTAAACAGAGTGTGGATTCATCCGATGATAAGAACGCGGTTGAACTGTTGAAATCCCTGTTTGGGCTTTGACGGGTTTGAACAAACTGCGTTTAGCCACTAGGGGGAGTCCCCTTGCCTACCGACAAGCGAACAAGGTTGCTTCGTTGCTCATGAGTGTTGATCACGGATTAGAAGTAGAGATTCTTACAGTACATTCCACCGGTGATTTAAAAGCCGATATCTCCATTTCTGAACTTGGCGGGCAGGGAGTTTTTGTCAAAGAGATACAACAGGCTGTCTTGAGCTGTGACGCGGATATAGCGGTTCATTCCGCCAAAGACCTACCGTCAAATGATCTTGAGGCTCTTTTCTTGGCGGCAGTTGTAAAGCGAGATGACAGGCGCGACGGGCTGGTAAACTATCAAACCTCCTTATCCTCAATGTTTGAAATACCGACGGGATCTTTAATCGCAACCGGATCATCACGTCGGCGTTGCCAATTGGCATGGATCAGACCCGATTTAGTTTTTTGTGATCTGCGCGGTAATATAGAAACCAGATTAGCTAAGATAAAAAAACTGGGCGCGATAGCTCCTATGGCATTGTGTGCTTTGGATCGTTTAGAACTTCGTTCTCCGGCTTTATACGTTTTGCCTTTACCGACTTACTTAATGCTTCCCCAAGCCGGACAAGGCGCTATAGCCGTAGAATGTAGGAGAGATGACGAACCGGTAAAAAAACTTCTACTCGAAATAGATGACAGACAAGCAAACTTGGAAGTAAAAGCAGAGCGGGCATTTTTATCTACGTTGGGTGCTGGCTGTGATCTACCGGTTGGTGCTTGTGCACACCGTGAAACAGACTCTTTGTGTCCGGATCTTTTGCATTTGGAGGTTATGTTAGCAAGTTTAGATGGTCGTGTTGTCATAAAACGTAATGCGTCAGGGCAAGATCCGGTTGAGCTAGGTACTGTTCTTGCAAAGCAGTTGCTGGACGATTGCGGTGAGGAGCTTTTACCAATATTTCGCAAAGCTGAGGAAAAGGTTGACCGACGGTGACTGTATATTTGTTGGGAGCAGGTCCGGGCGATCCGGGACTTATAACGGTCAGGGGTGCAGAGGTATTATCCCATGCCGAAGTTGTGCTTTATGATCGCCTGATAGATAAAAGGCTGCTTGAGTTGGCACCGCCTGAAGTAAAGTTGGTTGATGTTGGAAAAGTACCGGGCAAAGCACGTATGCAAGATAAGATTAATTCCCTGCTTGTTTCATACGCTAAGTCGTATACAAGGGTGGTCAGATTAAAAGGAGGCGACCCTTTTGTATTTGGACGGGGGGCGGAAGAGGTTAAAGCATTAACCCGAGCAAAAGTAGACTTTCAAATTATTCCGGGTATCTCTTCGGCTACGGGTGTCCCAACGAGTCTGGGAATACCTTTGACATATAGACAACTTGCCTCGGTGGTTACTTTAGTTACCGGGCATATTCAAGATGCCGCGATTTTAGGGGCCGGTGAAGATGGGGCCGGTGAAGATGGGGCCGGTGAAGCTTCCTCAACCAAAATCGCTGTTGACTGGGAAGCTATTGCCAAAGTAGGTGGAACCATTGTTTTGTTGATGGGTGTAGAGAATAGAAAGGAGATTTCAAGCCGTTTGATAAAAGGTGGCAGATTGCCATCCACGCCGGTAGCGGCTATAGAGTGGGGCACTTGGGACAGCCAACGTATACTGTTGACGACTTTGGGAGAAATGCGGGATGTGGACCTGCTTGATCTCAATCCTCCGGCCGTTATTGTTATAGGTGATGTAGTCGGGTTGGCACCGCTCACCAATATCAACGAGGTGTCAAGTAATCAGCGGTTAAGCCATTGACCGACAAGTTGTTACCGCCCAAGCCGTTGGCTGGTTGGACTGTTGCCGTAACCCGCAGCAGAAAACAAGCTCATGACTTTTCAGATAAGTTGTCTAAAGCCGGTGCATCGGTTGTGGATGTCCCGCTCATTGAAATAGTTGATCCTTTGGATAATGGTGTTGCTCTGTCAAAATCCGCCGCTGAAGTTGGTTCATATGAGTGGGTGCTATTCACTTCCGTAAATACTGTGGAGAGGTTTATGCCTTTATTGAAAGATGTGCGTGATCTTGACGGACCTGCTATTGCAGTTGTGGGGCCAAGTACCGCTAAGGCACTGGAGAGATGGAACATAAAAGCTGATCTTATGCCCAAGGAGGCTTTGTCGTCTGCTCTACTCGATATATTCCCTTTACCTAACAGTAGTACTGTATCAAATAAGATACTGCTTCCTCAGGCACGGGATGCGGATGATCTTTTATCCAAGGGCTTGAAACAAAAGGGTTGGGATGTTAATGTTGTTGAAGCATATATAACTTTGCCCGTTAAACCAAGTGATGCTTGCTTGGCACAGCTCGCGAGTGCTCAGGTTATCACCTTTGCGTCTTCGTCTGCTGTGGATGCTTTTGCCAAGAGTGTAGGCAGAGAAAATCTGCCCCCTTTGGTTGCATGCATAGGTCCTATAACAGAGCGTACTGCTAAGGATTACGACTTTAGAGTACATATAGTGGCGCAAGAACATACTGTTGATGGTCTTGTTGAGGCCATAGTTCAGTATCGTAATAGCTGTTGTATCAGTTGACGCTTTTGCATCCTAAGGTGACAGATTCAAGTGCATAGTTCACGCACTTTCGTCTTCAACTTGGTTCGCGGATGCGCCACTCTCTTCTAGGAGCGTGGGTCAGTATCCACCACTTTTATTTCAATAAGTGAGATAAATTAGATATGATGTTATTAATTTCAGATGAACAACTTTTCGAATTTGAAAAGAAATCTCTTCCGCTAAAACCGAAGATTCCAATTGCTTCCTGTCAATGGCCATGCAATATTGCATGTTCACGGACACCTAAGTTGCATGGCCATTGACAAGCACAAATAGACATATTAGGTCCATAAGCGTCATAAGGTCAAGCTAGTATCGTCCTGTATCATTTAGCCTGTTCAGTGGGAGCGCCAGCCCGTCCGACATCGGTGCGTGTGATCTCGTTATATCTATTTCATTCCCAATTCATTTCCAAACCTTCTAAGTAGAAGTAATATATTATTCATGAACAGTTCACTAGATTTGTTTGCCAAAGATGAAAAGAAATCTGGTGCATCTATCCGTTATTGGATGCCAACAGTAGTACACGATATCGTTGAAAACTTTCATCCGCTTAAAATAATTGCATTTGGATCTGTAGTCCGTGGCGACATGGGACTAGACAGTGATCTAGACCTACTAGTAATCTTTGACAAACTGCTACGACAAGAAGTTATTAGTCTTATGGGCAAGGTACGCAGAGCTATAACCGCGCCAATTCCATGTGATGTCATCGTTGCAGATATCAAAGAGTTCACCGAGCGACAAAATGTTAATGGTTCCATGATGTATTGGCCCGCACACGAGGGCGAGATAGTTTATGAGCGAACTGCCTCCTGATACTCTGGAAGAGGCGAAGAAATGGCTATAAGAATCTCGTGAGGAACTAGACGCTGCCGTAGCGCTTACAGGACACTCAGATATTCGAGGTCGCATAGTCTGTTTGCATGCTCATCTTACAGCAGAAAAAGCTTTAAAAGCATTATTAATTTTTAGAGAAATTTTGGTGCCGAGAATACATGACTTATTTGACCTTTTATCTCGTCTTGCCGACAAAGATAAATTCAAAATAGACGAAAATGATCTTGAAATACTTAACTCATGGTCTATTCGTGGTCGTTATCCAGCAGATTTACCGGATGCTACTCACAAAATGGTAGAATATGCTTTAATCGCTGCTCAAAATATCTTTGATGCGGTGAAGTCGACTATCACGGATCATGCGCATGATCCCTTAAAATGCTAACCCGCGGATACCAGATTGATAATCGTCGTAGTACCTATAGTCCCTCATCTCCTGAAAGATCCATGACAAACATATATTATTATACCAAAATAAAGCAAACCGAAACGATTCGTTACAAAGTGGTAAACAACCCACGGATACCAGAATTGCAGTTTGCTTTATTTTCTAATAAAAGAAAAAATGTCTATGGCTTGACAAGATCCTTCCATACCAGACTCTCTTTCTGCCCTGAACACCATTCCAACGCCTCTGTCCATCGTTATGGATAGAGGGATAGCCACCAAAGAAAACCTGGAGCTGTTGAAAAAGAGGGGATATCCCTACATAGTCATAGAGCGTTCCGATAAAAGATCGACCTACACAAAGCAGTTCAGAGATGGTAAAGAGGGCAACACCCAAGATGAAAAATAAGGGTTCTGCGTCTGTCTATGTAAAGGCCATCCCCTGTGAGGAGGGAACAAGGGTCCTGTGTCTATCAGAAGGAAGGGCAGCCAAGGAACACTCCATGGATGAGGCGCACAGAGCGCGTTTCTTTTCAAGCTCTTTCCAAATTGAAAGAACGCATAGAGGCGGGCAGGCTCAAAAATGAGTTCAAGGTGGCAAATGCACTCGGAAGAATCACCTCCAATGCTAACACCAAGTATCCATCTATTGCAAAGCACTACGAGATTAAACCGCTCTATGACATTACATCTGAAAACCAGAATCTGAGGAAACTGAAAAGCCTTGAAGTAAAAGAGTTGGAGAGCAACTCCAAGAGGGCATCTCTATATGGCTGTTACACCATCACCACCAGCCACAAAGATCTCAATGCAAAAGAGATCTGGAATCTGTACATGACCCTCGTAAGGGTGGAGGAGGCCTTTAGATCCCTAAAGAGCGACCTTGGTCTGAGACCCGTATATCACCAGTTGGCGGAGAGAACCGCTGCACATCTGTTCATCTCGGTTCTTGCCGTACCATATTATGGATGGAATCGAATACGACTTGCGGACAAATGGAGGTACGAGACGCTGGTCTACTATCAAAGAGACACTCTCCACCCATATACTTATCCACCATCATCTTTAC
>JAMCPD010000021.1 GCA_023379935.1 Actinomycetota bacterium | reverse complement strand
GGAAAATTATCGGATCAACCAAACGAAGCTCTTATCCGCAAGGATATTGATCAGCCAACGGACTCAATAATCCCATCATGACCAGGGGTTACAGGCACTTTTTTGCAAAATGGGTGTCAAAGTCAAGTATTAAAGTACATCATAGTTACTTACGATAAGATACACACTAGAATGTACTAAGAAAACCTAAAGTGGAGCTAAAAATCCGTACCTATTTGCGGAAGACGGGACTTAATAACGTTGGGTGAGCATGTTGGAAAACAATTTTGACCTTAGAAAACTAAAAGTCTGGAATTTAAGATTTTAAAATTAAAGAAGTAAAAATCAACAAACCTCTGTAGATAGAAATGTTCAAGTAACGAAGTTTACAATTCTAGGCGGGCGTGCTATTACACGGCGAGGTTCCAAAGAAGCGAAAACCTCTGCCACGCGAGAAGACATCCTGGCCAATTCAACTGCTTCTTCGGCACTTATGGATGAACTTACCTCTATGCGATCTTTTATCTTGCCGTTTATTTGAACAACCATGGTAACCATATCTAATGCAGCCAGTTTGGGATCAAAACTTGGCCAAGGTTCTTGGTGTATATGCTTGTTATGACGATGTTGATAAATTTCCGCAGTAACATGGGGAACCATTGGCGCCAGACAGGACAGCAACGTATCAACTGCTTGATTATAGACATCCTTGTGTGGAGGATCGGTTGTAGCACCGGCGGTGACAGTTTCAGTATCCAAGTAACGTGACAGTACATTAGAAAACTCCATACAGGCCGCAACGGCAGTATTGAAAGAGAATCGGTCAAAATCATCAGTGACTTTTGCTATCAAACGATGACAAGCGCGAAGCATGGCGGTATCTTTTCCATTAAGCTCGCCACTTGAGAGGTTGAAAGGTGTGTCATATCCCAGCCGCCACACTTTGTCCAGGAATCTTCCACATCCCTCTATCATCTCATCCGACTGTTCTCCCCAGTCCAAGTCTTCGGACGGAGGACTGGCAAAAAGATGATAGAGCCTTAGAGCGTCTGCACCTGAGGTGTGAAAATACTTAGAAGGAGCTATTAAGTTGCCTTTTGACTTCGACATCTTCGAGCCACCAAGCCGTATCATTCCTTGTGTAACAAGCTTATTGAACGGTTCCCTCAAACCTTTAGGCCCAAGACCGACATCAGCCAATGCCTTTGTAAAAAACCGCGCATAGAGCAGATGAAGTATCGCATGCTCAATACCGCCTATATAGTAGTCCACCGGCATCCAATGTTCAGCTATATCACGGTCAAAAGGTCGATCTTGATTCAGTGGATCACAAAATCTGAAAAAGTACCAAGATGAGTCTACGAAGGTATCCATTGTATCTGTTTCACGTTTTGCCGGTTTATTACACTGTGGACACGAGGTGTTCACAAAATCTTCATGCAGTGCCAGCGGAGACTCACCGGTAGGGCGAAACTCTATATCTTCAGGTAACAAGACCGGCAACTGATCATCCAAAACAGGTACCACACCGCAATCCGAACAGTAAACAACGGGAATTGGACAGCCCCAATAACGCTGACGACTGATCAACCAATCACGTAATCGATAGTTAACCTTACGCTTGCCGATGCCTCTTTCTTCCAACCAAGCTATAGCTTTCTCTTTGGCAGTCTCTATATCAAGCCCATTCATCCAGTCACTGTTTATCTTTACCCCATCTCCCATCCAAGGGGCATTGGGGAAACCTTCCGGCGGTTTCACAGTGCGAATAACATCCAAACCATGCACCGAGGCAAACTCCCAGTCTCGTTCATCTTCAGCCGGAACCGCCATTATAGCACCGGTACCATATCCCATTAAAACATAAGGTGCTGTCCAAACCGGTATGGGCTTGTTGTTAAAAGGATTGATGGCATAACTGCCGGTAAAGGCACCCTCTTTGGAAGCGGAACCTTTAGTATATGTACGTTGCAGTTCTTGAGAGGTTTTAGCCAGCTCTTTTATCCTGGCTACCTCTTTTGCATGATCAGGAGTAGTCAGCTCATCAATTAAAGGATGTTCGGGGGCCAACACCACATAAGTCATCCCAAAGCTGGTATCTGCACGCGTGGTGAATACCTTTATCTTCAGTTTCTCATTGTCTCTCCCCTTTGAAGATAAGGCGTTGCCACCCTCAGACAACCTCCCAACCTCAATATCAAACTCCACCCCAACTGAGCGTCCAATCCAATTTCGTTGCATTGTCTTAACTTTTTCAGGCCAATCCAACTCATCCAATTGATCCAACAACTCCTGTGCATAATCACTGATACGCAAGAACCACTGTTCCAAGTCACGCTTGACAACTTGAGTTCCACAGCGTTCACACGTACCATCGGAAAGTACTTGTTCGTTGGCCAGTACGGTGTGGCAAGAAGGACACCAGTTAACCGGTGCATTTGCCCTGTATGCCAGGCCGGTAGATAAAAAATGCTTGAAAATCAGCTGGTTTTGACGCATATAAGAAGGGTCGTGACTTTTAATCTCTCTTCGCCAATCGTAAGAGGCACCAAGTGCTATAAGGCTGGCTTTCAGCTCTTTTATGCGTTCGTCAGTGAACAATCTGGGATGAACTCCCTTCGATATGGCGGCATTTTCAGCAGGCAACCCAAAGGAGTCAAACCCTATGGGCGAAAGGACGGTGTAGCCTTTACGACTCAAATAGCGCACCATTAAGTCACCCAATGTATAGTTACGAATATGTCCTTGATGCGCAGGACCGCTTGGATACGGGTACATACACAAGACATACAACAACTTAGAAGTATCAGAAGAACTGTCAAAATCTACTTGATAAGTTCCTTGCTCCAACCAGCGTTGTTGCCAGGCATGCTCAACTGCTTCAAAATCATAAATCCTAGCCACAAACAAGAAATATTAGCCAAAGTTTATACCAAATGCCATATCAGTTACTTAAAATATCGCTAACGATGGAGTCAGTTGCCTCCGGTGTACCGGTGATTAACTTAGGAGTTATATCGATAAAAAGCAACGGGGGGTAAAAAAACAGCCTGCCTCCCTTTCTTGGGAAAGCAGACTGTCTCTTTTGCGCTATCTTATTTTATATATCTCTTTATCCCTGGGGAACAGGGAGGTCGTGTCCCAACACCCTCTTGTTAAGGTTCGACCAGTTGACCCCATTATTGGGAGTATTCAATGGTATGGTCACGGTAACAGGCGGCACCGTGGTTGTTGTGGTGCCTGACCCACCCGTAGGTGGCACCGTAGTCGGCACCGTAGTTGTTGTTGTGGTGCCTGACCCACCCGACAGTGGGTTACTCACTGTTGTTGGGCAAGTGCCACTTGAACTGGTATGCAACGCAGCATCAAGTATTGCTTTCAACAGTGGCGTAATGTTAATCGTCAGTGGATCTGCCGGGGGAGTACCGCTAACCGAAGTTCCAAAGTTATAGAAATCAGCTGTTACGTTTAGCCCAAGTCCGGGGACGGAAGTCGGGACAACCAAATTCCATAAGAAGCTAAAGGACGGAATTGCATTGTCAATAAGCGACCTGAAGTTCATATTGGAAAGGTTGAGTTCAAGACTCATTTGTCGCAAATGCCCTTGATTGCCTGTCCACAAATTCAATGGGATGGAAGAGGTACCTAGAGTGTTCTGAACACTGGTTATGTCGTTGGCTACAGTTGATCCCATTGAGGAACTGCCCAAAAGGTTTTGCACCAACGACTTGACCTTATTGAGATCAATGACATCAGAGTACTCGGTTGTAGGTACCGAAACTGTAGTACCGTTCTGGTTCTGCTGCAAAGTTGTTTTAGTCGTGGAGGACTGGCTGGAGATGGCACTCAACATCGGAGCAAACATTCCGGCACTGTAAACTACCATTCCGCCTATAGTGGATGCCTCCGCCGCAACCTGGTTGATACATATTCCGTCTATCGGTCCCAGCCCCGGTAGGTTGATCTGCAACATAATATCAGAACCCAACCAGCCGCCGTTTACCTGAGAAGCACCTTGCTTGCCCAAGTACTCGCCCACTGAAGAACCGATTGTCGACCCTAATGTACTCTCCAGCGCCGAACCGCCCAATGATGTAACAACTGAACCACCTACGGCACCACCCACGACATCCCCTACTACATAACCCAATATGTCAGCCAAGGTAACGGGGAGTTCTATGTAGACATTTCCGTTGCCCCACCAAATTGGAATAGTGGTTGGTGTAGTACTGGAGAAAGGTATTGGAATTGGTATTGTCACGCTGGGAAGGCAGATGCTGTAAAAACAAGCTCCGGGAATAGTTATGCTTACAGCCTTGATAGGCGAAGGGAGCGAGATTACAGCATTCCCCGTATCATCGGTAAAATCAGCTGCCCCTGTGATAGTTATCGCGTAGTTCCTGTGTAAGAAGTCTGTTAAATATGAGGGTATTGGTATGTTTTGTATTGTGGTTACTACGCTGAAGTCCGCCGTTTTAGCCGAACTGGTTGTAGTCGGTGTGGTGGTTGATGTAGTACTTGCGTTAGCAACACTGGTTGTACTAGCGCCAATCACCGCAGCGAAAAGCATAAACACTGCAAAAATCATAGCAGCCTTTCTCATAACATATGACCTTATCATATCCACTCCTTGAATCATAACAGCCTACGCCTAAGTAGGCTTATCCATATACCTTGATTTTTAGCCCCTAACAAAGGCCGATAAATTATTGTACTTAGAAAATTATATAGGTTTCAAAGATTTTTGTCAAGACTTTTTTAATATTTTCTCTATGTATCTCTATGCTTTTCTTTATTTTTCTATGTTTTCGGAAGCACCCAACTTATTCAACTCCCGAACAACCTTAGCGCCATCGGCTCTCCCCTTGGTTAACTTCATGACCTGCCCCACTAAGAACTGCGCTATCTGTTGTTCACCTTGAACATATCTGCTCCATTCGACTTGATGCTCGGCAACTACCTGCAATACGACTGCAGACAGATCTTGATCACCCAGAGTTTCAAATCCGAGTCTTTGAGCTATCTTGAGCGGTTCGTCCTCGCTTTTCAACATTTCAACCAACACCGCTTTAGCTTGAGTGGGTGTCAACTGTTCGTTCTTTTCCATAACAACCAAGGCTGTAAAGTTTTTGGGGTCAAGCCGACAAGCAGCTTGATGATCCGCTGGTGCTTCATTGCTAAGCCTATTGATTACAATACGGGGATCAGCACCGGAAGAAATCGCCTCTGTCGCAAGAGTGTCCAGTCCCAACTCAACTAAGAGCGCAACTTGATCCTTCAACGATGCATCGTCACCCAACGCCTCCTTGACTAGGTTAGCCAGTGCATCCCTGCGCTCTTGTGGCATCGGGGGTAAGTCGGATACCACTTCTTTTTGCCAATCAAGGCCCGGGGCCAAAGGCAGTAAATCCGGTTCGGGAAAATAACGGTAATCAAACGCCTCTTCCTTGGAACGTAAAGACAAAGTTTTCCCCTCATCTTCTATCCAGTGCCTTGTCTGGCTAACAACCTCTTGAGCAGATTCCAACAAAGCAACTTGACGGGTTGCCTCATAATCTATTGCCCTCACCAAAGAACGCAAAGAGTTCAGGTTTTTTATCTCACAGCGTGTTCCAAGCTCCCCATCGGCTGAACTTTCGTCTTGATCCCGAACCCGTCGAACCGACACATTGGCATCCACCCTAAGTGATCCCTCTTCCATCTTGGCATCAGAAGAGTTTGTTGCCAACAGTATTCCTCGCAACTCACTGACATATGCCCTGGCTTGTAATGCGCTACGGATATCAGGCATACTGACTATCTCAAGCAACGGTACCCCTGCTCTGTTGTAGTCAACGCAGGACCACTGTGCCTGATGTATCCGCCCCGAGGCGCCTAATTCACCTACATGAATCGTCTTGCCTGTATCTTCCTCCAAATGAGCCCTCTCTATTCTTACCCTTGTGCCATCCGACAACTCAAGATAACCGTTTACATTTATAGGTTCATCATACTGAGTTATTTGGTAGTCCTTTGGCATATCGGGATAAAAATAGTTCTTACGATGAAATATTGAGGGGCGTATTTCACAGTGCAAGGCAAAACCAACCAACATCGCAAGTTCAACTGCATGAGAATTTAACACTGGCAAAGATCCCGGAAGACCCAGACAAACGGGACAAATATTTGTGTTCGGCTCATCCCCAAATATATTTTTACACGAGCAAAACAGTTTTGTTTGCGTCCGAAGCTCACAATGTACCTCCAAGCCAACAACCATTTCCCAACCGGAAGGTAGGATTGGACGCGACTTTGACGCAGCCGCAGTCACTGAAAACCTCCTTGTGACGCCTGCTCAAGGGTCTTTGCCACCTTCAACATAGAAGCCTCCCCTAAAGCCGGCGCCATAATCTGTATCCCGACAGGTAAACCCCCCGAGGCTGTCCCAAAAGGAATGTTCATTGCGGGATGTCCCGCCAGTGAAGAAGGAACGGTGCAGATATCAGAGAGGTACATCGCCAACGGATCGGTTAACTTTTCACCAAGCAAAAAGGCTACACTTGGAGTAGTGGGTGCCAACAACGCATCAAAGCGCTCATAAACTCTTTGAAAGTCTTGGATTATCAAGGTACGTATCTTTTGTGCTTTAGCGTAGTAGGCATCATAATATCCTGCCGAAAGAGCATACGTCCCCAACATTATACGTCGCTTTACTTCCGCGCCGAATCCTTTAGCTCTGGTGAAACTGTTCATCAAAGTTGCATTCGCCCCTTCTACTCTGAGCCCATAACGAACCCCATCATAACGGGAAAGGTTTGACGAAGCTTCAGCAGACGCTATCAGATAGTAGGCGGGTATTCCCCATCCAATGGAAGTCATACTCACATCCTCTACGGCGGCACCCTCAGAGTCCAAAAGGTCAGCAGCCTTTCTCACCTGGGTCGCTACTTCGTTGTCAACCAGATCCACCAACTCATTAAGTATGCCGACCTTTATCCCCTTGACACCTTCCCTGCTGACAGAGTCCAATATAAATGAGGGCCTCTGCAAAGAAGTAGAGTCCAAAGGATCCCAACCTGAAACTACCTCAAGTAGCATAGTCGCATCATCAACATTGCCCGCCAAAGGACCTATCTGGTCCAATGAACTAGCAAAAGCCACCAACCCATAACGGGAAACAGAACCATAAGTTGGTTTTATCCCTACAACGCCGCAGAAAGAAGCGGGTTGGCGAATGGAACCGCCGGTATCTGATCCCAAAGCTAAAGTTACCATGCCATCCGCAACCGCCGAAGCGCTGCCCCCACTTGATCCGCCCGGAACCCGACTGGTATCCCTCGGATTTAAAGTTGGTCCAAAAGCCGAATGCTCCGTCGAAGAACCCATCGCGAACTCATCCATATTGGTCTTTCCGACTATGACGGCGCCTGCAGCTTTCAGTTTTGTAACAACAGTTGCATCATAAGGCGGAACCCAGTTTTCTAAAATCTTAGATGAACAGGTAGTAGGTGCGGCTTTCGTGCAAAGGTTGTCCTTTAGCGCTACGGGTACACCGGCTAAAACTCCCGGGTCTTCACCGGCAGCAATTTTAGCGTCTATCTCTTTGGCTTCTTCTCTGGCCTTTTCATATGCAACATGTACAAAGGCATGAATAGTAGAATCACGTTTTGATATTTCAGCCAAACAGTTATCGATTACCTCCAAAGCCGATACTTCTCCGGAACGTATCCTCCCCGCCAGCGCGCGAGCGCCCATTATGGCACACCACCGAGAATCGGAGGCACTCTAAAACGGCCGTCTTCAACCAAAGGGGCCTGAGCCAGTACATCTTGACGGTTTAAACCCGGTTTAGGTTCATCGGCTCTCAAAACATTTTGCAGGGGGAGGGGATGAGAACATGGAGTAACATCTGTTGTGTCAACAGCGGATATTACCGTGGCATAGTCCAGCACAACTCCCAGTTGTGACGTAAACAGCTCTACTTCGTCTTCGCTAAGTTCAAGTCGCGCCAATGCCGCTACATGAACTACGTCATCAGATGATATTATATGCTTATTATGATTAGCTTCGTTATTGGCCACAAGTTTTATGGTAGACGTAAAGTATGGTTAAAGTAAAGCCACACAACTCATCTGATCAACAGCCAAACCGGCTACGAAACTCTTCTCCATTTTGCTTGGCTGTACCAACTCTTCGACCGGCCGGGGTTATAGCCTTGCTAAGCATAGTGCTTATGCTGTCTACGCTGCTGTCAGCCTGCGGAACTTCATCAAAGACTTTGACATCACCAAAGACCTCACCAAAAACACTCTCTGGCATCCCTAAAACAACATCTGAGGGAACTGTTTATGTTGCTGTCACCACAGAGAGCGCCCAAGGTGGCGGTGGAAATGTAGTTGCTGACAATACATTGATCCCGATCGATATAGCTACAAACTCTTTGGGTCATTCCTTGTTTGCGGGGCCAGGCCCTGATGGAATAGCTATCAGGGGTAACACAGCTTATGTATCAGATGGAGGAACACCTCAATCACCCGCAAACATCGTCACCCCGATAAACCTTGAAACAGGAAAGGCAAAAGCACCTATAACGGTTGGTATCAACCCTTTGGGCATCGCAATTACCCCAAACGGCAAGACGGCTTACGTCACAGACGGAGGATATCCGGGTCCAAATACAGAAAGTAACATCGTCACCCCGATAAACCTGGCCACTAACCAAACCGAAGCCCCCATCAAGGTTGGCTTAGGGCCTAGTGCCATTGCAATCACTCCAAACGGTAAAACAGCTTATGTCGCAAGTTCAGGATATCCCTCGGCTCCCACCAACTCCACCCCGACTACAACACCGACTGCTCCTTCAACTACCTCCCCATTAACCGCAGGCATCGTCACCCCGATAAATCTGGCCACCAACCAAGCAGAACCTCCAATAACAGTGGGGGCCGGGCCTTCCTCCATTGCAATCGCTCCAAACGGTAAAACAGCTTATGTCGCAGATGCCGCTTCAAATACCATAACTCCGATAAATCTGGCCACCAACCAAGCCGAAGCCCCCATCAAGGTTGGCTTAGGGCCTTTTGCCATTGCAATCGCTCCAAACGGTAAAACAGCTTATGTCACAGATATGGGCATCAATCAACCCGGAAATACCATAACCCCGATAAACCTTGAAACCAACCAAGCCGAAGCCCCCATCAAGGTTGGCTTAGGGCCTTTTGCCATTGCAATCGCTCCAAACGGGGCTTTTGCCTATGTAGCAGATGCCACATCAGATAGTGTAAGCATTGTCAACCTGATTATAGGAAAAGCCGAACCTCCAATAACATTAAAAGGCAGCCCACAAGCTATAGTAATAACAAGAAGCTCTTTTGCAACCCTAAGCCATGTTACGCCGACCCCACCCAGCCTGGGCGGGGGCACCCCAACCTAATCAAAGAATTGAGAAAACCACCCGACCTAATCAGAAACAGTCTGGTTTAATCTAAAGCAGTCGATCATGAAGTCAACTATCCCCTTGGATATCTTTTCTGAGTCATAGTCCAATGTTGCAACATGATAGGAATCTTCCAACCATATCCTAACGACATTGCCGCTTACCTTTTCAACCAGCAGGTCACCCGATGAACTCGGAACTACATGATCATGCCGGGAAGAAAACAGTAAAACCGGACATTTGATAAGCTGTAGGTCTTTCGATAAATTTTTCAATGCTTCAAACAAAGATAGTGCTGCCCGTACTGGAGTGCCATCATAAGTAACCTCAACTACACCGGGTTTTTTAATATCAGAACCGATACCAGGCATCACCTCAACACCACTGTCAAGCAGTCCTTTTAGAATATCCAAAAAACTCGGATGTGGTGGCTCCAGAAAAGGATTGATAACCGCTATGCCTTTAATCTCCGGATGCTTGGACACTAGGTTGCACCCAAGCGTTCCACCCATCGAGAGCCCTACAACCCCCACCGATTCTGAACGACGCAAAAGCCGGCTATAAGCATCTTGGACAGCGTTTTCCCAATCAGAAAAACGCATTGGCACAAGATCATCAATAACAGTACCATGACCCGGCAACAGCGGAACCTCTACCTCAAATCCCTGCTCCTCCATACTATCTGTCACGCTTTGCATTGAAGAGGGGTTACCTGTGAACCCATGTAAAATTAAAACTCCTTGTTTTGCGAAGTTGCTTGCTTGCATTATTATATTCTATGATAACTTAAGTTTAAAATAATCTCTACGTAGTATTTTAAATAAATTCAACAAAAAATAAACAAAATAATAAGTAAATAGCAAACTATTAAGGAGGAAAAATGCCAAAATACCCGTTCTTGAGTACTGAGTGGATAGACGAAGCAAAAAAGATACGAACAGACTACGAAGGTAAAACTCAACCAATACCCCATTTGATAAAGATGAACCTTGTTCTTACCGATGTACCCTTTGGCGAGGGACAGATTGAAGCTCACATGGATACATCTGAAGGTGGTATGGACTTAGATCTTGGACATATAGACCCAGCTGATCTAAAAGTAACCTTAGACTATATCACGGCCAAGACAATACTCATAGAAGGAAACCCCCAAGCTGGAATGCAAGCTTTTATGGCTGGGAAAATTAAGGTTGAAGGAGACATGTCGAAGTTGATGCTTCTTCAAACCATGCCACCTGATGCCACAGCTATGGAAGTAACCAAGAAAGTGCAGGATATTACAGAATAACCTTAGATCTTGATTATTCTGTAATCTTTTTCATCTCTTCGTTTAGGTCTTCTATAGTCCAACGGCTGGAACGTACAATGGAAGTGCCCATCTTCCAAGGCTCCATATACTGCACTTTCCCACCTTGGACAAAAAATACCTTGCCCGTAACGGGACAAGTCTCTGTAGACAGCCATCCAACCAAGGGTGAGATATGTGCGGGATCCCAAATGTCAAAAGCGGCAGGATCATCGGGTGGTTTGACTATATCGCTTAGCCCCGGAGTACTTACCGTCATACGGGTACGGGCTGCCGGCGCTATGGCATTGGCCCTTACCCCATAACGAGAAAGTTCCTGAGCTGAAATCATGGTAAGAGCTGCAATGGCCGCCTTTGCGGAACCATAGTTAGCTTGACCCGGATTGCCCAACAGCCCGGAGGTGGAGGAGGTATTGACTATTGCGGCTTTTACATCTTTGCCGGCTTTGGACTGCTCTCTCCAATAAGTGGCAGCCCAACGGGTGGCAACAAAATGCCCTTTCAGATGAACCTTAATGACAAGGTCCCACTCCTCTTCGGTCATGTTGATAATAACTCGATCACGTAAAATACCTGCGTTGTTGATCAATATATGCAGGTTGCCGAAGGCTTCAACCGCTGAATTGATCAACTTCTGCCCACCCTCCCAGTCCGAGACATCATCAAAGTTGGCTATAGCCTCACCACCGGCTTGTTTAATCTCATCTACAACAACTTGAGCAGGAGTGCGGTCATCGCCACTGCCATCCACGGCCCCACCTATATCATTGACAACAACCTTCGCTCCCTCTGCGGCAAAAAGCAGAGCATGCTCCCTACCAATACCCCGTCCTGCTCCGGTTATAATAGCTACGCGTCCTTCTAAAGCTGTCATATTTCGCTCCTTTCATCTGTTTACATCCTATTTATCAACTGCTTGACATCTGTCATGCAACATATTTATGTTTACCATATTCCATTTTCAAGCAACTTGGCAAAAGCAGTTTCATCTATAACAGGTATACCAAGTTTTTGTGCCCCAGCCAACTTTGAAGCTCCGCTATTTTTACCGGCTACGACACAAAAGGTTTTAGCCGAGACTGTAGCGCCAACTTTGCCTCCTCTGGCCCTTATTGCGGCTTTTGCTTCGGCTCTCGACCATTTCTCAAAAGTACCGGTTACTACGATTGTCTTTTTTGCCAGCACTTGTTCATCGGTTTTTTGGCTGGTGCCAATTTTGTGAACAACAACACCCGGCGCATAGCCCGGCTCGGTAAAGTTCACACCAGCGAAAGCCAGTTTTTCTATAAGCGCACGGTTAGCCCGCGAAGCAAAAAACTCGACTACACTTTGGGCTATCTTAGGTCCCACCCCGTCGAGAGCCGCCAGATCCGATTCTGAGGCTTTCATCAACGAAGGTAGGTCACCAAAAGCCCCCGCCAGAGCTAACGCACCTACCTCTCCAAGGTGGTGTATTGCCAAACCAATCAGTAATCTCGACAGGGGTTGGGATTTAGATTCCTCTATAGCTGTCATTAAGTTGGCAACAGACAGCTCAGCAAATCCCTCCAGCCCAACAAGCATCTCCGGTTTTAAACTATAAATATCGCCGGGATCGTTCAACAACCCCAAACTGCAAAAAAGTGTGACCGTAGCTTCGCCCAGCCCCTCTATATCCATAGCAACCCGGGAGGCAAAATGGGTTATTCGTTGTACTCTTCTGGCAGGACAGTTTAAGTTGGTACAGTAAGTATCACTCGTACCGGCTAACCTGGTCAGCGCTTCGCCACAGTCGGGACAATGGGTGGGAAACGTAAATGGCTTTGAGTTCGGCGGTCTCAAATCCAAAATTGGATATAAAATCTCGGGTATTACATCGCCTGCTTTTTGCACTACAACGGTATCGCCCGGACGAAGGTCCTTTAGAACCACTTGATCTTGATTGTGCAAAGTCGCCATTTGGACTGTAGATCCACCCACAACTACGGGTTCTAAAACAGCAAACGGAGTAGCCCTTCCACTTTTCCCGATGGAAACTTTAATATCCCTCAACTTAGTACTGCGCTGCTCCGGAGGAAACTTATAGGCAATAGCCCATCTGGGTGCCCTGGCGGTAAAGCCCAGTCGTTGTTGAATCTGCAAATCATCAACTTTAACTACGACACCGTCTATTTCATACCCCAGATCGTGACGCAGGTCTTGGCTGGTACGGCAAAATTCATAAACTTCGTCTATCCCCCGCACCACGCGTACCTCAGGACTCACAGGAAAACCGAGCGAGGCAATAAACTCAAGTGACTCTGAGTGCTTGGTAAAAGCCGGAGCCGGTTGCAAATCCCCCAACTGATATGCCCAGAAAGAAAGCTCCCTTGAAGCTGTAATTTTAGGATCTTTTTGACGCAGCGAACCTGCTGCAGCGTTGCGAGGGTTGGCAAAAACACGAAGCCCGGCCTCTTGTTGGCGTTTGTTCAGTTCGAGAAAAGCATTGATAGGCATGTACACCTCTCCCCGCACTTCCAACAGTTTGGGCATTTTAGAATTAGCCTCTGTTTCAAAATGTATCAGTTTAGGTATAGCCGAGATCGTGCTGACATTTAGAGTTACATTCTCACCAACAATCCCATCACCTCTCGTTGCAGCTTGAACGTAAGCTCCCTCTACATACTTGAGTGAGACAGCCAAACCATCAATCTTGGGTTCACATACAAACGATACGTCACCCATGACTTGGTAGCGTTCCAATCGCCGGGCCCAATCGAGAAGTTCGTCAAATGAAAAGGCATTGTCAAGGCTCATCATGGCTTTCGAATGACGCAGCGGAGAAAACTGGCTGGCAGGGGAGAATCCCACTTTTTGAGTAGGCGACGACTCGGTGACCAATTCGGGACGTTTAGCTTCAAGTACTTTGAGCTCAGCCACCAACTCGTCAAACTCCGCATCCGTAATCTGAGGATTATCCATAGTGTAATAAAGCCGGTTGTGGTACTCTATAAGGCTTATAAGTTCTGCTATTCGCTCTGCCTCTTCATCTTGCAATTCACGAGATTTATCTATGTGTCGCTGTGTGGATCGGTTCATCTACTGCTATGCTACCCTTTTATGTTGAAGCGCCTCATAATAATCATAGTTTTTATAGTTTTGGCCATAACCTTAACAATACTTATAAACCCAACTAAACAGTCCAAAGTATCCAAAATTCCAACTCATGCCACGCAGCGACAACTTGGGAGATATTCCACCACAACTACCTCAGCCTCTTCTAAAACTTCGTCTCTTGGCCCCTCCTATTTGGCACCAGGCTCCAATCCTTCAGTGCTTCCGGGCCCGGTGTTGATTGCCGACGAGGGAAACAACCGCTTGATTGAGGTAAACCCTCAAGGTCAGATAATCTGGCAGTTCCCAAAACCGGGAGACTTGACTCCTGGACAAAAGTTCCTCTCCCCTGACGACGGCTTTTACAGTCCGCATGGACATTATATAGTGGCAACTGAGGAGAACTACCAGACTATCTCTTTGATAAATGTTGCCCAGCACAAGATAGTATGGAGATATGGCACTCCCGGAGTTGCCGGATCTCTACCGGGGCAAGTAGCCAACCCGGACGATGCTATGATGCTGCCAAACGGTGATATCATCACAGCAGACATACAAAACTGCAACATACTGTTACTACACCCCCCCTCTCACCTTCCTTTGGAAACAATAGGTACAACCGATAAATACTGTTATCATCAGCCCCCGCTCAGGTGGGGTAGTCCAAATGGAGCATTTCCGATGACCAACGGTGACTATCTGATAACAGAAATCAACGGTGATTGGGTGGATGAGTTGAATCTCAATGGAAAAGTAATGTGGTCAACACATCCTCCGGGTGTTTACTATCCAT
Source organism: Actinomycetota bacterium (assembly GCA_023379935.1). Classification (GTDB taxonomy): domain Bacteria; phylum Actinomycetota; class Acidimicrobiia; order Acidimicrobiales; family JAMCPD01; genus JAMCPD01. The sequence continues at coordinate 61,042 of JAMCPD010000021.1, read as the reverse complement.
CCGACTCAAACGAGGTGTCACCGGGTGTATTTTTGACGGTTGATTGGACCAATCCCGGAAAGATCGTAGAGTTCAACAAGCAAGGTCAACTGTTGTGGCAGTTCGCTCCAACCGGCTCCAACTCTTTGAACCACCCCTCCATATGCACACCCATACCCACCAATGGATTCATACTCTGTACGGATGATGCCAACGACAGGGCTATCGTGGTTGACCCGAAAACCAACAAGATAGTATGGCAGTATGGTCACAGAGGGGTTGCAGGCAGTGCTCCGGGATACTTGAATGGGCCCGATGGTATAGATCTGGCGCCTCCATACTCACTCGATATGACGCATGCCGCAACGATGGGACTGCCTCCAAAGGCCGGTCCGCATTAATCCACTCAAGCCGGCCCTTGGCTACTCCCCAGCCACTATTCCACAACCGATAACTGTATCCGGATTTCGACACTCATACATGGCTATTATCTGACCCGGTGCAACCTTGCAAATAGGGTCGACAAAGTGTAAGTTCACCCCGTCAAAAGTTGCCAAGCGCGGAACGGAATGGGCGCTTGATTGAGCCATCACTTGTGTGGTAGAATGAATCGGTTTATATATCCATCTCAAATCCGATAGTTCAATTTTCTTCACCATCAACTGTTCCCTGGTGCCCATAAAAACCTTTCTCTTGGCATGGTCCATTGACACTACATAACGTCTTGTCATAGGAGCCACACCCGTAGAATTCGTCGCAGAACCAACAGTTGGCATAGGATTTACACATCCACTTCCTCCCAAATGCCCGGAATTTTCAACGACAACACCTTTACGCTGGCCTATCGTCAAAAGTTCAATTGCGGACACTTCACCCAACTCACTGCCGTCTTCAAGGCTGATAGCCTTGCCCCGATGCAGTCGTATACGATTGGAGAATAAGTTAAACTTGTTCGTCAGTTTGTCCTGTGCCTGTATCCCAGCCGCCGATAAAAAGCAAACCCCCTGGCTATCATGTTTTTCCGCAGTAGGCAGTTTCAGTCGTTTTGCATAAGCGCGAACTTCATCTTTTTTCAAACTACCGACAGGAAACAACGAATGTTCAAGCTGGTGTTGGTTCAAGGTAGACAAGACATAAGACTGATCTTTTAACGTATCTGCCGCCCTCAATAAGCGAAAATGGTCATCCACATGAGCAACTCGCGCATAGTGTCCTGTGGCCAGAGCATCAAATCCAAGTTTTATCGCACGTTCGAGTAGACGATCAAACTTTATATAAGTATTACAGCTTATACACGGATTTAGCGTAACACCATGTGCATGTGAATCAACATAAGGAAATATGACCTCTTTTTCAAATACCTCGGTAAAGTTAAAAACATGATGGTCTATGCCAAGTCGGTTGGCAACTTGATCAGCATCTTCCACATCCTTTAATGAACAGCACCCCGATTCGGTTGAATTTTTTAAAAGTTTTAGTGTAACCCCGACAACCTCATAGCCTTGCTCCAAAAGCAAGGCTGCAGCTACCGAGGAGTCCACACCTCCGGACATGGCAACAAGAATCTTCATGGATTACTTGCCAGCCCGCAACTTGGAGACGGCATCACATATCCCCTCTATGGCCAGGGCTATGTCCTCATCTGTCGTGGTGTAACCCAAGGATATCCTTATAGAAGAGTTAGCCTGGGCTATATCTATACCCATTGCAGTTAAAACATGACTTGGTTCCATAGCGCCGCTTGCACATGAAGAACCTGCGCTTGCACATATAAAAGCTTGGTCCAACAACCACAATAACTCTTCGTTCTCTACTCCTTCGAAGTATAAATGGCAGTTACCCGCAACTTTAAACTTCCTTGGAACTGTTTCATTCACTCCATCCACCCGTTCAATTATGGTATCAACAAGTTTGTCTCTTAGTACTTGTATCCTTGCAACAGTTGCCTGTCGCTGCTTAGCGGTAACATCCATAGCGGCAGCCATGCCCACTATGGATGCAACATTGTGAGTTCCGCTTCTAAGTCCATGCTCCTGGGATCCTCCAAGCAGCATAGGCTTTATCTTAACATCGTTTTTTATCACTAATGCACCGACACCCTTCGGGCCGCCAAACTTATGTGCACTAACAGACAACATGTCGACGGAGGCCGTCTCCTTCGACACATCAAGCCATGGAATAGCTTGCACCGCATCTGTATGCAGCAAAGCCGTGGGGGCAAGACACCGGACAAGCTTGCTTACCTCATCCAAAGGTTGGACAGTGCCAACCTCATTGTTGACCAGCATCACAGATACAAAAGAGACGTCTTTGCTGAGCAGTTCAGCCAAGGCATCCATATCTACAATCCCATCTGTATTGACAGGTATCATAACAGCACCCACTGCCTGTGCGGGACGTAAAACAGCATGATGTTCAAAAGCCGTACACAACATCACGCCGCCTCGGTTTTCCCTCATACCATTCGCACCAAAAACTGCCATGTTATCCGCTTCCGTTCCAGAAGCCGTAAATACAACCTCAGACGGTTCCGCGCCAAGGTGAAAAGCCACTACCTCTCTGGCTTGTTCCAATGCAACCTTTGCTTGGCGAGCGATTGAGTGTGACCCTGACGGGTTGCCAAACTTATCCTTATAAAAAGGCAGCATGGCTTTGAAAGCCTCTTGCCTCAAAGGAGTAGTTGCGGAATGATCAAGGTAAACAATGCGATTTTTGAAATTTTCGGTCATTACCTAACTATTCTAAACGCTACCGGCGTATTTATGCGTGCAAAACCCGTGTTTATGCGATCCCGGGTTGAAGCTGAAAAGAAGCTTAAGCGAAAGAAGAGCCACAAACACAACCCCGGGTAGCGTTTGGATTAATAAAATAAAAACCTTTACCTTGTGGCCTTTCTGCGTAATCAATAGTAGAGCCTCTTATAAGCTCAGCACTGACCGGATCAACTACCACTTTTATCGAACCAAACCTATTCACTATGTCGTCATCAGCCACTTCAGTGTCAAAGAGCAGTTCATAAAGGTATCCCGCACAACCGCCCGGGTTCACCCCCACTCTCAAAAACAGGTTCTTCTTGAGTTCTTTTTCAATCAGGTATGCTATCCTGTTGAGGGCGGCATCACTCAACACAACAGGAGCGGATCTCAGCGCGGCAGAACTGAGCCGGAGCTCCACATTAATTGGTTTTAGGTCGATTGATCCAGGGCGTAACGCAATGACGGTAGTACGTCTCCCTATTGGCACTACTGCGGTTGTAATATCTAACCTGCCTTGCTGTACAGGATTGGTTGTTACGGTTGTTATATCCATCTTTCAAACTCCTTATAAAAAGACTTGCCTTATAAAAAGACTTGCCCACATTTATCATAACAAATTTGAAACTAAAATACAACCCTTATATGGAATTATAGATTGTTAGATTATTATTGAACTATGTTGTAACCTTAGTCACCCAATCAAGCCGCTGGGTTAAAATTCTTGATACCCCGTCAACCAACGTTACAGAGTTCAAAGCACACGAACTACAAGCACCACTAAGTTCTACTTGTACTACACCGGTTTCAACATCAGCACTTACCAGATTTAAATCACCGCCGTCGGCGGCTACTGCCGGTTTCATTAATGCCATAACATCTTCCAGCTGCTTCAAACGCTCGGTACGCTGTTGTTCAGTCAAAGCTTTGGTTCCAATATTTACATCTACCATATTTACATCTTCCATACTACTTTAAGTCTATGCTGTTATGTTATGAAATGGAATATCAAGATACAATTTATCAAATGAAACTGATAATCCTTGCAGCAGGAATGGCAAAGCGTTTTGGTGGGCTAAAACCTTTAGCGCCCATTGGTCCGGGCGGAGAAGCAATCATTGACTTTGCCGCATACGACTGCATAAAAGCCGGCTTTGACTCTGTGATCATGGTGGTAAGAAGCGAGATTGAGGGTGCAATTAGATACCATGTTGAAAAGTGTTGGCCGCGATCGTTACCCGTGGAATTCATAATCCAAGATCAAGCCGAGGAGACCGCACCATCTGGCAGCACTAACTCCCAACAAGCCCCAAAAGGAACTGCACATGCAGTGGCTGTGGCAATAAAAGCCGTCCGCGAAGGCTCTATGGACAGTTTTGGCGTAGTAAATGGGGATGACATGTATGGAAGCCAAGCCTATAAACTGCTTTATCAACATCTGGCTGACAGCTCACCAGCCCAGCGTACTTCACACGCGATGGTTGCATTCGAACTGGCCAATACCGTATTTAGTGAAAAGCCTCTCACGCGTGCAACCTGTGAAGTAACACCGGATGGATTCTTGAAACACTTAAATGAACGAAAAGTACAACAAGACAAGCAGGGCAACTTCACAGCTACCCTAAGCCTTGAAGATACGACTTTGCAAGAATCACTCCCCCCAAATACCTATGTATCAGTAAATATGTGGGGATTTCGACCTCAAATATTAGAAGTGTTGGAAACTGCCATTGATGAGTTTGACACATATTTAACCTCTTGGTCGCTGGAAACTAACCAACCGCATGAAGCCGCAAAGACCTTCAAAATACGTCTGGGATCAAGCGGTACCCCGGAACTACTGCTTCCCGATATTGTAGATGTAATGATAAACCCTCCCGTCAACCAAACCGTCAAGGTCATACCCACAACAGACAAGTGCATAGGAATAACGCATCGCCAAGATTTGAAGTTGGCCTCTTTGGAAGTTGACAAACTGGTTGGACAAGGTATTTATCCATCCAAGTTGTTCGGATAGTTGTTTACCATGGACAGCCCTCAGCAAATATTGTCTTGGCCATCCACCCCTTATCTGCTACCTCAGCCCCGTTTCATTACTTATCAGGAAGGCTTTGTCCCATACGACCAAGGGATAACAACCCCTCTTGTGGAAATTGACCCCACTATCTCACCGCAAGGATACGAACTTGCAATACGACCCGGCGGGGCTGCACCAATCAGTATAAAAGCAGGCGACGAAGCCGGCGTCTTTTATGCCAAAGCAACCCTGTCACAGTTGTCCCGATTGTCTCAACCTCCAGACCTCCTTGGTGCCTGTACAGTTCGTGATTGGCCCGACTTTCCAATACGCGGGGTGATGTTGGATATTTCGAGAGACAAACTCCCCACATTGGATACATTGAAAGAGTTGATAGACCGTTTGGCATCCTGGAAAATAAACCAGATACAACTATACATGGAACACACATTCCGTTACCGAGCTCATCGCGAGGTCTGGGAGACCTCGGGAGCATTCAGTGCTGAAGAGATAGAGGAGTTGAATAAATGGTGTTCCGCACGCTTTGTTGAGCTCACACCAAACCAAAACTGCCTGGGTCATATGGAGCGTTGGTTGAAGCATGACCGCTACAGGCATCTTGCCGCAAAACCGGAAGGATTCGTAAATGCGATAGGGCTGTCTGAGCCGCCAATGACTTTGGATCCGTCCAACCCGGGTTCTGCTGAATTGGTGAAAGACATACTGTCACAACTGCTTGAAAGCAACTGCTTTTCCAGCAACAGAGTACACATAGGGCTAGATGAACCGTTTGAACTAACTCCTGACAGGCTGGATGACTATATTGAATGGATCAATAAGTTAAGCCAGCTTGACCAGTTGAAAAATCGTGAGGTTTTGATATGGGGAGATGCGCTTAGAATGAAGCCCAACCTGATAGAAAACTTACCGAAAAACATAACGGTATGCGAGTGGGGTTACGAAGCCACCTACCCTTTTGACGCAACAACAGCTGTCTTGGAAAAAGCGGGCAGAAACTTCTGGGTATGCCCGGGAACTTCAAGTTGGCTGTCGATACTCGGCCGCATCCAAAATGCAATGGTAAATACCGAACAAGCCGCTATTGCAGGCTTAAAACATGGTGGGAGTGGATATCTGATAACTGACTGGGGGGATATGGGGCACTTACAGTATCCAGTGATAAGTGAGCCGGGATTTGCATTGGGAGCGGCTTTTTCATGGTGCCATGAATCAAACTCACCAATGGATCAAACCAAGCTTGCTCGGCTGCTGAACCTGCATGCATTTTTTGATAATCCTTCTTCGCATATCGCACGTCAATCATCCTCCGCCAATTGTGAAACACCTCACCTTGGGTGTGCCGATAATACTACTCCTGACACCTTTGCCTCCCACTATGGTATAGGAGAAGCACTCATATGTCTTGGGCAAGCCTACCAAGCTTTACCAATCCAGTTCCCAAATATGGCGACCTTGGTCATACATCTTTATTTCCCTCAGACAAAAATCGGAACGGGTTTTACTCAGGGTGCAAATTCAGATCACTACAGAACAGCCAAGGAATCCATAGTAAGAGCAAAACAGATCCTCCGACAAGCCAACCCACAGCGAAACGACAAACAGTTGCTGAAAGAAGAACTGGAAAACGCAATCAACCTGGTAGAGCTGTTATGTGACGACGCTTTAGCGCGTTTAGGAGAAACTGGGACGGCAGAAAATCCCGACGGCAGCTTAAGCAGAGTCTCAGAAGAGATACGCCAAAGGTTTGCAATCCGACTTGATCGTATAATATCCGACTATAAACGACATTGGTTAGCACGAAACAATGAGGCTGGGTTGGCGGACAGCTTAAAATGGCTTCAAAACCTGAAGGAAGCTTATCAAACTGGTGAATGCGAACCTACTTGGGGCGGCATGCCAGGATGACGTCTTCCATAGCCGTTTGGTTGGAGATCAAACAGTTACAAAGAGCTAACTGCGATCTACAACGTATCAGGTTGTGCTGCGGATTTTGGATCTTATAATAAATGTCCCCTTGCAAATAATCAGTTAAAAAACGAAGTGCGGCCTCGTATGTCATGGCTTGTGCTCCGAAACAAAGCAGTTCCAGTTCAGGCGGCATTAAAAGTTCTGCGGTATATTCCAGCCAACCCGAACAAAGAGCTTCAAAAAGATTAATGTCTAAGGATGCTTGGCTTACATCTTCTTGGTCCTCAGGTGTATAACAGGCTGCGGTACGCACCAGATCTCCAAAATCATAAATACACAGCCCGTTATTAACTGTGTCTAAATCCACTATTGCTCTGGCGACTCCTGTACTGTTATCTATAAGGACATTGTTCAGTTTGGCATCATAATGCACAACGCGTCTTTTAAGGCCACTTTTTCTGTTGGATATATCGGCTTTATCGACTAGCGAGGCAAGATCTACTATCGCATCAATCTCCGAACGGGCCGGGGTTGTTCTGTTACAGGGATCTTCCAAAACTACAGTGGTGAACTTGTCAAAGTAACCTTTCAAATCACGAAACCCAGCAATTGTCTGTTTCAGGGGTGGATCGGGGAAGTCACTGAGATCAGACAAAAACCGGCCAAACCCGATTCCTGCCTGCTTTGCAAGCATAGGCCCGGTGACAGTTTCATAAGAAGTTGCATCAAGGATCATTACATAGCCGCGCCAGTACCTACCTTCATCATCTTCAAAATATGCTTTGGCTTCTTTGGTAAGTACTACCTCCACCGCCTCCAACCGGGTGTGTTTATTCCGCTGATGAGATGTAACTCTTGTTATGTTGTCCATCAAGGCATCCGGATCTTTAAATACCGGATGCAAGCGTTGAAAAACATACCACTGTGGTTTTCCAGTCGATGGAGCACATAAAAGTGCATAGGTATCGTGCAAGTGGCCATTGCCGAACTGTCTTGCCTCAAGTAACTTAGACGGAACGTTAAAATGCTCAACAACTTGGGTAAGTTTTTGAATATCCGGTTTTTTGTGACAGTTCGACTCGGTAATTGTCAAGCTCGTTGTCACATAAACTACTCTAACTTGCCTTAGGCAATTGGTCAAGTGTCTTTTTTGTTTTGGCTCCAACTTTTAGTTGTGTTGTCGGAGCAAATGATTTGATTTTATTCCTTGACCAATGTCTTAGATTTGCAGGTCTGCTCTTGCTCGTATACCTCCTTTCTCTTCTCCTGTGTCAGGAAAGTTGTCCGGTAATTTCATAGCTAAAAAATATTTTAAAGTTATACTAATCTTGAGTTTGTAGTTCCTCAGATTTACCGGTTCTGTTTTTCAGCAAGTATGAAACTATTTTCGGGGCAACAATCGAGGTTCCGGTTGCTACAACCGCCGAGCTGTTAACTACAAACCAGGCTAGCGGATCAAGGGGTGTGCAGCCAAAGTATTGGCTCAAAACGGGAGTTTGTATCACTGTAACTAAAATTGCCGCAGATGCAACAGTAGATATAAGTACCATCGGAGACTTGCCCCCTAAAACGGCAGTTTGGGCCAGCTGAGTATTTACTAAGGTGGCAAGTGCCATAGAATTTGCCCTCTTTTTAGTTCCGGTACCTCTTCCGATCAGCCAGGCAGCCGTCGTTGCTGTAGAAGTTGTAGCTGCTCTTAATATTATTTGCTGGGCCAAAGGCCAGCCGAGGGATGCTTCGGGTCCTTCATTTAGAAGCTCTTCCGGAGTTTTTTTCGTAGGTGGCTTTAAGGCAATGCTAAGAGCGGGAAGCAAGTCGGTCATTAAATTGACCAAAAGGAACTGTCTGGTATTCAAAGCAGACTGTCCGCTTATTGCAGTCGAGGCAACCGTAAATGCGACCTCGCCGACATTGCCCCCGATTAATATTGCTATTGCGTCTCTAACTGACGACCACATCGCACGTCCTTCGATAATTGTATTTACGATAGTTTCAAGTCTGTCATCGGTAATTACAATATCTGCAGCATCGCAGGCTGCTTTAGAGCCGTGCTTGCCCAACGCAATTCCGACGCTTGAAAGCCTGATTGGCGCAGCGTCGTTTGCTCCGTCTCCGGTCATCGCCACAGTTAATCCTATTCTTTGAAGAGAGCTAACGATTCTGACTTTATGGGACGGAGAAACTCTGGCAAAGATAGTTGTGGCTTCGATTACGCTGTCGAGTTCATCGTCGTTAAGCGAATCTATCTCAGAACCTGTTAAAATTTTTCCCTCGCTGAAAATATTTAACTCTTCTGCGATGGCTTTTGCGGTAGAGGGATGGTCTCCCGTGATCATCGCTACTTTGACTCCGGCTTTTGTAAGTTGAGCAACTGCATCAAATGCAGTCGGTCTAACCGAATCCGCCAAACCTATAAAACCAAGCAGAGTCATATTTGAGACTCTTTCATCTTCGATAACAGTGTTGTCCGAAGATTCTCTTTCGGCAACTGCCAATACTCTTAGGCCTTTTGTGGCCATAGCGTCGCTGACTTTATTTAGCCGCTGTCTGAGCGTCCTATTCAGTTTGACGGTTCCGTTCGGACTCTTCCAGTAATTGCATCTTTGAATTATGATTTCGGGGGCGCCTTTAACTACAATCTTTGTTTTATTTTTGTTGCACCTTCCGACCACAGCATAGAATCCCCTGGAAGGTTCGAATCCAAGCGAACCTATAGTTTTCCAACTGTTTGGGGTCTTCGGATCAATCCGAGTATCAGTTGAGATGTTTATTTTTTGAGCAGTATTAATTATTGCTTTGTCAGTAGCGTGAGGAAGTTCGTCATCGTTTTCCTGATCGGGGCTTGCCCGAAGGGCAGACACCAGAACATTGATGTGGCTTTTGGATCTTAGACTGTTTACGGAAAGCTCCGTTTTGCCGTCAGCCACTGACTGCAGTTCGATTTTTCCAGCGGTAAGTGTTCCGGTTTTGTCAAAACATAAGATATTTACCCTTCCCAAAGCTTCAATTGTTCTCGGATGGCGTATCAGAGCTTTGTGTTTTGAAAGGCGCTGCGCTGAAGAGAGCTGAGCGATGGTTGCCAACATCGGAAGTCCTTCGGGAACGGCAGCTACCGTGAGTGAAACTCCGGATGTTACGGCTTCGTTCATCGGTCTTCTCCAAATGAGACCAAGGGAAGTCACTGCCACACCGCTTAAGATCGTAATTGGAAGTATAGCTTTAGTCAGAGAGATTAACCTGGTTTCAACTCCGCTTTCGGGAGAGTCGATACCGTAAAAGAGTCTGCCGATTTCCGTATCTGAGCCGGCAGCAACTACCACAGCCTGAACTTTTCCGCCGACTACCGTGGTGCCTTCATAGAGCATGGAAGTTCGATCCGCAAGTTCCAAACCCGCAGACGGTTCGCTGCTTTTAATTACTGGCAAAGCTTCCCCCGTGATAGTTGATTCGTCAACTTCGCAATTTTCGCAGGCAATAATACGGCAGTCAGCCGGCACCACATCGCCATCGGCGAGCTCAATTATATCTCCGACTACAATTTTGGCTGTCTGTTCAAGAGTTAAAGCATTGTTTCTCAATACGTTAACTTTTGATTCCGTAGCTGACATAAGCTGTTTCAGCGAGGCATCTGTTTTGAGACGCTGAATGCTGCCGATTAAGGCGTTTGCGGCAGTAACTCCCACTACCAAAGCCGCATCGCTTAGCGATCCAACTGCAGCTGACAGACCGGCTCCTGCTGCAAGTAGCGGGGTCATAGGGTTGGCAAATTCGGTTCCGACAGCATTTAAAAATCTGTTTGCTAATGCAGGCTCTTTAAAGTCGGATTTGTTAAGTCGGTGAGAGGCTTTGGACTCATTAAGACCGGATTTAGAACTGCCGGTAGCTTTAATGACATCGTCAATCTCCATAGAGTGCCACATTACATTGGAAGGAGGTTTCGGCACGTGTGCTTTATTAAGACTGAAAGCCTGTAAGAATCCATATCCCTGCGAAGCCAAAGCCGCCAAGTTAACAGGCAGCATAGCCCGCCGGCCCGCTCCGCTTGCCGGTCCGATCATCGCCCAAGTACCACCTATCGAAGAACCTAAAGCTGCAAGCGTAACGGAAGTTTTGCTGACCGTTTTGGCATACCTGACAGCTTCTATCAATATGTATACCAGTTCCAAGTCATTGCTTATGATAATGTCAGCACCCCACGGAATCGGACTGTCTTTGTCGCCGTCACCTTCAATTATTCCGATTCCGCAGTCTGCGGTTCGGAGTCCGGCTTTGTGTTCGCCTTTGCCTACAAACATAACGCCGCTAGAATCTTCCTGCAGTTGCCTTACGGAAGTCGAAAGCCTGGAACCTCCCAAAACCGTATTCTGAATTTCCAGCAGCTGAGCAACTTTGTTTCTTTTCCCGCTGATATAAATTTCCAATTTTGCGTCTTTTGCAGCCTCAAGCAGTGCAGAAGCAAGGGGATTTAATTCCGGAACAATCGTTACAATCCCGCAAAGCTCATTTGCAAAGCTTAATCCCAAGCAGATATTGGGCCCCGATGACTCTTGTTTGATGATTTGTTTGGTCTGTTTTGACAAACTGTTACATATTTTTTCGGGGGGGCCTATCTTCCATTTTCTGGAAATTTTTATTTTGTTCGGAAAATTTGGATTGAACAGATGTATTGCCTGCTTGGTTATCTGAACTTCGTTAGACCCGCCTATAGCTTGAACCGATTTGAGCTGCCATCTGTTTGTTAACAAAACATCCGAGTCGATTAGGATCTTGTCCAGCCTGTCAAGCCTGCGCAAGGTAGAAGCGTCCATTACTATCGCACCTCTGTTTGAGATGAGCCTGTCTAAATGGCTTGCGTAAGATTCCCTGCCGAATCGGGCAGCTTTTGGAAGCATGGCCACTATTAAATTTGCAGATTTTCGTGGATTTTTTGTAATCAATGCGGCTGCTCCGAATGCCCCGATTGATCCGACCGTCGCAATGTCCGCATATTTTTCAATAGCGCCACTTCTTAAAGGTTTTTTACGCGGCAGGTGCGCCAAGGGTTCTGTGGAAAATCTGCCTTTTTTGCCTGCAAGGATTGGCTCTTTTTGTTTCCAGACATTTTGTCTGGACTTTATTTCAGTCAGGTTGCTTATTCTGTGAGTAGAGTCTGCAAACAAACCCAATGGACCCTGCGACAGACCCTGACCGATTGAATCCAAGATTCCAAGAGTTACGTCAGTAAATCCTATGCCAAATCTGTTTTCAACAAACCTTCTGAGTCGGGGTTCATTTTGAATAAGTGATACTACGGAGGCCAATTCGGTCGGAATCGGCGTTATTCTTAAAGTTTGACCGAGGATTCCTGCCGATATCCCAACTAAGTCCGCTGACAATGAGAACAAGTTTCGGTTGAACGGTTCAATGTCTCCGGGGTGTTCAGGACGTTCATGAGGGAAGCGTTCCCTGTGAATATCGTGGGCTTCTTCGATCTCTTCTACTGCATCTACGAGATCTTCCATGTCGACATCGCTGCCCTCCGAAAATGCGACAACCACTCTGCCCAATACCGAGTTAACTTCGACCCAATCAACTCCTTTGAGTTTTTTTAGAGAAGTCTCAATATCTCTTGCAATGTGTTCGGTTCCTTCTTTGTGAACCGCCTTGACTTCGATATGAGCTCTGCCGTTACCTTTCCAAATTCTTCTGTGTTTACGACCGACACCTGCAGAAGCGCCGATGGCAGCACCGATAGATGTGCCAAAAGATGTTACGGTATTACTGATCTGCTTTATCGGATTAAGCGCACTATTAACCGAAAAAAGGCGGGAAGGTATATTTTTTACGAGGTTAAACTCCAAATTTTAATCCTTCCCGCAATTTGTCTTAATAAATTTAATCTGTTTGTAGATATTAATCAGATCCGAAAATATTAATTAGATTTGGAATTTTTCTGTGCCGTGCTATCAGTACTGATGAACCTATAAGCAAACCAAGTGGCGGATCTACAGTTCCGAATGCCACTGATCCAATAAGTGCAGCGAGGAATCCCTTTTCAACTATTTTTGCCGGAACTGAAATTCCAACTATGGGTAGGACATATCTATCACTATCCGATCTGTTTGATGAGCTGAAGTTTTCATTTAAACTTCTTGAAGCCGGACTTTGTTTAGTTGGACTTTGTTTTGTTTGAGGTGTCATAATTTTCTCCCAAATAAATTCGCATGAAATTCTTCCTAACTTGCATTCTACTTCGAAGTACAATCCGATTCATTTTAATCCGATTTATTTTAATTGAGTGTAGTTCATATTGATGCCATTGTACACTTCATGAGGAGATTTCCAGCCTAGTATCTTTCTTGACCTGTGGTTGATTTTCTCGGTTGCTTTTCTTAGGTCTTCCGGGTCAATTGAAATAAAGTCGGGTCCTTTGTTTAGATAACTGTCATTTTCAATTTATCCTTTTCACAACCCGCTCTGGGCAACATTTCAATGCGACATCTTTCCTGACACAAAGGACCTCATAAATAGTAATCTAGTTAATTAGATGAACCGTTCACAGCGACTTGGCACTGCTATTGTCTTAAATATAATACTGCTTGGTGGTGAAGCCAGCGCAGGGCTGATTGCCCATTCTCTGGCTTTGTTTGCAGATGCCGGGCATAATTTAACCGATGCCGCTGGACTGATAGTGTCTTTGATAGCGGTAAGACTTACACTCAAACCACCTACCAAAACTCACTCCTTCGGTTTGCACCGCAGTACAATCTTGGCAGCTTTGGCTAACGCGGCTTTAATCTTAGTAGTTGGAACATGGATCGTTTACGAAGCAATACTGCGTATCTTGCATCCATCAAGTATTGATCCAAAAATCATGATAATAGTAGGAGCCGGCGCGCTGGCTATCAACACGGTGTCAACCGTCATGTTATGGGAAAAATCCTATAATACCCGAAAAGCACAACAAGCCGGCCAAGAACAAAAGTATCTAAATCATAAAAAATACGACCTCAACATGAGAACAGCCACTTTACATATGGCCGGTGATGCCGCCTCCTCTTTGGGCGTCATCATTGCAGGTGGGATTATATGGCTCAAAGGAGGGTGGTATTTTGTGGATCCAGCCGTATCCATGGCAATAGCTGTCATCATAGGTATACAAGCATGGATCCTGTTGCGCTCAAGTACGCAAATACTGCTTGAATCCACTCCTCAAGGCCTGGATCTGGCTGTATTGGAAAAAACTATAGCTAATGTCCAGGGAGTGCAAGACGTACATGATGTGCATGTCTGGAGTTTGACGACTGAACTGCCGATCATGGCCGGACATATAGTATTGAAACAGCACCCCACATTAGAAGAAGCCCAAAAGATATCGGACTCCGTTAAAAAAGTTATTTTAGACAAGTTTGGTATAAACCATTGCACTATTGAAACCGAGTGTGAACGCTGCGTGGACGATCAGGTACAGCCTTGTTCGATATAACCGGTTTTGGCCGTATCTGACAGTGGCCAACTTCACCAAGTTGCAACAGTATCAAATCAGAGGAGTTTGTCAGACGTAAGTTCGGTTGCTTTTATGAATGTTTTTTAGCTCACACAAACAACGGTAACTTTATCGAACAAAAAAATGCCATCCGAGCCACATCCACCCTAACATCACAAACCACCACCCAACCCACCGCTTCATAATAAAGCCGAATATTTGTTTAGGGCCGAGAAAATCTTGCCAGGATAAACTACCCAATGACAGGCATAGAATAAAGACTGCTCCCAAGCCGATCCATATTAGGGTTGATCCCATATCAGGCTTGCCCCTTCGCTACCCGCCCCCGCTCACGTCCTCTTTGTGCTTGGGCCAACACAAGCTTACGAAGCCGTATATTTCCCGGTGTTACCTCCACACATTCATCCATGGCAATGAACTCAAGTGCTTGCTCCAAGGAAAACTGCACATGCGGTGTCAACCGTTCAAATACATCAGCATTAGCAGATCGCATATTGGTCTGTTTTTTCTCCTTAGTCGGGTTCACATCCATCTCTTGCTCACGAGCGTTCTCACCGACAATCATGCCTTCATAAACCTCCGTACCGGGTCCTATAAACATAGTTCCCCGCTCGCTCAACGACACAAGAGCATGGGCTGTGGCAATGCCTTGGCGGTCGGCAACCATAGAACCGTTACGCCGCGTGCGCAACTCACCACACCAAGGTTGCCATCCGTCAAAAATATGATGCAACATACCGGTTCCCCTTGTTTCAGTCAGAAATTCACTACGAAATCCGATCAACCCCCGGGCGGGAACGGAATATTCCAAGCGCAGCCATCCAGTCCCGTGATTCACCATCTCGACCAGCTTTCCCTTGCGAAGTGCCAATAGTTGCCCGACAACGCCTACATAATCTTCGGGTATATCAATAGTCAACCGCTCCATAGGTTCGTGTAGTTTCCCGTCCAGCATACGGGTTACAACTTGTGGTTTGCCGACTTCGAGCTCAAATCCTTCTCTACGCATAGTCTCGACGAGAATGGCAAGTTGTAACTCACCTCTTCCCTGCACTTCCCATGCATCACTTCTGTCAGTAGGGAAAACCTTGAGGGATACATTGCCTATAAGTTCATCATCCAAACGTCTTTTTACCAACCGCGCTGTCAGCTTGGTGCCACTTCGACCTGATAACGGTGACGTGTTTACACCAATGGTCATAGACAAACTGGGTTCATCAACAGTAATGGCCGGAAGCGGACGCGGATCATCCAAGTCTGCTAAAGTCTCACCAATGGCAACGTCCATCAGACCGGCAACTATGGCAATCTCTCCCGGACCGGCTTCGTCAATTGCAATCCGATCGAGACCATCGGTGCCAAAGACTTGGCTTAGCTTGGCTTGTTCCACTGTGCCGTCAAGACGGCACCACGCAACAACTTCGCCGCGGCGTAACACCCCATTGTGCACTCTGCATACCGCCAGACGACCGAGATAAGGCGAAGCATCCAAGTTGGTCACCAAGGCTTGCAACAAATGACCGGCTTCAAAAACAGGAGCGGGTATGGACTGTATAATAGTTTCAAACAGCGGCGCTAAATCCACACCCGCCGTCTTGGGATCAACAGATGCAGATCCGGCACGTGCGTTGGCATATAAGATTGGAAAGTTTATCTGGTCCTCATCGGCATCAAGATCCAAGAATAGTTCTTCTACGTCATAAACCACCTCATCAATACGGGCATCTGAACGATCCACCTTGTTGAGCACTACGACTACCGGCAAACGAGCTTGCAAAGCTTTGCGCAACACAAAGCGCGTCTGAGGCAGCGGTCCTTCAGCAGCATCAACCAGCAAAAGTACCCCGTCAACCATTGCCAAAGCCCGTTCGACTTCACCGCCAAAGTCGGCATGCCCGGGAGTATCAACAATCGTTATCGTTATCCCTTTGTAATGCACTGCCGTATGTTTAGAAAGAATGGTAATCCCTTTTTCACGTTCAAGATCACCTGAATCCATAACCCGTTCTACCATCTCTTTGTCGATACCGGATACGCCTTTAAATGCTCCTGTTTGGCGTAACATAGCATCTACAAGTGTTGTTTTGCCATGGTCAACATGGGCAATAATGGCTACATTGCGAAGATCCTCACGTGTACTCATAGGTTAGTCAAAACTATCAAAAAATTATCTCCACAAAAATTATCTCCACAAAAATTATCTCCACAAAAATTATCTCCAGTCAGCCGGATAAAGTCGGGAAAGCCACCAACCGAATATAACCCAAGTAAAAAAAGCCGCCCACCGTATAAATCTGGAAGCGTCAAAGGCACCAACAATCAAGGAACTGACTGTTGGATGGTTGATGCGCGGACCGGAGAACAGCTCTATTAACTCCCATGTAACAGTAGCCGACAATAACAAACTCCAGACAACGATGCTTGGTTTGTACATATAACCCAATTCACGTTTAGGCGGGGGTGAGGCCAAACTAGCTTGCCTTGAATGGGCGAAAATCCGTTGGAACAATGCATACCCGATGATAACAACCCCCGGTATCCCTGTAGCTATAGCAGCGCCAATCGTAAAAGTATGAAGCCCACTTGCCCAACCAGACCACAAAACAGCTGCACCTGCGTATACAACACTTGAGTTAAATATCTTCGTAAGATTCCTCATAAGCGGCCTCATAGGAGACTAAATCTTCCGGTATTTCATCTAAAAAGCGACTTCTGGGTGATGCTACAATACTCCCCCACATACGCCTTTCCCAAGCGTGGCTCAAATATAAGCGTTGCTTTGCACGGGTCATTCCAACATAGCAAAGCCGTCTCTCTTCCTCCAACTCTTTTGGATCTTCCAAAGAACGGGAGTGAGGGAACAGACCTTCCTCCATACCCACCATGAACACCGTATCGAACTCCAGGCCTTTGGCAACATGCAGTGTCATCAGCGATACAAGCCCCTTGTCAGAAACCATTTCGTCAACCATACTTTGTAATGCGGAAGCTTGGAGGAAATCCTCCAAGGTGTCAAAATCTGCAGCTACAGATACCAACTCAGCCAAGTTTTCGTACCTGGCCTGGGATTCAGCGGTAGCCTCCGCCATAAGGTAATCAGCATAACCGCTACGTTCAACTACATAGCTTATAACCTCTGATACAACCGCGGCGGTATCAACAGTGTTCTTGATGTCCTTTAGAATAAGGGCAAACTCCCTTATTCCCTTTGCAGCCTTAGCCGGTAACGAACCGCCGGCTGACATCACCATCTCATATAAACCGACGCCTCTGTTTTCCGCCATATCGGCCAACTTAGCTATACTGGATAAACCTATGCCTCTTTTCGGTTCGTTGATAATACGCCGAAGTGATATCTCATCTTTTGGATTATAGACTACTCTCAAATAAGCCAGTATGTCTTTGATCTCTTTGCGATCATAAAATCGGGTGCCACCGACCACCTGATAGGGAATAGCGCGACGTAAGAACTCGTCCTCTATCGACCGGCTTTGAGCCTGAGTGCGATACATTACCGCCATATCGTCCCACCTGAGGCTTGAATTCGCATACAACTCCTCTATTTTCACCCCGACCCACTCG
This sequence comes from Actinomycetota bacterium, assembly GCA_023379935.1. GTDB lineage: Bacteria > Actinomycetota > Acidimicrobiia > Acidimicrobiales > JAMCPD01 > JAMCPD01. Next base: position 43,296 of record JAMCPD010000021.1, on the reverse strand, counting down.
GATTCCTCGCGTTCATCACAGCACTCTTTGAGATAAACAGGCTCACCTGTAGCATTTTCGGTCCATAGCCTCTTAGCAATACGGGTACTGTTGTTTGCTATAACAGCATTAGCGGAGTCTAAGATGTTCTGTGTAGAACGGTAGTTCTGTTCAAGGAGCACTATTTTGGCGTTACCGAAAGCTTTTTCAAACTGAATGATATTTGATATGTCAGCACCCCTAAAACCATAAATACTTTGATCGGTATCTCCGACAACACAAACATTTTTATGTTTTTGTCCAAAAAGCTTGACCAGCTCACCCTGTACGTGATTGGTATCTTGATATTCATCAACGAGAACATGAACAAACCGGTTTGAATACTGCTCTGACACATCAGGGAAACGTCTAAAAAGACGAACAACCATCGTCAACAAATCATCAAAGTCCATGGCATTTAACTGTTGAAGTCGGTTGGAATAAAGGCGGTATGCATCTTCGAGCATACCAGAACCATCACCCCCATGGATATCGGCATAATCTCGCTCATCAATAAGCTCACATTTCGCTTTTCCGATTAACTCCAGTACGCTTTTAGGCGTAATCCGTTTTGTATCAACCTTCAGCTCCTCCAAAACCTGTCCCATCAAGCGACGGGAGTCCAGATCATCATAGATGCTAAAGGAGCGTGTAAAGCCAAGTTTGTCTGCATGAACTCGTAAAATGCGTACACAGGTCGAGTGGAAGGTGGAAACCCACATCTGTTTAGCAAGCTCACCAACTTGTGAAATAATCCTGTTACGCATTTCATCAGCAGCTTTATTGGTGAAAGTGATAGCCAAGATCTGCCAAGGTTCAATCCCTCCCGAAGAGATCAGGTTGGCTATGCGATAAGTAAGCACTCTTGTCTTTCCTGAACCCGCACCTGCCACTATCAACAAAGGGCCATTTAAGTATTCCACAGCTTGAAGTTGTGCGGGGTTTAAATCAAAGTCAGTCCTTAGTTGCATCCGAGTAAGTTCATTCCCACTCAATAGTAGCGGGTGGCTTACTGGTTATATCCAACACCACCCTGTTGACACCTAGAACCTCGTTTACTATACGAGTCGATACCCTTTCCAAGAGTTTGAATGGCAATCTGGCCCAATCGGCTGTCATGGCATCTTCAGAAGTAACTGCCCTTATGACTACCGGATACTCATATGTCCGTTCATCGCCCATAATCCCTACACTTTTGAGACACAATAAAATCGCAAAGCTCTGCCAAAGCTTTTCATACAACCCCGCAGCCTTTATCTCTTGTTCTAAAATCGCGTCGGCACGACGTACCATCTCCACCCGCGAAGGTGTGACCTCTCCCACTATACGAACCGCCAAACCCGGCCCCGGAAACGGTTGACGCCATATAATCGCTTCAGGTATCCCAAGTTGGGCGCCAACTCCCCGTACCTCATCTTTGAACAAATCCCGCAACGGTTCCACCAGGGAAAAACCCATATCTTCCGGCAAACCTCCCACATTGTGATGCGACTTGATCGTAGAAGCGGTATCGGTGCCGGACTCTATGACATCGGGATATAAGGTCCCTTGCACCAAGAACCCGATCTCGTCTTTCCCCGCCTTATCCGCATTTTGCAACTCCTTGGCAACCTCCTCAAACACTCTTATAAAACATTCGCCTATCACTTTCCGTTTGGCTTCGGGATCCTCACACAAAGATAAGGCATCAAAAAAACGATCCTTTGCATCCACTTTTATCAGTGGTATGTTAAGTAGTTCTTCAAAAACTTTTTCCACCTGTATTGGCTCTTGTTCTCTCATCAACCCCGTGTCTACAAATACACACTTGAGGCGATCTCCTATAGCCCTATGAGTCAACACTGCCGCTACCGCCGAATCCACGCCGCCGGACAAAGCACATATGGCAGTTTGGTCGCCAACTTGATCCCGGATAGAATGGACCAAGGTATCCACCAAGGCGGCGGGAGTCCAGCTTGGAGAGCATTTGCATATATCAAACAGGAAACCTTCCAACAGTTGCTGTCCGTGGTCCGTGTGGTAAACCTCCGGATGAAACTGCACTCCATAAATGGAACGTTTAACGTCTTCCATCGCGACTACAGGAGCCTTAGGCGTAGAGGCGGTAACGTCAAATCCGGGAGGAGAAATAACAATGGCATCAGAATGGCTCATCCATACTTTTAAGATATATCTTTTCCCAAGTGGAGCCGGAGAGGGAATGTCTGTTGAAATTGGAGTGAAGAATGTGGAATCACTATCAAACTCGACCGAAGTGCGCCCATACTCACCGGAATCCGTGCGGGCAACTATACCACCCAGTTGGGTTGCTATAAGCTGAGCGCCATAACAAATACCCAGTATGGGTATTCCAAGCTCATAAATATCCTTGTCCAGCAGGGGGGCCGGATCAGCCCAGACTGACTTGGGCCCGCCTGAAAGGATTATGCCCTTTGGATTGTACTTTGCGATCTGTTCAGCTGATATCTGCCAAGGAACTATTAGGGAATAAACATACGCTTCTCGTACTCTTCGCGCTATGAGCTGTGCATACTGAGCACCAAAGTCGACAACCGCTATAGAGTCAAATTTTTTATCCGTATCATCTACACTACCCGAACTTGTGGTATCGTTTGTCATGTGAAACTTTGCGGCAAGAGACTTGTAGGTATCGGACTCCGGTTTCAATGGCCCATGCCGACACCTTGGCTTTTTTGCAAAACCTTGCCCTCAGTCTGGAGCGACGGTGCTACTATGACCTCTGCTTTTTGGAACTCCTTGACATTTTGATAACCACAAGTTGCCATTGCAGTACGCAAAGCACCGAAAAGATTGGTTCTCCCGTCTGTGTCATGTGCCGGACCTAAAAGGATGTCTTTAAGCGTACCCCGAATACCTGTGTGAACCCTTGTCCCCCTAGGTAAAGTCGGATGAAAAGTAGCCATGCCCCAGTGATAGCCTTTAGCGGGTGCTTCATGAGCAGCAGTCAAAGGGGATCCAAGCATGACTGCATCAGCACCACAAGCTATAGCCTTTGCTATGTCACCGCCCCTGGACATGCCGCCATCCGCTATTACATGAACATAAACACCAGTTTCATCCAAATGCCGCATTCTGGCTCCCGCGGCATCGGCTATGGCGGTAGCTTGAGGTACCCCTATACCAAGTACACCTCGCGTAGTGCAAGCATTGCCCGGACCTACTCCCACCAATACCCCAACTGCACCGGTACGCATTAAGTGCAAAGCGGTATGATAAGAAGCACACCCGCCCACGATAACAGGGATCTCGAACTGACGTATAAATCGCTTCAGGTTCAAAGGCTCACTGGTTTTAGAGACATGTTCTGCAGAAACTACAGTTCCTTGAATAACAAATAAATCCAGTTCAGCTTCCAATACAGCCGGTGCAAACCTAAGAGTCTGTTGTGGTGTAAGGGATGCCGCTGAAACCACGCCGGCTTGCTTGATCTCCCTTATACGTTGTGTCACCAACTCCGATTTGATCGGCTCCAAATACATCTGTTGCAACCTGGCTGTCACCTTATCAGTATCTAAAGATGCTATCTCTTCGAACAACGGCTCTGGATTGTCATAACGGGTCCACAGACCTTCCAAGTTTAAAACCGCAACTCCGCCAAGCTTTCCTATTTCAACGGCAGTAGCCGGGCTTGTTACACCGTCCATCGCAGCTGCCATCAATGGTAGTTTGAAGTCAAAAGCATCAATTTCCCAAGAAATATCCGTATCTTCAGGGTCTCGTGTACGTCTTGAGGGAACTATACCTATATCGTCAAACCCGTAGGCCCTACGGCCTGACTTGAAAATTCCTATTTCAACCTCTGCCATTGATCATCCTAACTAACTAAAACCGACCTTATTCAAGTATATACTACCACTTTGCCAATCTGTACAAACGTTTTCAATTTTTGTCCTACGTACTAAAGCAGCAGTGTTTGGATCAGAGTAACATCAGCGTATTACATCAGGTTCTATCACAGCGCTGAGTATCACCAGTCCAAACACGATAACCGTCAATGATGCGACTATGACAGCTAACTTTAATGAACTGGATGGTAACTGTTCCCCAAAACAGGTAACGCCTATGGCGATGGAGACAAGCGGTTGGCCTATTGTCACGATGGGCAATGAAGCAGCCAGTGGTCCTAAGCGATAGGCATGTTGCATAAGCCAAAGCCCTGCCAGTGAAAGTCCCACCGCAAAATAAAACTCCCATCTCTCAAAAACCAGAAGCAGTATGTGAAAAACAGAAAAATGGGTCATCGGTACTTGAACCGTTGCTTTTGCTAATGGTACCGCCATACCCAATGCGAATGCAGCTCCTATGGCCAACAGAACAGGAGTTGATTTTTTTACTCTAAAATTTAGAACTGCAACAAATAAAACCACTACAACGGTGGCAATTCCAAGGGGAATGTTGTTTGGACTCCCACCCGGAGCGTTGCCCATAGTTATCACCAATACTGTGGTCCCACCGACAACACAAAATACCATGATCCATCCGAGAAAAGAAATTATAGCCCGTGTAAAAAACATATCAAGGATTAACGCCATAATAAGGCTGGTTGCAAGTAAGAAAGATACTACAATCAAATTACCTCTCCGCAGTGCCAACAGCTCCAGGCCTGTCCCCAATATCTCAGCTGTCGTAGCAATCAACCATATTTTATTCTTGAACACGGCACGAACAGCCGCGGTCCCCTGCCATTCACGTGCATCAATCGACAGTACCTCACGACGTTGTAGCGGGTCTGCAACTCCATAACATACAGCAGCACCCAGTGCAGCCAGTATGATTAGCGTACTTCCGACAACAAACCTCCTATACTTAGTAGCAAATTTAACACAATTCGTGCTGTTACACCCCAAATAATCTCACCTTGTACACGAAAAACCTGTAAGGGGTGGATATACCTTCCAATCGACACATTATAAGAATTGGCCAGTTCAACCAAGCTTACATCAAAAATTCGCGCAACCTCGACAGGGCTCGGAACCAAAACCGGACGTTTGGCTAAAACACCAACAAAGGGCTGAACAGTGAGAGAGGAGGAAAATGTACTGACAGGCTCAAGTTTGCCTATAACTTTTATCTCATCAGGCTCCAAAGCTATCTCCTCTTTGGTCTCTCTGAGAGCAGCAGTTAAAAGCTCTTCGCCAACTTCAACCATACCTCCGGGAAATGCCACCTCGCCGGGATGAGTACGCAAGGAAGTGGAGCGGCGGGTTAGTATGATCCTGGTATCTGAATCTTCTTCGAATAAAAGAACCAGTACCGCCGCGACTGCAACCGGCCAAGCAGCAGATGATGGTAAAAAACCACTGGGAGAGGACAGTTTGGATATTACCTCTCCCAGCAACACTTTGCTTACCTGTCGTTCAAGCTTTTGCTTTAGCTGTTTCTTCAGGTTTTTCTACCACCAGTGTATTGGTGGTAAGAAGCAAGCCGACGATTGAAGCCGCATTTTGTAGAGCTGATCGCGTAACCATTGCAGGGTCTATAATACCCGCAGCCATTAAGTCTTCAAACTCACCGGTTAAAGCATTGAAACCCATATTTCCCTTGTCTGATTCGACTTTTTGGACTATTACCGACCCTTCCAGTCCGGCATTGACAGCTATCCAGTGTAACGGCGCTTCTAAAGCCTTAGCTACTATCTGCACCCCGATGGCTTCGTCGGCCGATATGGCTTTACCGTCTTTAGCACCGTCTTTGACCAGTTCATCAACACTCCCACGGCTACGCAACAATGCTACACCACCACCAGGTACTATCCCCTCTTCTACGGCAGCCCTGGTAGCCGACAACGCATCTTCGATGCGATGTTTCTTCTCCTTAAGCTCAACTTCAGTAGCGGCACCAACCTTCACAATCGCTATTCCGCCTGACAGTTTGGCTAAGCGTTCTTGAAGCTTTTCACGATCCCAATCAGAGTCAGACTCTTCAATCTCTTTTCTTATCTGAGCCATACGACCTTTGATATCTTCTTTCGAACCGGCACCTTCGACAATAGTGGTATCATCTTTGGTTATAACTACACGACGTGCTGTTCCCAACAAGTCTAAGGTCGTATTCTCAAGCTTTAAACCAACCTCTTCAGAGATAACCTGACCGCCGGTAAGAACAGCAATGTCTGAAAGCATAGCCTTGCGGCGATCTCCGAACCCGGGTGCCTTTACGCCGACTGAAGTAAACGTCCCCCTTATCTTGTTTACGACCATGACAGCGAGAGCTTCACCCTCAATATCCTCCGCTATCACCAGCAGAGGTTTACCGGTTTGCATAACCTTCTCGAGCAGCGGAACAAGATCATGCGCAGCGGAAATCTTGGAGTTGACCATAAGAATGTAGGGATCATCAAGCACTGCTTCTTGACGCTCTGTGTCCGTCACTAAGTGAGGGGAGACAAAACCCTTGTCGAACTGCATACCCTCCGTGAACTCAAGTTCCAACCCGAAAGTATTCGACTCTTCGACAGTAACTGTGCCGTCTTTTCCTACTTTGTCTATGGCATCAGCCAGTACCTCACCTATAGCGGTATCGCCGGCAGAAATAGCTGCTACATAAGCTATTTGAGTTCTGCTGTCAATCTGCTTTGACTGATCCGATATTGACTTCACGACCGTCGCAACAGCTTTGTCAATACCCCTTTTTATGGCTATAGGGTTGGCGCCAGCTACTACGTTACGCAGTCCTGCTCGAATTAATGCTTGAGCAAGTACCGTAGCCGTTGTTGTACCGTCTCCTGCCACATCATTGGTCTTCGTGGCAACCTCTTTGACCAGTTGGGCACCTGCGTTTTCGAAAGGATCGAAAAGCTCAACCTCCTTGGCTATGGTAACCCCATCATTGGTAATAGTTGGAGAACCAAACTTTTTCTCCAATACCACATTGCGGCCCTTGGGCCCAAGGGTAACCTTCACCACGTCAGCAAGCTTGTTGACACCAGCTTCAAGCCCGCGAAGCGCTTCTGTGTTATATTTTAAAATCTTTGCCATATGAGTAACCTAAAACAGTTCGCGACCGAACGGTTTAGTTAGCCACTTTGGCCAGGATATCTCTGGACGAAAGAATCAGTAAATCCTCTCCGTCTGAGGTGATCTCAGTACCTCCATATTTTGAATAAACAACTGTATCACCAACCTTGATATCCAGGGGAATCAACTCTGCGGTGTTGTCTGAACGACGTCCCGGGCCAACAGCCAATACTTCACCTTGTTGGGGCTTTTCTTTAGCTGTATCTGGGATTACAAGACCTGAAGCTGTCATTTCCTCAGCTTCTGACGGCCTGACCACTATTCGATCATCTAATGGTTGTAGTTTCATTTTATAACTATTTCTCCTTTTTATTTTACCTTAGTTTATTTTGAACTTTTACTTATTGCTTAATTGCAATAGTATAATTTAGCACTCAATGTTTACGAGTGCTAATTTTACAACGAGTGAACTGTCAACGCAAACTCGCAATCAAGCCATCTAATATATCCGACTCTGATGCTAAACATCTTTCAAAATGAAAATGCTTCATTACCTGTATGAGTACTATCAACCCACCCAGTATAACATCAGCTCTAGCCGGTTCTAAGCCTATGATCTGCTGTTTGTCTTCCACGTTCTTGGTGGCCAACTCACGCTCAAGTTCTGTCAGCACAGAATAGTCCAGGACAAAATGGTGTATACGTTCCCGTTCATAAACACTTAACTTCTGTATGATCTGTGCCAGAGTGGAAACGGTCCCGGCCACCCCGATGAGGATTGTCCCGCTGTCTAGCACACCAAGTTCCAAAACTTCAGCACTGGCATGCATCAAAAGTTCTTCACAGTAGTCGATAGCTTGGGAAATCTCTTTTTCATGAGGCGGATCATGTTTTAAAAAACGTTCAGTTATGCGTACACAACCCATATCCAAAGAGGTAACCGCTTTGACATCCCCTTCATTGGTCCCCGCTATGAGTTCAGTTGACCCGCCGCCAACATCTACGACTAAAAAAGGGGTGGAACTGAGATTCTCATACCCTGATATGGCACCATTAAAAGTAAGCAAACCTTCCTCTTCCCCGCTCAGTATTTCGGCTTTTATGCCGCATATCTCCATAACGGCATCCAAAAAAGCCTGACCGTTGAGTGCATCCCTAACCGCAGAGGTAGCCACAAGGCGTGCTTTTCCGACATGGAAATCATCCATTAATTGACGATACCGTTTTAGCACCTCTAAGGTCCTCAAAAGCGCGGACTCATCAATACGGCGCGTAGAATCAACACCTTGTCCGAGACGAGTTATAACTGCACTACGTTGAGTGGCATTTCCGTTTGAATCGGTTATCAACAAGCGTGTTGAGTTGGTCCCACAGTCTATCCCCGCCAAGCAGCCGCTATCTTTGATAACTTGTTCCATCTAGTCCCAGTTTATCAAAAGTCCATCTCCCCACCGGATCATCACCACCGGCCAAGAACCAAGCCAGGTGGGCATGAAGACACTTCACCCCTTTACGAGTGCCGCCAACCCCGCCTCGCGGCCTAGGCCCTTTATAATCAAATGGGAACATAGCCTCACGTTTGGCTGCATAGACATGGTGAGCTTTTTGAAGCAAAACGGGATCAACAGCCATTTCCGCCTGTTTTACCCCACCGGTAGATTCTAAACGGCTCGTGGCCAAACACTCGGCTTGTCCAACCAACCACCATATTGTTGGCATCAAAGTTCCGTCATCCAACACCACAGGATTTCGTATAACAACGGGCAATCCATCAAAGGTACGAACTGCGACAAGAAAATCTCCTCGCGGAGAACGTCCAAGGGTTTTGGTTACATTGAATACATCTTGTTCGTTCGGCATTGCCCAAACAACGGTTTTACTGTTTCCAAAACTCTAAGTTGCTAAGCACTCTGTCAAAAAATCTCTTTATGGCGGAAAATACATCAGAGTGCGCGAACCCTTTGGCGTTGGACCCACCAGCAAGATATGAACTGCGTGAAGTCTGAGATCCCATAATTCCGCTCAAGTCCGGAAAGCGCATACCTGAAAACTGATCGGGTAAAGGTTTGGACAAGGACGACCCGCCAACCCCGGTATTGCCAACCCCGGTATTGCCAACCCCGGTATTGCCAACCCCGGTATTGGCGGTTCCGGTGGAGTTACCCTGTAATATCGTATAGGCTTGTGACCCGGCAGGTATAAAGCCATAGAATTTATGAGCCAGATAAGTAACCACTTCTGGAGAGTTAAGCTGTTTAATCTCTCCCTTGAACTGTTTAGATATCGATTGAGCGGTTGCCAATTGAGCAGTTACATTTGAAGTATCGTTATACTGACTTATAAGTTGGCCAAAAGGAAAGCTGGCTGACACCACCACTATAGCCATAACAAGTGACATGGCCAATAGAAACCTGTTACGTCGCAATCTTTTTACCTGCCCCGCCGAAAGACCTGACACCTTATACCACCACAACCCTATCACCGTATCCCGTAACAGCATTACGCGGCGCCAATGCTTGACGACCGGGATAAGAGGCGGATTCACCTAAGTCTTCTTCTATGCGTAAAAGTTGATTATACTTGGCTATCCTTTCTGAACGCGCTACGGACCCTGTTTTGATCAAACCGCAACCGATTCCAACCGCCAAATCAGCTATGAAAGGATCTTCGGTTTCACCTGAACGATGTGAAACCATGCAGGTATAGTTAGCTCTCGCGGCCAACCGGACAGTTTCCAAGGTCTCACTTAAAGTACCAACCTGGTTCAGTTTGATGAGAACAGAGTTTGCAACGCCCCTCTCAATCCCCTCAGATACACGCATGGCATCGGTGACAAAAATATCATCACCAACCATTTGTACACGCGTCCCCAAGGATTTGGTCAGTAGCTCCCAACCATACCAATCATCCTCAGCCAGCATATCCTCTAAAGAGACGATAGCCTGATATTTTTCACACAGTTGAATCCAGTATGATACAAACTGTTTGGAAGAAAATTTGTTACCTTTGCCAAGTGTATAGGTTCCCCCACCATTATCCTCAACTTTGCCTCCACTTATCCCCGCTACATCAACTTGCGGATTACTTTCATAAAACTGGCTTGCCGCAGGATCAAGAGCAATTGCGATATCCTCACCTATAGTATAACCGGCCGACTCTATGGCTTGAATCAAGATATCCAGGGCTTCCTCATTGGAGTCAAGATTGGGGGCAAAACCACCTTCATCACCAACAGTTATCGACAATCCGCGTGCTTTTAATACCTTAGCCAACTCATGATAGGTTTCAGCCCCCCACCTCAAAGCCTCAGAAAAAGAGGCTGCACCTAACGGCACGATCATAAACTCTTGAAAGTCCAAGCTGTTATCCGCGTGGACCCCTCCGTTTATGACGTTCATAAACGGCACCGGCAATATATGCGCATCAACACCACCTAAGTAGCGATAGAGGGGTATCCCGACTTCAGCCGCCGCCGCTCGGGCTATGCCAAGTGAAACAGCTAAAATAGCGTTTGCTCCCAATCTCGCTTTGTTGTCAGTCCCATCCAACTGTACCAACAAGGCATCCAAGTTCCTTTGTTCAAAAGGATTTTTACCAACCACAGCATCCGCTATTTCTCCGTTTATAGCTTCAACAGCCTTTTGAACCCCCTTACCGCCGTAACGTGATCCACCGTCTCTCAACTCCAAGGACTCAAAAACCCCTGTGGATGCCCCTGAAGGAACCATGGCGCGACCTAACACCCCACTGGTTAAAAATACTTCTGCTTCGGTGGTGGGGTTACCTCTTGAATCCAGCACCTCCCTCGCAAGAACTTTTTCAATCTGAGTTTTTGTAATTAAATTCATAAAACTTTAATAATACCATTACTATAAAGGAACTTACAAGGATGGTTAGGCGAAATATACCGGTACTGATCAATCAAGCTGAGGTTGGCGGGCATCTGATCCAGCCGTGAACCTATATCCCATGCCCGGTTCTGTCAGGAAATAGCGGGGCTGTGAAGGATCCGGCTCCAAGATGCGCCTAATCTGTGCCATGAAGACACGTAAATAGTTTGTTTCATGGCTGTATTCAGACCCCCATACGGTTTTTAAAAGTTGATGCTGAGATACTATATGGTCCTGATTCTTTACAAGTATCTCAACCAGCCTCCATTGAGTAGGTGTTAGACGCACATCGTTGCCGGATATATTCACATGTTTTCGAGCCAGATCAACTGAAAAATGAGCCGTGCTCACAACTGCCGCTTCCTGGCTAACAGCTGTCCTGCGAATGGCTGCACGCACTCTGGCGAGCAACTCACCCATTTGAAACGGCTTTGTTACATAGTCATCAGCACCGCAGTCCAAAGCCAATACTTTATCATTCTCACCCCCCCTTGCTGAAAGGACAATTACCGGTATTTGAGTCGTATCCCTTAAAATCTTAACGACTTCGGTGCCATCCATACCGGGTAACCCAAGATCTAATATCACAAGATCAGGACTGTGCCTGGTCGCAATCTTCAATCCTTCTTCCCCTGTTGAAACAGGTTCAACCTCATATCCTCTTGCCCGTAAAGTAATGGTAAGGGCTCTGAGAAAGGGAATCTCATCGTCTATCAACAAAATACTGGGCATTATCTACCGCTGGAGTGGTGTCCCTCGGTAATTGGATCCGCAGTATTTCCCGGTGTAACCGGAGTATTGTCCTTGGCAATCGGAAGGCTTATTATCATCACACAACCACCCCCTGGCGTATCTTCTAAACTTAACTTGGCACCAACTGCTTCTACAAAACCTTTAGCCACGGCAAGGCCCAGACCCAAGCCACCACCGGTTTGTCCATCCTCGCCCAAGCCATTTCCCATGGGAACATTTCCAAGACGTTCAAACGGTGAAAAAACTCTATCTTGGTCTAAGCGTTGTATGCCCGGGCCGGTATCAATAATCCTCAAATCAACACTGGTTTTTACACTCATAGGGGCAGTCCAAGCAGATCTGGCATAATCTACCCGCGAAGCCTCCGCAAAACCGCCTTCTAAGGTCTCTACGACACCGGCCTCTATGCGAACCGAAGCTCCTACATTTGAGTATGCAATTGCATTATCCACAATGTTGACAACTGCTCTTTCCAATAACACGGGATCAGTTTTAATCCTAGGCAAGTCTTCCGGAACTTTTACCAATAGGCGCCTGCCCCTTTCCTGTATCCCAGCCAGTGCTGCCGGTACAATCTCATCCAGACCAACCTCTTGTAACGTCACATTTAATACTCCGGTTTGCAAACGGCTCGCATCCAAGAGATTAGCCACTAAGCTGTTCAGCCGATCAGCTTCTCTATCTATAGTCATCAATAACTCTTTGACTTCTTCTTTCGTCAACTTAGAATCAGGTTGCAATAAGCCGTCTGCGGATGTTTTAATGGTAGCCAAAGGAGTGCGTAGATCATGCGATACTGCTGCCAGTAAAGCAGTGCGTAGAGCATCGCTTGCAAGCGATGCTTCTGCCTGTGCTTTTTCTTCTTTAAGATGAAGCGTATCCACCGCTAAACAAAGATGAGAGCAAAAAGCTTGCATTAATCTTTGGTCATCTGCTTCTAAACCTTTTGCCGAGTTGAATGCCACAACTGTATTACTTGGAAGTTTGATAACACCTTTAGCATCGCCGGGAGTAAGCGGCGGAGAGTCACCAAAGGATGCGATTAAATTATACCTGCCTTTCTCGGAAGTATCAAAGATGGATATAGAATCCAGCGCAAACCTTTCCTTCAACTCCTCCAACAGTTTAGCAAGGGGGTTGTCTTGGCGTAACATCTGCGTAGTCATTCGCGATAAAGCTTCGGCTTCGTTCGAAGAACGAATACCGCTTTCTGCTGTTTTAGCAGCTAAATGAACAAAAAATACTAAGACAACAGAGATAAGCGCAAAACTTGCAACTGTCGCCATATCCATGTCCAGCAACGAATGCCTTGCTATAAAATGCCCGGTTATCAATACGCTAACCAATACACAACTTCCGGCTACACTGGTAAGCCCCGGTAAAGCACCTCCTATGGCGGAAATAAGTACTACAGCAAGCAGGTAGATCAATAAATAAGGTGCCAACCCTTGATCTCTGGCAAACCCAAGCATGATAAGGGCCAAGAATAACAAGGAGGGGAGGACTAAGATCCATCCTATCAACAAGCGTCTTTTTGAAAAAACAACCCTATAGCTACCCCAAAGTCGTGAAGGTGCACCAGACTGTGAAGAACCTTTTTCCACAGAAATGATATGTATGTCGACGTCAGGTGCGTTTCGTATTACTTTATTAATAATGGAACCATGCATCAACTCATTTAAACGTGAACGGTGTGACGAACCTAATACCAGTCGAGTTGCTTTGTTGTTCTCACAAAACTCCACCAACGCTTCAGCGGGATCAACACTTAAAATCTCGTGGTAAGTACCACCCAGTTCATTCAAAAGTTGACGCTGACGTTCTAAATATTGCAAAGGTTGCCTTTGCAGCCCATCACCCTCTTTTATATGGACCCCCAATAAATCACCCTTGGTCCTAGCGGCCATACGCGCTCCGCGCCGAATTAACTGTTCACCGCTGGCGGCACCGGTTAATGCCACTACCACCCTCTCACGAGTTTCCCACGTTTCTTTAATCCCATGGTCAGACATGTAAGAACTAAGTGCTTCTTCGACCCTATCGGCTACCCACAACAATGCCAGTTCCCTCAATGCCGCCAGATTGCCGACTCTGAAATAGTTGCTCAAAGCGGTATCCAGCTTTTCTGCCGGGTAAATATTCCCGTGTGCCATACGGCGCCTAAGTGCTTCGGGAGTCATATCAACCAGTTCTATCTGATCTGCTTGGCGTACAACGGTGTCCGGAATGGTCTCATGCTGGGCTATGCCTGTTATCTGCCTTACAACATCATTTAAAGACTCTAAATGCTGAATATTCAGTGTACTTATAACATCTATACCGGCATCAAGCAGTTTCTGGACATCCATCCACCGTTTGGGGTTTGTTGAACCGCCCACATTGGTATGGGCCAGTTCATCTACAAGAGCTTGCTCGGGTTTCCGAGCTAAAATAGCATTTAAATCCATCTCCTGGAACTGTTTACCCCTGTAAGTTATATGCTGGCGAGGTATAACCTCCAACTCGCGGAGTTGATCTGCCGTATTAGGCCTACCATGAGTTTCCAAAAAACCCACTACAACGTCAACGCCGCGTTGCTTTCTCCTCCAACCCTCATTCAACATAGCATAGGTTTTCCCTACCCCTGGTGCTGCTCCCAGATAAATGCGCAGTTTTCCTCTTGGCATAATTATTTATTTTATCAAATAACCGTAAACTCTGAGAGCCGATGCCTTATTATAAATAAAGATATGATTACATTCAGCACCGCAACTGCTACTAACCGAACAGCGATCAAAACCAGTGTTATTCTGGGAGTCAACTGCTTTAGTCACGATAGCGCGGCATGTATCTTGATAAATGGGCGCCTGATTGCTTTTGGAGAAGAGGAACGATTCAATCGCCAAACGCACACCAAGGAGTTCCCGAATCAGGCAATCCAATTCTGCCTTGACACAGCCGGGCTGAAAATAAGTGATGTGGATGTGGTGGGGTTTGCTCACAAACCTTGGACTGATTTAGCCAGAGGTGCAAGAGACGCTATGCTACGATTGGCTCCAAAGAGAATGGCTGCACAGTTTTATATTGATACCAGGCTGTTAGCTCGGCAACGAAAGTTCCGCCAGCATTGGGGATACAAAGGGGAAATAGTCAATGTTGGACATCATGAAGCTCATGCAGCAGGTGCTTTTTATCCAAGTCCATTTGAGCAAGCGGCGGTTCTGACACTTGATCGCGGTGGAGATTTCTTGTCAACTACTTTAGGATATGGTGAGGGCAATCGCTTGGAACTGCCCTTCTTAGTTAAAAACCCCCATTCCCTTGGTGAAGTATATTCAGCTTTGACTTGGTACCTGGGCTTTATTCCCAACATAGATGAAGGCAAGGTAATGGGACTTGCCCCTTATGGAGGAAAATCCTTGGTGGATGAGATGAAGGATTTTATTCATCTTGAACCCAACGGTTTATTTAAAGTGAACTTCGATTGGTTTGGCTACCAAAGAGAAGCAAAGGCTGTTTCAAGCAAGTTTTTTAACCGTTATGGCCCTCGCAGAATTCCCGAGTCTGAAATAAGCGATTTACATAAAGACTTGGCATTTGGGATACAGAACCTACTTGAGGAATCAGCTTTACACGTAGCAAAACGGCTTAGAGAAGTTGTCGGATCGGATAAACTGTGCCTGTCGGGGGGGATAGCCTTAAACTCCGTTGCCAACACCAGGCTGCTGCGTGAAGCGGGGTTCGATCATATTTTTATTCCACCGGCCGCCTCCGATGCGGGCAATGCCTTAGGTGCAGCTTTGTGGGTATGGCATAAGCTGCTGGGACACCCCCGCGAGGACCTGTCAACTTCAACGTTAGAACATCCATTCTGGGGAGTGAAGTTTTCTGATGCAGATATCGAACGTACTCTAAAGGATAAAGGACTACAGTTTCACCGCATCTCAAACCCAACACAAAAAGCGGCACAACTTCTGGCAGAATCAAAAATTGTAGGATGGTTTTCCGGTAGGGCGGAAATGGGACCAAGAGCACTGGGAGCACGTTCCATACTGGCAGACCCTCGCCGTCAAGAGATGCGCGATATCGTTAATGCCAAAGTTAAACGTCGAGAATGGTTCAGGCCTTTTGCGCCCAGTATCTTAGATGAAAGAGGACCTGATTACTTTGAAGGATACTATCCAAACCCCTTTATGTTATTGGTTATGGATATCAAAATGTCAAAACGTAAAGAAATACCGGCTGTTACCCATGTAGACGGAACCGGGCGCCTTCAAAGCGTAAACAAGCGTACCAACCCTGTATTCTGGCAGTTGATTAAGGAGTTTGAACAGCTGACAACCATTCCCGTGGTTTTAAACACAAGCTTTAATTTAAGAGGTGAACCCATGGTGCACAGGCCAGCCGAAGCGATAGATGACTTCTTGAACAGTGCAATGGATGCTTTGTTCTTAGAGTCCTATCTGGTTGAAAAAACAGCTAAGTAACAGTTGCATGGGGCCCGATTGCACAGATTCCGACCGTTCCTACTGAGTTGGCCGATTCTTCCTACTGAGTTGGCCGATTCTTCCTACTGAGTTGGCCGATTCTTCCTACTGAGTTGGCCGATTCTTCCTACTGAGTTGGATAGTGCCAGGTATTACCGGAACCGTCTAAGCCCATGATCATTGAGCCATCGAAAGCCATGCCGTTACCCGCTACACTCGGCGGCGGGCTTGACACGGGGCTCTCTGCAATCCAGGTGGAGCCGTTCCACGCCCATGTATCATCGAGAGACGGGCACTGGCCAAATCCGCTACAGGGGCCGATTCCACCGAAAACCACTATGGACTGGTTAAGTGGGTCGTAAGCCATGGTTGGCTGAATCCGAGGCGAGGGAGAAGTGGTGGGGCTCAGTTTCGCCCACGCGGTTCCGCTCCATGCCCAGGTCTCGTTAGAGTCTGTGGTCGTACCGGTATTAGAATTCGACGAGATAAGTCCGCCGAAGTAAATGACCTGGCTGGTTTGCGCGTCGTAAGCCAACGATCCGCTGTTCGGCGGCCCCGACGAAGCCACTTTGGTCCAATTCGTGCCGTCCCAGGTCCAGGTATTTCCCGCGGGAGTGAGGAGGAGGACAACATTTGAGGCGGCATCGTAGGTCATCTCGTCCACCGCTAAGCAACAGGCATCATTCGATGACGGACTCGCGGTCGGAAACTGCTCGGTCCAAGCGGTACCGTTCCATGTCCAGGTCTGGAGAAACTCACCGTTGGTGCCCGAATAACCCGCTAAGAGCACAACCGTCTGATTGGCCGCGTCATAAGCCATGCTCAGTGTTGCGGACGGGGCCGGAGAGGACGAGGAAAAGGCTGCCGACCAGTCAGAGCCGTTCCAGAGCCAGGTGGTATCGGATGTCGGGGCAACGTTACACACCGGGGCTCCCCCAAACATGACAATATTGCCTGTTGCCTGGTCGTAAGCCATTGCCGCATCGCATCGAGGCGACGGGTTCCCAGCTCCGGATGCAACGGCTTCGGTCCATGTATCAGCCGCAGCCGTAAAATAGCCGAGAACATCTATGACGACATCTGCTGAGCCGTTATAGTTGTAGACCTCTACACTTCCCCCGGGTGCAAGAGTCGCGATAACCAGGTTGGCCCGCGTTTCACCGGCTGTCCAGTTCAGATCAGAGGCTGTCGGCCGGGATCCCCCCGGATACACAGTCAAGTAGCTGTCGGCCGTTGTATCGGTCACCGCAACGTCAAGCAGCACAACCGTCGGTGGTGTGTTTGAGGTTGATGCAGGAACACCACCCTCACCGGCCGCCTGTACCTGAAGCGTTGCGCTTTTCGCATTGGCTAATCCCGAGCCAAGTGTCTTGGATGTGCATTGATCGGGTGCTCCTGAGATGCTGGCCGGTCTGGTATCACAAATACGTGCAGGCGGGATTGGCATAAAGAGGCTCCCCTGCGTGGCAGAACCCGATGAATTGAGGTAATAGCCACTCAAATCCACTACCACATCGGTATCACCGGCGAAATTGAAGATCGAAATATCACCGTTCGTACCGAGTGCTACAATTACACGGTTGGCCACTGTCTGAGTGGCTACCCAGTTCAGATTAGATGTTGTTGGAACAGAACTGCCGGTTGGCCATACCGTGGCATAGCTGCTGGCGGTGGTGTTCGTTACCGTGATGTTTGCCACCACGGCTTCGACTCCCACGACTGGAATACCTCCCTGTCCCGCTACGGGAACGTCAAGGGTTGCAGCTGCACCAAGCGTCTTGGCCGTGCAGGGATTCTTCGGCTGAGAAGCTCTTGTGTCACAAATCCGAGTCGGATTTTGAAGCGGATAGTAGTGTCCTTGCCCCGAGGATGATGAGGCGGGCACGTAGTAGCCCTCAACGTCAGCAACCAGGGCAGTAGCGCCCATTGAACCGTTGTGAACACCGAGTGCACCGGCGGGGGAGCTGCCAAGTTGCACAGTAGTGAGGTTAGGAACAGTATTCCCGGTGCCCCAGTTGACGTTCGAAGAAGTCGGCATCGTAGATCCTGCCGGCCAGATCGTTAGAAAGCCCGGTGCTGTCGTGCGAGTAACAGTTACGTTCAACACTACAGCCGTCGCGTTGGAAGGCACAGATCCAGAGGTTCCCGCACACGCAGTTGCCCCTACTACTGTCAGTATAACGTTTGCACCCGGTCCGAGGCTGCCTCCCGGAGAAACGTTTCCGCAACCGGATTTAGCGCGGGTATCAGCGATGCGAAAAGGCGTGACGCCTACGTAAGCTTGGTTACCCGCCCCGGCGGCAAAGGTGTTCAAAGGCGTGACAAGCGGGACCGAAGATGGCGAACTGCCTGCTCGCGTTTGAGGTTGGGATGCCAAAGCGCTCCTTGATGGCAGTGCCGTCACAGATCCCACGAGCCCAAGAACGCTGAGCAGAACCCCAAGAACGGTCATAAACCGTCGTCGGAAAAGCATGTGGGCCATGCGAAGAATCAATCGAAATCCATGCTGTGGTTGAGAGTCAAAGTTGGTGTGGTTTAGTCCGGCGGATAATAGAGTCATGATTACATGTTATGATAACTAAGCAAATAATGTCAAATTAGTCCACAAATCAGTTCAGTTCTGTAAGGAATAAGCGGGCAGTCTCACTCGGCTTATACTGTTGCCACTCGAATCATTCACCGCATACACTTAGGATATTAGATCTTGGTCGGATGGCCAAAAAATATCTGTCTTTAGGTATCGCTTGGATAACGCGAAAAATAATAGCGGTTATGGACTTATCAGACGGCAGGATATATAGCCAATCTAAAGTTTATCCGGATAAAGCATGGCATAAAGCAGGAAAACTATAAGTCCTACACCAACTATCAATCCAACAATTTCAGCCGCACTCATAGCACTCCAATCGAACTATTGCACAAGGCCTACAGCTTCTCGCATGCTTTTGCGTATAAGGCAAAAAGCCAGAAAGCCACTATAACTCCAATGACTCCAAATATGTAATTCATCCGCCAATACCTTTTCTCCCAACCAACTTTTCCAATGCCAAGTTCAGCCGCAAAACATTCACATAAGAATGACCATACACCCACAAAAATCTAGCTTGGACATGGCTCAGCACTAGTTGGCGAACCAGGTTCACAGATAAATGATTTGCTTTTGCAACCCGTTGTACTTGAAGAAGCGCTCCTGTGGGAGTTATGTCAGGGTCCAATCCTGAAGCAGAACTTTCAATTAAACTATTCGGAACCTGGTTTCGGGTAACTCCCGGGTTAGATTCCAATATCTTGCTCAGGCTATGTTCAACCTGTTTTACCAGTATAGGATTGGTTGGTCCCAGATTACTGGAGGAAGAGGCAGACGCATTATAAGGTGGGGTGGTAGCGGAAGGACGTCCGTGGAAGAACTTGGCAGCTGTAAACTGTTGGCCTATCAATGACGACCCCACAACTCTCCCATTGTACTTGACCAGGCTACCATTGGCTTGATGGGGAAATGCCAATTCTGCAATTCCTGTCATCAACAAGTTATAACCCAATCCCAAGACAACCGTTGCCAACAAAACCAATCTGAGTGAACTCCACAAGACTCTATAGCTCATTATTTTAACTTCCCTTTAAAACCACAGATCACAACAAGCTGCCTCCCATATCAATGAACTCCTATAACCGGATGAACTGCTGCAACCAGATGCAATGCTGTAACTATCATGTCAATCAGCTTTATGCCTACAAAAGGAACAATTAACCCTCCAAGTCCATATAAAAGCAGGTTTTTTCTAAGTACCACAGAAGCCGCAGCAGGCTTATAACGCACACCTTTCAAGGCAATGGGAACAAGAAGGGGAATAATAATGGCGTTGAAAATAATTGCAGACAAGATTGCGGACTGAGGTGATGTCAAATGCATTATATTCAACTTTTCCAACCCCGGATACCCAACAGCGAACATTGCCGGAATGATTGCAAAGTACTTGGCCACATCATTTGTAACTGAAAACGTTGTGAGTGCACCCCTGGTAATAAGAATCTGCTTTCCCACTTCAACAATCTCAATTAGCTTGGTAGGGTCAGAGTCTAGGTCTATCATGTTGCCGGCTTCTCTTGCTGCCATAGTCCCACTGTTCATAGCTACAGCCACATCCGCATTAGCCAGGGCGGGGGCATCATTCGTACCGTCTCCAACCATTGCCACCATATAACCTTTGCTTTTCATCGTCTTCACGTACTCCATCTTACGTTCAGGAGTTGCTTCGGCCAAGAAATCATCCACACCTGCTTCCTGCGCAATTGCAGATGCAGTAAGGGGATTATCGCCCGTTATCATTACAGTTTTAATTCCCGCTTTGCGCAATGCCTCCAAACGCTCTGCAATCCCTTCTTTGATAACATCCTTCAGATGAATTATCCCAAGCAACTGTCCCTTTTCACCGTTTTTTCCTTTTTTTGATACCAGCCTTTCCCCTACTAACAAAGGTGTACCACCTGAATTCGATATGTCCTCTACGATCTGTTTCATGTGCGGGGAAAGATCTGATTCCACCCAATAGCAAACCGCTTCAACAGCGCCCTTGCGAATTTGGCGAATATTTGTATCTGCAGTTGTATCCATGCTATTTACATCTACACCGCTCATTCGGGTTTGAGCGCTAAAGGGCACAAAAACCACCTCTTTTTCTGAAAACGACTGCTCCCTCAACCCGTAGCGTTCTTTGGCCAGAACAACTATTGAACGGCCCTCAGGAGTTTCATCTGCTAAGGAGGAAAGCTGAGCGGCCCCGGCCAACTCCATAGCATCCACACCGGTGTTTGGAATAAACTCGGTAGCATATCGGTTACCAAGGGTTAAAGTACCGGTTTTATCCAACATTATTATGTTGGCATCTCCCGCCGCTTCAACAGCCCGCCCTGACAATGCCAGAACATTACGCTCAAAAAGCCGGTTCATCCCTGATATACCTATGGCAGACAACAGCCCGCCGATAGTCGTAGGGGCTAGCGCCACCAACAATGCTATAAAAATCGTTACAGATACGGGAACATGCGAATAAATGGAGAAAGGACCCAAAGTGAGTACAACTACTAAAAATATAAGCGTAAGTCCCGCTAACAGCAGTGCCAAAGCAATTTCATTCGGTGTTTTGTAACGCTTGGCAGCTTCTATCAAAGAGATCATCTTATCCAAGAAAGACTCTCCCTTTTCGGCAGTTATACGTACTTTAAGCTGATCTGAGATAACGCGGGTTCCTCCGGTAACGGCAGAACGGTCACCACCTGATTCTCTAATGACAGGAGCAGACTCTCCGGTTATAGCCGACTCGTCAACTGCCGCTACACCCTCTATTACCTCACCATCCCCCGGAATGATATCACCGGCTTCCACCAAAACAGTATCGCCTTTTACTAACCTGGAAGCAGATACAACCTCCAGCACAGTGCCAACTATCCGCTTTGCTTCCGTGTCTGTCCTGGTGCGCTTCAAAGTGTCAGCATGAGCTTGACCCCTGCCTTCCGCCATCGCTTCAGCAAAGTTCGCAAACAACACAGTAAGCCATAACCACAGGGATATTTGTCCGACAAAAGAAAACTCAGCGATAGGGCCAACAAAAAGATAACGGAGGGCATCTAAGGTAGTAAGCATGCTGCCTACTTCAACCACGAACATAACAGGATTATGCATCAATGAATGTGGATTGAGCTTGACAAAAGACTGTTTTACGGCTGTCTTTACAGCTTCAAAGCTCCAAAAGCTCTGTTTTTTGTGTTTGTTGCCCGCTTCAGTGATGCCACTGTCTCTAGCAATATTGCTGCTTGTGTTTACCGCTTGCATCAGAACAACCTCCCCGCTTGCATGGAAAAGTGTTCAGCTAAAGGACCGAGAGCCAGAGCGGGGAAAAATATCAAAGCACCGACTATAATAACCGTTCCAATCAACAAACCTATGAACAAAGGACCATGAGTCGGGAAAGTGCCTGCCCCGACCGGAACACGCTGTTTGAGAGCCATAGATCCGCCAACAGCCAAAAGCGGTATATACATAGCATAACGACCAAGCAACATTGCAATACCTACTGTTAGTGAATACCAAGGTGAAGCCGCATTTAACCCGCCAAAAGCTGAACCGTTGTTGCCAACGCCGGAACTGAAGGCATAAAGGACCTCTGTCAAGCCATGAGGGCCGGGGTTATATATCCCGGATATTCCGGGCTTAACCGCCAGCGATAAAGCAGCCAAAACCAAGATGGCGAAGCTGGTTACGATCATAGCCAACACCGCCATTTTGACTTCATAAGACTCAATCTTTTTACCTAAATATTCAGGAGTACGGCCAACCATCAACCCGGCCAAAAAGATGGCAAGAATAGCAAAAGCAATCATCCCAACCATGCCAACCCCCCAAGACCCGAATATAACTTCACCGGTTGTCATGTTAAAAAGTGTCATCATCCCCCCAATCGGAGTTAAACTATCGTTTGAAGCGGCAGTGGACCCCCAAGAAACCGCCGTAGTTGAATTTTCAAAAAGTGTTGTTGTCCCTATACCAAAGCGGGTCTCTTTCCCTTCCCAATTGGAGCGATAGGTGGCCGTATGATTTGCAGTCTTGGCTTTCGCAGAAACAACGGCTGAATTAACTATCGGGTTGCCAACCAACTCGTAGTGATACATAACCAAAGCGCCAACGCTAAACATAATCGCCATAGCAACAAACACTGCTCTACTCTGACGAACATCTTTGATCATCCTGCCAAACAGCCATATACAACCGGCTGAAACAGCAAAACCCATTATGAGCTGAACAAGCAACGAGGCGACATTGGGAGCTTCATAGGGATGCGCCGCATTGGTGGCAAAAAAGCCGCCACCGTTATCACCCCATTGCATAATAGAAGTCATAGAAGCTACAGGGCCTTGGGCTATTTTCTGGTGTCCGCCACCCAAGGTACTGACCTGTATGTACCCGTGTAGGTTCTGAGGACTCCCTAAAGCTACGAGAATGATCGTCCCGAGTATCGCAAAAGGCACCGCCACCCATAAAAGACAGCGTATAAAATCTTTCCAGAAGTTGCCTACCGTATTAGACTGGGAGCGGGAAAATCCCCTCACCACAACTAAAAGTATACATATTCCGCTAACAGGTGACAGGAACTGCTGTACAGTGAGCCACATTTGGGATAAGTAACTTAGAGTTGTCTCACCGCCATAGTTCTGCCAGTTGGTATTGGTAACAAAACTGATTGCAGTATTCCATGATGTCCAAAAAGGCACATGCGCCTGATGAGCCGGGTTTAAAGGTAATACGCTTTGCAAACCAAGCAGTATAAACAGAACAACGAACCCAACCACATTGACCGCCAACAAACAAAGTGCGTAGGTGGTCCAACGCATCTCTTGAGTAGGATCTATCCCGCATACCTTGTATACTGATCGCTCGACTGGAAGCAAGACGGGATCCAAAAAAGTCTTGTTCTTCTCGAAGACGCCAAACATGTAGCGGCCCATAAAAATGCCGACAACAGCAACCACACCGAGCAAAACAACTATCTGTAACACTCCTTGTACAGTCATACCTAACCAGTTAATACCTGATTAACCCGATATGCAATAATTGCTCCCTTATTGGACGATTTTTTAACAAGTTCTTTATTGTTTTGGAGAAAATTTTACGTTTCTTTAATATACTCATACCACTTGGTTGCCGCCTGAAAGGACTGACCGGTGGCATACCTGCTACTTTGCCTTGCCAACAACCCGAGTTCCCTGCGTAACGGACACGCCGTGACGAGCGAAGATTATGCGCGTCACTCGCATCGTTGCTCACTGAGCACAAAGAACCTATGGCCGCAGCTGTGTAACTATTAATCTTTGTGTCAGTTCTGTGCTTCATTTTCTGTTGTTAACCGGAGAATAACCCGCGCACACATCATTCAAGAAGGCGATAACCCCAGCCTTATCACAAGTCAACGGTAAGGGGGGTAGGCTGGAAAGCAGGGGTTTAGAGTAGGAAGATTCTACTAACCGACGATCCAAAACTGCCACAACCCCTCTGTCTTGTTTGGAACGAAGCAATCTGCCCATGCCCTGAGCAAGCAAAATGGCACAATGAGGTAGATCAATCGTGATAAAAGGATTAAGCCCCTGTGAAAGCGCCAACTCCCGTCTGGCTTGGCTAACCGGGTTGTCGGGGGGTTTAAAGGGGAGCTTGTCAATAACCACTAAAGAACAAGCAGGCCCCGGTACGTCCACTCCCTGCCAAAAACTCATAGTAGCAAACAAGCAAGATGTTTCATCTTCGCTAAACACACGTATCAAAGCATCCTTGGACATGTCGTCTTGACCTAAAAGATTAATTCCCTTCTCGGCCAACTTGGGCGATAATACATCTATGGCTTCTTGCATGCTCGCACGCGAAGTAAAAAGCGCAAGTGTGCGACCTCCGGCTGCTTTTATCAAATCAAGCAGCTCGCCCCTGGCCAGATCGCCGAATTCGGCATGGCGCGGATCGGGCAGATCCGAGGCACAGTACAACAAAGCCTGGTTTGCGAGGTCGAAAGGTGTCCCTACATCAAGTCCTACCCATTCATCCCTCATAAGACCAAATAAGTCGGCAGTATTTTGAAAATCGCCTCCTAGCGATAATGTCGCCGATGTTGCTACTACCGGAGCCTTGGCAAATAACTCCTTTGATAAAAGCTCGCCTACTAATAGAGGAGTTAGGCGCAGAACAAGCATTGGTGAAGCTCCAGAAATATTTTTTTCTTCTTCAACCCATGCTACCCAGTTGGAATCCAAGTTCCTAAACTGTGCTATATGGCCACGTATTACATCAACAAAACTGGATGCCGACTCCACAAAACATTGAAGTCTTTGTGGGACTGTATTTCTCAAAGAGCTTAAATTGGCTGATATGCCGGCTAGAACAGTTTCTGCTGCGCTAAACCAGTTATCTACTTCCACATCGTCAAGATTGATTCTGTCCCCCCTGTATGAATCTAAAACCTTGACCAGCGAGTTGGCCAGACTCATGACATTGCCTATATGATCCGCATTACGGCCGTCCCCGCTGCCTTGGTCGTCTACACCTCCCTCACCACTATCGCTTCTACTGGTGAATACCTTTCGTAAACTTCGAGCCAGCGCTTCCAAGCGGGCAAAAGATAATGAAACCCCTAAAACATCACCTGCTATCTGTGCAAGCATATGAGCTTCATCTATGACAATCCCATCACAATCCTCTAAGAGACGAGAAAATACACCGTTACCCCCTCTATCATCACTGTAGGCCTCATAAGCGTCATCATCTTCGCCGGATGTGTCCCTGTTGGATGTGTCCCTGTTGGATGTGTCCCTGTTGGATGTGCCATCAGAGGTGCTGTGTATATCCAACACCAACAGATGCATGTTGGCAATCACAATATCACTTATACGTGCATTATCCCAGGCCATCTCAGCAAAACAGCGATAACCGTAGTCACAAGATTTGCGTCCCGGACACTCTTGCGAGCCGACACTGAGCTCCCGCCAGGCACTCATATCAACTTTAGTTGGGTAAGAATCTATATCTCCCGTTTGGGAAGTACGCGACCACGAAATAATATCCCTTATGGCATCTGCGTGGTCTTTCAAATCATCATAGAAAAAAAGCTGATCTTGATGACCGTCTCGGGCATCGGCATGACTATTCTCACGATTGCCTGCAACTGTTGAAAAATCCTGGTTGAAAGCCGCTATTCTGGCTTTACACAAGTAGTTGGAACGACCTTTTACAACCGCAACCTTGATACTTTTCTTCTTCGAATCCCCCCCTGCCATGACCTCGTTCATATGAGCTTGCACAAAAGGAATATCTTTTTTGGCAAGCTGATCTTGCAGTGCCTTTGTCGCGGTTGCTATAACCACTTTTTTGTCAGACCCGACAACAGCAGAGAGATAAGCCAAACTCTTGCCTGTTCCGGTGCCGGCCTGAACCAATAAGTGATGCCCATCTGCAAAGGCTTCCTCAACCGCTAAAGCCATTCGATACTGTCCTTCTCTTTTTTCACCATTTGGATGAAGCGCTACCAGTGACTCAAGTAGTCGGGCAGTTAGACTATTGATATTGACCGTTTGACTGCCGGTAGTTTGATTCTTCATAAAACTGTTTGCAAATCTGTTTTGTGACGCATCACTTCATTTATACTACTGCGGTATGACAGAATAGAGGTTATGGATGTAGAAATTAAACGTATTTATGAACCGGCTTCACCAAAAGACAACATTCGTCTTTTTATAGATCGTCTTTGGCCGCGCGGTATTACTAAAAGCAATGACTTATTTGATGAGTGGGTAAAAGATATAGCACCGAGTAGCCAACTACGTAAGTGGTACGGGCACAATAGGAATTTATTCCCTGAATTCGCAAATAGATATCGTCAAGAACTACAGCAACCACCTGCCAAAACAGCATTGGAATACATCTTGAAAAAGTTTGCAAACAGTACGAATACAGGTACTATCACCTTATTAACAGCAACTCGAGAAGTTGATATAAGCGCTGCTGCGGTGCTGCGTCAAGTATTGCAATCTAAATTAAAATAGATAAATTTACCACCCCGCTCTAGCTTTTTGGTGAATTATGCGTAAAAATAGTAGGGTTGTGATCTTTGACCACCAAACATACGATAAAGGAACGAAAAAAAGTAAGAACAAAACGATGTCCAGCGCTAAAACATCGTTCTTGGTCGAAAATATCTGTTTGCTGACCGAGACGCATGATAAAGAGATAGTCGTAGACGGATTCAACATAAAAGTTCACCATGACGG
Organism: Actinomycetota bacterium; assembly: GCA_023379935.1. Taxonomy (GTDB): domain Bacteria; phylum Actinomycetota; class Acidimicrobiia; order Acidimicrobiales; family JAMCPD01; genus JAMCPD01. The sequence continues at coordinate 16,392 of JAMCPD010000021.1, read as the reverse complement.
ACTTACTATCCTGCGCCCACCCGCTCACCGGTGGACCTCAAGCATAATCGCCATGACAAAAAAACCCCAGGAAATAGCTCAACTGGCTTGGGAAGATATAGAGGCTATTAGCATAACATACCTGTCACATACTAAAACCCTGTCACATACTAAAACGGGGTATCCTTCTCAAGCCGCCCGGCAGTCCGCCCTTACTTCCCGATATAAGTGGTTATGCACCATACAAAGAACTGACAAGATAAACCGTTTCTTGGTCGATGAAAGCGGCGTTAGAAAGCTTATATTCTCACTGCTTATCCCATCACAATTTTTGGGATTGTCAAGCCACAAATCGCATCACCGTAGATCGTACAGAAATGGTGTCTATGAATACGGCTACAAACATCTAAAGGACAACATACATAGCAGTACAGGCAACCGTACCAGCCACAAACATGGCTTGGGACTTGGGAAAAGAGTTGCTTCGCTTGTTATGATCTTGATTTTCGCCAATGTAATATTTGGTGCTAGCCAGGCCAGGCAACCAGACAATGTCGTAAACAGCACCATACAGAGTACTTCCGCCAAACAAAGGAGTAATATTGCCACATCATTGGCTGAAGTTACTTCAGCGTTGGAGGCAGACCAGGCAAACAGCACGATAACACTTCCCATCGCAACCACACCCCCCCAGCCTGCACCCCCCATACTGGCTAATTCGGCACCGTTGGCGCCACATGAGATGTTTGCATTTGCTCCATACTGGACGCTGCCGATATCCGCCTCATTTAATCTTAACCAGCTTACGACTATCGCTTATTTCGGCTTGAATGTGACCTCAAATGGCTCTTTGTCACAAAGCGGACAAGGCTGGAACGGGTATCAAAGCCAATACCTCTCTGACCTGATAACTCGGGCTCATAACTCAGATGACCGTGTAGTATTGACCGTTAAGTGCTTCAACCAAACCACTTTGGATCAACTGTTGTCCAACCCTTCGGCTCCAAAGCGTCTGGCAACAGCCATAGTGAAAGCCATTATGGCCAAGAACCTTGATGGAGTCAACATAGACTTAGAAGGTGCCGGCAATACCTACGCCAAAGAACTTGTACACCTGGTTTCAGTAGTTTCAACCACCCTCCATTTCATAAATCCACATTGGCAAGTTACCATTGACACCTATGCAAGTGCCGCTGTCGACCCGGGAAGTTTCTATAACATAAAACTGCTCGCGCCTTTTGTAAACGCCTTTTTTGTGATGGCTTATGACATGAACAGCTGGAACACCCCATCAGCCACCGCACCGCTTGGTGGACCCGGTCCAAATGATACAGAAAGCATGCGCTCGTATTTGCGTGTTGTCCCCGGTTCAAAAATTATATTGGGAGTACCATTTTACGGTTATGAGTGGTCGATAAATAGCGGCATTGGCGGTACCAAAACACCCACAACAGGGAATCCGCAACCAATGAGCTACGGTCAAATTCAAACCCAAATTTCCGGTTTACCAGTTTATTGGGATCCTACAACTTCTACCCCTTTTGTTTCATACGACAGTTCAGGCCAATGGTATCAAATATGGTTTGACAACCCCACATCTCTAGCCTTGAAAGCACAAATGGCCGGATCATTAAAGCTTAGGGGTATGGGAATATGGGCGCTTGGAATGGCACCAGGCGGTTCCGGTATGATATCTGCGTTGGATGGAAACGCTCCTCCACTCAAGTATCAGTATGCCAGTACTCCTCCCATCACCACAGGTCCCACCACCACCATCGGTCCTACCACCACCATCGGTCCTACCACCACTACCAGTCCCACAACCACTACCTCCACCACAACCACTACCGTCGCCACGACTACTACCGCCACAACACAGTCATGGTGGTACAAGGGTGTCTTCAACTCGCAAAAAGCCACATTGACATTGTTGACACAATCGTCATCAGTGGATACACTAATGCAACAGTCCAGTTATGCCGGTTTATTAACACAGTTCATTACCAACAATCCCGCATACATTTGTCTAAAATCAGCAGTAGGTTTAAAAGTATGGGAAGATTCACACATACCGGGAATATATATAGTTCAAGGAGTCGTATATGCTAATTCAACTGTTCAGTCGCAAAACAACGAATGTACATCGGGAACATGGCTGCTAACATACTAAACAACAGACACTCTAAACTACGTTTTAGCGGCTTTATCATTGTTTTAGCGGCATTAGTAGTTGTTTTATTGCTGATACCGCCCTATCACCAACCCCAATCCTACACCTCTGCCACAGTGCCGTCTGGGAACATTACACCTATGCCCAAGCCCGGTTCGCCCGGTAGAACATCAAGCGGAATAAAATGCGGACCTGGGGTACGTCAAGTACCATGGTCGCACTATGCTCCTATATGTGAACCGGCTTGGCATGGCAACAACGGTGGGGCCACCTCACCTGGAGTAACTGCCAAAACCATAACTATTGACTATCGTCAAATTGCATCAACAGCATTACAGGCTTTTTATGCCTTCCTGCCAGCGTCAGTAATCGGCACAAACTCTAAAGTAATACAGGCGATGAACGTTTATATAAAACTGTTCAACAAGGACTACGAGCTTTATGGACGTCATGTAGTCTTAAAAACGTTTATCCCCAAAGGTAACTTTGTCCAAGAACTGGACGGGGCGGGAACTGCCCAAGCTCAACAAGATGCCCTTACTGCCAAGAATTTAGGCAGTTTTGCTGATATATCAACCATTGGAGATACCCCTATCTACCAGAAATACCTATCTCTCCAAGGCATTATATCTTACTCCTTATATGGGGGCACCCGTTCCGTCTTTCAACAGTATTCACCATACGAATATTCCGTCAATAAAATGTGTGGATCAGCCATGAAAGCCGATGCTGCTGTAATAGGAAAATCCCTGGCAGGACTGCCTGCAATCTTTGCCGGTGATCCGGCATACCATACTAAAACAAGAGTATTCGGTTTAATGTACCCCAACCTCCCTGAATGGCAGAACTGTATGAACACATTTGAAAGCCAGTTGAAAGCATACGGAACAACGCCTGCAATAGTGCTTCCATACAGCCCGAATGCTTCCACTATATTAGGTCAAACAACCAGTTTGATGGCTCAAATGAAGTCTGCTGGCGTTACAACAATAGTGTGCCCGACTTGTGACTTTTTTACTCCGATACTATGGTCAAACGGCGCAGAAACACAGAACTACTATCCGGAATGGTATATTGCGGTATACCAAGATGCCTACACGCAAATGATAAAACAGCGTGAGTGGGCACATGCATTTGGACTCGGAGCTGAGTACCAACCAAACACACAACAGGAGGCTTACAAGGCATTCAAAATAGCAGACCCGCATGGACACTATATGATAAGTGATTACTATATATATGAAGAACTGCTACTTTTCTTTGATACCCTTCAAGCAGCCGGACCTGATTTGACTCCCGCAACTTTTAAAGCCGGATTTGCAAACTCTGAATCATTACCTCCCTCAATACCTGGAGGAAGCTATGGAGGATGGGCTTTCGGTCCCGGACACTTCAGTCCATTCTCTAATTTCCGAATTGTATGGTGGGATAGATCCAAGACCAGCCCGGAAGACGGAAAACCCGGTACATGGATCAACTGCAACAACGGAACCCCTTACTACTATTCCAACGACGCCGCTAATCTTCCCGATCATCAACAGTTGAACTGTTTTTAAAAATTATGGGGAATGATGACTACAAATATTTTAAACAGCCATCATTCTAAAACTCATCTTGCTGCTTTTATCGTTGTTTTAGCGACATTAGTAGTCGTTTTGTTGCTGATACCGCCATACTACCACTCCAACCCTTATAACAGCAGTATAATATCTTCCGGGAACATTACACCAATGCCCAAGCCCGGTTCTGCCGGTATAACGTCAAGCGGAATAAAATGCGGACCTGGAGTACGTCAAGTACCATGGTCGCACTATGCTCCTATATGTGAACCGGCTTGGCATGGCAACAACGGTGGGGCCACCTCACCTGGAGTAACTGCCAAAACCATAACAGTTAGCTACCGCAACTTCGCATCTTTAGAGTTGCAGGCTTTTTATACTTTTGTCCCAAAATCAGTAATGGGAACAAATGCTAATATGCTGCAAGGGTTAATGGCCTATGTAAAACTGTTCAACAAGGACTACGAGCTTTATGGACGCCATGTAGTCGTAAAACCCTTTACCGGCAAAGGTGATCTTGTCCAGGAACTTGCCGGACTTGGGAATAGCGCGGCTCAACAAGATGCTATTACCGCCAAGAGCTTAGGGGCTTTTGCTGACATGTCACTGCTCAGCGTTAGCCCAATGTACCAAAAATACCTGTCAGATCAAGGTATCATATCTTTTACCTTCTATGGCGGCAACCGGGCCACCTATGAAAGCGAAGCCCCGTATGCATATGCGTTAAATGATCTCTGCGGAAAAATAGTCAGGGGTGTAGCTGCAGTTGTAGATAGGTCCATGGCGGGACTGCCTGCAATCTTTGCCGGGGACCCTACATATCATACTAAAACCAGGGTATTTGGCATCATCTCCCCCGATTTGCCTGAATGGCAGAGCTGTACCAACACATTAGTGAACCAGTTGAAGTCATATGGCATAACCCCGGCTGAAGTACTCTCTTACACCGCAAATGTCGCGGTTTTGGCCAACGAGGTAGTTGCTGTAATAACAAAAATGAAGTCTGCCGGGGTAACAACAGTACTGTGTCCCCTTTGTGATTTTGCCAGCCCAATTCTGTGGGCAATTGAGGCAGACATGCAAAACTACCACCCGGAATGGTTCACGGGTGTCTTTCTTGACGGTTACTCCCAACTAATTAAAAAAGACCAATGGTCCCACGCATTGGGAATTACTACACAGTTCACACCCAGTAACAACCAATCCGGCAGTAGAGAATTAGAAGCCTACAAAGCTTTCAAATTAGAGGACCCTAAAGGGCATTACATAGTGGGCGACTATTATATATATGAAGCGGCAATAGCCTTCTTTGACGCACTGCAAGCAGCCGGCCCTGATTTAACTCCCAAAACCTTTCAAAAGGGTTTTGACTCATTACCTCCTTCAATCCCTAATGGCAACTACGGCAGGTGGGAATTCTCGCCTGGCCATTTCGACCCATTTTCCAATTTTAGAATTGTATGGTGGAACGCCACCAAGCTCAGTACTGAAGATGGGAGAGCCGGTACGTGGATTGACTGCAACAATGGAACCCCTTACTACTTTTCCAACAACGCCGCTGGGCTCCCTTACCATCAACAACTTAACTGTTTCTAAGCAGTACAACCGGAGTGTTTCAGGCGAGCGGACTATTTATGGAAACGGGGTTGTAGTGACATCCGTAGGTAACATAAAACGGGCGGGAGGAGGAGGGGGGGAAGTTATGGGCCCAGAAACGGCATTTAGGCCTTTCCACTCACCATACATCGAATTCACTACAATATGTGACTTGAAAGCCAGTTGTTTTATCAAAGTGTTAAATGCGGCGGCTTGCCCGCCAATCAAATCCTGTCTTATTTGAGTGGTAACCGTCCCTTCAGGTTCGAGGTAGCGTTTGTATACTTTAAATATAATCCAATTCGACTGAAAGGCTATTGGCTGGCTTATCTGCCCTACCGGCAAAGCCATTACGGCCTGCTGCAATGGGGAAAAAGGGGGCGGACCGGGAGCAACACAACCCACAACTCCCCCTTGCGCAGCGGTTGTTTGATCAAGTGAAACCTTGCTTGCCATAGTTGAAAAACTTACTCCGCCTTCAATGGTTGCCCGCGTTCCATCTGCTTGAGCCTTGGAACCAACTTCAATTATTTTTATACATGAATCGGTAAACTGTTGTGTATGGGAACTATAGTAAGCGGCTATGGCTTTGTGTCCTATGCTTATCCCCCCAAGGTTGGCGGCAAGCTCCTCTTCTTGTGCCAAATATTTTATTTGAGAAATTTGATAAGAAATGGGAAAGGATGAGAAGACTTCACTTCCGCTATAAGGACATTGGGGAGTTTGGGCGCCCAAAGAAGCAACAAGGTCGGTACGGGCCAGCGAGATATCCGTATTGTTTATTGTCAAGCGGCGGAGTTTGACTTCATTGCTTACCAGTTTAGCTATTATCAACTCTGACAACTCGGTATCCACAAAGGTTGAAGTGTAACTTCCGCCAGACGGTCCTTTTGGATTCAACTTTCCGCCACTGCTCAAGGAAAGCTCACATAAGTATTTAGAGTTGTGTACAACATCAGAAACATAAGTATTGAGTTGGCTTTGAGTTATCGTAGCACCATCCACCTTGGCTGCCCAAGGCACCACCTCGCAAGCAGAAAGCAAAACTGCTATCGTCATCATCGATATTATCAAACTTCCAACCTTGTAACAGCTATTCATATCAGTAAGATACTAGCTCATTATTTACAGCGTAACAAGGACAGCTCAAGTGCCCCTGCAACCGGCGGTGTTGATGAGAGAGGCGGTGTTGACAGTTTGTGAAGCCAAAATAGTCTCGAACAGATCTGCCAAGCTTATAAGGCTTTTGGAGTTCCAAGTGATCTTCAATAACAACTTATGTGCACCCTTTATGTATTCTGAACCCGGATACAAACCTTTTATGCGCAAAAGAATAGGGGCGGAAAGGCGAATGGGTAATATTTTAACTTGAGCTTTTGCCGCCTTAGACAGTGGAGACGCTGTAAATTTTCTTTCGGGTGTGATGACAATTTCAGAAATTTCCAGCCTTATGCAGTAAGTTCTTATCTTTGCTATATCTATTAAAGTAGCGGCATTTGGGGGCAGGGGGCCATAGCGATCTCTCCACTCCTGTTCAACATCGGCTACCTCACTCAGAGTTTGGACACCGACAAGGCGTTGATAAGCCTCCAAACGTGAGTCTTCTTCCTCAATGTAACTCTTAGGCAAATAAGCATTAACGGGAATGTCCAGTTTAATCTCACTGCTCTTTCGACCTCCTCTGCCATTTACAGTTTTTTCACCTTTGAGTTCAGAAATGGCTTGGGTCATCATCTGTACATATAGATCATACCCTACAGCTGCTATGCTACCGGACTGGTCAAAACCCAATATAGTACCGGCACCCCGTAGCGCCAAATCTCTCATGGCTATTCTAAATCCTGATCCAAGTTCGGTACACTCACCAATAGTTTTGAGGCGTTCATAAGCCTTTTCTTTTAAGGTAACTCCCGGCGGATAAAACATATAAGCGTAAGATCGTTGTCCCCGTCTTCCGACTCTCCCCCTGAGTTGGTGCAGTTGACCAAGTCCCAAGTTGTGTGCTTCATCCACAATCAAACAGTTGACTGATGGTATATCAATACCAGACTCTACTATGGTGGTAGACACCAAAACATCATATCGTTGTTGGCGAAAATCAAGAACTATTCTTTCTAAAGTTTTCTCATTCATCTGGCCATGCGCATATGCTATACGGGCATGAGATACCAACTCTTTCAATGACTCAGCCGTTTGTGCAATATCGGCAACCTTGTTGTGAACAAAAAGGACCTGTCCCTCTCTCAGTAACTCTCTTCGGATGGCTTCCGCCACCGCCGGTTCATCGTAGGGACCGACATAAGTAAGTATAGGTTGTCGATTCAAAGGAGGGGTGTTTATGATGCTAAGGTCTCTTATACCGCTTAAGCTCATCTCCAATGTCCTCGGAATAGGATTGGCTGTCATTACCAGCACATCAACACCGGGATGGATCATTTTAATCGCTTCTTTATGTGATACCCCAAAACGTTGCTCCTCATCTATAATCAACAATCCGAGGTCCTTGAACTGCACCTTCTCATTAAGCAGTTTATGGGTAGCTATCACTACATTTACTGTTCCATCTTTGATTCCCTTTAGAACTGCTTTGGAGTGAGCCTCACTTACGAATCGTGAAAGCATGGCTATCTTGATGTATTCATGTGACAAGCGTTCCCGAAAGGTAACAAAATGCTGAGCAGCCAATAAGGTAGTAGGAACCAAAACAACAACCTGTTTATCGTCCAACACAGCACGAAAAGCAGCTCTTATGGCCACTTCTGTCTTGCCGAAACCCACATCACCGCAGATCAGGCGATCCATCGGAGTTGGCTGTGACATATCATCAAGTACGTCTCTAATGGCTTGGGCCTGGTCCGGCGTCTCTTGATAACCAAAGGACTCCGCCACCTCCTTCTCCCACTCACTTTCTATGCTGAACGCATGCCCCGGAGACGAAATTCGATTTGAGTAAAGTACAACAAGTTCTTTGGCAATGCGTCTTGCAGCCTCTTTAGCCTTTGACTTGGCACGGCTCCATTCAGTTCCTCTCAAACGATTGACAACGGGACTATCGCCACCCGCATAAGGAGCAATCGAGGCAATCTGGTCGGCAGGCACATAAAGTTTATCTCGGAATGCATACTCTAACACCAGATAGTCCCGTTCAACTCCGTTCATTAAGCTGGTAGTCATCCCGGAATAAACAGCTATGCCATGCCTGCGATGAACTACATAATCACCTTCTTCTAGATCATCAAAGAATTTTAAAGACAGCTTCGAGCGGGCGATATTTTGTTTGGCTTGTACATACCTGTTTTGTATATCTGATTGGCACGCTATGGCCAATTTGAGGGCAGGTGAAACAAAGCCTTTCATCAACGGTTGGTTCACCACTTCTACAGCCGCCAATCCAACCTGTTCAAAACTATCCCGCATATGCTCAGCACTTGATTCATCCAATGCACACACAACGACTCTGTAGCCTTGTGACAACCAATCTTTTGCGTTAGCCAAGAAACGGGGCAATGTCCCGGGAGTATCAAGGGGCAAGAGCGTTTTTGCTTCAAGGGTTGGAGTACCCTCATAAAGGCTCGTCGGCATAAGGGAGCAGATACCGACCTTAATATCCTTGAATGCTTCGTCAAAGTACTTGTGAAGAGGCGGATAGGAAAGTGCTCCTTGAGCGCCACTGTCGCAAACTTGGGCTGTGTCTCCTTTGCTGACATCCACAGCAGCGTCCCAAGTTGGGGCAAGTGCTGCACACAAATCAGCTTCTTGACGACAAAGCTCAGTTGCTCTTGCCTGTATCCCGAGCGGATCAAGGAAAATCAACTGCGCTGAAGGAGGAAGAAGGTCACTCATCAACTTACCTTCCGGCACCACCCAACTAAGCCATGATTCCATTCCATCAAAAAACACCCCTTCCCTCAACTTCTCCCACTGGCTGATTCCCCAACTGAAATTCTCGCTCAGATGGCGTGCTCGTTCTTTTACTTCGGGAGTACATAACAACTCTCGACAAGCAAATATCTCTGCCGATTCAATATCTTTAGTGGAACGCTGATCATCAACAGAAAATTCACACAACCGGTCTATCTCATCTCCAATCAAATCAACGCGTATTGGAACATCAAAAGTGGAAGGAAATATATCAACAATTCCACCGCGAACCGCCAGTTCCCCTCTATGCTCTACTTGGTATTCACGCCTGTAGCCCCAGTTAATCAGTTTCGCATACAAAAAATCCGTGTCAATAACCTGTCCGCGGGATAAAAACAGTGACTCAGCGAATGCCTCTTCGGGGCCAAGTTGTTGTAACAATGCTTTTATGGATGTCACTATCAGAAAAGGCGCATCTCCAGAAAACCCATCACGGGATGATACTGCATTAAAAGACAGCGAAAGCGGGGAAGCGACAGATAAACGGTGCAAAACTTTCAACCGTTGCCCCATAGTTGCAAAGTCTGGGCTTACCCTTTCAAAAGGCAATGTTTCCCATGCGGGAAACAGCTCAACCGATTCTTGCCCCAAAAAAGCAGCAGTATCATGAAATATTTGATTGGCGAGGCTCTGGGTTGGGGTAACGACAACAAGAGGTTTCTTGTCTGTAACTTGAAGTATTGCAGATACAAAAAATGCGGCAGCGGCTTCGGGCACAACTACGGTTTCGGTATGCTTATATATCAGGTTGAGTAGTGTCGGCTCATTGGAAAGGTGTGACAGTATTGAAATAAACTGTTTGTTCATGATATTCGATAAGTTCACGATTTAGAATTATAACGGTTCATAGCCGCAATCAGTCCTTCGGATAAAAGTGTTTCCGTGGCTTGGGTGGCTTGGGCTACGCCTGCTTCAAATAATGATAACTCAGCCTTTGTGGGAGGGGAAAGAACATATTGCACCACCGCACCCTGCGGTCTGCCTATACCTACTCTGATCCTCAGGAAATCCCGGGAATCCAGCCAATCACTTATAGAACTTAAACCGTTATGTCCGGCCAATCCACCTCCCGCTTTGATCTTGAGTTGCCCAAGATCCAAATCAAGATCATCATGAATAACCACTAAGCGATGCAGATCATCTCGTAAATGAAATCTGTCAACCAACTTTTTTACAGCCACACCGGAATCGTTCATCCATGTTTGTGGGATAGCCAGTGCTGTATGCTGTTTTGAAAACCGCAATACCCCCAAGCGCGCCTTCAAGGAACGGTTAAGGCGCAATCTGACTTCATGTTGCTTAGAAAAGTTGTTGACTACAATCGCTCCGAGATTATGCCTTGTTCTTTCATATTGGAGTCCGGGGTTGCCAAGCCCCACTACTAAAAAGTCAATATCAATCTTGCCCAGCACCTGAGGTATCAGTATCAGTTGATTTTGAACTTACCTCACCCTCTTGTCCGAGACCGGCACCTTCCCCGCCAACCTCGCCAATACCTTCACCTTCGCCAATACCTTCACCGCGCTTGGGCTGTCCGGTTACTACTGCAATATCGGGATCAGTATCGGTTACAACTCCTTTCGGGAGTACAAGATCGGCTATCCGTACCGACTTGCCTATTGTCAAGTCGGTAATGTCCACCTCAATTGAAGGAGGAATATCGGTTGGTCTTGCTTTTATCAAAAGGGTAAACAGCTGCTGCTCCACTCTCCCTTCCTGCTTAGTTACATCATCGGCTTCCCCAACAGTTATAAGGGGAACTTCCACCGCTATCAGCTCATCTTGACGAACTATTTGAAAATCAACATGTAAAAAGGTCTGTTTGACCGGATGAGTCTGTACTTCTCTGGCCATAACAAGGTGGGGCTTGCCGTCAACTTCAATGCTAAGCAGTACATTTTGTCCCTTATGGGTAAAAATCGTCCTCAATTCTTTACCTGAAACTGCAACCGCTATAGGCGCTATGCCGTGGCCATAGACGACTCCGGGAATCTTGTCTGCAGTTCGCATCCTTTTACTGTGATTGGTGCCAAGGTACTCACTTGGCCTTGGCTCAATTTCTAAACGTGTCTCATCCATTATTTCTCCTTAAAACAGCTATACCGGGTTGAACTTGCAACAGGCTTTGCCATAAGTTAGGCCAAGTTGGCACCACCAAATATTTCCGATACCGATGTATCTTTAAAAACTGCTCTTATAGCTTCGGCTACCAGTTCCGCCACTGACAATACTACCATCTTATCTATACGTTTGTGCTCCGGCACCGGTAAAGTATTGGTCACTATTACCTTTGTCAAAACCGAGTTTTTCAACCTGTCTACAGCCATATCTGACAGTATCGGATGTGTAGCCATTGCCCAAACTTGGGTTGCTCCTCTTGATTTAAGCAACTCAGCTGCCGCACAAATTGTTCCGGCAGTATCTATCATATCATCTACCAAAACACACCTTCGCCCTTTTACATCACCAACCACGCTCAAAGCCTCTACCTCATTGATTGTTCCGGTGGGATGCCTTTTGTGAACCAAAGCAAGATCACAGTTCAACTGTTGAGCAAAACGTTCTGCAACTTTCACCCTACCGGCATCAGGCGACACTATAACCATCTTGGTGGCAGGCGATTCGTGTGCATTAACTTGGTTCAAATAGTCAACCAAAACAGGCATTGCTGTTAAATGATCAAAGGGAACATCAAAAAAACCTTGAATCTGTCCAGAATGCAAATCCACACTAACCACTCTGTCAGCACCGGCAACAATAAGCATATCGGCAATCAACTTGGCAGTGATAGGCTCCCTGCCGGTAGCCTTACGATCTTGGCGGGAGTAACCATAATAGGGACATACTGCGGTAATATGTTTGGCTGAAGCGCGCTTAGCCGCATCAAGCATGATCAACTGCTCCATAATCGCATCATTGACACTTCCGACTTGCGTATCACCAACATGAGTTTGAAGAATAAATACATCCTTGCCCCTTATGGAAGAGGCAAATCGACAATGCAGTTGCCCGTCGGCAAACTCTTTCAAGTTGGATTCTCCCAACTTAACTCCTAAATTATCAGCTATTTCTTGAGCCAGTTTGGGGTGTGCTCTCCCGGCGAACAGCTCAAACCGTCTTTTTGATACTAACTCCATAACTGCAAAAACTCACCTCCTTATCTTGAACTCTAAGATCAAGCTAGTATACTATTAGGTTCTAATGCCAATTCTCACAAGCAATATAGATGTCACCTCACAAGACTACCTCAAAAATCGCCAAGCGTTACAAGAAATGCTCGAAGAGCTTGAGACCCAACAACAACTTGGTCTACAAGGTGGCGGTGAACGTTATCTAAAGCGTCACCGCGAACGGGGGAAGATGACTGCAAGAGAAAGAATAGAACTGCTGTTAGACCCGGACACCCCATTTTTGGAGTTGTCTACTTTAGCCGCATGGGGAACTGAGTATGCCGTTGGCGCAAGTATAGTAACCGGGATCGGGGTAGTGGAAGGCGTAGAATGCTTAATCGTTGCAAACGATCCAACCGTGAAGGGCGGTGCCTCCAACCCCTATACATTCCGGAAGTACTCCCGCGCGGCTGATATATCTCGCGAAAATCGTCTGCCTTGGATTGCTCTTGTTGAATCAGGAGGAGCGGATTTGCCTACCCAATCGGAGATATTCATACCTGGGGGGAGGCAGTTTAGGGACCTTACTCAGAATTCAGCTGCGGCAATCCCCACAATTGCGCTGGTATTCGGAAACTCCACTGCCGGTGGAGCTTATATACCAGGTATGTGCGACTATGTAGTGATGGTAAAACAACGCGCCAAGGTTTTCTTGGGAGGACCTCCATTGGTAAAGATGGCCACAGGCGAAGAATCAACCGATGAAGAACTTGGGGGAGCGGAAATGCACGCTATAAAAAGTGGGTTGGCCGACTATATGGCCATAGATGAGACAGACGCTATACGGTTGGGCAGGCAGATCGTTTCCAGACTGAATTGGCGTAAAAAAGGACCCGGCCCTTCTATGTCTTCCTCAGAACCTCTTTATGATCTCGACGAACTTCTTGGACTGGCACCTGCAGACTTCAAACAGCCTGTTGACCCTCATGACATAATAGCAAGAATAGTTGACGGCTCTTACTTTGATGAATTCAAATCACTGTACGGACCTAATTTAATCACTGGATGGGCATCAATATACGGATACCCAATCGGTATACTCGCTAATTACAGGGGTGTACTATTTAGTGAAGAATCCGAAAAAGCCACTCAGTTTATTGAGCTTTCAAACCAGATAGACGTACCCCTTCTTTTCCTCCAGAATACCACAGGTTATATGGTTGGGAAAGAGTATGAACAGAAAGGCATCATAAAAGACGGTGCAAAAATGATTAATGCCGTTTCAAACTCTCTGGTACCACATATAACCGTCATAATTGGGGCTTCATATGGTGCGGGCAACTATGGAATGTGTGGGCGGGCATACAATCCGCGTTTCTTGTTCACATGGCCAAATGCCCGTTCATCTGTAATGGGCCCTGTTCAACTGGCCGGTGTTCTTTCAATAGTAGCCAGGCAAGCCGCTGAATCTAGGGGTGAACCTTTTGATGAGGAAGCCGATGCCAAAAGACGTGCCGCGATTGAACACCAGATTGACTCTGAATCAGAAGCCATGTTTTTAACCGGAAAACTCTACGATGATGGAATCATAGATCCGCGTGATACCCGTACAGTGATGGGGATGTGTTTGTCTGTAATACACAACAATAAGATTAAAGGACGTCGAGGATACGGCGTATTTAGGATGTGACATAGATTGGAGTCAAACCAACAGATGACAAAACAGCAACGCTCAACCCGACCCATACAGAAACTGCTTATAGCTAATAGGGGTGAGATAGCATGCCGGATCATGCGCAGCGCCCATCAGATGGGTATTACATGTGTAGCAGTTTTTTCAAACCCGGATGCAAATATGCCGTTTGTAAAAGAGGCAGATGAAGCTGTTCATCTTTTTGGTGAAACCGCTGGTGAAACCTATCTGAAAAGCGATCTGATAGTACAAGCCGCAAAACAGACAAATGCGGATGCAGTACACCCCGGATACGGATTTTTGTCCGAAAATGCCGCTTTTGCAAAGGCTTGTATAGATGCGGGTTTAATTTTCGTGGGACCTCCGCCTGAAGCAATTCAGTCCATGGGATCCAAGCTTGAAGCCAAACAGCTAATGGCCTCAAACGGTGTTCCGGTGCTTTTGGGCAAAGATGTCAGCAACCTAAACGAACAGCAACTCAAAGAAGCTGTCAACGAAATCGGCTTGCCAATTCTGATCAAGGCTACTTACGGCGGAGGGGGCAGGGGAATGAGAATAGTACATAACTACGAAGAACTGGCTGTTGCAGTTGAATCTGCACAGCGGGAGGCACAATCGGCCTTTGGGAATCCTTCCGTATTTTTAGAGCGTTATTTAGAATCTGCCAGACATATAGAAATTCAAATATTCGGGGATTTATACGGCAATATAGTGCACCTTTTTGAAAGAGAGTGTTCTATTCAACGTCATCACCAAAAAATAGTAGAAGAATCTCCTTCTACGGCAGTGAGTCCCGAGCTGAGAGAGGTTATGGGGAAAGCTGCCGTTACAGCCGGGATGACGGTCGGCTACGTAGGTGCAGGAACAGTAGAGTTCATGCTGGCTTCAAATGACTCCTCAAATGATGAGTTTTTCTTCTTGGAGATGAACACCCGATTGCAGGTGGAACACCCTGTAACAGAGTTGATAACCGGTCTTGATCTGGTAAAAATACAGTTACTCGTAGCCCAAGGGATGCCGCTTTCAAAAGAGGTATTTGATGCTTCAATAACCGGACACGCTATAGAAACGCGTCTTTATGCTGAAAACCCGACAAAGAACTGGATGGGATCCATGGGAACACTACACCGGTTCCAGTTCAAACCTGATAAAACCAATGATCAAAGCATACTCTTACGAGTTGATTCGGGAGTAGAAGATGGATCTGTTGTAAGTCCGTATTATGACTCCATGCTGGCAAAGGTAATAGCCTACGCTCCGACTCGTATTGAGGCTGCCCGTGTACTTGAGAATGCACTTGGGAAAGCTCACATACACGGGCTGGCTACAAATAGGGAACTTCTGATTAATATACTAAGATGTCAAGACTTTTTGGACGGCAAAACTGATACAGGATTTTTAGAACGACACTCACCTGAAGAGCTGTCGGTAAACCCCTTAGCCGAAGAGGCAACACAGCTTTCAGCTATCGCCGCCGCACTGGCATCCCAGGCGCGTAACAGAGTAAATTCAAAAGTGTTGTCCCATCTTTCTTCGGGATGGCGCAACAATCCCTCAGAATTTCAACAAATAAGTTATGAAACCGACCAAGGCAGAATAGATATAAAATACCGTTTTGAAAGAAACCGATGGACAATATATCTGGCAAAACAGGACGCTTCAAAAAGTGAGGATGCTCCGACACCAAACTTATACGAACAAAAAGCGGTGGATTTAATAAGCTGCACAGCAACAGAGGTGGCCTTTGAGTACTTGGGAGTAAGACGGAGTTTTGACATCCACCAGGTAGACAGCACCACCTACGTAGACAGCGTCCTCGGCGCAGTGGAGCTCAGCGAACTGCCTCGTTTCCCCCCGCCAAAACGTCATATTCCTCCAGGCTCTTTAATCGCCCCTATGCCAGGTGTGATTATCAAAGTCGCCGTGGAACAAGGAGAAACCGTAGAAACAGGACAACCGCTGGTAATTATGGAAGCAATGAAAATGGAACATGCCATACAAGCCCCCGCTCCGGGAAAGGTAACCGACATTTATGTAGAGGTTAACCAACAGGTTTCTGCGGGTGACATAGTGGCAACAGTAGTGGACCTTATAGAACAGCTTTCAAACTCTAGTCCCAGATGAAAGCCCCAGATGAAAAGCCAGCGACTTTCATAACAATTTACAACAAGATCCACTGCTAATAAAATCCGGTATTCCTACTAGACGTGCAAAGTAAATCATAGTATGATATATATCTTGACTTTGACACCCATTTTGCAAAAAAGTGCCTGTAACCCCTGGTCATGATGGGATTATTGAGTCCGTTGGCTGATCAATATCCTTGCGGATAAGAGCTTCGTTTGGTTGATCCGATAATTTTCC
>JAMCPD010000020.1 GCA_023379935.1 Actinomycetota bacterium | reverse complement strand
GGTTTGTCTACCTCATATTGGTATGCCTGAGCTATCCATCCCTTTGGTATCTGAAACTTGCTCATAACTACATTTTATCCTTGGGGTGTATCACTAACGTGGATGTCACTATTATTACTATGCATTTGATCTACTCAGATCACCTCATGTCCCCAATACAGCACATTAAAACTCACGTATAGGGTTTCTTGTACACTTATTTGTCAACGGTTGGCAACCCTTGCAACAATTCTGTCCGCCCGATAACAACATCTATGCTTACTATTCCAAGCCGGTAACCTTTAAAATACGATGAGAGCGTTGGCGGTGGAATAAATGATTGCGATCCCAAAACTAAAAGAACAGTTCCTGCTAAGTTCACAAACTTTTGTCAAGTACTTGGCTTGCATATCTACTTTGGGTGGCACAGTATTCAAGTATGATCTGTCGATGAATTTTTGACACCACTTTTACACCATCCGCTAAGAACCGGTTAACGTAACTTCTAACTAAACTCCCCGGAGGGAGAACGCCTCAATGTGTGAACACTGCTTACAATCATCCAGACGGCAATCAACATCACAGCCGCTACCAGTAAAGTTCCGATGTTGATATGTGCAAGGTTGTGTACGTGAATACCGGTGGAAATACCGATGGTCATGACAAAAGGAGTGACAAGCCCGATAACCCCGGCGGCAACGAACAGGATACCGCCTAAAAGCAGTGTTTTGCCGGCACTTTGTTGAGCAACTTGTTGAGCTAGTTTCTCTGGAATACGTTGTCTGCGGATAAGGGCACCGATCACCGCACCGGCAACAACAAGCACTGCAGTCGTTCCGATTCCAAAAGCAGCTCCGGGCACCCAACCGAGTGCGGCATTGGGCATTGCCGGAGAAAGAACGGTAGCCATGATGAAAGCAAAAGCACCAAGTCCCCATCCGGCGACAAAACCGTGCACCGCGGCCATCGATGGGGTGGGTGTCCGTGTTACCCACTCATTCATATCAACCTGCTTGTGACAAGTTCCGACTGATGGCGGCCAAAAGTGAAGGTGGACCGTACAATGTAAACGCAGTATGTAGAACGAGGCAAGTACCATCACAACTCCGACAACGACATATATGCCAGCATTCCATGTCGGATTACCGGCAATCTTCAACATCCCAAAGTAAGCCAGCTCAGAAAGAACTGCCCGCTGAAGAGTAAACGATAATGAAAATGCCAGAGCAGAGCGCATCCCCTTTCGAGCAGAGAAGGATCCGACAGCGTAGGAGAAAGTTATCGGCCATGTATGCTCATCGGGAGTAACCCCATGGACCATGCCAAGCAGCAGGGCAGTTAAAATCGCAATACCAACTGACAATCCATGGTGCGGGCTCCATAGGTTGAGGGCAAGTAAACTGTTTGGAGGGTTCATACAGTACAACAATAACATCAACAGGTTTTAATGTTATAATTTCTCAAGATAAGGATTTAGCGTTATAAATTCGCAAATATAAAGGTTGATGAAACAGTAATGAAAATATTAAAAATACTGCTTTTCACATTTGTAATATTGCTGACATTTACAACATTGCCGACTTTACCCGAAGCCGTATCGAAAGCAGCCCTATCTGGGTGGACTCTATCGGGAAATACCGTATCGGGGTGGACAAACCTGGATCCATCTACTGGCACCTCGGCTCTTTACACAATCTCCTGTCCATCAGCTTCTATGTGTGTCACAGCAAGCAACAACACCATTGTTGCCACTTACAACCAAGGATCAACCTGGACTACACAGCCGATCCCTTTCAATCTATCCGCCAACCTGGCCATCCAACAGGTCTACTGTGCATCAAACTTTGACTGCTTTGCGGTGGGATCATACGGTACCTGGCCAGCAATCAAGGGAGTATTACTTTCAACACAAAATGGTGGTAATACTTGGACCGTACAGTCCTTGACAGCCAACACCAATGTTTCAGATCTCTCGGGTTTGTCATGTCCAAGTACACAAGTGTGTTTTTTGATAGGAACTGTTTGGAACAACAGCTCAAGCGGTAACCCTGCTATCTTTGCAACCCAAAATTCAGGTGAAACTTGGACAAGCCAGTCCTTGCCTTCCCTTCCCTCTTGGCAGAACTTGGTTATGAACTCTATCTCCTGCCCGACTGTTATGGCGTGTAAAGTAAGCGGGTATATCTACAATACTCTTGATGTGGCTGGTTTGCAACCGATCATACTGACTACCTCCAATGCCGGTGCCAGTTGGTACTTTCAAAATATGCCACCGGATAATCAGGGTTTGTCAACTGTTTTTTGTGCCAGCGATACTGAGTGCTTTGCGCTAGGTGACAAAACAACAGCTATTTATAGAACAGAAGACTTCGGAAACTCTTGGACTGCTACGGCCCTCCCAAGTGCTTCTTTGACACCGTTTTCTCTTGAATGCCCCAACCCTCAAGAATGCTTTGGGCTACAAAGTACCGGCGGAATACTGTTTTCACCAAACAGCGGTATTTCTTGGTATCGACAATACCAACCGCAAGGAATCTTCCTATACTCAATATCATGCCCTACCGCAGCTGAATGCTTCGTTGCGGGTAGCAATGCATCGGGTCAAGCAGTTGTTGAGATATACCATCCCCAGACTATCCTAAACTCCATATCGCCCAACAGCGGCACTTGGTTGGGAGGTACAACGGTAACCCTCGCCGGGACCGGCTTGTCGAATCAGATGAGCGTCTATTTTGGTAACACCGAAGCCACCTCTGTCTCTTGTACATCGTCAACCTTGTGCAATGTTACCGCTCCTTTAGGTACTATGGGTGAAACCGTTGACGTTGACATCATACAAAATGGTATAGTGGCAGCCAGCGATCCTCAAGATGTATTCAACTATACTTCCCCTCCCGCAACTTACCAGCCACTTATCCCATATCGCATCTGTGACACCAGAAGCGGCAATCCTTCACAACTTGTCGGGCCGGATGCCCAGTGCAACGGACACATTTTATCCCCCCGCGGTATAATGAGCGTCAATGTCGCCGGCACTTATCCAGATACAACATCCAAATCCAATCCACAAGGCGGTATTCCATCATCCGGTGGGTCACTGATAGCGGCAGCTGTTGTGGCAAACATAACAGTCACCGACACCACCTCGGACGGCTACATGGTTGTGTGGCAAGAAGGTGCCCCTCAACCAGCAACTTCGACTTTGAACTGGCAATCAGGAGATACTGTTTCGGGCTTGGTGCAGATACCACTGTCTGGCAGCGGACAGATCAACATCTACAACTATCAAGGATATGCAAATATGATAATAGATGTACAGGGTTGGATGGAAACTCCTGCTTCCTCCCAGAGCGGAGGAGCCGGCATCGGCTCTTATTACACGCCAACAACTCCTTATCGTATATGTGATACCAGATCAGGTAATCCATCTTTACTCTCCGGTATTGCTCTTTCACAGTGTGAGAACAAAGCCTTAACCGGTAATCAAACCCTGGATATCCAGGTAGCCGGGGTTGGTAACGTCCCTACCACTGCTGATGCTGCGGTAATCAACCTCACCGCAATCAACCCGAGCACCGCCGGTTACCTTACTGTTTGGCCTGCCGGAACTGTTCGTCCAGCGGTCTCGAATTTGAACTTTATCCCCGGCACTATAACCTCAAACTCTGTCATAGTTCCTCTGGCTTCATCTTCACAAAGCGGGCTGACGGCTGGCGATATTGCCATATACAACTATCAAGGAAGCACAAATATAACAGTTGACGTGTCGGGATATTTTACCGCTGCAAATTCCGCCAATACCGGTACTTTTACGGGAGTCAACCCTTATCGTATATGTGATACTAGAAACTCATATATAGTCGGATATCTCACTGAATGTACCGGTCATACTCTGGCTCCGAGTACAACCGTATCGGAAACCCTAACTGTCCAAATAGCCGGTGTAAACCCCGTACCACCCGATGCCACAGCTGTGGTGATCAACGTCACAGTTATCAACCCGAGCGCCGCCGGTTACCTTACTGTTTGGCCTGCCGGAACTGTTCGTCCGGTGGTCTCGAATTTGAACTTTATCCCCGGCGCTGTTGTGTCTAACTTTGTAACAGTTGCACTTTCCTCCTCAGGCTCGTCGACGGGCGCAATTGAGATATCCAACTACCAAGGTGTTGCTGAGGTGGTTGTAGATGTGGTTGGGTGGTACTCCCCGACTTAGCCGGTCAAGTCAGCCAGCTAAGCCAGTCGGCTGTCCACCTAATCGTAATCGTAATCGTCATCGTAATCATCCAGATCATCATAACTGTGGTGCCTCGTAAATTGTGTTCTTCTGTGGCAGTCATCACACATCGAAAACCACGGTGCACAAAGAGCACCGCATTTTACGCAATGGGCAACTCCATGATCTACAGCCCGCTTCAGTGCAAGATTTAGAGCATCAACCACTCGTCCCATAGCAAAAACCACCTGATTGTGGGTAATACCCAGCATGCCTGGAAATGAAAGCGTCGCCCACCTGAGAGCAACCAGCCTTCGTGCTTGTTCCTCAAGTATCACAGCCGATCTTTTTTTGTGAACTTTGAGAAATGGACCAAAGTCCACCCGCACATCACAGAGCAACTTCCTGGCAATAAGCGGCAGTATGGTTGCATCCACCAGATCATCCGGATCAAGCGGTGAACGGGCTAACCTCCAAGCATCCTCAAGAGAAAGTTTAGCCAGTACGCGTTGGCGAGATGAATGATCGCCATTCGGATGCTCCTCCGGCGGGGGTGATATATTGCATCTGGAGAGGATGGCAACCCGAGCGCGCATGGCAGATAAGTCAGCAACTTTTGCCCACAGTATATTTTTTAACGCCTTTTTTGCCAGTCTTTCCCATGATGCAAGTGCATCACTTAACTGGGTTGGCAGTTCAACCGCAAGATCATCAAGTGCGGGAGCGACATAACCAAAAGTCACAGACCTAAATGCCTTTGATGGTGCACCAACAATATCATATTTTGGGCTGAAGGCCTGGTTGATCACCTTTTCATCCGGCGAAAATCCCGGCACCTTTGTAAGCCAATGGACCGTCCCAGCCTTTGACAGTCCATATCGTCCGGCACGACCTGCAATCTGGGCAACCTCCCAAGGAGCAAGAGAGCGCCTTTGGACACCGTCAAACTTATCCGTTTCAGCCAGCACTACCGAATCGACAGGCAAATTGATACCATGTCCAATCACATCTGTAGCAACTACTATATCTGTTTCGCCCCGTATGTACGAGTGTAGCTGTACACGACGCACTTCGGGAGGTAATGCACCGTAAAGTACGGAAACTTTTTTGCCCTGGCGTTTGAGTAACCCTGCAAGATGCAAAACTGCTTTGCGGGAAAACGCAACGACAACGCAGCGATTGGGAATGTTATCAACTGTTATACCTCCTCCTTTGGTAAGGGGACATAAACGATCAAGAAAAACCACATTTACATCATCCCCCAGCACTGAGCGTACAAGTGAAAGCGCCCCAATCTCTCCAGTTACATACAGTTCTTCAACCTCTGCCCCGGCAAGCAATCTGGTCCAAGCCCAACCGCGGTCGGTATCTTGCGCCCATTGCACCTCATCAAGCACTAGAAGCCTCCCTGACATTGGGGCCATCTCTACTGTACAGCAGATGATAGGTGCATGTTCATTGATACGCTCTTCACCGGTAACAAGGCCAACTTGAGATCGCCCGGTTTGTTCGGAAAGCCGCTCATATGCCTCCAATGCGAGCATACGAAGTGGTGCGGCGTAGACCCCGACACCCCGCTGTTTCAGGTATTCGAGTGCGCGATGAGTTTTGCCTGAATTTGTAGGGCCGAGGAATACTTCAACCTTTAACAGCGGGGTGGTGCGAAGTGGCAGGAGTACGGTGCCGGGCATTATTTACGGGTCAACTATCGAGTATATCGGTATTAAACTTCCACTCATCCCATTATCAGTTCTTCAGCCACCATTAGCTCAGTTTCTTCAACAACTTGGCAAGCATAATCGAACTGACACCTTTGGCCTGTAAAGTTTTAAATCGACTCTTGCCCCCGGCCTCAATTGTAAGGTTGCTTTTCGGAATATCAAGCTCTTTGGCAAACAGTGCTATACAAGCTTTGTTTGCCTTGTCCTCTACGGGCCGGGCATTTAGCGCTATCTTAATCGCCTCACTGTATTGTGGAGAGTGTGAGGTAAGGGGTGTGCCCGAGCGTGAAGTTGGGTGGGTGATAGGATACAAGCCATCTAGTTTAGATCTGGTTGCCCCAGTCTGGACGTGAACCTTGAAGACAATATCTACACTTTTTCCTGTTTTGCCATTGTATGAATTAATAATTTTTATATAACCATTATCCATCATGGAACAAACTGACCGTTTTGTAAGTTTGATACATAGCGTGGGTCAGCAATATCTTTGCGCCATTCAAGAGGTCCTTTGACACTCGCCTCAATGGCAGTAACCACCATATTGCGCGCTGTTGTGATATCTGCAGCGTTAACGGCAAATGCAACAGCACGAGATGTTCCGACTGTACGATAGCGTCCGAAAGATCCTCCGGGTTGTTCGGACTGTACAGATTGTGCAGCTGAAAACCACACATGACATCCAATATCTTCCGCCATGCCAACATCCAACAAAAACTCCACCGGTTCTGAAGGCCTAAGCGCATAATCGGGGGTAACCAGGTAAATAACGACAGAAGCATCATTCCTAAGGGGAACATCGCCTAAAGCTAGCTTGCCATTTATCATCTGAGCCATAACGTCGGTCCAATTACCTTGGAACAAGGTCATTATGTTCATGCATTCAGGATCACCAAAACGGGCATTGAACTCAATTACACGCAGATCAGTTTGATTTGTCGCAAAAAACCCTGCATTAATACAGCCGCTAAATCTGCGTTGGTGTATAGACAGGTAGTCAACCACTTTTTGAACAATTTCACATGCTTGAGTGTAGAGATTGGGAGGCACAAAGGGAAGCATGTCGGGAAAATTAAACGATCCCATACCGCCGGTGCCCGGACCGGTATCACCGTCAAAGCGATACGGATAGTCGTATGTTGGAGGGGGGAATACAATAGTCTTACCGTCAGTCATAGCCTGAATAGTGAACTCCGGGCCGTTGATGCGCTCCTCTACTATGACTGCACCACCTAAGCGCCCGGAAGTAATGATGTCAGCTCCATAGTCAAATGCCTCCTTATTGTCTCTCAAATGTACTCCCACAACCTTCACCCCCTTACCTCCGCTAAGCCCCGCGGGCTTTATCACAATAGGTTGGGTGCCAAAATAAGAAACGGCAGTTTCCAACTCTCCAATCGTCGAAGCCGTTTTATAAGTAGGGTTTGCATAAGGGGCAATCTCATCTACTATTTTGCGTGAAAAGAACTTATTCCATTCTATCTCCGCACCTTCCCTAGTTGGCCCTACTGTTGGAACTCCCGCTTGAACAAGCGCGTCAACCACCCCGGCAGCCAAAGGATCATCACTGCTGACCATAACCATTTCAACCTGCATCTCTTGTGCAAATGAAACGACTGCCTTTGGGTTAGAGACATCTCCAAGTGTATATTCTCCACCGCTTGAGCGCACCAGTCCAACAAGAGTCGGGTTGAGATGGGCCATAAAGGCATAGAGCTGACTCGACTTGGCCATACTCCATCCAAGCGAACTTTCTCTGCCGCCATGTCCAACAATCAAACTTTTCACCGACACTAACCCAACTCCTTACAGTATGCCTTGATAAAAATAATTACTTATAATAGCATTTTCATATGGGAAAAAACTGAAATGTCTCACCGCAAAGCAGTAACCAACCTGATAATAACTGCTGTTAGCGTATTCGTCGCGCTAACAGCACTACTGATAACAGGCTTACCGGTGTCTATAGTCAGCTCACTGATAAGCACAACGACTTCAACTTGGTCCAGCCCCTCACCCATTGATACATCAAGTGGAGGAGGACTTGCCTCTGTATCATGTACATCCGCTACATTCTGTATAGCGGTTGATAAAAACGGAAATGCACTTTTTTACAACGGCACGAGCTGGTCTCCTCCAACCGGTATTGATATACAGGGTGCTCTCACTTCAATCTCGTGCACATCGACATCTTTTTGTGCAGCTGTGGATGGGAGTGGCAACGCTCTAACCTACAATGGTACGAGCTGGTCTCCTCCAACCAGTATTGATATAGAGGGTGCTCTCACTTCAATCTCGTGCACATCGACATCTTTTTGTGTGGCGGTAGATAACTTGGGCAACGTACTTTTTTACAACGGTACTACATGGTCATCATTGCAACGTATTGATTTGAATAATCTCACTTCAATCTCGTGCACATCGACATCCTTTTGTGCAGCTGTGGATGGGAGTGGCAACGCACTTGTTTACAACGGCACCTCATGGTCTGGTGCTGTTGATATCGACTCAACTATTAAGCTTAATTCGATATCATGTGTATCTGCTTCTTTTTGTGTGGCGGTTGACATATATGGTCGCGCTCTTGTATACAACGGAACTTTATGGTCACCATCAACAAATATGCCACCGGGTATAGGCGCTCTCACGGCAATCTCATGTCTGTCCGGGACATTTTGTACAGCCGCCGACGATTTTGGACATATTACTATCTACAACGGAACCACATGGTCGAACCCTTCAAATATCGATCCATATGGGGGTGGGTTTACTTCTCTGGCATGTCCATCTGCAAGCTTTTGTGTTACGGTTGACAACAACGGAAACGCTACTATTTTTAACCCTACTTCGGTGCCAATATCTACATCTGTTGATCCCGAGGGGGGTAATCACCCGACTGGGTTGTCATGTATATCAACTGCATTGTGTATGGCGACAGACCACTATGGTAACGCTATCGTTTTTAATACAACTTCATTACCTCGTGCTTCAAGTATAGATCCAAACGGAGGGGGTTTGACCTCTGTCTCGTGTCCAACTGCAAGCTTTTGTGCTGCGGTTGACAACTTGGGAAATGCCCTAACCTACAACGGCACGAGCTGGTCGGCTCCATCGAGTATAGACCCAAGTGGCGGGGGTTTGACCTCTGTCTCATGTCCATCTGCAAGCTTTTGTGCTGCGGTGGATAACTTGGGAAATGCCCTAACCTACAACGGCACGAGCTGGTCGGCTGCTACCGACATAGACGGCACCAACACTCTCACCTCCCTGGCATGTCCAACTGCAAGCTTTTGTGTTACAACAGATAACTTGGGAAATGCCCTAACCTACAACGGCACGAGCTGGTCGGCTCCATCGAGTATAGACCCAAGTGGCGGGGGTTTGACCTCTGTCTCATGTCCATCTGCAAGCTTTTGTGTTACAACAGACAGGTACGGTTACATCAATACCTATAACGGCTCAAGCTGGTCCGGCCCAAAACTCATCGATCCCCCAAGTGGCGGGGGTTTGACCTCTGTCTCATGTCCAACTACAAGCTTTTGTGTTACAACAGATAACTTAGGCAATGTCATTGTTTACAATGGCACCTCATGGTATACCCCATCGAGTATAGACCCAAGTGGCGGGGGTTTGACCTCTGTCTCGTGTCCAACTGCAAGCTTTTGTGCTGCGGTGGATAAGTATGACAACGCGCTTACCTATAACGGTACAAGCTGGTCGGCTCCATCGAGTATAGACCCAAGTGGCGGGGGCATGACCTCTGTCTCGTGTCCAACTGCAAGCTTTTGTGCGGCTGTGGATAAGTATGCCAACGCGCTTACCTATAACGGTACAAGCTGGTCGGCTCCATCGAGTATAGACCCAAGTGGCGGGGGCATGACCTCTGTCTCATGTGTATCTGCAACCTTTTGTAAGGCTGTGGATGGTTTTGGCAATATCCTTACCTATAACGGTACAAGCTGGTCGGCTCCATTGAATATAGACCCAAGTGGTGGGGGTTTGACCTCTGTCTCGTGTTCATCTGCAACCTTTTGTGCTGCGGTGGATAAGTATGGCAACGCGCTTACCTATAACGGTACATCGTTGACCACCTCTTCAAACATCGATTCAAACGGCAACTTGACATCTGTCTCGTGTCCATCTGCAACCTTTTGTGTGGCTGTGGACCAAAGTGGCAATGTCATGATCTATAACGGTACAAGCTGGTCGGCTCCATCGAGTATAGATCCAAGTGGCGGGGGCATGACCTCTGTCTCATGTCCATCTACAAGCTTTTGTGCTGCGGTGGATAACTTTGGCAATATCCTTACCTATAACGGCAGTGTATGGTCTGTTCCACAAACTATTGCCCCATACGGTAGTACACTCACCTCTGTCTCATGTGTTTCTACAAGCTTTTGTGTGGCAGTAAACAGATACGGATACGTTACTGTCTATAACGGGACTTCAAAACCTGTCTCAGCTTCTGTCGATCCATATGGCGGCGCTCTGGCCTCCCTGGCATGTGTAACTGCAAGCTTTTGCGTTACGGTGGATGCTTCGGGTAGTGCTGTAATATTCAATGGAACCACCTTACCTGCTTTGACGAACATTGATCCTGCGGGGCTTTATCTAACCTCTATATCATGCACATCGACAACTTCACCAGCGGCTGAGTTCTGTATGGCTATTGACAAGTATGGAAATTCACTTACCTATAATGGCAATACATGGTCTGTTCCGTCAAGTGTCGACCCGAATGGCGGCGGACTAACTTCTGTTTCATGTGTATCTGCAACCTTTTGTGTAGAAGTGGACTTGAAGGGGAATGCCATTATATTCAGCGGTACTTCACCACCGGTTATATCAAGCATTGATCTAACCGGAGGCGAGATAACATCTGTCTCATGTGTCTCATCGAGCTTCTGTATCGCTGTTGACAGCGGAGGTAACGTTATTACATTCAACGGAACTTCTTGGACCACCTCAGCAAACATCGACCCGAATGGCGGCGGACTAACTTCTGTTTCATGTGTATCTTCAACCTTTTGTATGGCAACAGACTTTTACGGTAACGCCATTTCCTACAACGGCGCTACATGGTCAAAACCGATATCGATTGACGCTAATGCCAATCTTGTCTCCGTATCATGTACATCCAACAGTGGATCTGGAGGTGACTTTTGTATGGCAACAGATGATCAGGGTTACACCCTTGAATATAACGGTAGCTCATGGTCAACCCCTGCCATAACCGACACAACTACTGCCCGTCTAAATGCCGTATCATGCGCTTCCCCTGATTTCTGTATGGCGGTGGATAACTTTGGCAACGCCTTAGAATTCAACGGCACTATATGGTCCAAACCAATAAAAATTGATTTTACTCCCGGTCAATATGGTATTACCTCCGTATCTTGTCCCTCATCTGCATTCTGCGAGGCAATAGACAGTGCCGGAAATGCCATCTCTTACACCACCACTCCTACCACCACAGCTCCGACCCTTTCCTCTATCTCTCCGACTTCAGGACCTGCCTCAGGCGGTACAACCGTAACCCTAACCGGCACCGATTTTTCCACAGCCCAAGGTGGAACAACTGTTGTGTTTGGATCAACTGCCGCAACTTCTGTGTCTTGTTCTTCTACGACCTCATGCACC
Source organism: Actinomycetota bacterium (assembly GCA_023379935.1). GTDB lineage: Bacteria > Actinomycetota > Acidimicrobiia > Acidimicrobiales > JAMCPD01 > JAMCPD01. The sequence goes on along the minus strand of JAMCPD010000020.1, from coordinate 66,608 downwards.
GCCCTATCTCCACCCGCTCCACATGGTGCAACCTTGCCCGATACCGTCGGTGTGTTTATCACTGTAAACGCCAACAACTCCAACTCAGTCGTGTATACCTATCTTCCTTCAACACCTCAAACAGGCACGAACTACTATCCCCTTGTTCCTTATAGAATATGTGACAGCCGAACGCCTAAAGGCAGTTCAATCTTACAAAACCAGTGCAATATAAACGGTGCATCTCCAGTTGGAGCAAACCAGACCCTAAATATAGAAGTTTCAGGGTATAAAAGTCCATATCTGGCTCCAGGTGAAACCCCTGTTCCAACAACTGCTAGCGCTGTAGTACTGAACATAACGGCAATAGATCCAACTGCATCGGGTTATCTGACTGTTTGGCCTGCGGGAGAAGTTAAACCTACCGCTTCTTTGCTCAACTACACATCTGGAGAAACCGTTCCCAATCTGAGTGAGGTTGCACTTGGTACAACAACTTCGTGTACGGGCTGTATCTCTATATACTCTTATGCCTCATCAGATGTTGTGGTTGATGTTGAAGGATACTATGGACCACCCTCTGGTGGAGCTACCTTTTCCCCAATTACCCCTTATAGAATATGTGACACAAGAGTACCCAAAGCCAGTTCAATCTTACAAAACCAGTGCAATATAAACGGTTCATCACCAGTTGGAGCAAAACAGACCCTAAATATAAAAGTTTCAGGGTATAACAGTCCATATCTACCTTCAGGTGAAACCCCTGTTCCTACAACTGCTAGCGCTGTAGTACTGAACGTAACGGCAATAGATCCCACTACATCGGGTTATCTGACTGTTTGGCCTGAAGGTTTATCTCAACCAACCGCATCAAATCTAAACTTTAGAGCAGGACAAACCGTTCCAAACGCTGTTGTAGTGCCTTTATCTACAGGTTCATCTCCGGGTGAAATATCTATCTACAACTTCTACGGAAACACAGATGTAACCGTTGATGTAACAGGGTACTTTTCTACTTCAACAACTGGAGTAAGTTTTGTAGGAACAGCTCCATATAGAGCATGCGATACAAGAGATGCAACAATGGTAGGTTATGCGACTCCTTGTTCGGGATCTCCCCTTGTCTCTTCTACCCCACTTACCCTTAGCTTAGCTGGTATAGGACCTATTCCTTCTAATGCCAAAGCTGTAGTAGTGAACGTAACGGCTATAAATCCAACTGCATCAGGATATATAACTGTTTGGCCTGAAGGTTTATCTCAACCAACCGTATCAAACCTGAACTTTGTAGCAGGTGAGGTAGTAGCAAACTCTGTTACAGTTGCACTTTCTGCTTCAGGCGATATAAGTATAGGACTGTATCAAGGTTCTGCAAATCTGGTTGTGGATGTAACCGGTTGGTATGTCTAAAAATACGGAATAATTCGGTTGGTAATCCCGGGTTATTGTAAGTTTAGATATTGTATTCAAGATAAATGTTTAACTATCGGAAGGCCAATCTATCAAAAGGCCCGCATTTATTAACTCGGAAAATTGAAGTATCACGAGCGGAGTTTGATCCCAAGTTCTGTTAAGGCCTTTTCGCTAAGGGGTTTTGGTGCTCCCGTCATCGGATCAATTCCTGATTGAGTCTTTGGGAATGCTATAACATCTCTTATGCTGCTTGACCCGGTCAACAACGCTATAAACCGATCCAACCCTATTGCAAATCCCCCATGTGGCGGTGCTCCATATCTAAATGCCTCCAGCAGGAAGCCGAAGCGCTCTTTAGCTTGTTCATCTGATATACCCAGTGCTTTGAAGATACGCTTTTGGATATCAATTCTGTGTATCCTAATACTGCCGGAACCCAGCTCCCATCCGTTCAGTACCAAATCATAAGCTAATGAGCGCACACTGAGGGGATCATCTGCAATCTTGTCCAAATCATCCGGGTGGGGCATGGTAAATGGGTGATGAGCCGAAACTAAATTTCCTGTATCATCAGTACCTTCAAACATCGGAAAGTCCACCACCCAGACAAAGCGGTAAGGGGTCGGGTTGGTGGATGTTTCGGTTTTTACCTTGACTGGTGCCTCCAGGTTTGAAATGATCTCCATTCTCAAACGCCCCAATACCTGACATGCGATCTTCCATTCATCTGCAACAGCCAATAATAGATCACCACTTTTGGCACCGGTGGCATCAATGATAGCGTGAGAATCATCTGAACTTATAAATTTGGACAACGGTGAGTCCAACCCTTCCGATGTAACCTTAAACCAAGCCAAACCCTTTGCACCAAAAGATTTTGCCTTTTCAGTTAGCGCATCCAACCAACTCCTGGTTGGACCGGAAGTTCTCCCGCCTGCCACGGTCGTAGCGTCATCAAACATCTCGAATGGTATTTTAATCGCCTTTACACGCGGTGCTTTTAAAGCCCTTACCTCCAAGCGGAGAAATAAGTCGGTTAGATCAAGCAACTTAATGTTATAGCGCAAATCAGGCTTGTCGGTGCCGTAAGTATCTATGGCTGTCTCCCAAGTCATTGTATCCCAAGAGATATCACAACCCGCCCCAAGCTCGGCAACTTGGTAAAAACAGTCCGCCACAGCGCTTGTAACGATTTCTCGGATATCAAGGTCGGTTACGAATGACGCTTCAAGATCAAGTTGGGTGAACTCAAACTGACGATCAGCTCTTAAGTCCTCATCGCGCAAGCACTTGGCTACTTGGTAGTAGCGATCAATCCCGGCAACCATCAAGAGCTGCTTTGCCAACTGCGGGCTTTGAGGAAGTACATAAAACGAACCGGGGTTGAGCCGAGACGGAACTGTAAACTCTCTTGCACCCTCGGGAGTTGGCGTCCATAACAACGGAGTTTCAACCTCCATAAATCCCTGTCTCTCCATTGAAGAACGCAAGGCAGAAATTGCCTTAGCTCTAAGGGCTAGGTTGGCGTAAAGGCGAGGACGTCGCAGGTCCAAGAAACGATACTTAAGTCGCAACGCCTCATCCGTGCCCGTATATTCCGACAACACGAAAGGTATAGGATCGGACTCAGATAATACACTTATCTCGCAGTCTGTCACCTCAATCTCCCCTGTGGGTAAGGTTGGATTCTCAGTACCGGTTGGTCTTCGTTTTACAGTTCCATGGACTAAGAGGACATGCTCTACCCTAAGTTGGATTGAGGCGTCAACTACACATTGGACTATCCCGCTGCGATCACGCAAGTCCACGAAAACAAGATGCTCACCATGCTCACGATAGTGCGACACCCATCCGCACAAGCTCACCTTTTTTTCAACATCGCTCAAGCGCAGTTCGCCGCAAAAATCAGTTCGCATCATTTGGAGTATATCTCCGACATCTTCTCTAACAACTTTTCACGTGGCAGTTGAGATTGTGATTCTGAACTGCGTAGTGGTTTCAATGTTACACTCGACTCTTCAACCTCTTTGGGCCCAATGATAAGCGCCACAAGAGCACCGGAGCGATCTGCCGTACGGAGTTGAGCCTTCAACGAGCGCGAACCAAAAGCTTGATCTACTTGATAGCCGGCATTACGCAAGGAAAACACCACTTCTCTCACGGCCTTATCACTGCCGGATTCCAATCCAATCACAAAAATATCTACAGAGCTAAAAGCCGAAGGGGTGGTATCGCTCCATATGCCTTCAGCAGAAGAAGCTAAAAGTAACCTTTCCAGTCCAATACCAAATCCAACCCCGGGAGTTGATTGACCGCCCAAAGCCTCTACCAGCCCGTCGTAACGCCCACCGCCACCAATTGCATTTTGTGCAGTGTTCAAGGCATTGGAGTTGAACTCAAAGGTGGTTCTCGTATAGTAATCAAACCCCCTGACCAGTTTGTCAGATATTTCGTAAACAAATCCCAAATCTGTCAACCCTTGTGTGACCGTCGCAAAATGCTCCCCACACTTATCACAAAGATGTTCTTTAAGCTTGGGTGCAGTTGACATAACGTCCACACACTCTTGTTTTTTGCAATCAAAAACTCTCAACGGATTAAGCCTGTAACGCTTGCAATGCTGGTTGCACAACTCGTCGGCATGGTGATCCAAGAACCGGTTTAGTAACTTTATAAAGCCCATCCGGCACTCCAAGTCACCCATCGAATTGATATTTAAAGTGTAGTTTTTAAGCCCAAGTGAGCCGAGATATGATGCTGCCAGCCCCACTACCTCTATGTCCAATTCTGGATCAGCGGTTCCCAGTGCTTCCAATCCCAGTTGATGGTGTTGGCGGAGCCGTCCGGCTTGAGGCCTCTCGTAACGAAAAACCGGTGTGCAGTACCACGCCTTAAATACCTTTGATTCTTCGGACAGGTGATGCTGGATAAACGCTCTAATCACAGAAGCAGTCCCCTCCGGCTTAAGCGCCATGTTTCGCCCGGACTTATCCAAAAATTCATACATCTCTTTTGTCACAAGCTCGTTGTCTGATCCAATTCCTCTGGTAAACAACTGCACATCTTCAAAAACTGGTGTAACCACGAGGCGATATCCCGCTCTACGCACAATTTTTTGAAAGTGGTGGATGAGCAACTCTAAATACCCGGACTCGGGCGCCAGTATATCTTTTGTTCCTATTGGCGCAGATAATGGATTCATTCAGCTAGGAGCTTCTTATAAGCTATTTGATCGCTCTGTTGAACTTCTGCCGCCCCACTGTTGATCTACCGGCCTTTGAGCTGATGTATCAATCGTCACACCTGGTGCACAAGAGATGGTTTCTCTCTTCGCAACCGGCTCTAAAAGCTCGGCATGGTGCAGAATCGGAATTGGCGAATGAACCACGTCCACAAGGAGGATACCATCTTCAACCTCAGTTTTATCAAGCAAATCGGCTAAAGCCTCCTTATCAATAAAACGCGCTGATCCCGGTTCTTTGCAGCCTAAGTAAGAGATCGCATTTTTGCTCCATTTATCTTCAAAAAATCTGCCTTTCGCCTGAGCAGTATCGTTCTTTACGTAAACAAACTGTCTTTTACAGTGTTTGGAAATCTCCGGCAATTTAGCCAAGGACTTCTCGTGGCGCTCAGCCAGGTTCTCTATGCGATCAAGATGGCTCTCGTAGCGTTTGGATAGCTCTGTTAGTCTCTCGAGACTCTTATCTGTGTGTACAACTTTTGCACCAAACTCCAAAGGCCTCTTGACCAACCCAAAACAGCACACCGTTTTTGCTAAACTTTGGTTTTGTCTCATCTCAGTAATAGTCTCTAAGGTATTCATTATTTAGTTCTCCTTTTGTACATTGTACTACCACCTTGACGGTTGATGCAACCATATCAAAACGGTTGCTTTCTTGTTGTAGTCATTTGTTGAACGGAGCAATAGCCTTGTGTGGTTCATCTCCATCTTTATAAATAGCTTGAAAACTACTGTGAACTTCGGCAACAGCCAAGACAACGAATGTTGTTGTGGATGTAATCGGTTAGTATATATGATAAAGACAAAAACCCTGTAAGTAGCCTCAACCCAACAAAGGCATCTTGACTACCATAAGAGTACCACCCTTAGCGACACCTTCCCTGGTGGCATAACCATTGGCATCAGGTGGAGAAACTGCCCGTATGCTCCCTCCCATTGCATTCAATAGTTCTAAAACTATCGTCAAACCAAGCCCAGTCCCTATTTGTCTGGCGGGAGTTGATGATGAAGAATACAAACGTTCAAAAATATAGGGTAGATCTTTAGCGGGTATTCCCGGGCCGTCATCTTCAATAGATACCACTGCATCACTTTGATTACGCTCAACCCGAATGTCTACATAGTTACGAGCAAACTTAAAAGCATTTTCAATTAAATTCGAAAATACCTGGCTGAGGCGATCAGTGTCGGCATTAACCCAAAGGTTTTCATCCGCAATCCCAAGCGACAATCTCAAACCCTCTGTGTCAAAAGCTTGCTGAAATCCTCTAACACTATTTGAAACAACTTGAGAGATATTTATGGGCTTCATATCAAGGGTAAACTGATTGGTATCCAGTTTCGTCAAATCAAGTAAGTCACCAATTAAACGCTCAAGGCGCTGCTCCTGATCCAGTATTACTTCTCCTGCTTTTACAACATCGTCAACAACACCGTCAATAATTGCTTCTGTGAAACCGCGAATGGAGGTCAGTGGGGTGCGTAAGTCATGAGATATTGAAAGCAAAAAGTTATGTTGAGCCGCTTGGGCATTACTGAGGGAGTCAGCCATTATATTGATTGAGTGAGCAAGTGAAACGATCTCTGAATACCGGCTATCCTCCAGAGGAACCCTGGCTGTTAAATCACCATTGGCTATTTGTACTGTAACGCGGGCTGCGTTGGTTAGATATCTGGTAATCCGTCTGCTAAAGGTCAGCACCAGTGCTATGACAACAATAAGCGCCAGGGATGAGGCAACTAAAAAATAAATAATGCTGTCGCCAAAACCACTTTCTTGTCGTGCAAAAACAACTACTACTCCTTCCACCGTACTTAGAAAGGAGGATTTTTTCTTAAGCGCCACTTGGCAATTGCGACGAGCTTTAGCCGATGGAATAGCTGCGCACTTGGTAATTGCAATAGAGAAGATATTATGCAAGCTGATCTGTGCCGGAACTGCAGCAAATATCACCTTGCCTACAGTGGCGCTTATGGGGGTTGCATCTAAAACCGCCTGTGGAGGTATGTCGGAGGGGACTAAAGGAGCGGGAAGAGTTGACTGTGCGCCAACTATAATAGTTCCATTCCAACGATAGAACATGAGGGAATATCCTGTAACCTTCAAGGTTCGCGCTATAGGCTTAAGTATTGATGGCGAGCGAATAAGATGCATATCTGAAGCAACTGTCTTAGTCTGAGCAAGTAGTTCCGACTGCTCATTAGCCACTACTGCCTTATGTTCTAAAAAAATCGATACAAAACCGATTAAAATAAAACCTACAAAGGCGATTCCAATAGACCATAGGCTAAGCTGCATACGTAAAGAGCGAGCACCGGAAGTGATCAAGTTTTATCCTAACCTATATCCCACTCCCCATACAGTATGTATCAGAAGTGCATCCCCTAGTTTTTTACGAAGCTGGCGAATATGAACATCAACAGTACGCTCATCACCAAACCAACCAAACTCCCAAGCTCCATCTAATATCTGACGTCTGCTAAGGACTACACCTTTGTGTCGGAGTAAATAGGTTAGCAGATCAAACTCCTGGGCAGCAAGATCTATTACTTCTTCAGCTACCCGAACTTGGTGCCTTGTAACATCTACTACTATATCTCCCGATACCAATATAGAAGTTTGCAGATCTGGGTCACTACGACGTAAAATAGCCTTGATGCGCGCAACTAACTCCCTGGGAGAAAATGGCTTGGTAACATAATCGTCTGCACCAAGTTCCAAACCAATAATACGATCAAGTTCGCTGTCGCGTGCGGTAAGTATCAAAATTGGCGTTGAATTAATTGAACGCAACTTGCGACAAACATCCAAGCCATCCAGTGTCCCACTTAGACCTATATCTAAGACAACAAGACGCGGAGTTTCACGTTCGAAAATTTGTAAAACTTTCTCCCCTTCTTCTACCTGAACAGCTCTGTAACCCTCATTTCTAAGATAAGTTGCCACTAAATCAGATATGTTGTGATCATCTTCCACGACAATAATAGTCCCTAATGATTTTGGTGATGCTTTTGGTGTCATGATATCGGTACATTCCTAGTTCTTCATTGCAGCTTTTATTACCCAACTATAACTGTCAGTAAATTGTATTGCTTGTAACAGACAAAACTTTAACAATACCCTAACAAAATGATCATCATATGTTAACTTCCCTCCTCAATAATTAATTACAGTTGCTAAAACGAGAAGTGTTGCACTTCGTATTAAAACTCAGGGATTTGATTTAAGTTAGAAATTATGAGAAAGCATATAATTTTTTGTTTATCCATAGCGTTACTGTTAACAATGTCGGCATGCGGGCGTTCAACCTCTCCTAACGTCACTGTCAATGCAACAACAGGCACTTCACCAAGTACCTCGCCAGCAACGGTCACAAATCCAAATCCGCCGCTCCAAACTGTTTATGGTATCGACGTTAACCAGTTTGACAGCGATATCGGCGCTTCCAATCTGGCAAAAGTCCTAAAGCTTATCGAGGAGGCCGGGGGAGCTGCAGTAAGGATCGGAGGCAATTGGGCAGGTACTGAGCCGTCAAACGGTATGTTTAATTGGACGGCAATCGACAGATTATTTTCATTGGCGCAAGCAGACAAATTGACTGTACTGTTTGAACTCGGAAATGAGCCTGTGTGGGATGCAACGGGAGGGAACACCAGTGCGCCTCCGATAGACTGCAACAGTACAACTGCTTCATGCAGCTCAGTGAAAAATTATGTAACCGCACTTGTTAACCACTGTAAGTCAGAGGGCCTTCAGTATATAATTACGCGTAATGAACCTCAAAATTTTAATAAGAACTGGGTGGGCGGAAGCGCGGCGACATTTGCCCATTTTCAACAGGTTGTTTTTCAAACAGCACATACGGCAGACCCTGGCATCAAAATATTAAACGGAGGAACAGAAGCTGTTCCGCTCTCGCTTGAAGCCATCCGGTCACGCTTAGGCCCGATCACTCCCTATGAAAATGAGGTGAGCGCATTTGCACGGTCTTTGTATTCCAATCCTCAGTGGTGCGATTCTATAGATATATTGGATATCCATGTTGGAGATCACGGACCGATTTATTCGCCCCAGATAGTTGATGCTTCCGAAAAGGCTGTTACAAGCTGTGACGGCGGCCGTCATTTGCCTGTTTGGGTAACCGAAGTAGGATACCCTTCAACTCCTTCGCTTCAGAATTCAGCTGTTTACAGTATCGAACTGGGGGGGAAGTATAGGGGGGGCGAGGTAGGTCAGGCAGATTTCCTCACCGATACGTTTAATGCTTTGGCTAAAGACTCCAATGTAACCGGAATCGACTGGACGTTTATGATTGATCCAAACACTGCTCAAACTCCGCCTCCAGATTCCTCATACAATAAGACTTTTTCTGAAGGATTCGGAGCAGGATTGGCATATTCAAACTATGAAACAAAGGCTTCATACCAGGCATACCGGAACATCGCACAAGGGACCTGAGATGATCTTCAAACAGATTGCTGCTATTGTCATGATTTTGGTGTACTGCAGTGTATCTCTTTCCTCATGCACAAAATCGACCCAATCTACCGGCAGTTCTGTCTCAACAACGACTACGGGAGCAGGTATATCCTCAGCGGTACACATTTGGCCGGAGGTTACTTATGAGCACGATGGATACAGTCAACAGACCTGTAGCGGGACCGATGCTCTTAGCTATACGGTTATTTCTCCAGATACAACTGGACTGCATCCGATAGTGTTTGGGATGGGCGGTACAGGGTTTCAAGGGTCTGCCGGCTGTTCACAGGGAAGCAGCTATCCTGAGTATTTGGGCTTTAACGGCATAATGGCCAACTGGGCAAAAAAAGGTTTTGTGGCTGTAAATATCGAATATCACGGATTTGCAAACGGTCTTTATGGCAACGTTAGCTATCCCGGTGCGGGAAAATGGAAGAATATTGCCGACGGAACGGTTCAGATTGACATCAAACCGGCAATCAGATATTTTTTGAGCAACGATCCCGCAAAGTACGGTGCCGATCCGACATTAGGCGTTGTAATTTTTGGCGCATCGTCGGGCGCTCACAACGCATATATGGTTGGTGCTACCCAAATTGCCGGAGTTCCTATCAGTGCAGTTGTAGGTTGGTCAGGGCTGCCTGATGTAAGTGAAGCAGGAAATTACCCAAATTCTGTTTTTGACCGATATATGAGAGCTTCTCCGGGATCTGACGTCGAAAAATTTGGCGACCCCATGCACCGGATTAATTCGGCTATGGCACCTCAGTACATAGCAAACGGACTCAGTGAATTTATCAGCCCCCTGAATGCAATTGACTATGCAGGTGCGCTCACCCAAAACGGGATTGTTAACTGGCTGAGAATTCCCGATACCGACCGTCATGCCAGCGGTTACGCTTTTTATAAATTTACGGATCAATCTCCGGAAGAATCAATTCCGAGTGCACCTGTCAACAAAACCGTAATGCAAGATTCGATTAACTTCGCTTTAAAATATGTCAAATCATGAAGCTTTCGTTGCCCAACTACAACTGCTCAGTAAATTTTATTGCTTGTAACAGGCAAAGCTTTAACAATACCCTAACAAAATGGTCATCATATGTTAACTTTCTTCTTCGATAATTAATTACAGTTGCTAAAACAGCAGTTTATTTAAAAAAGGAGACAAAATGAATAAAAAATTTAGGAAGTGGGCCTGGCGTCGTAAGAGCTCTAGGAGGATATTTTTTGATGATCCTCGAGCGCCAGTAGACAATCGTTGAAATGTTCCGGCAACCTACCGATTAAGTTGGCGTTGGAAAGCGGATGATGAACTGTTCGCCCCCCTTTTAGGTTCATCACCCGCTTTTCCCTTTTTGCCAGGTTGTACAGGTATGTCACGATGTTGTCATCTATATTAACTCTGGCAGTTAACATTTATAAAACTCCTCCTTTAGCCTGTTGGCATAAGGATCTTACGGTTTTATTTTGTGATAAAAGTCATTGTGGATAAGGACCTTTTTTTGTTTGTCCGATAATTTTTTAATTTCGCCCAAGGTGATAAATTTACGTGTCAGATCTAGCTTTAGTTTCTCTTTGAGCTCTGTAGTTACCGTTATCTAACTATAACTGCTCAGTAAATTGTATTGCTTGTAGCAGACAAAACTGCTAACAATACCCTAACAAACTGATCATCATATGTTAACTTTCCTACTCGATAATTAATTACAGTTGCTAAAACAGCAGTTTATTTAAAAAGGAGACAAAATGAATAAAAAATTTAGGAACATGAAAAAATCATTCTTGATTATGCTGCCTATAGTCATAATGATAGTTGGAACAACGCTGAGTGGTTGTGCCGGGGTATCCAAACAAGCATCAGCTGGTAGTTCTACGGTTACCACAGTTGCAAAAACCATAACCTCTCGTAGGCAAGGTTCTGGAGTTGTAACAAAATCCAGCTTTTCAACTCCCCCATCGGCATTGCCAATCAATTCTATCGGGCTGGCTCAAATTGATTCTGAGCTTTCTTCGATAACCCAGCACTTGAACAATGCTGCAAACGACATGTCGGGTAAGGAAGGATGATAACTATGAAAACAGCTATGAAAACAGGAAGAGTCAAAAGAACAAGGAGAACAATCATGAAAACTTTTATATTTAAAAAAAACGTAGTCTTATTATCGTCGGTGCTGGTTATTGCAACCATAATAGGACTTACCCCATCTGCGGCAGGCGCACAGCTATCTCCAAGGGTTCCCAGAGTTCCCCATTTAGGCCCATGCGTAACTGCATCTACATTGCCGAATGCTGCTACGAGTAGTACATCGGTTTCAAGTAATGTCGTCCCGCAGAGTTCAAGTGTAAGCGGTTCGTCGACAACTACACCTTGTATGGAGTTGCAACAAAGAGTCGAACAACAGATAAACATTCGCCTTTTGCAACTGAGTAAACTAACTGCAAGGGTAAATGCATCTGCAACTCTTACGACCACCGATAAGTCCGCTTTGGATAATCTTTTGAGCAATGAGACATCCGGCATGGAAACACTACTGGGGGAAGTGCAAGCAACTACTGATCGTTATCAGCTTCAGGTATATGCTCGCTCAATGATAGAAAACTACCGAGTTTTTATGGTAATGTCACCTCAAGTGGAACTGACCATGGCTAAAGACAGGGAAAGCTATGTCGAGCTGCAGATAGCCGCAGTTATTCCAGAAATCCAAGCTGCTATCACCACTGCACAACAACAAGGTTTAAACGTTGGCTCAGCAGAAGCAACCCTCCAGAACCTAAACTCGGCATTATCTCAAGCAGATTCTGACACAGCTAGCGCAACAAACAATGTGCTTGAAGCAACCCCACAAGGATACCCGGGCAACAAGACGATATTTGTGCAAGCCAGAAACAATCTCGTGGGTGGTGTTGGGTATCTGCATACCGTACGCAACGATTTCTGGGAGATCATAAAAGATATTCGCAAGTCATAAACGGCTAACTACGGCACAACTACTCAGATATCCTGTATGACTTTATTCTAAGTGTCATCAGATTTCAAGAGCGAAAACTCCTTCTAACTGTAAAGACAGGATATCTGAGTAGCCATAAAAATTGTTAACCAATATATGAAGAGAACAAATGTAGTCCACCAGGAAGACGAGGAAACACCATGAGAAAATTTGAAAGCACCATGATCAAAAGTTTCATCCTGATGATGTTGTTGAGTGTGATAACTATAGCGGGGATCGGGGTTGGAAAGTTCACTTCGGCAGAGATTACTACCGGTACAACCGGGGCTAATCTGCAAGCCGACAGTCCCCCACTCTTAGGTCCTGCACCTAACTTACCAACTGCCGGTACATGTAATTCAGGACCTCTCACGCCAACATGCTGTCCTTCCTCTAGTCCCGGTGTCAATTTCTACGGCAACCTGCTATACGGACATGATATAAATCTAAATACAAATCTCTATCTTGATGCATACTTACCACAAAGTACAAATGGTCCTGTTCCCGCTGTCATCTATGTCCATGGTGGTGCCTTTATCGGAGGCAGCAAGTGTAACGGCGGGACAGAGCAAATATACATGGCCCAGCATGGCTTGGCCGTATTCTCAATTGACTATCCGCTGGCTACTACAACTCAGCCCACCTTTACCGAAGCTCCAGCCGATACTCAGCTTTCGGTACAATGGGTACGAACCTATGCATCAAGCTTAGGCGTAATGGCAAATAAGCTGGCATTGTGGGGAACTTCTGCCGGTGCTCCCATAGCTTTTGATGCTGCATATGAAGCACAGCTCTCAGATGCTCCGGCTCGGGTACAGGCTATAGCCGGATGGTCGGGTCCTTATGATTGGGTCACCTTTTATTATGCGGATGCTGCCGCACAACCGGCTGCTACTCAAGCGGCGGAAGAGTACATTGGCTGCAGTAACATGACTGACAGCCCCTGTTTTGGAAATCTCCTTGGCTCATCACCCATAACCCATGTCACTAGAGGCGACCCACCATCCCTCCTCGTTACAAGTACAGATGCAGGAACTTCTCCGGGTCAGTGTGAAATAATCAATCCCCAGAACACTGTTGAAATGGCAACTGCTCTGACAACCCATGGTGTAGCAGTTACAGTACAGACAACAAGCGCGTGTGCTCATTCATTAGCCTATGCGAACGACCCTATATCTCCTCCGGGAAGCGGAACCATGCTTGAAAATACAACGACATGGTTAGAGCAACAACTTGATGGTAATCCAATCTCAGCTCCTCCACCATCACCACTTCCTCCGCCAATAACAGGAGTTACACTCATAACCCCGCCATCTACATGTTTGCCTCCGGCAGGATCGGCTGTAACTTATACACCGAATATAGTATATGGTAATGACTTCAACAGCCCTCTCTACCTTGATGCTTATTTGCCACAAACAATATCCGCCTCTATCCCGGCCGTAGTAGTCGTTCATGGCGGTGGTCATATCAGCGGCGACAAGTGCGATGTGGCAACCGAGTCAATCGCCCTTGCCCAACATGGTATCGCAGCATTCGCGGTCGATTATCCACTCGCCACTCAAACCCAGCCCACCTTTCCAAACCCAGTTTACGACGTTATGAACGCTGTCAGTTGGGTACGCTCCAATGCAAACCTCTATAAAATCAACCCCAATGAAATCGGTCTCTGGGGTGGATCAGCCGGCGGGAATCTGGCACTTTCTGCTGCTTTGTCTGCGCCGTTTATACAACCCTCAGCCATCGTACAGGCGGTGGCAAGTTGGTCTGGAACAACAGATACGTTCGAGCTTATTGGAGAGTATCAGCAAAACAGTGGATTTAACTTGGCAAATACCAGCTGGGCCGAGTATATTGGCTGCAGCGACCCTTGGAGTCAAACATGGAATCTGACAGCAAATATCTGTCTTAACCGATTTGAAGAGGCATCACCCGCTCAATTCATCGATCCATCTCCTTCGCAATCGCCTAGTGATCCCCCTATCTTAGTTGCCGCATCGTCTGATTTCACAGGAGTTGGTACTTGTGAAATAGTGCCACCCCGCCAAGCTGAGGAGGTTCAGCAAAGAGCAAACTCTGAGATATTGACGGTGCAAATGGATATAAATAACCTCTGTGCTCATGCATTTGCTTACTACCCCACAGAGTTCCCCTCAACCCTGTCATTTTTCGATACCCATCTTGTCAGTACAACTACATATGCTGGATCTGCATATATCCCGTTAACCCCTGCCCGTATAGTTGACACTCGCTGCTCTACGTACCCACAACCGGGGCTTTGTACCGGAGAAAACCTGCCAAATGCCAACTCTTCACTTAGTACACTCAGTGCAAAACAGACCCTAAGTGTAGAAGTTGCGGGGCTTGCCGAAATCCCAACAACTGCTAGCGCTGTAGTACTGAATATAACGGCTATAGATCCAACTGCATCGGGTTATCTGACTGTTTGGCCTGCGGGAGAAGTTAAACCTACCGCTTCTTCACTCAACTACACATCTGGTGAAACCGTTCCCAATCTGAGTGAGGTTGCACTTGGTACAACAACTTCGTGTACGGGCTGTATCTCTATATACTCTTATGCCTCATCAGATGTTGTGGTTGATGTTGAAGGATACTATGGACCACCCTCTGGTGGAGCTACCTTTTCCCCAATTACCCCTTATAGAATATGTGACACAAGAGTACCCAAAACCAGTTCAATCTTACAAAACCAGTGCAATATAAACGGTGCATCTCCAATTGGAGCAAAACAGACCCTAAATGTAGAAGTTTCAGGGTATAACAGTCCATATCTACCTTCAGGACAAACCCCTGTTCCTACAACTGCTAGCGCTGTAGTACTGAACGTAACGGCAATAGATCCAACTACATCGGGTTATCTGACTGTTTGGCCTGAAGGTTTATCTCAACCAACCGCATCAAATCTAAACTTTACAAGTGGTGAAACCGTTCCAAACGCTGTTGTAGTGCCTTTATCTACAGGTTCATCTCCGGGTGAAATATCTATCTACAACTTCTACGGAAACACAGATGTAACCGTTGATGTAACAGGGTACTTTTCTGCTTCGACAACCGGAGTAAGTTTTGTAGGAACAGCTCCATATAGAGCATGCGATACAAGAGATGCAACAATGGTAGGTTATGCGACTCCTTGTTCGGGATCTCCCCTTGTCTCTTCTACCCCACTTACGCTTAGCTTAGCCGGTATAGGACCAATACCTTCTAATGCCAAAGCTGTAGTAGTCAACGTAACGGCTATAGATCCAACTGCATCAGGATATATAACTGTTTGGCCTAAAGGTTTATCTCAACCAACCGTATCAAACCTGAACTTTGTAGCAGGTGAGGTAATAGCAAACTCTGTTACAGTTGCACTTTCTGCTTCAGGCGATATAAGTATCGGACTGTATCAAGGTTCTGCAAACCTGGTTGTGGATGTAACCGGTTGGTATGTCTAAAGGTAAAGAAATGGATGATATACCCAAAAAGCCGGCATACTCTTTAGGGGCGGACGAGGTTTATCTCAAGTAATAGCTTTGGGGGTAACTACCTTGGGTAAGCTTCTTGGCATTATCCTATAAACGTCGAAAACACTGTCTATATGTTGCAATGATGAAATCAATGCCCCTAAATGATCCAAGTCAGCCAGTTCAAATTCAAAACGCATCTTGGTAATACGATTGGTATTGGTAGAGGTATGACTTGAAATAATGTTTAGGTGGTGGTCGGATAGAGATGTTGTAACATCAGCCAACAAATGTGAACGATCAAAAGCAACAACCTCTATTTGAACCGGAAATACCCCTTTAGCTTCTCTGTTCCACTCAACCTCTATTAGTTGTTGGTTGGACTTCGCCCCAAGCCATATCCCATTAGCACAGTCCGAACGATGTACCGATATCCCACGTCCTTTGGTAACAAAACCTACTATCTCATCCCCCGCCACCGGCGCACAACAACGTGCAAGACGCACCATAACATCATCAAGCCCCTCTACCCATATACCAATATCAGAAGTTTTTCTTGACTGTCTCTTTGCCGTGCCACCAAAAGTGCCGCGTGCCATACCGGCACGTCCAAAAGGCTGCACAACCGCCGGTAGTTGCTCTTCAGAGTTTGACTTGCCTTCGCGCAGTAGTTTTGCCAAGCGATCCACGATAACACGAGGCGTAATATGCCCATCCGCTACATCGACATACATCCCGTCCAACGTTTCATACTTCAACAATTCAGCCAGCTTGGTCAGCTCTTCGGTGGCCGTTTGTTTTGAAAGCGGGATTCCCTGCCTGTGCAGTTCTCTTATCAGTTCTTCTCTGCCGAGATCTTTCACGTCTTTTTTATGACGAACATTAAACCACTGGCGTATTTTACTGCGAGCTTTGGGGGTTGCCACGAAATGTATCCAATCTGCAGAAGGTCCGGCCACTACAGACTTAGTGGTGATTATCTCCAAAGTATCAGCGGAAGAAAGCGGAGTTTGCAGCGGAACCAAGCGTCCGTTGAGTTTAGCACCTATGCAGTGATGTCCAATTTCTGTATGAACTGCATAAGCAAAATCTATGGGAGTAGCTCCGGTTGGGAGGGTAATAACTTTGCCTTTTGGGGTAAAGACGTATATTTCATCAGTCTGTAGGTCAGACTTCAAAGTCTCCAGAAACTCCAGTGGCCCTTCGGTATCATTTTGCCATTGCAACATACGCGACACCCAGGCAACCTCTTGGGGTAAGGGGGTTTGCCCACTCTCTTTGTAACCCCAATGTGCCGCTATGCCGTATTCAGCTATTTTGTGCATTTGTTGAGTACGTATTTGCACCTCCAATGGCTTTGACCCAACCATAACAGTAGTGTGTAACGACTGATACAGATTGAATTTTGGGCTGCTTATGTAGTCCTTGAAACGACCTTGAACCGGCTGCCACATTCCGTGAATAATCCCGAGAACTTCCCAACAGCCTTTCTCACTTTCCACAATAACCCTTATACCAAGCAAATCATATATTTCATCAAACTCTTTTGCCGCTAACACCATCTTCTCGTATATACTCCAAAGGTGTTTCGGTCTTCCCGTTACTTCAGCACTGATACCGGCAAGATCAAGCCGTTGCTTAACTTGATCAATTATCTGCGTCAACTGCTCCTGACGTTCGAGCTGATGAGTTGGAGGCGTAAGGTGGTCGCAAAGCGGGGAGGAGTCCGCGGTGGTGGCTCCGGTTACAACTTCGGTTGAAACTCTGGTTGAAATCATCTTGGCTATCTCTTCATAGCGTTTGGGTTGAAGAGTGGCAAAAGCTAAGTCTTCCAGTTGCCATTTGACCTGGCTCATACCGAGACGATGCGCCAAGGGGGCATATATATCCATTGTTTCCCTTGCGATACGCCTCTGTGTTTCAACAGGCATAGCCGACAAGGTTTGCATATTATGAAGACGATCTGCAAGTTTTATTATCAATACCCGCCAATCTTTTGCCATAGCAACCAACATCTTGCGCATAGTTGCAGCTTGGCGTAGCTCTTGAGAATCAAAGTGTAAAGCATCCAGCTTGGTGACTCCCTCAACTATTGCAACTATAGCCGGAGCGGCATTGGCAGGCAGTTGCTTCAACAACTCAGACTTGGCAAGGTTTGTGTCTTCTAAAACATCATGTAACATCGCACTGGCTACAGAAACAGCATCTAAACCCAAGTCGGCTACGATAAATGCGACCTCAGCGGGATGGGTTATGTAAGGGTCACCCGATCTCCGAAACTGCCCGCTGTGGGCTTTGGCTGCCAAGCGGGTTGCCCCGACTATCAAAGAAACATCACCGCTTGGATAATGGAGGAGAAAAGTCGAGACGACCTTATCAAGCAGTTCATCAACCAGCTTATCATCCGGCGAAACAGCCCCCGGGGGGGGTTTCAATGGTTTCGAAAGTTGAACTTGGGTCATGGCCTTTGGACGAGAGAACCCGCTTTAGTCATATCCGAGAACCCGGGTAACCGTTCACAGCTATACATCGAAATGCACCCAGAAAAACTCTTGTCACAGTGCAATGTTACAGTCCAATGTCACAGTGCAATTTAAATACTTGCATACTTCACCTTTTTTCATTATAGCACATATCAGCATAGAAACGACTAGAACGAGTTTAGGATTAACCTCAGCTTATTTGAACAAAGATCTTGGCAGCGACAAACTTCTTAGCGGTGTTTTTTGCTCTTTTTACGCGTTGACTTACTACGGGCTTTTGCCTTTGAACTGCCTCCAGATCGATTAGGCCTACTGGCTGCCCTACTGGCGCTAATGCCCCCAAGAGACTGTCCCGAGGGGGAGTTCTCCGGCTGGGAGTTTCCCGAGGGGGATATCGTTTGAGTCCCCGGTTGCACCTCCGTTTTCTGTGTACCTTGTGTATTTCGTACGCCAGTTCTGGCGGTACCAGTTCCGGCGGTACCAGTTCTGGCGGTACCAGTTCTGGCGGTAGTGCTGGTCTTGGCAACACCGATCTTGGTTCTAGCTTGTGGTCTAAGTACACCAGCTCCCCCACTGCGCGACAATCCACCGCGAGAACCGCCGCCTCCTGCGACCCCGCCAATACCTAGAGAACCGGAAACTCCGCCTGTTGCCAAAGCTGCCGACTTTGGAGTTAAAATACCGGTAAGCTCACCTTTGGCGCTCAGACGTTGTCTTATGGTGGCATAGCGAGGCTCATGTTCCTTGAAAACTGCCAAGAGAGGAGAGGCTATAAAGATTGATGAATACGCACCCGAAAGCAGTCCGATCAACAATGCAAGACCAAAATACTGCAACGTAATAGCTCCCAAAATATACGCACCAAGTACTAACACTGACATTATCGGCAAAATTGCAGCCAGTGAAGTGTTGATTGATCGGGCCAATACCTGGTTCATCGATAGATTTACAGTATCAGAATAAGTGAACTTTCCTGTTGCCCCCAGTCCTTTGGCATTTTCTTCTACTCTGTCAAACACGACAATAGTGTCATAAAGTGAGTACCCCAAAATGGTCAAAAAGGCTACAACTGTGTCAGGTGTAACTTGAAAACCGGATATTGAATAGATGCCAACAGCAACTAAAATATCGTGAACCACAGCTATTAAAGCCGCCATTGCCATCTTCCACTCAAAACGCAGTGTTATATAAAGAGTTATCCCTAAAAAGAAGGCGATTAAAGCTATCAGCGCCTTTTGAGTAATCAGCCCCCCCCAAGTAGGTCCGATATCGGTAATACTGACCTCAGAGGAAGGCACGTGAGCGAGGGCAGCCAATGCGGTAGTAGCCTCGCTCTCCAGTTGAGACCTCTTTGTGCTTGATAAGCTGTTCAAGTTCGTTTCTACACTTAAAGTACGCCCGCCAAGTATTACAATCTGGGATCCTCCGAGTCCGATGGGAGTAAGTACACTGCGAGCTTTAGCTACACTGACACCCGGTGCCGATACCTGCCAAGAAGTTCCGCCACTAAAGTCAATCCCGAAATTGAGCCCCTTGACTCCTAAAGAAACAAGACCGGCCATGATAACAACACTTGAAAAGACAAACCATCGTTTGCGCTTGCCGACAAAATCGAAGGATGTCCCACCCCTATACAACCTAACCCACGGAGCCAGCGAGGATTTCAACAACGATGCCATAGAACGGTGCTGAGTTGAATCCGTACTGTTTTTCTCTTCCACCATAGTTGAATCCACGATTAAACTTCCTCCGACACTTGTTCTACACCCAGCATATCTAGGCTCTCTCCGCAGCCAGCCCCCTGGCCACTCCTAACCAGCGAGCATTGGTAAACAGTTCGGTTCTTCCCACCAAAATAACTATTGGTCTGGTGAAAAAATAAGCAGTGAACACATCTATTACTGTTGCAAGTCCCAAGAAAAAAGCGAATCCTTTTACCGCCCCTATTGCCAAGAAATAGAGTAGTATTGCACCGATTAATGACACCAAGTCTGCCGCAACTATTGTACGGAATGCTCGCGTGAAACCCTTATCGACCGAAGAACGGATAGAACGTCCAGCGCGAACTTCATCTTTGAGGCGTTCAAAGTAGACTATATAGGAATCAACCGTAATACCAATAGATACTATAATCCCGGTAACTCCCGAAAGATCCAGTGTAAGCCCATATGTATGACTTAAGGTAGATATAACTCCCCATAGCAGTGCCGCAGTTGTTACAAGCCCAAAAACCACCACCAAACCCAATGCCCTATAATACAGTACCACATAAAGCATAACAAGAAGCAGTCCAAGCAAGCCTGCTGCCAACCCGGCTCTCAGTGAAGACTTACCAAGAGTGGCAGAAACCGTCTGGACTGTTAACTTAACCAGGCGAACCGGCAAAGCACCATAACGCAGCGCTAAAGCCAGCGATTTAGCTTGAGCAGAGGTAAACGTACCCGTTATTTGACCACTGCCATTGAACGGTGTAAACGTGGAATTGGTTTTGTCAATAATGGGAGCAGATACAACTTGGGCATCCAAATCCATTGCAACTTCCTTATGAAAGTTCTGCTGTGCAAGGCTATTCCATTGTCCGGTCCCAGAGCCGGTAAGGTTGAAATTTACAAACCATTGGCCGGTTGTGGGATTGATGGCTGCACTGGCAGTCGTTATAGCCTTACCCGTCAAGGGAGCGGGACCTAAAACATATCGCAATCCGGTTACCCCCGAGGAGGAGGAAGCAGGCAAAAGTACGGTTTTGGAGGCAACATCAGCTGAACGGGGAGTAGAGGGATATGTGGCAAATGCAGGATCAATGCCTGCCGTATTGTTGATCGTATTGGATGAGGTCTCTGTGTAAGTTCCACAAGACGGTAGTGGCGCCGTAGGAGGGATTGTAGTAGTCGTAGTGTTTTTCTTGGCAACAGGCGGCGTATATGGAGGAGCCAGGCATAGTACGGGGCGAAATAGCATTTGAGCAGTTTCACCGA
This sequence comes from Actinomycetota bacterium, assembly GCA_023379935.1. Lineage (GTDB taxonomy): Bacteria > Actinomycetota > Acidimicrobiia > Acidimicrobiales > JAMCPD01 > JAMCPD01. The sequence goes on along the minus strand of JAMCPD010000020.1, from coordinate 45,580 downwards.
TAACAGAAAGTGCTTTTTGGGGGTCTTTGATGCCGGGTAACTGTACAAGTACGTCACCTGACTGGGTTGTGATGTTTGGTTGGGATATTCCCAAACCATTCACACGGTTGTTCATAATATTTATCACCTCAGTAAGCGTACTGGAGGTAACCTTATGCGATGGACGATAGACCACTGAAAGTCCGCCCTGAAGGTCAAGGCCCAAAAGGGGTGACCAGTTGGCAAGCACGGCAGAGAGTAAAAACCCAAAGGAGACAGCTATTACAATAGCCGTCGATATAATAAGAGGTCCCTTTTTCAACTAACCGTTTCCTCCACTAACCGTATACTTGCTATTAGACTTATCCATTCTGATCTTCATCTTCTCCGCTTGATCTAGCGCTGTCTTCTTGTGGATCTGCGTCCTTTTGTTCATCTGTCATATCATCCACCTCATCGTCGAATGATTCATCCGTATCCGGTAAATCATCCTCATTCCAATCCGCCGCAGGGGGAAGCAGTTTCTGTACTATGTAAGCGCGGGCAACCTCTATGGAGATATTGGGTGCTATTTCTAGGATAGCGATGTCGTCTTCAAACCGCTCAATCTCCCCAATTATCCCTCCTGATGTCACAACTTTATCGCCTACATCAACAGCTTGCGCCAAGGAGCGTTGCCGCTTTACCTTTTGCTGTTGGGGGCGGATAAACAGCAGGTAGCCAACGGCAAAGATGAGGACAAAAAACAGTATACTGCCAACAGCACTCCCTGAAGACGCAGTTGACGACCCTTTACTAGCCGCTGCAATAAAGAATAAAGCTTCAAACATAAATCACCTCAATGAAGACTACCAGATATTTTGAAAAATTTTTCATCATCTGACTAATCATTCGATTAACTCACCATTAACTAACTGTCACCGTTTAACTATTTATTTAACTACTTATCAAGATCATAGTCTACGCCCAAGTGCCTAAAAGCAGCCGAGGTAGCAACTCTTCCCTTTCCAGTTCTTATCAACAGCCCTTGTTGGAGTAGAAAAGGTTCATAAACATACTGAAGAGTATCCATCTCTTCTCCTACAGACTGCGCCAAAGTAGTCAGTCCTACCGGACGTCCTTCAAAACGCAGGATAAGAGTTTCAAGTATAGCACGATCCAACTTGTCAAGTCCAAGTTTGTCTACTTCAAAAAGATCCAACCCCGTTTCGGCCACTTGAGTGGTTATGCAACCGTTAGCGCGTACTTCAGCAAAATCTCTTATCCTCCTAAGAAGCCGGTTTGCTATCCTAGGAGTTCCCCGACTTCGTGTAGCAATTTCCAGGGCCGCTTCAGGTTTAATGGACACCTTCAATATCTGCGCAGAGCGCAGTATGATATCTTTTAACTCGCCAATACTGTAATAATCAAGGCGGGACACGAAACCGAAACGATCTCTCAAAGGACCCGTTATAAGCCCCGTACGGGTAGTAGCGCCGATCAAAGTGAACGGAGGCACATCCAAGCGTATAGAGCGAGCTGTCGGGCCTTTGCCTATAAGAAGGTCAACTTGAAAGTCCTCCATGGCAGGATATAAAATCTCCTCTACTGCTCTACTGAGACGATGCAGTTCATCTATAAACAGGACATCGCCTGGTTGTAGCCCGGTAAGTATGGACACCAAATCCCCACCTCGCACCAGAACAGGGCCTGAAGTAACATGAAACCCCACGCCAAGTTCAGTGGCAACGATGTGAGCCAAGGAGGTCTTACCAAGACCGGGAGGGCCGACAAACAAAAGGTGGTCAAGGGATAACTCACGCTGCTTGGCTGCCGTTAACATGATATCAAGATGATCTTTTAGCGAAGTTTGTCCCACAAAATCTCTCAGATATTTGGGTCTTAAAGCTATTTCTTGATAAGACTCTTCAAGGTCGGAGTGGGGATCCAAAGTACGTACTAACGAAACCTCACTGTCATTGAACTCGCTCACCATGATCTGTTCCTTTCTATATTTCCGTTTTTCTGTCTCAATTCACTTAGTGCAAAACGCAACAACTCTTGCAGGCTTGCTTTGCTTTGGCGGCTATCCATAGAATCACTGCCTTGTTTTCCACCATTTAGCATACTTGCATTCAGTTGTGATGAATAAATAGCCGAGAGTGCAAACCGAATCTCCTTTGGTGTATATCCCAACTCCTCTAAGGCGCCCTTTAGATCTACCAGTGCAGAACCATTCCCCGGCCCGTCCACCCCAAGAATCACTGATCCGCTCTTTTCATTCTTGTCCCCGGCTGGCTTCGGAACAAGAACCGCCTTGTCCGTGCTTGGCGCACCTTCGTCTGTTGCGTCCTTATTCGTTTTCCCCTCATCTGCTTCATAGCCCAAAGCCGATAAACCTACCGACCAACTCTCCAACACATGGCGATCCGGCAAACGATTCTTCAACTCCAAGCACAACCGGGCGGCAGTCTTAGGTCCAATGCCTGGCACCAAGGACAACAAATCCACATCTTCTACCGTTACCGCCTCCCATATCGTAAGTGGCGAATGCAGCGACAACAATGAAAGCCCAAGCGAAGGACCGACACCGCGGGCCGTCAATAAAATTTGGAAAAACTTTCTCTCTATTGGATCAAGAAATCCATAAAGCGCAAAGGTTTCTTCTCTGACATAGGTATGTATCCATAACTGCACTCTGTCCGTTGAAGCCGGTAATTTGGCAAAGGTCTGATCAGCGACAAATACTTGATAACCTATTCCACCGACATCGACTACAACTTCGGAGACATTATCGGCAAGTGTTAACTTGGAGATCAATCTACCGTCAAGGAATGCTATCATCAATTTTCACGCCTCGGATACCTCGTCCGTAAGGGCGGGGAGGAGAGGCGTTTCCTCCTTTCTCTCATATCCATAACCATCTGCTCGTTGCAAAACCGTGCAATTCTTCGCAGAAATGCCGTCTGTCTTTCCTACTCGAACGCTTCCAGATGATCGCACACTTATACGTCCAACATGAACTCCTTTGTATTTGCCTTTTGGCATCACTGCCCGCACATAATCACCTGTACGTAAGCCGTGATGGGTCTTTTGTCGAGGTAGTCTTAGACGGACAAAACCATATCTATTGGGTCTTGTCCTCTGGTGTTGGCCTCGTCCTGTGCAGGTGACAGTTAGTGCACTGCTTGGCACTGCACCGACGATATCGGTCACACCTACACACAGAGCATCCAATGTATGAGACTTAGGGATGTTCTGCCGACTACGATTCCATTTAGTTCGCCCACCCGTACCGGTCTCAACTGGTAGCCCTGTCTTAACAAGCTCCCGCCACAATGCCCAACGGGTGGAATTGACCGCCGCTGCATCCGTCAAGGGAGCTTTGGCCTGGCCGGTGACTCTGGCAACAATTTTCCTTCCCTTTTGTTCTCCGAAATATCGCTTGCACCAAGCATCTACAGCTAGAGAGCCTTTGGATTCGTTACATTTCCTACAGGCAAGGGTAAGATTTGAGATTCGATTCGTTCCACCTTTGGAGCGAGCCAGAATGTGCTCAATTTGTAGAGGTGTGTTGGCATCTCCACAGTATGCACACCTCCTCCCCCACTTACAAAGAAGATACTCCCGTACCTCGTAGCCCGCCAGGGTACCTTGTTGATACTGAACACCGGATATCTCAGGGTTCTGCATCACCTGGGTATCAAAGCTCACCAGCTCCATCGCCAATCTTGTAACCGGAGCCCACCTGGACAAACGATTTATCCATGATATGGAGGTCGCAACTCGATGGAAAAGGCTTGGTGGAAGTCGGTATTGGCGATATCCATTATCTATGAAATTACGACTCTCAAGACACGTTCCACAATATCGACTTCCATGTTTTGCATTTTTTCCACATGTCCGACAAGCCTGTGGGTGGCGATTTCTCCATCGTGGTGCACGATAACGTAAATTGGTTGACCGTCTGCGTCGGCGATAGCTGGACCGCTGTCCCATCTTTTTGTGAATCAACTGCCCGCGATGATCAAGCTGGATCGACACCAGCCCATGAGTTATACCGGCCTCATCCACGCGAGCGCAAACAATACCGGTGTATTTGGAGCCAGGGTCAATCTTCACGACAACTCCCGGAACCTCACACTGCTCTACTTCCCTATCCACCAATTTAATGACAAACGGAGCCAAATGGTGGACTCTGGCTCGCCTGGACTTTAGCAATTTCCGTGCCCTGGCTGGATGACAGGGAACGAGAGGGTTGCCGTGGCTGTCAACCACAAACACCCGTGATTGGGTACTAAATGGAGCAACAACGCTCCTTGCTCCTGCTCCCCCGGATTTCTCCGAAGTCACGGGGTGACTGTTCTTTAGAGAGGTGAACTCCAAAGAACGATCCCCTCGACCATGTTGCATGCCAGTTGTTGTGTATCCACAACCTCCACGCCCCGTTTCGTCCTTGCCCTTACGGTTGTCTACTGACGCGGATTCTAGAGCCTGGGACTGAGGAAGCATCCCAGGATAGGTCTTCTTACTTGCATGTAACGTAGATATCTGTCTCACCTTCTTTCTTTAATATCTCGGTCTGGTCAACCTGGGCTTCCGGAACCTTCCGCAAGCCCCGTCCGTGAGGGCGGGGTAGTTGACTTCGACAACGCCCTTTGCAGCGGTAGCGAACTTAAGTGGCAGATTGCCAAACCAAGAGCATCCGCAACATCAGCCGGTTGTGGTATCTCATCCAAACTCAACAACATCATTACCATATTCTGAACTTGAGCCTTGGTGGCACCACCATAACCTACAACAGCCATTTTCACTTCATTGGAGGTATATTGAACTACTTTACAGCCTGCCTGTTGAGCGGCCAACAAAGCCAACCCTCCTGCTTGGGCTGTTGGCATGGCGGTGCGGGCATTTACTTGAAAAAACACTCTTTCCACTGCCACGACTTGCGGTTGCAACCGTAACATAAGCCGTTTCAACTCCTCAAATAAGTATTCAAGTCGCTTTGGCAACTCTAACCTGTGGTGGGTAGAGATTACGCCTGCATCCGCCAACACCCAACCGTCATCAACACACCCATAACCACATCGTGATAGTCCGGGGTCTATACCTAATACAAACATATGTTTGAGTTTAGTGCATTAAATCAATTAACCGGTGGATATCCTTTTAAAATTTTATCAATAACTCACAAAAACAGGTTTTTCCCTTGCCTTCCCGCCTTGGTCAACCCAACCACTCCCAAGACGGCTATAATAGCTGCCTATGAAGACATATGCCTGTAGCGCCAATCATGCTAAGGCTGACTGTGAACATTTTACATCTATGCGCCCAAGACATCTAAGACTTCTACTGTGGTGTGTACTGTTTGCCATTATACTTCTTAGCACAAGCTGTGCACCACACTCCAACATGGCTCTGGTGCCAAGACATTTCCCCGCACCAAACCCTCCTATTGATTGCTCTCCAACGCCATCCACCGGCCAGATACCGCCAACAAATGCTTACATAACACGCAAAGGTTCGACATTGGTGCTCAATGACCATCCATTTCGTTTCGGGGGAGCTAACATCTACTGGCTTGGGCTGGATGAAAATGTAGGGGGAATAGCATATCCTACAGATTTTAGAATTCGCGATGCTTTAAAAACCGCTTTGGACATGGGTGTAACCGTAGTTAGATCGCATACCTTGGGTATTTCTACCGGCAATCCGGACAGCCTTGAACCATCTCTCGGACACTTCAACAGCCAAGCATTTCGAACAGTTGACTACGCTGTTGACCAAGCCTGTCATCTTGGAATTCGATTGATAATTCCACTGACAGACAACTGGCATTATTACGAAGGGAGTTATCATGACTTCACACACTGGCTCAAGATTCCCTCTCAAGCCTTTTACACCGATCAACAGGCAATCTCGGCCTTTGAACAGTATATAACCGTATTACTTGATCATAAAAACCCTTATACCGGACTTGAGCTCCGAAACGATCCGACAATCATGGCGTGGGAACTTGGCAATGAGCTGAACGGTATGACTCCATCATGGATTGACACAATCGCTGCATTCATACACCACCTGGCACCAGATCAACTGATAGCTGCCGGAGAACAGTTCGGCATTAATCCTGCAACGCTAACCGCTCCTCTTATCGATATCGTTGACGCACACTTTTACCCACCAATTATCCCAAACGTAATAGCGGATGCCAACCAAGTAACGAACGCAGGCAAGGTTTTCATTGCCGGAGAGTACGGATCAATATTCGCTAATGCGCAACTGTTCAGAACGATAGAAAAAGATCATAAGATTGCGGGTTGGGCATTTTGGTCCTTATTTGCCCACCTTGACACTTACGGCTACGAACAGCATAACGACGGAGAAACACTCCATTATCCGGGTATATCCCCCCTAATGCGCAAGCGAGATCACCTTATCCGTAAATTCGACTATGCTATTCAAAAAACACGAGGAATCGGGGGTGGTTATGAACCGCTTGAGCCTCCTCCGGGCGAGCCGCTCATAACACTTGCCCGGCGGATAGCCAAAACAGACAAACACCGTAGTTCTTCTGTAGAGATCGCTTGGCGCGGAACAACGGATGCAGCTACATATAGCATTGAACGTTCAACTGCGGGACCAAGCGGCCCCTGGTCTACAGTGTGCAACCGTTGCGCCACTGATGACAGTACGCCTTGGACAGATCGAAACGCTCCCGCAACATCACTCTGGTACAGAGTTTTGGCAGAAAATGAACAACGGATACCGGGAACTTGGTCGGTGGTGAAAATGGTTGGTGCGGCAGTGAGATCCAATGGCTAGCCTGTTCTGTCTTTAGCTGTCTTCAGATGTAATCTTTTCTAAGATCTCATCAGGAATGTCGAAATTGGAGTAGACATTTTGCACATCCTCATGATCATCCAATGCATCCAACACCCTCAATACTTTACGAGCCTCAACTTCTTGGTCTACCTTTACTTCAGTGGTGGCAAGCATATCAAGTTCAGCAGCGATGACCTTTATGCCTGCTGCCTCCAAAGCCGCTTTGCATGCTGGAAGCTCCTTCGCTGAACAGGTTATGAGCCAATGATCCTGTTGATTGGATATATCTTCAGCTCCCGCATCGACAGCCACAGACAATAAATCTTCTTCCGGTACTTTACCGTCCACTCTCAAAATACCCTTGCGGTCAAACTGCCACAGCACCGAACCGGGTGAAGCAATTGAGCCGCCATTTCTGGAAAATATATTTCGTACATCGGCGGCAGTCCTGTTCCTGTTTGAGGTCATGCATTCTACTACTACCGCTACCCCATCTGCAGCATACCCTTCGTATGTAACGACTTCGTAGTTGACGCCTTCTAACTCACCCGATCCCCTCTTGATCGCCCGCTCTATAGTATCTAAAGGAACAGAAGCATCGCGGGCTTTCTCGTACATCGTACGCAATGTAGCATTGACCTCCATATCCGTACCGCCTTCACGGGCAGCAACCTCCAACTGCCGAATTAACTTTGCAAACAGCTTCGCCCTTGCTTTATCTTGGGCACCTTTGCGGTACTTGGTTGTAGCCCACTTAGAATGACCTGACATATCTTTTACCTACTTTAATTCATGATTGACTTATAGAACTCACCGTGATTTAACTTATAAACTCACTGTGAATATACCATCGACAAAAACAGTTTATGTATTCTATCATCTCCCGTTAATTCCGGATGAAACGATCCAACCAATATATTATCTTGTTTACACAACACAGGGCTTGCTCCCCGCTCATCAGAAAGCCTAGACAACACTTCTACATCCCGTCCGACGGAATAGACAAGGGGAGCTCTGATAAACACTCCCCTAAAAGGATGTAAACCGATTTTCGCAACAGAAAGATCACACTCAAAAGAGTTGGGCTGGCGACCGAATGCATTGCGTTGTACGGAAATATCTATTGCACCCAAGGATATCTGATCACTGCGCCCATCTGATAGGTTTGATGCCAATAAAATCATTCCCGCACAAGTGCCGAAAACCGGCAGTCCATCTTCAATCAGTTTTGACATTGGTTCGATAAGCTCCGAAGTTGCGAGCAGGATGGACATGGTCGTCGACTCACCGCCCGGAATAATTAAACCTTGAACTATGTCCAAGTCACTTGGTAGTTTAACTTCGATAGGTGTTGCACCAAGACGTTCAACTGCATATTCATGCATCCTAAAGTTACCTTGGAGTGCAAGTACACCTATATAAGTTGCATCCTTTTTTGGACTCACCAACCACGACTCGCCATGTGAACATCTAAAGACTGTACAGTTTTACCCTCCATTGGCGTCCCAAGTCCGCTGCTAACCTTCACCAAGATATCAGGTTGTTCTAAGTGAGCTACAGCTTCTGTTATCGCCTTTGCTGTTTTGGCGGGATTCTCACTTTTGAAAATCCCTGAGCCTACAAAGACAGCCTCGGCGCCGAGTTGCATGACCAAAGCTGCATCTGCAGGAGTAGCTATACCCCCTGCACAAAACAGCGGAACCGGCAACCATCCGGTTGCTGCGACCTCTTGCACCAGTTCCAATGGAGCTTGTAATCTTTTTGCAAAACCAAAAAGTTCTTGTGGCCCTGCAGATGACAAAGCCTTTATATCCGATGTAATGGAACGCAAATGTCTTACGGCTTCGACTATATCACCGGTTCCGGCTTCACCTTTTGAGCGTATAAGAGCGGCACCTTCCGAAATGCGCCGGAGTGCTTCACCTAAGTTGGTGGCACCACAGACAAAAGGCGTCTTGAATGGGGTCTTATCTATATGATACTCCTCATCCGCAGGGGTCAATACTTCGCTTTCATCGATAAAATCAACCTGTAAAGCTTCTAATATTTGAGCTTCCGCAAAATGACCAATCCTCACTTTTGCCATTACGGGTATGGTTACCGCGTTTTTTATCGACTCGATCAAAGCGGGATCCGCCATACGCGCCACTCCGCCAGAACGACGAATATCAGCAGGTACTCTTTCAAGCGCCATTACAGATACGGCACCGGCATCTTCAGCTATCTTTGCATGCTCTACCGTAACTACATCCATTATTACCCCACCTTTTAGCATTTCCGCCAGGCCACGCTTAACTCTGAAATTATCATCAAAACTGTTTTGTTTCATCTTTTCACCACTTTAATACTAACTAAATTTCATCCAATACCTGCATTCTAAGATTCAAATCGTGCACCATCTGCTCCTTTGGCAACTGAGGAATAATCCAAAGTGAGCTCATTGGGCCATATAGACGAGGGCAGTCAGCCAACAAGGTATGTCCGTCACCTTTTTGCAGATTATCAAGTGCCATACGTAATGCAGGTGGATAACGCGTAAGGGATACGGCTGAAATGTCTACCATGATCTCCCGATCCGAACTGGGAAATACCCTCAACATCGTCAAGTGTAAAAAGGTTTTCAAAAAAGCCAGTACCGTTGCAGGAAATATATCGTTTCTCTTTATATGCATCAACTCATGAGACAACACGGCTTCAAGCTCTATCATACTCAGTTGTTCAAGTAGTCCGGTAGTTACAATTAACACACCCGTAGCGGGAGTACGGCCTATGGCACATATATTCATCTTTGACGTTTTCGCTATATAAGCAGTGGGAACTGGAAGCCCCAATGATGGGCATAAGTAGTTCAAAAAGTTGTATAACCCGGGTTGTTCATGTTCTGACCCGGGCTCCAAGCGTAGGGCTCGATCCACAGCATTGAAAAGAAGTGGGGTACTGTAAAAAACAATAATGCCAGCTAAGCAGAGGGCTATAAAAAATCCAACCAAGACAGCGATAGGGATGTTGCCAAAAATAGCCAGCAAAACCGCACCCACCACACAACCGGTAACCACCGCCAGTAGAACGGCGGGAGTTAATGCCGCGCGTTTGTTGGACTTAACTAATCGCGGGAGACCTTGCTCCCACAGATATGTAGTGCGGGAGGTTTGCTTGAGTTTTTTGGGTGTTGCCTTGACAGCTTTATGCATATTTCACTCCTTAACCTCTATTATAAAACAGTTTGACAAAACCCGCCCAACAAATTCACTAATACGCTGACTGTCCGTCACACTTATCCAATTCGCGCCAATCCCAGCCAAATCGCTGCTCAAATCCTTACAAACCCAACAGTCGTTCATAAAGGTCCGCATAGTAGTTGCTCAAAGCATTAAAGGAAAACTTCTCAACATACGCTTTAGCCGGCTGAAGCTTACTTTCGGTTGTTTCCTCAAGTCCAGCTGCCTTCTCGGTTTTTAGAGCTTCTCTCAATGCACCAACAAGCTTGTGGGTATCTTTCGGGGGAACATAAACCCCGTAACCGCCTAAAACCTCCCGGTATGCAGGAATATCGCTGGCAACCACTAGCGCACCTGCAGCTAATGCCTCCAACAAAACAAGCCCGAAAGATTCACCGTGCAGGGAAGGAACGCATACCACTTTAGCTCGTAAGAGGCACTCCACTTTTTCACGTTCGTCTATTACTCCAAGCCATTTGATTGCCCGGTTGTGTTGATAGCGTTGTTGCAACTTCAAGGTTTGCGGTCCCTCGCCGGCTATCCACAGCTCGGGTTCTTTATAGACTTCGGTTTCAACACTCCAGCTATAGGTATCCGTCAAAATATCAAATGCTTCCAACAGATACTCCAGCCCCTTGCGTTGTTCATGACGGCCCAAAAACAGTATGCTGTTTCGACGAGTCTTGCCGGGCTGATTGTCGGATTTGTCGCCATTCAAAGGGGTTTGTAGGAGAAGAGGAAGTTTGACATGAGATTCCCCATTAAACTGATCCACATCAACAGCATTGAAAGCAATTCTACAATCTACTCCGACGATCGTATGAGCCGTGTCACTGGCATGTTGTGAAACCGCAACATATATGTTGGAATCATGCAACATAAAACGGGCAAAAATACCAAGGAAGCGATATGCCAAGCTTACTCCACAACGATGAAAGGTTGCTATCGTGGGCAACCCGGAACGCCAAAAAGCTATCAGGGTCGGACCGGGTACTAACGGTTCATGAAAGTGCACTACATCAAAGTTGCCGTCGTGGAGTATGGTAAGCAACTTCTTGGAAGCTTTCAGACTCAAACTTACAGGAGCAACAGAACCGTTAGCCGGAACTTTTACAGTCCGTCCAAAAAACTCAACTCTTCCGTTCTTACCCAGCTCATCTAAGATTGGCGCATAAACACCTCTTGGTTCCTGATCTTGATCGCTCTTGGCACCCGGAGCTAGCAGTGCGACAAAGTGACCTTTGTCCTGCAATAGGCGAGACAGCCCAAGAACCTGAGACTGCACACCGCCTGCAACATCTAAGCTATAAGGACATACCATGGCGATACGCAACTTTGAAATCACCTCGCCGTCATCGTTTAGTGCCATTTGAGTCTTCCACCGCTTTTGTCTCGCTCCCATCCCAAATCTCCTGAAATGCATGCCATTGGTGAGGCTCTTTATATATAAGGTATTCAAGCTCGTGCACAAGGGTTTGAGTCAAACGTGTTACATCCAAACGGAATGAACCGGTTCGACAAACTTCTAAAGGTGCTCTTATAGTGGCATAGTGGTGAGTACTCGTGCCGGTATAAACAGCTACGGGTATCAACGCCGCTCCTGTTCTAAGAGCTAACACTGCAGGTCCTGCCGGAACGGTTGTTTTCTTACCGAAAAAGCTGACCTCTACACCATTACCAACCAAATCCCTGTCGCATACCAGTGCGATTACTCCTCCCGATTCCAAAACATTCAACAGCGCTTTTCCAGCCTTAGAGTCCAGAGGAAGAACATCTATGCCATTCAATCGCCTCTTTTCTACAAACCACTCAAACAGTTCATAAGGTTCAAGTATCTCGCCAACCGTTGTTAAAGGATATCCCTGGAGAGCGAACCATGCTCCTCCAAAATCCCAGTTTCCCAAGTGGGGAAGAGCAAGTATAACTCCTTTACCCTTGAGTACACCTTGAGTTATGTAACTGAAACCCTCCACATAGCTCATGGAGCTATTTATTGTCGCCGTATCATCCGATCTAATTTGAGCTGATTCAACCCAATAGCGTGCGTAAGAAAGGTAAGCTCTAAGAACGGTAAGCTCCAAGATCAACTTGCCGCCAAGCCCATCACAGGAGGATTTTGAACCGACAACCGCAATCATATTATTGCGAACAACTCTATGTTGTGAAGGGCGGGATAGGTACATGATTAAACCTGATACTTTTGCCACCGCCAAGTTTAAAAGCCGCGGTGAATGTTCTATCAGAGTTGATATACAACGATAAGTCAGGTAGCTATACCGTTGTTTATGGGATTTCGTCGGTTGTTTATCCAAAACTGCCGGTTGTTTATCCAAAATTATCGGTGTTGAAATGACTGGAGTCATCAAACCGGTCGTGCTCGGCTAACTTGCTGGAACTGGCAGAACTGGAACTGGCAGAACTGGAACTGGCAGAACTGGAACTGGCAGAACTGGAAGTGGCAGAACTGGAACTGGCAGAACTACTTAGTCTGGCGGAACGCTTAAATGAAAACAGCTCCTTTCGCCTAGGCAAATGCCTTACCCTGGTATGCCTTGCCAGTTCTCTTGAGCGCCTCCTTGCCGCCCTGCGTTCTTCTGCTTTGGCTTGCCTGGCTTGCGTCTTGGCTTGCCAAGCAACAAAGCGCATCTCAAACCTCTTCATCTGAGAGATATCCGGCATCTGGTATTTCAGTATCTGAAGTTTAGGTGTCCAGTATTTGGATATCTGATATTTAGATGTCCGGCTTCCTTGGGACATACCGGCCTGTTTCCATACAACAAAAAAACGCTGTAACGCAGTAACCAGAGTAAGTATGAGCAGTATCCATAACACCCAAAGCAACAATGATCCGACCAGTAGGCCAAACCCCAACAGTACAAACCTCTCAGCTCGTTCCATTAACCCGCCCTTGGCATTGAATCCAAGTGATTCCGCTTTTGCCCGTTGATAAGAAACTAGAAAGGTAATTCCCAAAACTGCCAACGGTAATACGCCATCAAGTGCAAGTCGGCTTTTTGCGCCAACAGCACCACCGGCCACACTATGGTATGTGCTCAAGTACAACCCGGCTTTGGTGATAATCAGGTACCACCCAACACCGCCCAATAGAAACGCATCAGAGACACGATCAACAACGGAATCCAAAAAAGCACCCTGGGCCGAAGCTGTGCCCCATGCCTTTGCCAATGGGCCATCCAAGAGATCAGAGAACCCACATAGCACCAAGAAAATCAAGCCGATATGCAAATCACCGTTAGCTATATAAAAAGCGGATATTCCGGCTAAAACAAGCCCTCCCAAAGTTAAAACATTGGGCTTTATGCCACAACGCTTCAATACTCTCCCAATAGGTTCAGTTCCCTTGTTCACTGAGGATCTCCAGTGACCGTCAAACATGCGCTCTAGTACTCCCGATAAAACCTACGGTAAAACAGGTTATTTAAACTATCCAAAACTTCCATTATGTCCTTTGTACTATACTACTGTTATACTAGCACATTATCAAGTAGTCTACACTTATTAGAAGATGGGAGCGAAATGAAAAATTACCCTTCTGGGAATATTCGTAATTTAGCTGTTATAGGCCATGGCGGAACAGGAAAAACCACTTTGGTCGAGGCACTGCTTTTTGTGTCAAAAGCCACTACAAAGATGGGTAACATTCAAGATGGTACAACTGTTTGCGACTTTGAACCTGAAGCTATCAAACGGCATATGTCGGTATCAATGTCACTGGCACCCATTGAAGTTGCTCAGCCAGAAGTCGACAACTGTAAGATTAATCTACTCGACACCCCCGGCTATGCGGATTTTATCGGAGAAGTCGCCACGGCATTAAGCGTGGTCGAGTCGGCTCTGGTGGTGGTAAGTGCAGTTGATGCGGTAGAAGTGCAGACTGAGGCGGTTTGGAAGTTAGCTGAAAAATTAAAGCTGCCTAGAATGATATTTGTCAACAAACTTGACAGAGAAAATGCCGACTTCAGCCAAGCTTTAAAGCAGTTGAGAGCAGCCTTCGGTCCCAATGTGGTACCCCTTCAAATACCAATCGGCAATTTCGAAAACTTAGCAGGGATAGTCGATTTACTCCAAAACAAAGCGTTTTTCAACAGTCTAAGAGGTACGGACGGGAAGGGAAATACGGGTGGAAAAGGAGGTACAAACAAAATTACCGGCGAACCAATACCGGAAGAGTTGGCAACTTCGGCAGACTTTGAAGAACTCAAGGATATGTTTGTCGAAGGAGTGGTAGTAGCCGATGACACTTTGATGGAAAACTACCTGGCAGGCAACCCATTACCTGCAGAACAACTTCGCCATGCACTTTCAAAAGGTATAGTCGCCGGCAGTATATTCCCTGTCGTATGTGGATCGGCAACCAAACTGGTTGGAATAGACAGGCTTGCTTCTTTGATATGCGAGACAATGCCTTGTCAGCTGGAGGCTAAGCCTACCTTAGTGCAAGCAGGCGACACCCTTCACGAGATATCACCAGACGCGACAGCAAACCCCTTGCTCAAGGTTTTCAAAACTATAGTAGATCCTTACATGGGAAAAGTATCATTGCTGAAAGTCGTAACCGGAACATTGAAGCCCGACAGTACATTCATCAATCCTCGTACTCATCATGAAGAACGCATACATGCTCTGGCCACCATGCGCGGGAAAGAGCACATCAATATATCCGAGGCCACTGCAGGTGAAATAGTTGCGTTGCCAAAACTGGGCAATACACTAACAGGTGATACACTGGCACCTAAGAATACCCCGGCAATAATCCCTGTAGTCCAGCACGAACCTCCTGTAATCGGGATAGCCATACATCCGAAAGCAAAAGGAGACGATGACAAGTTGATGACCGCACTACACCGGCTGTGTGAAGAAGATACATACCTTGTAGTAAACAGAAACGATGAAACAAAACAAACAGTCATATACGGTAGCGGAGAAACACACTTAGCTATAGCCTGTGAACGGCTAAAGACAAAGTTTTCAGTTGAGATAGTTACAGAAGAGATTCAAATTGCTTACAGAGAGACTATAACAATCAAAGGCCAAGGAGAAGGTAAGTATAAGAAACAGAGCGGCGGACATGGGCAATTCGGAGTTGCCAACTTAAAGGTTGAGCCACTTAAACGAGGTGAAGGCTTTGTCTTTGTGGATCAGGTAGTTGGAGGTGCCATACCCAAGCAGTTCATACCGGCAGTTGAAAAAGGAATCCGTGAAGCGATGGAACAAGGTCCGATATTCGGCTATCCAGTGGTAGACGTGAAAGCCATATGCTATGACGGTAAGTATCACCCTGTTGATTCTTCAGAAATGAGTTTCAAAATGGCTGGGTTGCTGGGCTTTAAGGAGGCTGTTGGTGCTGCGGCCCCTGTTTTATTAGAACCTATATCTCGTATTGAGGTCACTATTCCCTCTGTCTATCAAGGAGAGGTGCTTGGGGACCTCAATTCACGGCGTGCCAGAATAGTTGGCACAGAAAGTGGTGAAGACGGACAACAGGTTGTTATAGCATTGGTGCCCGAAGCTGAAGTACTCAGATATGCTGTTGATCTGCGAGCACTTACGCGGGGAAGAGGAAAATTTACCTTGCGCCATGACCACTACGATGTAGTTCCACAACAGATAGCACAAAAGCTACCAAAACGAGGTGAGTTGGCGGAAGCCGGAACACATCTGTGATCCGCTCGGAAATAGCATGGAAACTTTGGAGATCAACATAGTTACCGAAAAAGTTGCGGATGGTAGAAAACAACCCGTTACCGACCTGACACCTTATGCAACTGAATTCTGTGTTGGGAAAGGTGATGGGATCTTGCATGTATTTGCTCCTCATGCTACCGCCGGACTTGCACTTATGGAGTTAGGTTCAGGTTCTGAAACTGACCTCAACCAACTTCTCGACCGACTTTTTCCGAAGGATGACAGGTATGTTCATGCTCATGGGAGCAAAGGGCACGGTGCAGATCATCTTCTGCCGGTATTCATCAGTCCTTCCCTCACCTTGCCAGTTATTGGTGATAAGGTCATGCTTGGAACCTGGCAGAGCTTGGTACTAGTCGACTGCAACAGGGACAATCAAAAAAGACGGGTGCGCTTTAGCTTCATAGGGGTTGCCAACCGTTGAAAAGAGCGTAATGGCTGAGGAACCAGTTTCATAATTGCACTCACTCCCAAACCTCCCTCAAGCGTTTATAGGTATCATCAAGACATTCCGGCATAACTCTTACTCCCGCTACCGCAGTCATGAAGTTGGTATCTCCGCACCAGCGTGGAAGCAGGTGCAGATGGACATGTCCAGGTATACCAGCTCCACCTGCCCTTCCTAGATTAGCCCCGACATTGAGTCCTTCGGGCTTATAGGCTTTCTTGATTGCCACAATCGCCTTTTGCAGTCCTCCCCACAGCTCCAACGCCTCATCACCAACCACCTCCTCCAATCCTGCAACATGACGTATCGGCATAATCAACATATGCCCGCTGGCATATGGATAAGCATTCAGCACACAAAAACAGTACTCCCCTCGCCATAAAACATAGTGCATAACGTCACGGTCGGAAACAGCGCCAATATTCATCCTGTCGGAATCGGCACCAATAGCACAAAATACACAACCGTCCTTATCATCACCTGTTTTCTCCCCATCTCCGATTCCGATGACAACCTCAGTTCCTCCCCCGCCAGCCTCCCCCTTATCTTGGTTTATCGCAGCTTCGGTTACGTAAGGCATTCGCCACCCCGCCCATAAACGCTCCAAGTCACCCATGTGAAACCACTTCCTGTTCCAAGCGCTGATAAAACTCCTCCAACCCTACTCCGCGAAGAGCTTTGGAGGAACCTCTGGCATTCACCCCCACAGTATGACCATTGACATCATCATCCCCCACCACCAACACATAAGGTATCTTCTCCAACTTAGCAGAACGCACCCTAGCTCCAAGGGGCTCATCTGCCAAAGAAACCTCCGCCCTGAAAGATCTTTCGCGCAGATGGAAGACGACGTACTTGGCATACTCTTCGTGGGTATCTCTTACCGCTAAAACCTTGACCTGCACAGGGGAAAGCCAGGTTGGAAGAGCACCTGCATAGTGTTCGATTAAGATAGCCATGAACCTCTCAACTGAACCAAAAAGGGCCCTATGTAACATGAAAGGCCGGTGTTTGGTATTGTCTGGGCCTATATAAGAGAGATCAAAACGCTGTGGCAGTTGCAGATCTACCTGTATGGTGGAAACCTGCCAACGCCTACCGATAGCATCTCTTAGATGAATATCAATCTTTGGGGCATAAAAGGCGCCTTCACCTTCAGCTACCGAGTAGTCAATTCCACTTGCGCCAAGCGCTTGCCTTAAGGCTTCTTCGGCAAAATTCCATTCCGCAATATCCCCAACAAACTTGTCAGGTCTGGTTGCGAGTTCGGCATCAAACTCTCGTAGCCCGAATGCGCCAAGCATTTGAACTACGAACTCAAGCACACCCGTCAACTCATGTCCAAGTTGCTCTGGGGCACAAAAAATATGTGAATCGTCTTGCGTCAACCCCCTTACCCGCGTCAGTCCATGGAGCACACCTGAGCGCTCAAAACGATAAACGGTACCAAATTCAAACAGCCTCAAGGGCAGTTCCTTATAGGAATGGAGCTTATTAGCGTAAAGCGAGATATGCAAAGGACAGTTCATTGGCTTTGGATAGTAAGTGACGCCCTCCATTTCCATAGGCGGATACATATTTTCCTGATACCATTGCAAATGCCCGGAAGTCTCGAAAAGCTCCGACCTGGCCAAATGGGGTGTCCATACCAGCTGATAGCCTGATGCCAAATGCTTTTCGACGGAGTATGCTTCCATCAAATGCCGCACCAGCGCGCCTTTTGGACTGAACACGGGAAGTCCCCCACCTATTTCAGGCAAAAAATAAAACATGTCCAGTTCTGCCCCAAGCTTCCTGTGATCTCTCTTTTCAGCCTCCACAAGTTGGGCCAAGTAGCTTTCCAACTCTTCTCGCGTGTTGAACGCCGTACCGTATATACGTTGTAACTGTTCGCGATGCTCGTCCCCCCGCCAATAAGCACCTGAGATCCTGATCAACTTAAAAGCCCCGAGTTTGCCTGTGGATTCCACATGTGGACCTCGGCACAAGTCCACAAACTCCCCGGGTGGATTGTAGTATAAGCTGACCTTTTTGTCCCCGGTATTTTCATTTTGGATAGTTTCTATAATTTCTTGTTTGAAAGGCTGGTTTTTGAAAAGATTCAGAGCTTCTTTCGTGCTGCACTCTTTTCGTATAAAAGGTTGATCTTGAGCAACGATATCGCGCATCTTAGTTTCTATTAGCGCTAAATCTTCTTGGGTGAAATGCTTGCCGCCAGGCAGATAAAAATCATAGTAAAAGCCGTCTTCGACGGGAGGGCCTATGGCGATAAAAGTGCCTGGCCACAGATCAAGTACGGCTTGTGCGAGTACATGGGCGGTGGAATGACGTAGTGTATCAAGACTGTTTTCAGAATTAACCGCGGAAGCAGATATCATAATTAATCACCAACACTATCGTGAAATATAAATCCTAACAACGCTACTGCTTTGGAAATGTCATAACCTTTTTTGGCCGCTTCATCGAGTACTAGGAGCGCCTCCGGTGTATTCAAGTCATCATCCAAACAACTGCGCACCTCGTTTAAAGTATCATCGCCGGTATCTGCCTTAGCGCCCGGCACATTCCAAGCCATATAACGAGCCCGGGCAACCTCCAGTTGATTGGTGTCCCATTCCCAGTTGGATCTATAGTGATGAGACAGTATCTCAAGGCGAATCACATCCGGATCCCAATCTTTTAATAAGTCATGTATAAAAACCAGATTTCCGAGAGATTTTGACATCTTTTCACCCTCAAAATGCACCATACCTATATGCATCCAGTGACGTACAAACTCCTCACCGGTTGCCGCCTCCGATTGTGCGGTTTCGCATTCATGATGAGGAAAGATCAAGTCTTGACCACCTCCATGCAGATCTATAGTCTTGCCCAACTCCCTCAAAGCAAGGGCAGAACATTCTATGTGCCACCCCGGCCTTCCCTTCCCCCATAAAGAGTCCCACGAAGGCTCATCTTGGCGTGAAGGCTGCCATAGTACGAAGTCAAGGGGGTCTCTTTTAGCCGGATCGTCGATATGTCCGCCTCTTTCCTCGGCAAGACGAAGCATTTCGTCCCTGTCCAAATGGCTTATCTGCCCAAAGCGGGAAAAGGAGGAAACATCAAAATAAACACCCCCGTCGGAATAGTAAGCATGGCCCGAATCTAATACCATCCCGATAAATCCTAATATGTCAGGAATGGCGGATGTCGCTCTCGGTTCAGAAAAAGGGGGCAGCAGACCTAAAGCAGACATATCTGCATCAAAACGCGCTATTTCTTCAGCCGCTAAGTCCAGATAATGAACACCCAATTCACGAGACTTTGCAAGAATATCATCATCAACATCGGTTATGTTGCGCACGCATTGAACCTTGAAACCCATGTCGTAGAGACGCCTTTGTAAGACGTCATAGATTATATAAACCGCCGCATGCCCCATATGTGCTGCATCATAAGGAGTAATGCCACACGTATACATTGTAACCACCGGAGTATGCGGTTCAAACGGAACTACAGCTTGGCGAGCAGTATCAAACAGCCGCATTGCCTATGCCCAAACACATTGCCAACCGTCCTCTTGTCTTGATATTCCCATTCTGTCATATTCCTGTTATTCTAAGTGCGGTGTATGCCTTATAGTTTCTGTTCAAAGCTACCAGCACAGCGGTAAAAGCTTCTATGGCAGCTGATTGCGCCAGACTTCCCGCGCGAAGAGGCCTAAGTCCCGGTATCTTTTCCACCAGCCCCTCAACAACTTCTATGGCATCTAAATGATCAGAACAGAGCAGGACATCGGAGTCCAGCGGAGCATCTAACTTGACCAACCCTTCAGCAGGGAGGTGATGAAACGCTCCGACTACCTTAGATTCCGGTAACCCACCTTGGACAGCATTAGCGATTGACCCCTCAGATACACCGAGGGCCTGTATTTCTGAGCCGCCCCCGGGTGTGCCTACCTTTGCCAAAGCATTTGCCATACATACAACAACCTTACCGTTCAGCTGTTGTCTAAGTGCTCCGACGGTGTATGCAGCTGACTCCCAGGGTGTTGCCACTACAACAACCTCCCCAAGTGCGGCAGTAGGGTTGTCGGCACCGGTTATCGCAAGTTCGAATTCACTCCACGATTTTAACATCTCACCTACGACTCCTTGGGCCTTTTCTGCGGAACGAGACCCCAACACAACCGGAATACCGGCTAAAGCAATCCGCAAAGCCAAACCGCGTCCGGCGGGACCTGTTCCTCCCAAAATTCCAACGTTGGATATTTGTGTTATCATAGTTCTATATACTATCCTCTAATAGTAATGCAACCGACTCCAATGCTACAAAAACAGCAAAAAACTTGCTTATGAACCTTTTAGATGGAAAGCGTTTACTTATAACAGGTGTGCTCACAGATGCGTCTTTAGCTTTTGGCGTAGCTAAGCTGGCCCAACAAGAAGGTGCCGAGATAGTGTTGAGCGGTGCCGGAAGAGGTTTATCTATTACAAAACGCAGCGCGAAGAGGTTGATGAATGGCAACAAGCCTCTTCAGGTTCTCGAACTGGATGTAACCAAACCAGAACAACTGCAAGAGTGCGCAGATCAAATTCAAAAACAGTGGGAATGTCTTGACGGGATACTGCATGCTATTGCATTTGCTCCCTCAGAATGTCTCGGCGGAGACATTATGAAGGCAAACTGGGATGGGGTATCTCAAGCTCTACATATTTCAGCATACTCCCTAAAGGCCTTAGTAGAAGCCTTTTTACCTCTTCTTCGCGCCGCTAACAGCGCATCGATAGTAGGCTTGGACTTTGATTCTCAAATAGCCTGGCCTATATACGACTGGATGGGGGTGGCGAAAGCCTCTCTGGAATCCTTGGCCCGTTACCTTGCCCGTGATCTGGGTAAAGACCGTATCCGAGTTAACTTAGTGGCTGCCGGCCCGGTAAAAACAATGGCGGCTAAAGGGATTCCGGGTTTTGAAAACTTAGACGATATATGGCAAGCCCGTTCACCACTTGTCTGGGACACACAAACAGCAACCGAAGCGGTAGCGCGTGCTTGTGTTGCACTGTTTTCAGATCTATTCCCTGCAACCACAGGCGAAATTATCCATGTCGATGGTGGATTTCATGCCATGGGAGCATGACCGGCATAACGTGAGCTAAGATCGGCACATTCCTCACAAACTTTTTCAGGAACAAACCCATGCCTCATCAAAAAACCGAAGATTTTGCAACCAAGGCAATAGGCAAAAGCAGCCTCCAAAAAAGCAGCACACCCAAGTAAAATGAGCAGTGTCCAAGTAAGCGGCCTTGACCCAAGCCCGTAGTATGACAACAAAGCTAAACTTGAAAAGACGACGCCGATTCCTTGCGCAAAACGTTTCGGAGGACCGGGGACAAGACGCGGATGTGAAGTTATCCTGGGTGACACTACACGCAACGCAAGCTGGGCAAGCGGGCTAAGAGACGGGCCGGTAAGGACGCGAGCCCAAAACCCATAAGCAAGTAGGATAACTATCCAAGGCTGCGCCAGAAAAACCGCCCCAAGAGACAGTGCTGCAACACATCCCGCTACCACACGCGATGCCACTTCATTTACCGAACTCGGAAAGGAGAACAGTTTTATTATATATGACTTCATAGATCAACTTTATCATATTTTTAGTTGTAAGTCAATAGTCAAAATAAAATAGTATACTTTTTTTATAATATGGCTGAACCTACAACATCTCCAAAAACCGCCCAATCCCCAAAACCTTTGACCCGCCTCGGACTGCAGATACCAAACTTTACATACAGCAATGTCTCCGACAGCCAGTTGTTTGACAGGATTGTCAAAATAGCCAAAACTGCTGAAGAAACAGGGTTTGATTCAATATGGGTTATGGATCATTTTCAACAAATACCGATGGTGGGTCCCAGTACTGACCCTATGATGGAGGCGTATACCTTACTTAGCGCGCTTGTACCACATACTAAATCAATCAATCTCGGTGCATTGGTCACAGGTGTCACACACAGAAACCCCGCCTTGGTGGCAAAAACCGTAACAACGCTGGATGTAATTTCGTCAGGAAGAGCCATACTTGGAATTGGGGCTGCCTGGAACCAACAAGAACATGAAAGCATGGGTATCGCCTTTCCTCCTGTAAAGCAAAGGTTTGAGATGTTGGAAGAAGCCTTGCAAATCTGTCGCTCTATGTTTAAATCGCCATCCACTACTTTTCTCGGTAATCACTACCGGTTGGTTGATGCCATGAATCTGCCACAACCTTTGCGCCCCGGGGGTCCCCCAATCCTGATAGGCGGAAGCGGAGAAAGAAAAACCTTAAAACTGGTGGCTAAATATGCAAATGCATGCAACCTGTTTGGAGATGTTCCAACTATCGCTCACAAACTGAGCGTCTTGAATCACCACTGCGAGCAAGTGGCAAGGGATCCGAGTGAAATAACCAAGACCCGACTTGGAGTACTGGTTATAGCGGATACCAATGCTGATGCAAAGCGAGAAAGTACCAAACTGATTGCCCAAGCAGCTGATCGAGGAGTACCGCCACAACAAACCTCTGGAACTTTAATAGCCGGTGATCTAAATCAGGTTAGTGAACAAGTAGCAGAGTACTTGGCGACGGGGCTGGACGGAATGATATTCTCCATTCACAATGTCTATCGCTTAGAACCAATAATTATGGCCGCCGAGGCACTTGAAAAACTGTTAAAACTATCGCATTGAATCCTGCTGTAATAGTTCAAGGCAATCCGGCTATAGTAGATAATAAACATATTATGAAAGGTAACAATGAAAAGTAAACAATCCGCCTCTGTTCAGACATCCCACCCCGGCATGGTTCTTGCGATCATTATGACCGGAGTACTCATGGTAGCCATTGACACCACTATCGTAGTGCTGGCACTACCGACCATTGAACGTGCTCTTCAAACGGGGGTAACGACAATTATTTGGGTCATCATTGGCTATCTGCTTGTTGTAACTATCTTGGCTGCCCAGGTAGGGCGACTTGGGGATATGTTTGGGCGAGTGCGAATATATCAAACTGGTTTTATTATCTTCATTGCCGCTTCATTTCTCTGTGCGCTGTCTTGGGGAGTAGGTTTCCTTATCTTATTCAGAATTATTCAAGGTATTGGGGGAGCACTGGTATCCGCAAACAGTTCCGCTATCATTGCGGACACATTCCCCATCCAAAAACGCGGACGGGCATACGGCTTTTTAGCTATGGGGTGGACGATCGGCTCCATATTGGGAATACTGATAGGAGGTGTGATAATAACCTATATCTCATGGCGGTGGATATTTTGGATTAACGTTCCGATCGGCATAGCTGTAATAGCGCTGTCAATACGAATACTGCATGATAAAGTCGAACAGCGCTCTCACTCAATTGATTGGGGAGGAATGATAACTTTGGGTGTCGGGCTATTCTGCCTGCTTTGGGCTATGACTAAGATGACCACCTCCTCTTCCTCGTTCAACCTGACAATTCTGTTGCTATTCATAGGTGGTGCAATCTCGATCGGAGCGTTTGTCCTGTTTGAGAGAGTACTGTCTGAGCCGATGCTGCATCTGTCTCTATTCAAGATACCAACCATGACCCCTTCGCTCCTTGCCAGCTTTTTTCAGGGACTGGCAAACTTTGCAGTCCTCTTTCTGGTCCTCATGTACTTACAGGGGGTGCGCCAACTAACACCCATGGATGCCTCGCTTTTACTGGTTCCCGGCTATCTGCTTACAATGTTCATAGCTCCAATGGGGGGACGGTTGGTTGATCGCATAGGTCCCGTCATTCCCGCGACTGTTGGGTTGGGTCTGCAAGCTGTTGGACTATTGGTCTATGCCCAGTTACATATTGGCACTCCTTTATTTGTTGTTGTAGTGGGAAGCTCTCTGGTCGGCATTGGCGGCGGACTGTTTTTCCCATCCAACAACTCCGCTGTTATGAAAGCCTCGCCATCGGAATCGTTCGGCATAGCTTCAGGAATGCTGCGGACATTTTCAAATATTGGAATGGTAATGTCGTTCTCGGTAGCTTTGTTGATATCTGCTGAAACCATATCAAAGGGATTAGCATTTGCCATATTCGTGGGCACTACCCATCTCTCCAAGGATCTGTCTACACCTTTCACCCATGGGCTGAACTCCGCTTTTTATGGTTGCATGGTGTTTCTCGTCATCGCCGGCATCTTGTCTGCCTCAAGAAGTTTCAGCAGTAAAATAAGGTTCACTTGAAATCAACCGGTTGGCACCTTCCCGCAAACCACGCAGGCCTCAGCAACAACAGGATGTGACTGGACATCGACCAAACCATTCTCCTTGAACAGTCTCACCCAAGCATCCGCGGATATCGGCCGTTCTTGAAACCGAAACAGAAAGCGTCCGGCATTCTTCACAAGTCTCCACCATCCACCAGGACCTTTTTTCAAAAAAGCTGCTGCTTTTGAAGCAATAATCTCGCGATCTTTCCTGCTTGCTCCTCTGCCAAGCATCATATCTCCTATCACAAGGCGCCCGCCGGGCCGTAACCATCTAACAGCTTCTTTAACCAACCGTTGTTTATCGTCATCCCTAAGGTGGTGGAGAGCATAACTTGAAACCACCAAACTGATACTGCCAGACTGAAAGGATAGGTCTTCAATTGCCGCCAACCTAGTCTCCAGGTTACCTACTCCCTGTTCCAGAGCTTTTTCGTTCAACCTATCCAACATTGCTGAACTGACATCAACTCCAATCACTCGTGATACCAAGGGCGCCAACGCAATGCTCAGGCGCCCGCTTCCACAGCCTAAGTCCACTGCCACCATATCTAACTGCGGACACGCCAGCTTTAATACCTGTTCCACCAACTTGTCAATACCTGGAAAGTCTCCATGATCCCACGACTCCGAACGCCTTGACCACACCCTCCGCTGGTGAGCAATGCCGATAGACTTTGACAATGATTTCGCTGAGGACAAAAAGGCGGTTGGTTTTGGGGTTTCGTGATTTTTGTTGTTTTTATCCACGCATTGAGTTTAGACGCTGGATCAGTTGCCTACACTTCATTGAGCAAACTTTCCCAATCTAAGCGGTGGCAATGTTGGTATATTGAGATTCGCCAAATGCCAACATCGGATAGAAAATAAAGCCAAGAAGCAGTAGCCCAAATGTAAATCCTGTGCCATGATTGAAACTTTTCGACAGATCATTAGTTACGATAATCCAAACTACAATATCGACAACTGGAATGAATAATAATATAAGCCACCATCCAGGACGATTAACTATTTTTAGAAGAATATAGGTATTATAAATAGGTATGATAGCAGCCCAACCCGGTTCGTTGGCTTTTTCAAATATGCGCCACAGAGTAGCTATATAAAAGACAACTACCGCTAAGTAGACTATTATACCTATAGCTGAAAGACCAGCCATTGTTTTACACTCCTTTTTTTACTCCAACTGTTGTCCAGTCGGTATCCTAACTGTTTGTTGTCACTAGTCTTCTATATTTGTACCAAGTTTCGCAAATTTAACAAGGGCATTTTTGTTGTATATCCAATGTAACCACAACAACCCGCCAGCTGTTTGATAACCTATAAAAAGTGAATAAAAGTCGTAAAGCAGGCGATAAAAGTAAAAAGCCAACCAAAAAACAGAAGGTATACCCTTCACGACCGGTAAGGCTTTTGCGTTCGTTCAGTTTTCTACTGCTTATAGTTCTGATAGGACTTACTATACTGCTTGTGCACTATAAGAATGTTTTCAACACTGTAGGCGGCACCACTAAACCATCAATGCCCATATCATCTTCGTCAACTACTGCGCCAACAACAACGACTAGCACGGCGCCGATTAATCCAAATGGTCCTTTTGCCGTGGGACTGTCCGTAATGAACTTCACGGAAAATCGCTTGATATACCCACCTCATACTTCAACCGGTAACCCTGAGCCCAGAGTGATAGTCACTTATATACGTTACCCGGCAGTCGGCAGTCCCGGTGCGGGAGATAACCAAGGTGCCAAACCCGAGCATATAAAGGGTGGCTACCCCTTGGTCGTATTTGCCCCAGGGTATGACCTTGTACCAAACGACTATGCTCACCTGTTACGGACTTGGGCAAGAGCTGGCTATGTGGTAGCGGGGGTGGTTTTCCCCCTTACCAACCCGAATACGCCTGGCGGTCCTTATGAAAATGATATTGTGAACCAACCTTACGACATATCGTTTGTCATCCAAAGCCTCCTCAAAATAAACTCTACACCTTCAAACCTCTTGTATAACCTTATCAATCCTTCCGAAATAGCGGTTGCGGGGCACTCTGACGGGGCGGAAACCGCCATGGCCATCACATACGACACATGCTGCAGTGATTCCCTTATCAAGGCTGCCATAATAATGTCGGGACAAGAGCTTAACTTAGGCAGCGGCTCATACTATGTGCCATCCCCTGTGCCCTTGCTTGCGGTGCAAGGGATGGAAGACGAGATCAACCCTCCTGTATTTACAAACCAGCTATACCAAGAGGATCCGGGCACAAAATACCTACTGGAACTGCTAAATGCAGGTCATTACTCCCCTTACACCACCCAAACTCAAGCAGAATCAGTTGTCGGGCAGGTAACCACCGATTTCTTGAATGCCTATTTAAAACAACAAACCGCCCAGATTTCCGAAATGGCAACCGCCGGAGAAGTGCCGAACGTAGCCAGCTTCACCCAGTCCAGCTGAGATTAACCAGGTGTGCTCTTTGCTACGTAACCCGCCACCAACTCCGCCATTGCGTCGTAGGCAGGTCTCAGCAAATCAGTGATGAGAACGCCATCCAGTTCGAGTGGGAGCTCATCAAGTTCGTTCAATATTGTATCGTGCGGCATCCCTTCAGGATTGTGAAAGTTTACGCCGTCGATATCCTTGGCGCATTCGTAAAAGGTATCGATGCACTCGTCCAGAGGCGGCGGGATCCCGCACAGTGGCATAGGCCAGAGTGTAGATGGCGGCTCTTGGGTCACGGCAAACCCTCCGCCAGACATGGACAGACTATTTGAGTCGCGAGACTCTCCGTATTGCTCAGACCCTTGGGCTAATCTGAAAGTCTGAGGAGAACCCGATGAAACGCAAGACTTCACGCCGTCAAACGGTACGCGCTCGGTTGTATATGATGCATAGTCTTGCATACCGCCACGCGAAGCCAGCCTGGAAAGAAGCTCCTTCTTGGTGCGCCCTCGCCACTGAAATACAAGGAAGGGATCTTCGTCAAAAGTCTCTGCAAGCAGGTAAAATGTTGCCGCAATGTGCTTACACGGGTTGGACCAATCGGGGCAGGAGCAATCCGTTACCAGATCGCGAAGGGATTCCGGGAACAGACTTAGCTGACATGCCGAGAAGACCTCTTCTATGTCGTGGGGCATCTCACCGGCAAGCAGCTTTGCCAGGAACACCGCCCGTTCCTCCATGGCCTTCTCCACCTTCGCCCAGTCCTTTGCAGAAAGTGGCAATAGCCGGATGGAAACTGTGTAGGGCTTGGAACGTGAACCCTGTACACGTGACGCAACCTCTCCTGACATCACCTCCACTCCGAGCACCTGGCCCGCCCTGGCGTAAGTGCGCCCCCGGGTGAGACGAGTACCCATATGGAATGACTCCAGTACATCAATGAAGCGCTTTGACCACCAAGTCTCCCCTATGGCTCCCCGCTGGCTACGGGCGCGCAACCCATCGGCCGGCTTTGGCCGGGACGGCTGGGGGTACCATTCATAAGACCGGTTATACCTGGACATCTATATCGTACCTAATATCTCTATCACGCATGGATATCTCTCCACCTATGCCTCAGCAACCGCATCGGCGGACAGGGCAACCATATCACGAATCTGATCCGTCGACAGTTCGGTAAGCCACGCTTCACCGGAACCGATTATAAGCTCACTGAGTTCGCGTTTCTGATCAATCATCTGATCTATCTTCTCCTCCAGGGTACCTACACAGATAAACTTCCGTACCTGTACGTCCTTGCGTTGGCCAATCCGGAAGGTCCGGTCTGTGGCCTGATCCTCCACTGCCGGGTTCCACCAGCGATCGTAATGGATCACGTGATTTGCCTCTGTGAGGTTCAGCCCGACACCACCAGCCTTGAGAGACAGAATAAACACCGGTGAGCCGGTACCCGATTGAAACTCCTCCACCATGGCGTCGCGATCACGTTTCGACTTCCCTCCGTGCAAGAAGGGTATCCGGCACCCCAGTCGTTCTTCAAGATGTTGCACCAACAAGTGGCCCATCTCCGAAAACTGAGTGAAACACAGCATCCTGTCACCCTCTGATACGGCCTCCTCTACGATTTCCTCCAGCCGAGCAAGCTTGCCTGATCGGTCAGCAAGTCGCGATCCATCTGCTAAAAAGTGCGCCGGATGATTGCAGACCTGCTTGAGTTTCATGATGGAGGAAAGGATCACTCCCTTGCGCTGCATACCGATGGCCGTTTCCAGACGCCTGAGCATATCGTAAACAGTCGCCTGGTACAAAGTGGCTTGCTCCTTAGTGAGGTTGCAGTACACTTTCATCTCGTTCTTCTCAGGGAGATCGGTAATGATGGACTTATCAGTCTTCAGTCGCCGTAAGATGAAGGGTCCCGTAATCTTCTTGAGCTTCATTGCTGCCTCATTGTCATGGTACCGCTCAATCTTAACCGCAAACTGTTTTCGAAATGCCTCCTCGCTCCCGAGCAGCCCGGGAGCGAGGAAAGTCATGATAGACCAGAGCTCCCGAAGCCGGTTCTCCACAGGCGTTCCTGTGAGCGCAACACGCCGGGGCGTATCAAGCATCCTTACTGCCTGAGCCTGTTTCGTCCCGGGATTCTTAATGTTCTGGGCCTCGTCCAGTACCACCCGTCTCCACTTAATGCCTTTCAACAACTCACTGTCACGTGCCACGAGTGAATACGAAGTTACTACGAGATCAGCTTTTTTTGCAACTCTGGCGAAGGACTTACCGGTCTCTCTCTTTCCACCATGATGGACATGCACTGCAAGCGATTGCGCAAAGCGGGCCGCCTCGCGTTGCCAGTTGCCGACAACGGACATCGGGCAGACCAGCAGGGTAGGATGAAAGCATTCTGGCTCACTGCCGTCTTCGCGCTCGGCCAGCAGCAGTGCTAAAAGTTGGGCGGTCTTGCCAAGGCCCATATCATCAGCAAGGCATGCCCCCAACCCCAGTCGATCCAGGTACCATAACCACCCAAGGCCGCGTTCTTGGTACGGGCGCAGGCTTCCCGCGAAACCACCCGGAGTATCCCTCGACTCAAAGTGGCACCCTTCACCCGCATCGGAGGCACCAAGCAGATTGCCCAACCATCCCGTAGCCACGATATCCACCACCGGCAGACCTACCTTGCTATCCTCAAGCCCGAGACCGGCACGTATCAAATCACCGAGTGCCATCTGGAAAGGCTCGATACCCCGGCTGCGGTCTTCCAACGCGTGTATCGCGAGTTTAAGATCGTCGTGGCTGATCTCAACCCATTTCCCCCTCACTTGAACAAGAGACATCTTCGTTTCTGCCAGCGCCCGCAATTCATCAATGGATAGCGTCTCATCACCGAGCGCCACCTCATAATCGTAGCTGCAGAGTCCATCCAGCCCCACCAGGCTCGTACTACTACCACCATCGCCATCGAAATCACGCGGGTAAGCTCGCATCCGGACACCGATACGGGCCGATCTGGTTCTCCACCATTGCGGTACGAACACCCCGAAGCCAGCCTGTTCAAGCACTGGCGCATACTCCGACAGAAAGGCGAGCGCTCCGGCGGTATCCAGTTCAAGCTGTTCAGGATGTGCCACCTGAAGAGCGCTTTCCAACATCGGCAGTAGCCGGGAAGCCCTGCCGAGACCGGTGAGTAACTGTAGTACTGTATTCTCACCGCCATAATCGATTGCCTCAATCGCCTTGGCCGCAGGGCCGGCATTCCAGACCTCTCCGGCTGGTACAAGGGCGCTTGGATCACTGCCGGGCTGGAGAAGGAACTCGACCTTCCATGGAGGATCCGAGACCTCTGGATCATCCACCGGTTCCACAAGGCGAAAACATGTTCGCAGCATCGCCGCCCCGGCACGGCCCCTTAGATGCCACTCGTGGATCATCCCCGCAATCTTGGCTATATCAGCTGCCTCGCTTGCACCACCCACCTTACCGACCTCACTCGACTTAACAGCCTTTTTGCCCTTGGCGATCCTGCCTTGCTTGCTCGCCTTAGCGCTCCCGGCGGATTCGATATTGATTGTAGGATTGTTGCCGCTGAGTCCTGCCACCCATGCCTCGATAAGTTGCCGATCAGCAAAACTCTTGTCTTGCTTGGGGAGACGCCGCGATGATCGGCGAAGACTTAGATTCCCACACGCAAGTCTCGCTGCACCATCCACAAGTGCAGCCAAAGTATCCGCCACGATTGCTGCAGGATTGCCTGCCTCGCCCGCACAAGCACGGTACAGGGGGGGCATGGCCTCGGCCAGTTTCACCGCACGTACCATATCCGTGACGGCGGGCATAGGTATCCACCGCGCCTCTGGGGCACCATCATCAAGTTGTACGATGCCCGGAAGGACACGACCACGCCCGACAAGATCAAGTGCCACATCCACCTCTTGAGCAAAGAATCTCACAGTGTCATCAAGGGCAATATGAGGATCTAAAAGCGTTGCGAGAAAGGACGCAACCTCCAGTGCAGCCCGGGCATCATAGGAAAGACCAGGTACCCGCCACGGGCGCAGCGACGGTTTGGCGGTGATACGTGGCTCGTCGCCAATATGCTTGGCGCTCGGAGATGCAAAAGGGCGAGAGGAAGCACCCGGCAGTAAAAGCTCCACTTCGGCGGGATCACCGAGAGCCTGCATGCCAAGCGTTACAATAAGATCGTCTGAAGATACAGAGAACGGATGCCTTGGCACACCACCAGACTTACCCTTGCGGCGAGGCTGGCTCTTGGACGGCGATGCCATAGCAACAGCGTCTTCAGCCCAGAGAAAAAGCTTCCGAGCAGGGACCCACTGAGCATGAAGTGCAATCATATTATAACCATAGCATACACTGATCGTTGCCACTCCCGTTGTATTACCTGCTTCTGCCTAGCCTCTTATGGTCACTTCTTCGTGATGCTTGGGTTTAACTCAAAATGCCATTCAAATATAGTATGTCAACAGATTTTTGGCGGAAGTTTCCCATACGTCCGCCGAGGAACCATCTATTTTTTTGGATATGATAGATTCCATACTTAGTCGCCATATCATATTCAGCATTGATGTAAGAAAATGTGCGCGAATAGAACCGCAGGCAGAGCGAGCATTTTATGGGGAGTTTCCACATGGCTAAATCAATCGACCCGAAGCCGTAAGAAAACTTGGGCTAGGAGCAAACAGCTGTCGCCCTTCGTCCGCGAAGCTTCACTACCTCTATGGCATGACTAAGCTGCTCTTTTATCTCCATATCATGGGTTACAACCAGAACTTGTGCAAACCTGGCTTTCAGGCGTTCAAGCGCCAGCAGCATACGTTCTTTACGATCATGATCCAATGACCCAAAGACCTCATCCAATACAAGTAGCCCCACGTAGCCTCCCGAAAACATTCTAATTTGCTCGGAAACCGCAACGCGCAACGCCAGGTTGGCCAAGTCAACCTCTGAACCTGAAAACCTGTCCAAACCGTATGTGGAGCCATGATCAGAAATTTGAATCTCATAGGTCTCCGGATCAATATGCAAAGCATCATACTCCTGATCTGTAAGTTCCAAAAACAGCTCACTGGACATAGCATCAAGACGTGGTCCCACACTGGCTACAACCATGTCACGAAAATCAGATAACAGCTCCGATGTCTTAGCAACACACCTGGCTTTTTCCTCCAACAAAGCGACCTTTTGAGTTATCGCATCTGCTTGAGCCTTTTGCCTTTCCTTCTCCGACAATGTTGCAGCCAAGCCGGCCACCAGCTTCGCAGCCTCTGCGGTTTCGAATCTTCTCCTCTTCAGTTCACCGGCCATGTTGTCAACTTCCTCTTTGAGTAGATCAAGCTGGGAGTTGCTAAACTGTAAGTCTCTAGTCTGTTGCCGTAAACTTGCAACCTCTTTTTCCATCTCCAAAGTCAATGACTCATACTCTTTTATCACCTTTTCCAAACGATTCCTCATCCCCTCCAACTCTGAAATACGTTTTTGAAACTTCAAAAAAGCATCCTTTTGCTTATCCAAAGAGCGTTTCTCAATGTCCCTTTGGCTGCTAAGTTCGCTTAGTATCTTCGCCGCTTTGGAGTAATCTTCTTCCAATTCAGAAATCTTTTGCCGAGCGAGCGCCAGCTCCTCGGCATGATGCCTTTGCACCTTTAGATAAGACTGGCCGAGCTCTTGCCCGCAGAGGGGGCAGCGTCGGTTGGCTATGGGTTCTGAAGATGGCATTGTACTTGGTTCAAGAGTCTCTTTAGATGTGGCATAAAGTGACTTGTCAACCATCTTATCAAGCTCCGCGGCATGTGCTTTTTGCCAAGTAAGTTGCCCCTCAACAACCGACAGCTGCTTTTGAGCGTCCACTACCATAGCTTGCAAATGATTATAGCTTTCCTCATTCGGTTGCATCACTCCCCGAAGCGCCATCTGTGGTCCCACCATTTTAGATCCCTCAATCTCTTCTAACTCGGGTGTAAGAGAACTCTCCAGCTTGTTGAGTTCATCTAATTCGGCCAAAGCTTTTCGGTGTTCACCTCTGAGCTTTTCAAGCTGGGCAACCTTTGCTTTGCCCTCTGAAACCAACCGCTCATATCTAACACGTAGTTCCTGGTAAGCGTTGAGACGTTCTTCTGATTGTTGGAACAACTGCTGCTTAGCCAGTTCCGCCTGTTCAAATGATTTAAGGCGAAGGTTTGCACTATGCAACTCTGCCTGTAGCGTTTCAAGATCGCGTTCGGCCAAACCATCCTCCAACATTTGAAGAAGCTCCTTTTGATGGGACAAAGTAGCCATAAGCTCACGGGCATCCCGTCTCGCTGTATCACGTGCGGTGTTTAGCGGTGTTATACCCAAAAGCCCGAGAATTAGTTGACGCCGAACAGCGGGGGGACTACTTGAAAAGGCATCCAACTGCTTCTGCTCTGCAAATACGCTTGCCCTAAATGAAACGTCATCCATTCCAAGAATTGATTGTAAGTAAGTTGCGGTATCTCGTGCTCCTTCACAAACTTGTTTGTCATCTGCAAAAACCTGCGCTCTAACCGTAAGCGAGTGACCTGATGATGAGCCGGACAGTATACGCTTGACCACGTAAAGATGACCTTCATGTTCAAAAGTCACTTCTGTTACACATGGAGCGGTTACCCCTGAAGTTCTGATCTCCGCCATCAACGTACGAGATCTGCCAAATAATGTCCACGGTATTGATTCGATTAAATAAGACTTCCCTGCCCCATTTGGTCCGTATACTCCGACCAAGCCGCTTGGCAGATCAAGTTCCAAAGGTTTTTGATAAACACGGTAGTTTTCAAGCTGTAATCGCAAAATCCTCATGCGATCTCAACCTTTATTCCCGCTCAACAGCTTCAATTAAATACTTATTGCCAAGTTCTTCCAATTGAGACTTGTCAAAGCTGCTCAAGTCCTGGTGTTGCAGATACCTTGACCACCTTGCCTGCATGGAATCAAGAGTAGGCAACTCTACTTGATTTTTAACCTCTAAAAAATTGGGATCCAACTTTAAGTGTAAAAGGTGCCTGGATGCTTCATGTACAACCTCAGAATCAATCAAGCGGTAGTCCTGAGCTTGTACACCATCTAAGTAACACCTGACTACCGCCCCTTCGTCCAGCGGTTCCAACTGCTTAGCAATAAGTTGGGTAAGTTCACTCGCAGAACACCCCAGGGCTGGGATGTTCACGGTGATAAGAGGACGCTGATTATCCAGGGGATAATGGCTACACACACCTGTGTCGGTGTCAAGAATAACAAAGCCTTTTGCAGCAGTCGGGTCATCAGCAAAACTAAAGGTATCAGTCGCGCCTGCATACCACATACGCTCATACACTGTGGTAAACGTATGATAGTGTCCCAGGAGCACAAAATCCCAAAACTGCAACTTGGCCGCATCTATCTCTATTTCATTTATATCTGAATACCTGGGCTGGACCTGAGGAACACGGGGATGAGTTATCAACAAATTTACTTTATCTGCCGCACGATTGGTTTTGGCTTGCTCAAGAGCATTCAACGTATCTTCAACACATAACATTTGGGGAACAGCATGTATAACAACATCGCCCAAGTCGAAACATTCATAGGAATAAGTGGTAGCAAAACCCATCCCTGAGCTGCGTGTTGGGTCAGCTTCAAAGCGGTCAGCCAACACTAAATAAGGGTTGCCCGTGCCGGGGAGTCTCGGGGTATCATGGTTGCCGCTTATGAGAATACATTGAAGTCCCGACTGACGCAGCTTGACGAGACCGGCTTGGGCAACCCGAAAAGAACGATAGGTGGGACGCGGATGATCAAATATATCTCCAAGCCATACGACGAGATCAACTTGACTTTCACATATTTTGTCTATAGCTTTGAGGAAAGATATCTCGAAATCTCTTTCGCGTGTATTTACCCCTTCGTCTGTAACACTCGGATAGTAGGAGCGTCCCAAGTGCCCGTCACCAACTGCTGCTATACGCATTCAAACTTCCCAATGGTTGGGGTCCTATAGCTAGAACGGAGGATCATTGGTTGGTTGGGTATCGGAAGTTGCCGAAATGTCATAAGTTGTCGGGGTATCATCACCCGCAGGGGTGTCAAACACAGATTTCAGCCTGGGGGTCAGCTCTTCGACTTTCATTTTAGCCCTGTTGATACGACGATTCAACTCCTCGACCAGCTCTACGGCTTGGCTAAATCTGATGTCAAGTGTATCTACATCAACTTGTCCTTTATCCAACTCTTGGATAATCTGATCCAACTGGCGTGCAATTGCCAAATAACTCAAGTCAGACAGGTCAACCTGTTCAGTCACTTCTCCCGTTTCGGCCGCTTCCATTACTTCACCTGTTTCCTTCGCTGTCACTGTTATATTTCACCTCATAAACTTTGCAAACCTCGCTGTCGAGAATTCCATCGAAAAACTTGGTCGAGATCTTATCCCCAATCTTAACATTATTTACAGAACGCAGTAGTTTTCCGTTTGAATCCCTAACCATGCACCATCCTCTCATCAGTTGCTGGGTGGGATTATGTGCAAAAAGAAGAGCTTTTTTATTCAAAACTTGTGTTTCTAACATCTTAGAGAAATGAAGCCAACTTGATCGAAGTAAGCCAGCTTTGTTTAGGATCTCACGTCTGTTGGCATCCAAATTCGAGCGCGATTGACGAACAATGGTATTAACTTGCGAACTTACATTACCTGTTGCTGCCTCCAACCTACCCAGTCCTCTTGTACGAAGCACTCCGGCTTGGGAGGAAAGCTCGCCTATAGAACGTTCCAGACAAGTATTAACTGTTTGGAATATATAGTTCATCTTTTGAACACTTTCATCCCAAAACCCACTTACCTCCCTGGCAAGTCCCTGTCCACATTCGGTGGGGGTTATGAAGGATGTATGGGCAACTT
The DNA here is from genome assembly GCA_023379935.1 of Actinomycetota bacterium. Classification (GTDB taxonomy): domain Bacteria; phylum Actinomycetota; class Acidimicrobiia; order Acidimicrobiales; family JAMCPD01; genus JAMCPD01. The sequence goes on along the minus strand of JAMCPD010000020.1, from coordinate 9,832 downwards.
CATCCGTCAAAGAAACATCTTGGGTATGCCCTATGCCGGTCCAAACACATTTTGAGGAACTTGCCACAGCCCTTACCACATCCTCGGAATCAAACACTGCAAGATCAGACTTGGATCCACCGCCTCTTACAATAACAATCACGTCAATGTCCACCTCTGGCATGCCCAACGATCTAACAGCTTGAACAATACCGGCGGCGGCTTCACTCCCTTGAACGGGTGTATCCACAAAATTCACATGAAACCCAAAGCCCGAGTCCCTGATTTGCCCTAAAAAGTCATGCCACCCTTGAGTACCGTAAGATGCCACCAGCCCGACTTTGAGAGGCAGCTTAGGCAGTAACAACGCTTTGTTGCCCTTACCCACCCCCAGTAAGCCTTCAGCAATGAGCGCCTTTCGCAACCGTTCGCGCCTCGCGGCAAGTTCTCCAAGCAAGGCTTCAACATCTATGTCATGGACAACAAGCTGTAACATTGAACCTCCCTCCCATAGGGAAACCTCACCTAAAACCTTTATAAACATTCCGTTTGCAAGTTCTAAATTGGAATCGGATAACTTCTTTGAAAGCTCACCGCCCTGAAAAGAGAATGCCACCAGTTTTAACATACGCTGGCGCTCACGACTGTTATGCAAAACAGCGGGCATCTTCGATTCCACAAGATCTATCCAGCAATTTCCCCTACGTACCTCAACTTTGGCTATTTCACCTACAACCCATACCCACTTGGGAAACCCTTCACGAACCATACGTTTGATTTGTTCATAAATATCCCCAACTGACAAGGGCATATCTCGGGAATTGGAAAGCACCGAAGACCTATATCATAGAGTGATGTTCATGACGCATTTTTTTATTGTAGCACAACTTCTTGAAATGTGCTTGTCTTTGAATAATTCCGTTCCAGAGCGTAACGGATTAACAAATATATGGTCTGACGCATACGCCACTGGCAGCTAAATACTCCTTAGCCTGTACAATGGTATAGTCTCCGTCATGAAAGATTGATGCCGCCAGTACTGCATCCGCCGCCCCCTCCAACACAATCCGACTTAAATGTTCTAAATTGCCTGCTCCCCCGCTGGCTATAACCGGTATGGAGCAGGTAGTACTAACGGCTTTTGTAAGTTCAATATCAAAGCCTTCCCTGGTCCCATCCGCATCCATTGAGGTAAGTAATATCTCACCTGCCCCAAGCTCTTGGCACTTGTGTGCCCACTTGAACACATCCAGATCCGTAGGAATACGTCCTCCATGTGTGTAAACCCGCCACGACTTTACAGGCGCAGACAGTTTCGTCTCGCCATTTGTACTTCTTTTGGCATCTATCGCCACAACCACGCATTGGGAACCGAACTCCCCGGCAATTTCAGATATTAAAAAGGGGCGTTCAACTGCAGCAGTATTAACAGCCACCTTGTCGGCACCTGCCCTAAGAAGTCGTCGGGCATCATCTACGCTTCGCACACCACCGCCAACACATAAGGGGATAAACAGTCTCTCTGCCGTTGTGGTTACAGTTTCAACCATTGTATTACGTCCCTCTACAGATGCACTGATATCCAAAAAGACAATCTCATCTGCACCCTGATCTGCATAGGCGGCAGCTAATTCAGCGGGATCGCCAGCATCTCTAAGCCCGACGAAATTGACCCCTTTTACAACCCTGCCATTGTCTACATCCAGACACGGTATCAGGCGTATGCATCTCATGGTAACTGTCGCTGTTTGGATCCGGACATATTCACTCCCAGGGTTGCGTCCATTGCATCCGACAAGTCTACAGCTCCTTCAGCCAAAGCCCTACCTACGATAACGCCAAGCAAACTATACCCCCCTACATCAACTGCCGTTAAGTTGGCAATATCTTCTATACAACGCACACCGCCCGAAGCAATCACGCCAACTCCGTTAGGTCCTGCTACTCGCAACACATCCTTTAGTGTATCGATGTTTGGCCCGCTCATCATCCCATCTTTGCTTGTATCGGTCACAACTACGACAGAAACTCCCCAGTTTGTCACACTATCAAGGGCGCCTTCCAGAGTTAAACTGGAAGTATTCGCCCAGCCCCTCGTGACCAACCTATGCACCATGGTGGCTTTAACCTCCGCCTTGGGATTTTGCCTGACCTCGCCTTGCGCCCCGGACTTCTCATCCCGAAAGTCGAGCCCGAGCGCTATTCGTTTAGGGTATTTAGCTAAAAGAGATGCAATTAAACCAGGTTGCTCCACCACAGCTGTACCCAACACAATCCTTGCCACTCCCCCATTCAACAGTTCCGCAGCGAAAGCCTCATCTCTTATTCCTCCTCCCACCTGGACAGGTATCTTTACCCGCCCCACTATGTCAAACACAACTTCCCTGTTCTCTCCTTTAGAACGTGCCGCGTTTAAATCCACCACATGGATCCATTTTGCCCCCAACGCTTGTAGCTCCAATGCCTTGGCAACAGGATCACCATAAACGGTAACGCGATTGAAATCGCCCTGCGCCAACCTCACACAACTACCGTCTAATATGTCAATCGCGGGATAAACGTCCATTTAAAATCTGCTATCACTTGGTACAAAAACAAGCTGTAAAGGTTGTTGAAGTCGTTATTTTCATAAGCCTTTTCGCAGCAGGCTGTTCTCATATTTGAAATTTCCCGGAACATATCAGCGCCTTCGTTATTAACCATATTGCACAGTGACAATTGTAGCAAAAAAAATTACTACAGATGCCAATGAAAATTTAGAGACCGGCACAAGGCAACGAAATTGGCCAATATGGACAGTCCTACGGCGCCGGATTTTTCAGGATGAAACTGTGTTCCCCACAGGTTGTCCCTTTCTATTGCGGCTGTGACATCACCGCCATAATTACAAGTAGCTACAACTACGTCACTCAGAGGTGGTGCATATGAGTGCACGAAGTAAACCCAGGGGTTTTCTCCAACACCTTGAAGGAGTGCCGGTCTTCGCCCATCTGTACGTGATATGCAATTCCACTGCATTTGAGGCCGCTTTTGAGTACCCGACAGTTGCTTTACCGCACCCTCTATGACTCCAAGACCTTTGACATCCGGTGTTTCTTCTGATCCTTCATATAGCATTTGGAGACCGACACATATCCCCAGAAACGGCAGAGAAGCGTCAATGGCTTCAACTACGGTTCTATCGAGCTTGCTTTCGCGCAAGGCTTTCAAACAATGTCCGAACGCTCCAACTCCCGGAAGCACGAAACCGCCAGCGCCTCTGGCTTGAGCAGGGCTTTCAACCAGACAGGCCCGCCCGCCGACGAATTCAAAAGCCTTTTGTGCGGAACGAAGGTTGCCTATCCCATAGTCGAGTACAGCTATGAAGAAGTCATCCTGGTTGGCTGGGCTCATTTGATTGACGGTAAGCTCGGTCAAAGTTTTCCTTTTGTGGAAGGTATTGAACTGTTTTCTATACGAACGGCATCATGCAAAGCCCTAGCTACCGCTTTAAATGAAGCTTCTAAGACATGGTGAACATTACGACCTCTGACCCTCTGCAAGTGCAAAGAAATTCCAGCTTTGGTCGTAAAAGCCCTCCAGAACTCCTCAGCAAGTTGCGGATCGAAGGGGGGATCACCGAGTGGCGGGAGATCAGGTGGCATGTTTAATTCGTAGTGGAGATACGGGCGACCGGAAATATCCAGCGCCGCTTCGACCAACGCTTCATCCAAGGGAACCGCTATGGATGAAAATCTGCGTATACCTTGCTTGTTGGAAAGTGCCTTCAAAAAAGCTTCGCCCAATGCGAGTCCAGCATCTTCTACGCTGTGGTGAGCATCAACATGCAAATCCCCTTTTACGTACAGCCTAAGTGAAAACCCCCCATGCTTGGACAACTGTGAAAGCATGTGATCAAAAAACGGCAACCCTGTGGAAATAAGCTCACTACTGCCCGTAGCATCGGCATCCAGGCACAACTCGACTTCTACATTTGTCTCTTTTGTGTCACGTTTTACTTTTACTGATCGAAGTTGTCTTTCCATCATAAACCTTCTAATTCTCCGAGGCTATCCTTCATTGCAGCCAGGAAAGTATCGTTTTCTTCTCTTGTCCCAACCGTAACACGTAAAAACCCTTGCAACTGATTCCACGTAGAACAGTCTCTTATCAACACCGAACGCCTCAATAAAGCCTCCCACAGCTTTGTTCCATCAACTGCAAGCGATTTGAACAGTATAAAGTTTGCTTCTGACGGCCACACTTGAAGTGGCAACTTGTCCAGTTCCTCTTTGACCCGCGTACGTTCTTTAACTATCATATCAACCCTTTGCTCCATCTGGGATACATACTTCAATGCAACCAAACCAGCCAACTGAGACAGAGCATCCATGTGGTAAGGGAGCGCAACCTTGAAACATGCATCTACTACATAAGATGGCGCTATCATATAACCCAAGCGCCAACCAGCCATAGCCCATGTCTTGGAAAAGGTCCGCACTCTGACCAACTTGTCAACCATCGAGGGGGTTTTAGAATATGTTAAATTAGAATCTGGATTTAACATATATTCAGTCCCGGATGCAAACTGTACGTAGGCCTCGTCAAGTATAACTAATCCAGGTGCACACTCAAGTACCTTCTCTACACCAGAGCGGGATTCTGAGATACCGGTTGGATTATTCGGAGAACACAAAAAACTTATGGATGGATCGAACTTTAAAAAAACCCTTGTTACTTCATTTAAATCCAAGGTAAAATCCTCCTTGCGTTTTGCCGAAACTACTTCAGTCGCACATATCCTGGCTATATGGCTGTGCATAGGATAAGTGGGTTCAAATGTAACGACTCGCCTGCCGCGACCACCAAAAGCCATGATAAGACACTGGAGCACTTCGTTGGATCCTTTTGCGCAAAATATCTGTTGTGGTTCAACGTCATGAAACTCGGCCAGAGCTTGACGCAACTTGACGACATACCTATCAGGGTAACGATTTGATGAAACAGTCGGAAGTAGGCTTTTTAACTCTTCAATAAAATCCGCTGGCGGAGGCAACGGGGACTCATTGGTATTCAGACGTATCGCTGCCTCAGGTTGTGGGGACGTATAATAATCCAGAGCCGCAACATGCAAAGCAGGCAGTATGGGGAACTGTTGTGAAGTTGATGAACTCATTTTAAAAACCTCTCCTTTATTGCCTCACCATGAGCTTGGAGCCCTTCCGCCTCAGCTAATGTTTTTATAACATCAGATACTTGAGCTAATCCCTCCCGATCAGCCGATATCACATTAATACGCCTCAAAAAATCACCTGCACTCAATGCACTTTGAAAACGTGCTGTTCTTGCCGTAGGCAGAACATGATTCGGGCCTGCTACATAGTCCCCAAGACTTGCAGGGGAATAAGGGCCCAAAAAAATGACACCGGCGTTTTTGATTGAGCCAAGCAAGGATGAGGGAGAAGCCACCATCAACTCCAAGTGTTCGGGGGCTACAGTGTTGACTACACAGGCAGCTTCAGCTTCCCCATCCACTAGGACTGCATAACCGTTTGAACCCAAGGTGGACTCAAGTATCTGCTTCCTGGATGACCGGTTGAGGTATCTGTCTACCTCGCGGTTGACTTGAGTAGCGATATCTGGCTCCCAACATACAAGCCATGCCAGTCCATTAGGACCGTGTTCGGCCTGCACGATAAGGTCTATTGCCACAAAGGAAGCAGGAGCCGACGAATCAGCCACTACAACTACTTCAGAAGGTCCGGCATATGCGCCGGGAGTTCCGACAACCTCGGAAACCAGCAGCTTTGCAAGTACGACATAATTATTGCCGGGACCTACTATGGTGTCCACAGCCGATATCGTTTCAGTTCCATAAGCCATTGCCGCTATAGCATGGGCGCCGCCTATACGATAGACCTCATCCACCCCCGCTATCACACATGCGGCCAAGGTAACATCCGCCACCTTTCCGTTTGGTCCGGGAGGCGTGCAGAGTGCAATTTCTTCCACACCGGCTACTTTCGGAGGTATAGCACACATAAATACGCTGGAAGGATAGCTGGCGTTGCCTCCAGGTGCATACAGCCCTGCTCGTCTTAGCGGGAGCAAAAGTTCGCTTACCTCTATCTTTCCGCCGCGTAAAATATCTTTGGAATAAGTATCGCCGGCAGAGGGCATCCTAAACCGGTGATAGTCCCATATCTTCGCATACGCATCATAAAGCGCCTGTTTTGTCTCGGTGGATATGCTGTCAAAGGAGTCTTCCATCTCAGCGCGTGAAACTTTAATGGAGACAGCACCTGAGCGGACACCAGCTGCAGCGTTTTCGTTGTCAAAGGTAAGTTCTACTCCGTCAAACAGCCTGGAAAATTCGCTCAACGCACCATCACCGCGATTTTTAACCTCACCAACTATCTGCTTTACAACATCAAAAATTGAGCCGCTGCCGTCTTGGGGTAAAATTGGACTGGACGGTAATAAAGCGTTCCAATCGCTCATGACTGAGTTACCTCTTAAATCCAAAACTTTTAACACAATAAACCAGCTTAATCGTTTAACGCGCAGTAGTTCTACTGAAAAAAATTTTCATGATCTTTTAATAATATTGAAACCAACTGTCTGAAAGCTTTACCCCGGTGCGAACAAAGGTTTTTTGAGGTTGTCGTCATCTCAGCTAAACTGAGCCCATCATAGCCGTCTGGAATAAACACAGGGTCATATCCAAACCCATTGTTACCTTTAGGCCCCACCGCTATTTCACCCTCTAAAATACCGTCAGCCAATACCTCGGTAACCGTTGACATAGAACCGGTGGATGCATCCCCGGCAGGTAAACATGCAACGGCTACAGTACGAAATCTGGCACGTCTGTTAGTTACACCTTCCATCACCAAAAGTAACTTTGCTACGTTATCAGCATAGGTGACCTTCTCGCCCGGATAGTTGGCAGCATACCTGGAGGAAAAAACCCCGGGGGCACCTCCTAATGCATCAACCTCAAGCCCGGTATCATCCGCCAAGCAAGGCTCTCCCGTAGATTCAAATACAGCCATGGCCTTCACTCTGGCATTGTCCTCCAGAGTTGTTCCTGTTTCTGGGGTATCGCCCAACGTGGCCGGTCTGGCAACCAAATGTATAGGAAACCCTTCTAAAATTGCGGTTATCTCGGCTACCTTGTCGGGATTGGCAGTCGCCATTACGAATGTCATGGGTTTCATTGGTTAGGAGAAGAATTTAATGGCCGGTTCGGCGGTGGCGTAGACAAAACTTCCGCTTGGGCCGCCATCAAGCTGTTAATGCCTACTTCAGAAAGTCGTAACAACTCAGTTAACTCACTATGTGAAAAGGCCTTACCTTCTGCAGTGCCTTGCAGCTCAATAAAGCGGCCTTCGGATGTCATTACTATGTTCATGTCAACTTCAGCTCTTGCATCCTCCAAATAGTCTAAATCCAACATGCAAAGCGCATCAACAATCCCTACTGACACACCGGCACATGCTTGCTTAATGGGATGGGCTGAAATCTTCTTTTCAGCTACTAGGCGCGTCAGGGCATCATGGAGAGCTACATAACTTCCACAGATAGAAGCAACCCTTGTGCCCCCATCCGCTTGTAACACATCACAGTCTAAGGTTATTTGCATTTCTCCCATAGAGTCCAAATCACATACAGCCCGAAGACAACGTCCTATCAATCTTTGTATCTCTTGAGTGCGCCCGGATTGACGACCCCTTGCAGCCTCACGATCGGTTCTTTGCAAGGTTGAGCCGGGCAACATGGAGTACTCCGCAGTAATCCAGCCTTTGCCACTGCCATGTAACCAAGGGGGGACACGTTCTTGTATGGATGCAGTGCAGAGTACTTTTGTGCGTCCAATTGAGATAAGAATTGAACCCAATGCAAACTGGGTAAAATCTCTTATAAACTCGACGGGGCGCAGTTCATCCAACTTACGATTGTAACTACGCGAAATGGTGTTGTCGTTCAAAACTGAAACACCTTGTTCGCTTCCGCCATCGAAACTTGCGAACCAAATGCAGAAGATCCCTCATCAAAAATGGAGGAACTGTTCATAAACGGCCACTTATGGGTAAGCACTAGCCTGGCTGCTTTGGCTGCTTGGGCCATTTCAGCAGCTTGGCGTGCACTAAGGTGTTGTGTTCTGCCCTCTCTTTCTTTTGTAAATGTTGCCTCACATAGGACCAGGTCAAAGCCTGAGCCTAGTGCTTCAAACGACCAGTTTGGACCTGTATCCGCTGAATAAGCAAAACTTCTTCCCAGTGCATCCGCTCTTACGGCTAAGGTTTCCGGACCATGGTCTGTTCGTGAAAAGGTCAGTGTTATATCTTTAACTATCACCCTGTCGGAATCGGCAATAATCCTCCAGTCAAACACGCCTGTGCTTCCATGATAAACGAGGGGTTTCAGTCCACTGGGTGCATAGACCGGTACGGACATTCTCTCTAATTCGTACTGAGATGCTACAGCAAAACCTTCTAAATCCCCCCAATGATCAGGGTGTTCATGACTTATCACGACTGCATCCACATCGTCAAGACTTATGTGTCGTTGCAAGTTAGACATACTACCTGATCCCGCATCAATCCATATTCGAGTACCTTCAGCGGAATCATTCACACACTGGAGCAGATAACCGCTACAGGCTCCACCGATACCCGGAAATCCACCATCACACCCTAATACTGTTATACTCACCACGTTCTTACTTACATCCTTGATTATTTGCTAACTTCACTGTTACCTACTTTAGCAACACCAAAGGTAACCTGCGCAATTTTAAATGTCCTATACCGTGCTCTTATCTACTTTGTACCTGTCTCTGTAAGAACCATTGGGGAACCACTATGAGCTGAGTGCCAACTACGGGACCCACCAATCACTTTGCCGGAGGTAACAGAGATTCTGAAATGGAACTATGATCAGTTTACCTGAATATACCTTAAGCCGCTTGTGTGTTCCATTCCGTAGGTGTCACCACAACTACATTCTTTTGAATCGCCAGTTTTTGAGCTAACTCATCAATAGATGCTCCCACTGCACAAGCCACGCATACTCCTCCCGTAGCTTGTCCTAAAAGCTCGGCTCTGCGTAAAGAACGCTCAATATCGTTTACATCAATTCTCGATGAAACCTCAGCTAGAATATAAACCGAAACTTTATCGTCTTTGCCAATAGCGGAATGCACCGCATCTGCAAGCAAGATGTCACAACGGAAATCATCCTCAGCGCCGGCCTTGGTAAGTAAACTGTCGAGATCTCCTCTATTGATAAGGTGTACTTGACGAAATCCTCGACTGCCAAGGTATGCGGTTGCTTTCTCTCGCCATTGCGATTCAAAGTAACCACCTTTGAGTTGACCGATATCATTCCCGTGGCGCTCAGCTATCTTTTCTATGCGGCTAAGACGGCTCTCGTGGCGTTTGGAAATCTCCACCAATTCGGCCAAAGTCGCCTCGTGGCGTTTGGAAATCTCCACCAACTCGGCCAAAGTCGCTTCATGGCGCTCAGCTATCTTTTCTATGCGGCTAAGACGGCTCTCGTGGCGTTTGGAAATCTCCACCAATTCGGCCAAAGTCGACTCGTGGCGCTCAGCTATCTTTTCTATACGATCGAGACGGCTTTCATGGCGTTTGGAAATCTCCACCAACTCGGCCAAAGTCGCTTCATGGCGCTCAGCTATCTTTTCTATGCGATCGAGACGGCTTTCATGGCGTTTGGAAATCTCCACCAACTCGGCCAAAGTCGTCTCGTGGCGTTTGGAAATCTCCACCAACTCGGCCAAAGTCGTCTCGTGGCGTTTGGAAATCTCCACCAACTCGGCCAAAGTCGTCTCGTGGCGCTCAGCTATCTT
>JAMCPD010000019.1 GCA_023379935.1 Actinomycetota bacterium | reverse complement strand
GCTGCTTTATCTCATTTGCAGACAGCGCAACCGGTGCTCCCTGAACAGTCGTCAAACCTGGATAAGGTGTTATCGTGCCTTTCGCCACCGCTTCCTTGCCGGCAGACTCGGCCAGACCAAGAATACCCGCCAATTTACCTATTGCTTGTGAAGAACAAGCGCCGCTTTCAACCGACACGGCTATATTCGGGCCATAGTTGGTGCAACCATTCAAATATAGAGAACTTGGGGGATTGTAAAGGTTCATATTTATATCTTGGTTCACATTGATAACACTGTTTGCAACTATCAAATGTTCAAGAACAGCCGGTAGGTTATGATGCAGTGAATGTTCATCTGCGGCAGAAGAGATTATCGGAACACCGTGAGCATCTGCATAGGCGATAGCTTGGCGATCAATAGGGGTTATATTGTATGAGCCTTGTGCGGAAGAGATAACGGCGGCACCTGAATCAACGGCAAACAACACGCCTTCACCAAAAGCATTGCCGTCTGTCATGAAAGAGTCGCCTGCCCTAATCGGCATGATCATACAGTTGGGGCAAGTACCCGGGCCTGCACCCGTAGTATCGGCAGCTCCACCCATGTCTACAGATTCACCTGTACCGTGTCCATATTGAACCACGTCATATGGATTGTTGTTGTTGTTCACAAAGTTCCATCCTGATATGGCTTCAGTGAAACCTTGAGGCCCCTGTTGGTTATAGTAATAAGGAGAACTGGGGGTGCCAAACGTGTTTATCAGGTCTGCGGGGGATATGATATTCTCTCCGGCGGTCTGTTCACAAAAATAAGGCTTTTGTATACGCGGGTCGTTTGCATACTGTAAAGCGTTGATAACGCCAGAGTTGTTCAGATCATAAGGATTAGAGTCTAAAAATTTTACACCTTGAGCTTCAAGTTGGGGCTTTGTGAGCCCCCCCGCATTTTCCGGTAATGGCAAAGCTGCCGTATTGATATAGAGCTTGTTGACTATTGCCGTATTACACCACTCAATTCCCGAATCTATGGAGGCAATTACCGTTGTCGGCCAACCGGTAGTAGTTTGCCAGGCGGTATCAACTGAATTGCCGCCAACTCCACAAAGTTCTTGGGGATTTTGCGTAACCTGTGTAAAGGAAGGGTCAGGAGAGACGTATCTGGCACTGGTAAGCATCCAATCATAACCTGAGGTATTCCAGTTTGCGGGGCGGATCGGCGGAGTGACGTTTGGAGTATTGGCATAAGAGGCATAATCTGTCGGATTTGTTCCAGCCGGAGGCGGTGGCCATGGAAATGTACCGGTTAAAGTTTCAGTTTGATTACTCGCTCCGCCTTGATTGGCCGGCACGGGAGGGCAGGTAACAGGTCTAGACGGTGTGGCGCCAGGAGCACCGACGTAAGGTTTGGGACCGTTGTCTACGCTAACGACGGAAGAGGTTTGCTGGACAAGGGTTTGACAAGTCGAAGAAACGGTATCTGTCCATTTGGCGGTTACCGTATAAGAACCGTTTGGAACGGTATCGGTTAGCCACTGTATAGACAGTGGGCCGCCAGAGTTGGTCCAGTAACCGACTTGGGTATTTGAAGAGTTATAGACATCAATCTCAGTTGAAGCTCCGCTGCATGAAGAAGCGTTACTTCCACCCGGGGTAACGCTTAGAGTTGCATAACCGCTCAAGGTTGACCCGTTGGCGGGGATCAGCGTATCGGCATAAGCTGCTCGGGTATTGAAAATCGTTAGTGAAAAAGAGGCAACAAATATCGTAACCGCAGCTATAAATACAGATGGTCTTCTCATCATTAGTCTTCTCATCATTAGTCCTTTCATTACTGAACCTTTCACTACAAGTAGTTACTCTAACACACAAAGAAACATTGTCAAGATAGGACTTTGAAACTCACTCACCATATTCAAAGCCAAGTTCGGGTGCGGTAACCAAGGCGCAAAACTCTACGCCGGCTTTTTTTGCCATCTCAGCACAACTTCCACCCCTGTCAACGACCGCTACTATGTAAACAACTTGTCCGCCAAGTTCACGAACCGCGTGGACGGCTTGCATGATGGAAGTGCCCCGGGTAACAGTGTCTTCCACCACAACAACTTGATCTCCGGCATCTAAAATACCGGCTATTTGACCTACAATACCGTGTTGTTTGGCCTCCTTGCGAACACTGAAGGCTTTAATTGAACGTCCGCTTAGATTGCAAAACATAGCTGTGGCAAACGTCACGGGATCAGCTCCCATCGTAAGTCCTCCAATAGCCGTAGTCTCCTCGGGCATGACAGATGTAACAGCCTGTGCCACAAGCAACATTCCCTCTGGAGAACACACTGTTTGTTTCGCATCAATGAACCATCGGCTTTTTCTCCCCGATTTCAAAACAAATTCACCGCTTCGAAGGGAGTGAAGAAAAATATGATCTCTCAAGGCGGAAAACTTTGCTGGCGGTAAGGTTTCTATCACTTGGGTTATTATCCTGATCACTCGTCCAAAACTGTGACTTTCCCGTCACCGGCGGTTATCTCACCCACTAAGGAGGCCTCAAAACCGCAGTCATTGATAGTCTTCAGAGCAAAATCGGTACTTTTGGGGTCAACAATCATGATCATACCAAGTCCAAGGTTGAAGATCTTTTCCATCTCATCATCCGAGACGGAACCGAGTCTTTGAATTTCGCCAAAAATAAGCGGCACTGGCCATTTGGAACGTCGCAAGACGGCATCCAGCCCATTAGGCAGTACTCTCGATAAGTTACCCTCAATACCGCCGCCTGTAATATGGGCAACCGCATGTAAACTTTTTTCAGAAACTGGAGTAGCAGACGAAGCAGCCAAGCTCCCCTCATCATGATTAAGGGCTTTTTTCACTTTAACAATTCCGGGAGAATAAATCAGGGAGGGTTTCAAGAGTTCGTCCGCCAAACAATGAGTAGCGCCTTTCCAAGCAGGTCGCTTCAGAGTTTCTGAGGGAGTTTGAAGATTGGAATCTGAGAGTAACACCTTTCTGGCCAAAGAGTAGCCATTGCAACGAAGGCCGTCTGAAAAAATACCAATGACTTTGTCACCCACTGAGACAAGCTCAGAACCTAAGATGTCGTTACGCTCCACAACTCCAACTGCAAATCCCGCCAAGTCAAACTCATCCATCCCCATCACATCTCGATGCTCAGCCAGTTCTCCCCCGATTAAAGCACACCCGGCTTGCAGGCAGCCTTTGACAATACCGGAGACCAACTGTTCAATATGATCAGGTTGCATATAACCGGCAGCTATATAGTCCAACATGAACAGCGGCTCAGCACCTTCACATACCAGGTCGTCTAAACACATTGCCACCAGATCTATACCTATAGTATCCAAGCGCCCCACTTGACGCGCTATTTGCGCTTTCGTACCTACCCCATCGGTGGAAGCCACCAATACGGGATCGGAAAATTTATCGGATGGAAAGGAGAATAAGCCGCCAAAACCACCTATGTCTTTCAAAACCTCTGAACGATAAGTTGTTTTTATTATGGGTTTTATCCGCTTTAATGCTTGGTTGGCTAAATCAATATCAACTCCGGCAGAAGAATACGTAAGGGGTTTTCGCGCCATTCCTTTATCAGACATAGCCGTCACTTGGGACCATAACTGAGACTTGCACATCAGATGGCACCTCAAGTATATCGGTTGGATACACACCACTGAGACAAGCATTGCAAAATCCGGCTCCGTCAATTCCAACAGCCTCAAGCAGTTTTTCCCAACTTAAATACGCCACAGAATCCGCTCCCAGATACCTGCATATTTCGTCAATACTCTGTGGAGCGGCAAGCAACTCTTCTCTGGTGGGGAGATCTATCCCATAAAAACAAGGCCAGCGAAGTGGAGGAGAAGATATTCGCAAATGAACCTCCTTGGCACCTGCTTCTTTCAGCATTCCAACCAAAGCACGGGAAGTCGTACCCCTTACAATCGAATCATCCACTACCACCAGTCGTTTTGACATAATATTTTCTTTCAACGGATTGAACTTACGTCTAACCCCCATACCCCTGGCAGTCTGGGTAGGTGCTATGAACGTACGTCCAATATAACGGTTTTTTACTAAACCCTGCCCATAGGGTATTCCACTTCTTCGTGAATATCCTTCAGCAGCGGGGATTCCCGAATCAGGAACACCCATAACCAGATCGGCATCTACAAAGGCTTCCTCTGCCAACAACTCACCCATACGTCTCCTGGTTCCGTGCACTTCTTTACCGTACAGAATACTGTCCGGTCTGGCAAAGTAGATAAACTCAAATACACACAAACGCGGGTCTAACCGTTTAGCCTCGAAAGCAGCAAGAGACTGAACTCCGTCTTCGCTTATTATAACCATCTCACCCGGCTCTATCTCCCTCACAAACTCAGCACCGACTACATCTAGTGCCGGCGTCTCAGAAGCCATTACCCACCCACCTTCACAAAAATGCCCTTTGGGGAAACTCCCCAAACACAATGGTCTAAAGCCATTGGGATCGCGTATACCTATAAGATGGTTTACATCCATCAACAATAATGAAAATGCACCTTGAAGCAAGGGCATTACTTTCAAACAAGCCGTTTGAAAAGGTTGAAAGTCGGAATACATTGAATCGGCATATCCATCAGAAATAAGCTCGGCAGAAAGGGCCTGTGATATCAGTTCTGCCAATACATCGCTATCACTTACAACCATACCGGGAAGCATACCCGCCCGGGCAGCCAGTTCATCGGTATTGGTAAGATTACCATTATGACCCATGGCAAAACCTGCGACTCCGGTAGAGCGGTAAGTAGGTTGCGCGCTATACCAATCATGCAACCCGCTGGTTGAATATCTGACATGACCAATAGCCAAACTACCTACAAGGCCGGAGAGTACTTTTTCGTCAAAAACTTTGGAGACCAGTCCCAAGTCTTTGACAACCGTTATTATGTCACCATCGCTAACAGCCATACCTGCCGCTTCTTGACCTCTATGTTGAAGGGCATAAAGCCCATCAAAAACAAGCTGTGCCACTGTCGTCTCAGGGACATTGCTTGTTTGAGGCAGATAGATACCAAATACACCACAGGCTTCTTTCACTAACTTATATTATCTCACATAATCAAAACATTTTAAACTTATGTAGTACACTTAAAGTGGATTTTTAGCCATGATTGACCTCCATACTCATTCCATAATCTCTGATGGAACTGATAAACCTGCACAGATAGTTGAACTGGCATGGCAAGCCGGCTTGAAAGCTATAGCTTTGACCGACCACGACACGACAGAGGGTATAGCCGAAGCAGCAAAAAAAGCGCATCAGCTGGGCATTACCTTCTTGGCAGGCTGTGAAATATCTTGCCGGTGGTCAACCGGAACTATGCATCTGCTGGTATATTTCCCCACTGACAGAAGTGACAATGACGACACAACTTCGCCGCTTTCAACAGGACCCTTCGCTGATGAACTTTTAAAGTTGCAAAAAGATCGAATTCAGCGGAACAGATTGATCATCGATCGCTTAATATCACTGGGACTTCCTATCACCTGGGAAGAGGTCGTACAAGAAGCAAACGGCGGGTTGATCGGACGGCCACATTTTGCCAAAGTATTGGTCAAAAACAAGGCAGTTGCCAATATGACGGAAGCGTTTGAACTATGGTTAGGCAAGGGACGACTTGCCTATATTAAAAAAGCGCGCCTTTTGCCGGAAGAAATAATAAGGCTTGCACATAGCTCTAAGGGAATAGTATCCTTGGCACATCCGTACTCTTTGGGAGCAGATGCATCAGGTCTCGAACTGGCAGTAAGAGAACTTGCCAGCTTGGGACTTTCCGGAATCGAAGCATACTACAGCACATATTCTGTCCGTGAACGTTTAAACCTGGTTGAAATAGCCGAAAAAAATGGGCTGATACCAACCGGAGGTTCTGATTATCATGGTGATTACAAACCGGATATAAAAATTGGAGTTGGGAGGGGAGACTTATGCGTACCAGAATCTGTCTTAGAAGAACTGCTGGAAAAAGGCAGCCAAAGGTTTTAGAGGTTTCCGCTGACTTGGGCGGACGCAAGCAGTTCTAGCAAACGGTCTCTCCCAGAGCATTCGGTATGGAAAGATTGAAAGCCGAAGTTGCCTTTGACAAGCTGAGGTTTACCAAATTACCTATTTTGATAAACTCACCGTCAACCTCACCAATTACCTGAGCCTGAGGAGAGGAACTCCCCAAATTGAAATTGGACAACCGTGCAGCCGATAAAACCTTATTCGGTTGATCGGTATAGACCAATACCCTTGAAGGGGCTTCTGAAAATAGCTGTCCATGACTTGAGATAGTACCAACTTCACAACCAATACCGGATAAGATTGCCGTTTCCGCCAATGCCACTCCTAAACCACCGGCAGATACATCGTGAGCATAATGAACAATCCCTGAGGAGATTAAATCCGTCAACAGTCTGATTAAATCAGCATGAAAACGCAGATCAAGGGGTGGCAAGTGGCCTGTTCTGTGGTTGTGAATAACTTTTGCCCACGCCGAACCTCCCAGATGATCCACCAACTCTCCCAACAACACAATGGAGTCCCCTTTGATTTGCTTTAGATCGCACAAGGGTTGTTCGAGAGATTGTATAAGCCCCAGGGTACCTACAACGGGCGTGGGCTCTATGTCCCGCTCATTGGTTTCGTTGTAAAAGCTCACATTTCCACCCACCACCACAAGCGAAAGATCCAAACAGGCCTGGGTTATACCATTTACAACCTCTTTGAACTGCCACATCACCTCTTCGTGTTCTGGATTGCCGAAGTTCAAACAGTCAACTAAGGCTAAGGGTTTTGCTCCTGCGCAACTTACATTTAAAGCAGACTCCGCAACCGTCATGGCAGCACCTTGATAAGGGTCAAGCGAACACCACAGTGAATTGGAATCCACCGAAACCGCAACGGCCTTTTTTGAAAACAGAATATCGGGAGAGCGCAGCCGCAGCAGCGCACTGTCATGACCCGGCAATCGCAGTGTATTTAAAAAAAGCTGATGATCATACTGTCTGTATATCCATGAGTTACCGACAAGCAGCTTCAACAGGTCTTCACCGCAACTAGTTGGCGCAGGCAAGATGGCGGGATCCTGCTGAGAACGGAAGTGCAAGTCTGAGGGCGGGCTGGAAGGCCTGTCCAACAGAGGTGCTTGAGTGGTGAGCGATCTCACGGGAATATCGGCAAGTGTCTCTTTGCCCCGCAGTATCCTAAAGCGGGGGGATGCATCTGCCCCGGGCGCAGTTACCTTGCCTACAGCAGACAGGTTTATCTCCCAACGCTTACAAATTTCTTCAACTTGAGAAAAGTTGGAAGGTGGCACTATGGCCAACATTCTTTCCTGACTCTCGCTGGTCATAATTTCGAAAGGCTCCATACCGGCTTCTCTGGTAATAACAGCGGTTACATCTATGTCTATGCCCACGCCCCCTTTAGTGGCAGCTTCACTTGCGGCAGAAGTTAAGCCGCCTCCGCCCAAATCTTGTAACCCCACAATCAAATTTTTATCCAAAATTTCCAAACATGCTTCTATCAAGCGTTTCCCTTCATAAGGATCGCCGATCTGTACGCTGGGACGCTTGGTGTAAGCATCGTCTACAAAGCCTGATGAAGCAAGAGTGCTCACACCCCCTATGCCATCTCTACCCGTAGAAGCGCCCAGCATCACAACTAAGTTGCCGTCACCCGTAGCTTGACCGCGCACAAGACGTTTGAGGGGAAGTATCCCAAGACACAAAACATTGACTAAGGGATTGGAAGTATAACAGTCATCAAAGACCGTCTCTCCGCCTACTGTAGGCACACCAACAGAGTTACCATACCAGGAAATACCACTTACAACTCCTTGAAGCAACCAGCTGTTCTGACGCTTGTTGTTCAAAACATTATCCAAACTGTCATCACGCTTGATTATTTCACCAAACGCCAAAGCATCGCACAAAGCCATCGGCCGGGCTCCAGCAGAAAAAATGTCTCTTATTATGCCCCCTACCCCGGTAGCAGCACCCTGATGCGGTTCAAGCGCAGACGGGTGATTATGACTTTCAATACGTATAGCAACTCCAATACCGTCACCTACATCTATTATTCCGGCATTGTCGCCGGGACCCACCACCACATAAGGAGCAGAAGTGGGCAACTTTGCCAAATGAAGCCTTGAAGACTTATATGAACAGTGCTCACTCCACATTGCACCATACATGGCAAGCTCCAAATTATTGGGAAGTCGGCCCAAAATATCTTTTATAGAGTCAAACTCATCATCGACTAAACCTAAAGCTTTGTAATCCATCTAAGAATCCAGAGAATGTACTAAGGAATTCAAAAGAACCATACCGTCGGTTATAGAGCACAACTCATCACAAGCTCTTTCAGGATGTGGCATCAACCCCATAACATTGCCGTCCAAGTTGGTAATACCTGCAATATCGTGAAGAGAACCGTTGGGATTTGCAACATATTTTAAGACTATCTGCCCGTGTGATTCAAGCTCATTTAAAGTATCAGTATCGCAAATGTAGTTACCGGAAAAGTGATTAATCGGCAGATCAAGTTCAGTCCCAATCGGCAGATTGGCGGTAAACGGTGAAATGTTGGAGCAAACCCTGACTTTGGTGTTTTGACACAAAAATTTCAGTCCTTTATTTTTACATAAAGCACCGGGCAGCAGTCCGGCTTCAGTCAGTATTTGGAAACCATTGCATATACCAAGTACGACTCCGCCATTATCTATGAAATCAACTAAGGCCTTCATAATCGGTGAAAATCTGGCTATTGCACCCGGCCTCAAATAATCACCATGGGCAAAACCACCCGGGAGTACCACAAGATCCAAACCATCAAGTGAGCAACTCTGGTGCCATACAAATTGAGTAGTGACATTAACACTGTTCAATGCCAAGGCAACGTCATGTTCACAATTGGAACCGGGGAAGACAACGATTCCGGCATTGAGAGCTTGCCTTGTCCTCATGAGGCAACCAGAGATAAAACTTCAGTTTCTTCTATAATCGGGTTGGCCAGCAGTTCTAAGCATAACCGGTTCAACGTAGCTCTTGCCTGTGTTTCTGAATCAGCATCTACAAAAAGACGTATGGCTTTGCCTACCGTCACCTTAGTGACTTGTTGAAACCCCAAAGCGGGTAGTGCTTGGGCAATTGTATTGCCTTGTGGATCTGGAAGTCCCTCGCGTAAACGAACCTCTATTAATACAGCAAATCGCATAGTTCAACCTTTCGCATTCCAAATCCAACAAAAAAATTTAAACAAAACTTAAAACGTAAATAACATAAATCATCCATAAAAATCATCAAGGTTGCGCCCGGTAATCAACTCATATGCTTGGACATAGCGTCTCTCAGTGGCTTGTACTATTTCTTCAGGCAATGTTGGCGGAGGAGGTGTTTTATCCCAGCCGATACCTACAAGCCAATCACGCAAAGGCTGCTTGTCAAACGACTCTGGAATGTGACCGGGTTGGTAGGTATCGGCTGACCAAAAACGGGATGAATCGGGAGTCAGCACTTCATCACATAAACATAGCTGATCGCCTATAAAGCCGAACTCAAACTTTGTATCAGCTATTATAAATCCTTTGGAGTAAGCCAACTCAAAAGCTCTGGCATATATATCCAAAGATATTTTGGAGACCTGCTCCAATAACTTAGGAGTTATCAGCTCACCGGCTTGTTCCAGGCTGAGATTGACATCATGGCCCGAAGTAGCTTTTGTTGAAGGCGTAAACATCGGAAATGGAAGTTGATCACCTTGATCCAGTCCTTTAGGCAAAACTTGACCACCTATCATCTCATTCTCTTTGTACTCATTATATGCCGAACCTGATAAATAACCCCTTACAATACACTCCAAAGGCAACATACGAGCTTTATTCACCAACATTGACCTACCCCATACCTGCCTCTCCAGCAGTTTCAAATCACCATCTTTTGAACCGTTGAAAACCAACCGAGAAATGACTTTGGGATCAACTGTAATTAAATGATTTGGTACCAAGTCCGACAGGTAAGAAAACCAAAAATCAGACATAGCGGTTAGTACGCGTCCCTTTTGGGGTATCAGCTGATCCATGACAACATCGAAAGCAGATATACGATCGGTTGCAACCAATAAAAGCCTTCCGTCTTCCAAATCATAAATATCACGTACTTTACCTGAGTGCGAAAGCTTTAAACTCATTTTAGTCTATCTTATCTACTATTTTTCGAAGCCGCTCAGCATTGAGTATAGCCTTGTCAAAACTGAAAATTCGCTTAATTTCTTCTACCGATATATCAACTTGGGGATCTTGCTCCACTATTTCAGCAAAAGAACGGTTCTCTTGTAATGATCGTCCGGCATCCCGTTGTACTATTCTATAAGCTTCATCTCTGGTCATATTATGATCCATCAACCACAACAGTATAGGCTGACTAAAAATAACACCACCGGCTGATTCCAAGTTAGCGGCCATTTTATCCGGATAAACATCCATCCCCTCTATCAACCAGATCATCTTTTTAAGTAAATAATACCCAAGCAGGCTGGCATCTTCCAAAGCAATTCTTTCAACTGAACTGTGAGATATGTCCCGTTCATGCCAAAGTGCTACATTTTCCAACCCAGCACTTAAATAGCCCCGAAGCAACCGGCTAAGGCCGCAAAGCCGTTCAGCAACCACTGGATTGCGTTTGTGGGGCATAGCTGAAGATCCCTTTTGCCCGGAGGAAAAAGGCTCGGCTACTTCTGATACCTCACTTCGTTGCAGGTGGCGTATCTCCGTTGCAAAAGTTTCAATAGTGGCACCAAGCGAAGCGCAGGCCCACAGATACTCTGCATGCCTGTCCCTGGCTATGACTTGAGTAGCCGGTGTGGGGACAAGTCCCAGTGCATTGCAAACAAAAGCTTCCACCCTTGGATCTATACATGAATAAGTCCCTACGGCGCCCGATAGTTTGCCAACTGCTATGTTATCTCCGGCACGTCTCAAACGTTCTCTGTCCCTATCTACGCTCAAACACCATAAAGCCAACTTAGTACCAAAAGTAATAGGTTCAGCATACATACCGTGAGTTCTGCCAATCATTGGCGTGGCAATAAACTCTGCTGTCCTGGCTTTCAAAACGTGAATTAACTCGGTGGCGGATTGAATCAACAAGTGGGTTGCTTGCCGTAAAGTAAAACACAAAGCAGTATCCACTATGTCACTTGACGTAAGTCCCTTATGTATCCATGAGGCAAGAGGGTAACCTATCGCTTGTTGCACAACATCCACAAAAGCCGCCATGTCATGGTGGGTAATATTTTCACGTTCTTTTACTTCATTGACAAACTGTGTCGTAATTTCGGGTGCTTTGCGGCGTATGGTTTTGGCCTCATCCAAACTAAGCATACCTATACTTGACATGCCGTCAACAGCCAGCAGTTCTATTTGAAGCCACAGTTCAAACCGATGTTTGTCGGTAAACAAAGCAGCCATTTCCGGCAGTGAATATCTGTCTATCATCGTAATCTATTCCACTTCACTCATCTTCGGATCACTTGTCCTCTGGAGGGACCTACTCCGATAAAACTTATATTAATACCTGAAGCTTCAACTAAAAAATCTATAAAATTACGCGCTTTTTGGGGTAGTTCTTCAATGGAGGAAGCATTTGACAAATCGGTTTTCCAGCCCGGTAACTCTCTATAGACAGGACTTACTTTATGCAAAACAGACTGATTATACGGAAGATCTTCATAAACTGTCCCGTCTGTCTCATAAGCCACACAAACCCGTATGACGTCCAATGAGTCCAAGACATCCAGTTTGGTTAAAGCAATATCGGTTATAGAGTTGAGTTTAATCGCATGACGTAACATAACTGTGTCAAACCACCCCACCCGTCTACGCCTTTTAGTATTCGTGCCATACTCATATCCTCTTTGGACCAGCTCATCCGCCACCGGACCATCACATTCGGTTGGGAACGGGCCCGCTCCTACTCTTGTTACATAGGCCTTAGCTATACCAATGATTCTGTCAATATATAAAGGGCCTATACCCGTTCCCGAACAAGCACCGCCGGCACAAGGATTGGAGGATGTAACAAAAGGATAAGTACCGTGATCCAAATCCAAAAAGGTGGCTTGGGCGCCTTCTAACAGTATGTGTCTGCCTTGGCTTATCCCATCATGCAACAACGCCACCGTATCTGTCATCATGGGTAAGATTCTGGGGGCATAGCACTTTATATACTGGCTTTCAATCACCTCTGGATCCAAGGGCAAATGATTATAGATCTTGGCGAAAATCGCGTTTTTTTCTT
Organism: Actinomycetota bacterium; assembly: GCA_023379935.1. Taxonomy (GTDB): domain Bacteria; phylum Actinomycetota; class Acidimicrobiia; order Acidimicrobiales; family JAMCPD01; genus JAMCPD01. Next base: position 70,213 of record JAMCPD010000019.1, on the reverse strand, counting down.
TTAAAACAACCTCCAGCTTTTGATGAAAAATCTTCGGATCATCTAAATCCTGCAAGCGCAAACCAACCCGAGTAGCCTTATCAGCATAAGCAGGCCCTATTCCTCTTTTGGTGGTGCCTAGTTTATTTTTACCAAGGTAACGTTCCGTCAAACGATCAAGTTCATGGTGGTAGGGCATTATCAAGTGGGCATTTCCGCTCAGTTTAAGCTTGGTTGTGTCAACTCCTCTTGACTCCAGCGCATCCAGCTCTTCTATAAGAACACCCGGATCTATCACTACGCCATTGCCAATGACGGGAGTTATGTGTTCATAAAGAATACCGCTTGGCGCAAGTTGCAGTGCAAAACGCGTATCGCCGACAACAACCGTGTGTCCCGCATTATGCCCGCCTTGATAACGCACAACCATATCCATATCTCGGGCAAGCGCATCCACAATCTTACCCTTGCCTTCATCACCCCATTGTGTACCCACAACTATTGTTACCGGCATGAAAATATCACCAGCCTAACTTATCACTTAACGTTTCTTATAAACAACGGGCATCTGTCGTAAGAGTACCAGATCGCGGCGATACTGTTTATGTGTACGCTCAACATCCTCCTTGGACTGACGGACGGTTTGAACAAGCTCTTCTTTAAGATAGGCCACTTCTTTTTCCAGTTCTATAACTTTTTTTATTCCCTCCAGATTAAGCCCCTGAGATGTCAGCTCTTTTATGCGACGCAAACACTCTATGTCATACTCACTATAACGTCGTCCCCCTCCTTTGGTTCTTTGCGGGTCAAGTAATCCTTTGCGTTCATATATACGAAGAGTTTGCGGGTGAACATTCACCAACTCTGCCGCAACTGAGATCACATAAACAGCCTGATAGTTTGATTGTGTATTTTGCTCGTGTGAACCTGGTTTTACCAACTCAGGAATCGGTGACTTTTGTTTCGAGGATTGAGAGTCTGACGGTTCTGTTTCTCGAACACGACGAACGGCCATTACTATTGCACCTGTAAGTACTCACGAGGAGATTTTTGATAAATCTCAGCTACGGCGGCAACCAAACTACGCTCGGCAGCGGAAAGTTTGGATGGCACAATGACATCAACAGTAACCAATAAATCACCTCTGGTGCCATTGTGGGAATTTTGGGAGGCAACGCCTTTGCCTCGTACCCTAAAAACACGACCGGAAGACGTTCCGGGTGGAATTCTCAAAGTTACGGGGTCATGCAGTGTGGGAACTTGAATATCAGCCCCGAGCGCTGCTTCGGGAAAGGTTATGGGAACGGTTAAAGTTAAGTTGTTTCCCTTTCTTTTAAACAGTTTGTGTTCTTGAACATGCACGGTTACATACAAATCACCCGGAGGAGCATTATTTTTGCCCATATTGCCCCGCCCTTTAACCCTTATACGTTGTCCATTCAAAACCCCCGGTGGTATCCTGACTTTGACTTGACGACTTTTCTTTACAAGTCCGGACCCACCGCATAAGGAACATGGAGTTTGTATCTTACGTCCCGTGCCGCCGCAATCATCACAAAGACGACTCAACGAAAACAGCCCTTGATTATCATCCAACACCCCGCGCCCGTTACACCTTTGACATGTAACCGGTAAAGTTCCAGCAGCCGCACCGGTTCCGCCACAGCGTGAACAGCCAACATACCCCAAAACATTAACGGTAGTGGTAACCCCCTCTATGGCATCTTGAAAAGACAGGTGAAGTTCGGCTTCTAAATTATCACCGCGTTGGGGACCACTCGTCCTACGGGAAGTGCGTCCGGAACGATTAACAAAATCACCGAATAGATCCCCCAGATCATCCAATCTAAAGCTGAAACCGCCTGTGGCATCGGTAGAAGTTCCGGTGGCGCGGGTAAATCCACCCATAGGTCCCAAACTGCGTACCTCATCATACTCTTTTCGCTTAGATGAGTTCCCGAGCACCTCATAAGCGGCGGATATCTCTTTAAAATGTTCTTCAGAGCCGGAACTGGTATCGGGGTGATGTTTCTTGGCTAACTTTCTATATGCACTTGTTATCTCTTTTTGAGTTGCTGAGGGAGAAACACCAAGTATCTTATAGTAGTCTTTCTCAAACCATTCACGTTGAGTTGACATTGCTCATATACTTTTCTAACCTCTGACCTTGACCATAGCAGGTCTAATAACCTTGCCTTTCCACTGATAACCCGGACGTAAAACCTCTTCTACATAGGGCTCTTGTTTATGGGATACAGCAGGAACTACTTGAGAATCTTCGGGAACGGTTTTGCCATCTTGTATATCCTCGGTATCCAAAAGCGGCGGACGTGCATTTAGAACCGACGAAACTTCATCCTCAAGCGGAATGTGCATTACAGCCTCGTGTGCGTTGGGATCAAACGGTTTTCCGACAGGAACAATCTTTTCCAACCCTTCTTTGGATAACACATCATCTAACATAGTAGCTATCTGCACCAAAGCCTTATCTTGCGGTGAATCCAAATCCAACGAATGTGACAGACCAAGATGTAAGCTGTCCAGCACAGGCAACAACTTCATAACCAAAGTTTCCGCCGCTCTTTCTAAATATTCACTTTGTTGAACAAGCATACGTTTCTTGTAGTTTTCAAAGTCAGCCTGTACCCTTTGATATGCATTCAAATATTCATCCCGCTGCGCACGCAGGGTTTCAATATCTTGAACCACCTCATCGGATGAGTTATCTTGTCCGTTTTGTGGTTGGGCACCCAAAGCCTCCTCAGAAATCTGAGAAGCCGTTGAGTTTGATATTGAGCCCTTTTTCCCGGTTTGGTTGGCCTTTACAGACTGGTCAACCCGGGTAGATCGGGTACGCTCACGCTGAGTGGCTTTGACGTCAATCTCGGGATCTAAATTGGCATCGGTCATGCTTATTTATCGTCCACGATCTCGGCATCTACTACTTCATCATCTGAAGAATCTGTACTATTCGGCTGCGAAGCCGCACCTGATGCGGAAGATGCGCCCTGTTCAGAAGAGGCTTGAGCATAAAGCCTTTGAGCAAAGTTTTGGCTCGCAGTCATCAGTCGCTCACTTGAAGCCCTTATGTCTTCTACATTACTGCCGCCGAGAGCTTCCTTTAAGGTTTTCAGAGCATTCTCGACATCCTCTTTTTCTTGCCCGGTGAACTTTTCGGCTTGCTCTTTTAACAGCTTCTCCGTTTGGTATACAAGCGTATCTGCATTATTACGTATTTCGGCCTCTTCCTTGCGTCTCTTGTCCTCTTCGGCATGAGCATCCGCATCACGCATCATACGTTCTATGTCATCCTTGGACAAAGCGGATTGGCCTGTTATCGTTATAGACTGTTCTTTACCCGTGGCCCTATCTTTGGCTGATACGTGTACTATCCCGTTTGCATCTATATCAAAGGTAACCTCTATTTGGGGTATGCCACGCGGGGCAGGCGGTAGATCCACAAGTTGGAAGCGGCCGAGTGTCTTGTTGTAATCGGCCATTTCCCTCTCACCCTGCAGAACATGTATTTCAACCGAAGGTTGATTGTCGTCTGCGGTGGTAAAAACCTCACTTCTCTTTGTGGGAATTGTTGTATTACGCTCAATCAGTTTGGTCATAACACCACCTTTTGTTTCAATGCCCAGACTTAATGGTGTAACATCCAACAACAGAACATCTTTTACTTCACCTTTTAGCACTCCCGCTTGAACAGTCGCGCCTACCGCTACAACCTCATCGGGATTTACGCCCTTATGTGGCTCTTTGCCGGTTAGGGAGTAAACCAACTCTTGAATAGCCGGTATGCGGGTAGAACCGCCAACTAATATGACATGATCCAACTTGGACTTATCTAAAGCAGAATCGGTCAAGGCTTGTTCAAACGGGCCTTTACAGGCATTGACAAGGTCTTCGGTAAGCTCGTTAAACTTAGCTCTGGTCAACTTAATATCCATATGTTTGGGACCTTCTGATGTAGCCGTTACAAAAGGTAGATTGATGGATGTCTCCTGCACAGTGGATAACTCTATCTTTGCTTTTTCGGCAGCTTCTTTTAAGCGTTGTATAGCCATCTTATCTTTGCTCAAGTCTATTCCCTCGGTATTTTTAAACTCTTTGACCAGCCAGTCTATAATTCTCTGATCCCAATCATCACCCCCAAGGTGGGTGTTTCCCGATGTGGACTTGACCTCGAAAACCCCTTCTCCAATCTCTAGTATAGAAACATCAAAAGTACCTCCGCCCAAGTCAAATACCAAGATAGTTTGGTCCGTGGTCTCTTTGTCCAGCCCATATGCCAAAGCTGCCGCCGTTGGCTCATTTATTATGCGCAAAACTTCAAGCCCGGCTATGCGTCCCGCTTCAGATGTTGCAGTCCTTTGTGCATCATCAAAATAAGCGGGAACTGTGATAACCGCTTGGGTAACGGTATCACCGAGATAAGACTCGGCATCCCTCTTCAACTTCTGCAATATCCTGGCTGATATTTCCTGGGCTGTATATTTTTTCCCATCTATATCTATAGTCCAATTGGTACCCATATGACGTTTTACAGATCGAACGGTACGGTCGGGGTTGGTGATGGCTTGCCTCTTGGCAACTTCGCCAACCAATACTTCACCGGTTTTCGAAAACCCCACAACCGAAGGGGTTGTTCTGTTGCCTTCCGCGTTCGGGATAACAGTCGGCTCACCGGCTTCCAAAACACTTACTACTGAGTTTGTAGTTCCTAAATCAATACCTACAGCTTTTGCCATTTATAGCTCCTTTCAAAATAGTTTTTATCATTATATATTATCTTATTATACTTGGATTCACACAACACACTTCATCCATACATAACTTACAATAATAATTATAACAAACTTGAGTGTATGTTTGTCAAGTTAATTATAAAAAATTAATTAAAATAATAACCTCCACCGTATTATACCCGACCATACCTAAAGTATCGTGTCATACCTATTTTCTATAATGATCATAAAATATTGTCAATGGCCATGCAACCGATGGACATTGCAGGGCCTATTTGATTTAGATCAGCAAGAAATTTTGGTTGCGGATGAATTTTGGAATCTGCTCGGTGGTAAAAATACTTATGAAAATTTACTAAAGGTTTTCAAAAAAGCCGGTTCAGAACTTTCTAACCTGATAAACGAGAAAATGAAATTAATCTAAGAAAGACAGTTTGCCAACTGTAATCTGCATGTTCCTTCTTCCGAGACTTAGCCGCCAAGCAGCTTGATCACACCTTCCCTCTGTGTTAGGTTCATAGGTGATGCGAAAATTGGTTATTTTACGTCATGGTGAAAGCATCTGGAACCGGGAGAATCTCTTTACGGGTTGGACAGATATAGACCTGTCAGACAAGGGACGCACCGAGGCGGAACTGGCCGGAAAACTTTTAAAAGAACAACAAGACATCAGCATTGATGTGGTATACACCTCAGTTCTAATAAGGTCCATACGAACTGCAAATATTGCTCTGGAACAGATGGGGAAAAACTGGTTACCGGTAAAACGGCATTGGCGGTTAAATGAACGTCACTATGGCGGACTGCAAGGGCTAAATAAACAAGAGGCGGTTAAAGAATACGGGCTTGATACGGTAAAGAAATGGCGAAGAAGTTACGACAGCCCACCACCCCAGGTAAGCATTGACGATCCGCGTCATCCTTCACACGATGCTCGTTATGCAAATGTCCCTGTCGACGCTTTGCCCTGCAGTGAATCGTTGAAGGATGTATACAACCGTTTTATACCCTATTGGCAAGATGTCATACTTGAAGACATAAACTCAAACAAAGACGTACTGGTTGTCGCTCACGGTAACAGTCTGCGAGCACTGGTGAAATATCTGGAGGATATATCAGAAGAAGAGATAGCCGAGTTGGACATACCAACAGGAATTCCACGTGTTTATCACTTTCATGCCTCCGGCTTGAACATCAAGCAAGCAAACTATCTCGGTGACCCGGACGCGGTCCGCCTAGCTACTCTTCAAGTATCACAACAACTTGGAAACACCAAGTAGCCGACAATTTGTAAATAACACAACAAATTAATGAATAGCTTTCTGATCCGACTCTCTGATCCTGGACGCCATGGCTGCAAGCAGTTTACGGGATATAGAAGGAAAGGCATCTAAAATACCTATGAACTGGCGTCTGTCTATTACCAATAAAGTCATATTTGTAGAAGCTGTAACTGTTGCCGAACGCGGCATTTTATCCAATAGGGACAACTCACCAAAATACTGTCCTTCAGTTAATGTTGCAATCTTGCTACCGCCGCGTTGCACTGTTGCTGTACCGTTTAAAATAAAAAAGAACTCTCTGCCTAGTTCACCCTCATTGCACAACACTTTTCCATTTGAAATTTTTACCTGTTCAATAAGGCGGGCAATCACCTCCAATTCACTTTTGGAGCATGCCGAAAATAACCATATTTTACTTAAATCAACAGATTTATCCACCATTTCTGTTTACTTCCTTATAGCTCATACTTACAATATGCTTAAAGTGCATCATGATCTCTTTCACCGGTTCTAATTCGTATCATCGTTTCCACTGGTACCACCCATAGCTTTCCATCACCTATTTTACCGGTTCTTGCGGCATTGATGACAGCTTCTGTCACATCACTGACTTGATCGTCATCCACTACCACTTCGACTCTGACTTTTGGTACTAAATCGGTAGTGTACTCCGCTCCTCTGTATACCTCCGTATGTCCTTTTTGGCGCCCAAAACCTTCGGCTTCAGTGACAGTAAGCCCCTGCACATCTAAAGCTTTAACGGCATCCTTGACCTCTTCAAGTTTAAAAGGCTTTATGACTGCCACTATTAATTTCACAATTCATCTCCATTGATTTCAGCTGTTGCCAATTATAACATGTGTTTAACTGGGTGACAAGGTTTCTTGAGCTATTTGCGATATGTCCAACACACGTACTTCATCAGCCTGTTGCCGTTCTTTTATCCCGTCATCAATCATGATCAAACAGTAGGGGCAAGCAGTGGCTATAACATCAGCGCCGGTTGCCAAAGCTTCATCTGTACGTTCAAGATTAATCCGTTTCCCTATGTTTTCCTCCATCCACATCCTGGATCCTCCAGCCCCACAACAAAATCCTCTCTCTTTACACCTATCCATTTCAATTATCTTTATCCCGGGTATGTTTTCCAACAAAGAACGCGGTTTGTTGATTACCCGATTATGCCTGGCTAAGTAGCAGGGATCGTGATAAGTAACCGAAACATCAAAGTTATGGTCCATGGTTATCCTGCCATTTGCTACCAAGTCCGCCAATAGTTGTGAATGATGAATTACCTCATAATTGCCGCCTAAGGCGGGATATTCGCGAGCAATGGTGTTGAAGCAGTGGGGACATGACACAATAATCTTTTTGATCTCCGCTTCATCCAGTACTTCTATGTTCTTTCGAGTTTGAGTTTGAAAAAGATACTCATTTCCAAGGCGTCGGGCAGGATCACCCGTACAGGACTCACGTTCCGCCAATATGGCAAACCTCACCCCCGCTGAATACAACAAACGAACAGTTGCTTGGGTTGCCTTTCTCGCCCTCTCATCTAAAGCACCGGCACAGCCAACCCAATAAAGATACTCTATCTCCTCTCCCAGCTTGTCTTTCACAACCGGTATTTCAAAGTCCAATCCTTTCATCCATTCGCCCCGCCCACTTGCTCCAAGTCCCCAGGGATCTCCTCTATTTTCAATGTTACGTAACATAGTTCCGGCCTCAGTTGGAAAACGCGATTCCATTAAAACCTCATAGCGACGCATATCAACAATAGCGTCTATGTGTTCTATGTCAACCGGACACTCCTCCACGCATGCTCCACATGTAGTACACGACCACAAAATATCCGGTGATATTACATCCGGAACTAATGCAGAAGCACTCGACTCGCCAGAAGCATCACTGCCACCCCCGCCGGTAAGCAAACGGGAGGAGGAGGCAAACAGGTTATCCCGTAAGCTCATTATGAGAAGCTTTGGACTTAGCGGCTTGCCGGTATTCCAAGCGGGACAAACCGCTTGACATCTTCCACACTCCGTGCAGGTAACAAGATCCAACAACTGTTTCCAACTCAACTGCTCTATAGTACCGGCACCAAAAACAGTATCCTCGCTTACCTCTTCGAGATCTATATTTGGAGTGGTTGCCAAAGGACCAAGTGCTCTGGGTCGGCGGGAAAAGGCTACATTTAACGGAGCAGCAAAGATATGGAGGTGCTTTGAATAAACAACAAAAATCAAAAATCCCATAATTGCAGCTATATTCAACTCCAACAACACCACTTCAATAGTTCGGTTGGCGGAATGTCCCAAACCAACCAAAGCCCTTGCAACAAGATGAGAAGCAAATGCCCACCATCCATAGCTAAAGCCACCGGCATTTACTTGAGCACCCCTGTATCCCAGTAATGTAATCAGTACTAAAGCTATCATCAAGAGCACAAACCAGGCAGCTTTTGTATGAGAACCATAGAACCTGGAGGCACGTTCTTTTTTAGCGGGAGCTTCACGCAGCCTGATAACAGAAAATACTAAGATGGCTATGAGAATTATTACAGCAAAAAAATCCTCCAAAAAACCCAAAACGGCGGTATGCCCTATAACTGGTATTGCAAAGTTGTTGCTGAATAAGTTTCCATAAGCCTCAATAATAGTGAACAGAAGGATAATAAATCCCCAAAAAGTAATGGCATGGGCAACACCCGGAACAGTTCGTTTAAACAACTTTCGCTGAGCTATGACATCCGTCGCCTCAGCGCGAACATGCCCAAATACGCCTTTCAACCTATCGGGGGCGGACCTTCCGGATCTAACCAGCCTGCCCAACCAGAATATACGCCTGGCCGCTATTGCTAAAGCCAGCACGGTAACAGCAATACCTATTCCAACTTCCAACTTTACTCCTTTGTATTGAAATTCTCAAAATAGCGACTGGGTGTAGGACCGCACTGGTTTTGATATTTTGAACCCAGTTCAGAGTTACCATAAGGTTGATCCGCCGGTGTAGTCATACGCATAAAACTTATCTGTCCTATTTTCATACCAGGATAAACTGTTATGGGAAGATTGGCAACATTTGACAGTTCCAACGTCAAGTAACCGTTAAAACCTGCATCCACGAAACCAGCTGTCGAATGTATAAGCAGGCCCAACCTTCCGAGACTGGATTTGCCCTCCAAGCGTCCCACTAAGTCGTTAGGCAGTGCCACTCTTTCCAACGTGGCACCAAGCACAAATTCACCGGGATGCAGTATCAAGGCTCCATCTGTTTCCACTTCCACCAGTTCAGTCAATTCTGCCATTTCTTTACGTACATCTATCACTCTCATAGTGTGGTTTCTGAAAAGGCGAAACCGCCTGTCGACATGTAAATCAACAGAAGAGGGCTGAACACAGTCATCAACAAACGGTTCTATAACTATACGCCCTTGGGCAATTTCTTGACGAATCGTGTTATCAGAAAGTATCATCTTAAAAGCACGATACAATCTTGTTGATAGTAATGCGAATTAACTTTATTTATTTTTATATGTAGATGCGGACGTAGTTCAGTGGTAGAACGTTAGCTTCCCAAGCTGAAGATGCGGGTTCGATTCCCGTCGACCGCTCTTTTTTTATAAGATCTGCGCCAATGTAGAACTAAGTACGGCAAAACAGCATGTATAACGGGACATCACCACCGCCGGGATGGAAGGAAGAAGTTCTTAGAGAAGATTGCTCAACCAACGGCCGGAATAAAATTGCAAGCTTGGTGATCACTGCATAATCCTCTATAATAAAGCTCAGTCATGAAAACCAACAAAACAGTTTGTCATCCTTTATTTGCACGGTTTTTCACGAAGATTGCCACCAAGGGTGAAGCGCTCGGTGTTTCTCAACACCGTGACGAACTGCTCAAAAATCTAAAAGGTAAGCTGGTCGAGATTGGTGCGGGAACAGGATTGAATTTCAGCCATTATCCAGATTCGGTAACCAAAGTAATCGCTGTGGAACCGGAACCTTACTTACGAGCTCAAGCTGTCAAACAAGCAGCTTACACAAAAACCTCCATACAGGTAGTGGGAGGAGTGGGACAAGCCTTGCCTTTTGAAGATGAGGTATTCGATGCGGCAGTCGCTTCCCTTGTGCTTTGTTCGGTATCCAGCCAGGAAAATACTCTTAAGGAAATATTACGGGTATTGAAACCCGGCGGTGAACTTGCTTTCTATGAACATGTACTGGCTGAAAATTCAACACTTTCTTATATCCAACATAGTGTTGATCTTTTCTGGCCAACCTTTGGCGGAGGTTGTCACACATCCAGAGATACCATTGGCGCAATTGAAAAAGCCGGGTTTTCCAACATCTCATACCGGCGGTTTGTCTTCCGTCCTTGTTTTCTCATGCTTCCTGTTTCACCTCTCGTAATTGGCAGAGCTGTCAAAGACAAAATTTTGGGTCCCTGAACAGTACCGTATATTGTCGTTTCCCAAGCGACGTTTTATGATCTCAAATGCTTGCACATTGTTGTCAATCAAGACAAAATGTCGGTTCAGCTGTTGTGCAACAACACCGGTTGTTCCCGAACCTGCAAAAAAATCAAGCACCCAACCGTCAGGAGCGGAAGATGCCTGTATAATCCTACGCAAAATACCTTCAGGTTTCTGTGTCGGGTAACCGGTTTTTTCTGCACTGTTGGTACCGACAATAGTATGCCACCAGACATCAGTCGGAACTTTCCCCCTGTTAGCCTTTTCGGGTGTGACAAGGCCCGGCGCCATATACGGAATGCGATCTATCGCGTTCTGATCAAAATAGTAGTGTTTGGGATCTTTTACATAGACAAGAATCGTATCGTGTTTAGCCGGCCAACGTCTCTTCGGTTTTGCACCATAATCATAAGCCCATATGATTTCATTGAGGAAGCACTCACGGCCGAATATTTCATCTAACAGAATTTTACAGTAATGAGCTTCTCTGTAGTCGATATGAAAGTATAAAGTACCGTCAAGCGAAAGCAGTCTTTGAGCTTGTGCAATGCGGGGAGCGATAAACTCAACATAGCAGTTAAAAGAGTCCTTATAACACATACTACTCTCTTCTTTGGTGGTATAAGTACGGCCGGAAAAGCCTACACGATCACCTTCTGGCGAACAGTCCGTTTTTAGGAGTCGCCGTTGCTGTAACTTTCCGGTATTGAAGGGCGGGTCAATATAAACAAGTTGAAAAGATTCATCTTGAATCTTTGGCAGTATGTCTCCATTGTCTCCCAAGACCACATAGTTGCAGACACCGGCCAGTTTGGAGAAATTCAGTTTGGAGAAATTCAACTAATCCCGATCCCACGCCATATTTAAAAACTTTGTATACTGCTCCATGAAAGTCAGGTATACCATTCCCGTCGGCCCATTACGATGTTTAGCAATCATAATCTCTGCTTTGCCTTTATCGGGGGAGTCGGGATTATAAATTTCATCACGGTAAATGAAAAGAACTACATCTGCATCCTGTTCAAGAGCTCCCGATTCTCTTAGATCCGCCAAAACAGGATGGTGATCGGAACGCAACTCTAAGTTACGTGACAACTGCGAGAGGGCCACAACGGGAATATCCAGTTCTCTTGCCATTATCTTCAAGCCTCTACTTATTTCAGAAATCTCAATTTGACGATTTTCAGAAGTTTCGCGTCCTGACATCAACTGCAAGTAGTCAATAACAACCAAACCGATATTTTCACGACTTTTTAACCTTCTCGCCCGAGCCCGTATATCAATAAGCGTCAAGCTTGGATCATCATCAATAAAAATCGGGGCATCACCAAGCGGTCCCATCCCTTTGCTGATTTTCAGCCAGTCTTCTTCTTGTAGCTTCCCATTGCGTATATGTGAAACATTAACCTCAGCTTGGGTACAGAGTAGTCGTTGTGTAATCTCCAAGTGGCTCATTTCTAAAGAAAACAGCAAGACCGGTGTTTTTTCTACAACAGCCGCGTGAGAAACAAGCCCCAAAGCAAAACTCGTCTTTCCCATACTTGGCCTGGCCCCTACAATAATCAGGTTGGACGGCTGTAAACCGGCCAACTTAGTGTCTAAGTCAATATACCCGGTAGCAACACCTGTGATGGTTTCGCCTTTTTCGTAAAGTCGTTCTAAATGGTTCATTGTATGTTCCAACAACTCTCCAATAGTTGAGATGGACTCCACAGATGTTGATGTGGCAATTTCAAATATCATGGACTCGGCCCTGTCCAAAACTACCCCAACCTCGTCGGGAATCTGGTATCCCATATCAGCAATAAGTGATGCCGTAGAGATCAGCTTTCGTAAAAGCGAGCGTTCTTTAATAATCTTTGCATAGTATGCCGTGTTTGAAATTGAGGGTGTATTGGCGGCAAGCGACAAAAGCGCTCCACTGCCTCCACAAGCTTCCAACAACCCCGCTCTTTTTAACTCCTCTGCAACAGAGACCGCATCCGGTATCTCACTCCGGCTCCACAATGCAGAGATCATTTCAAAAATATAACCGTGTGCCGGTTTATAAAAATCTTCTGCATGGCATATACCCACTGCTTCACAGATGGCATCCTTGGATAAAAGCATGGCCCCAAGCAATGTCTCTTCGGCCTCTAAGTTGTGCGGTGGTACCCTATTGGAAGCAACAACTTTGTTGCCTGTACGCCCATGATACTGTCTGTACTCTTCAAGTGATTGAACCATAAGCTTATACTCTGCCAGATCTTGCTTGTGTGGTGCTAGTGGATGACATGTGGAATTTGGGCAAATGCCTGTGGATTTTCTGTGGATTTTTATTATAGGAAAAACAATAAACAAACATGAGTTCGATTATACATCCCGGGTATGACAAGGCGGTGGATGGTGCGGATATACATCGAACTGTCCTTTGAGCCGGCTTTGGCCAACTAGACCAGTCAACCAGGTTGTTAAGCCAGGTTGTTAAGGGAGTGATACTAATAGTGAGACTATTCAGCCACTACTTCCAAATGCAGTATAGCTTCAACTTCGCTATGGAGCTTTAAAGTAACCTCTCTTACCCCGACAGATTTTATGGGTTCACTTAAAATCACGCTGCGGCGATCAACAGCCGTACCTGTTTCTTCAGCTACCAGTTTAGCTATATCGGCTGCAGTAACAGATCCGAACAGCCTGCCATCAGGCCCTGCTTTGCTCTTGGCCTGCAACTGTCTGGTGGCTAGCTGCTCGGCCATTTTCTGAGCATTTTCCAGATTATGCACATCAGCGATTTCCCTGTTCCGCTGCATGGTTTTAGCTTGGAGCACCGCTTTTGGGGTGGCTTCGACTGCTTCGCCGCTACGTAATAACTTATTGCGCGCATATCCGTCTGATACTTCTACGACTTCACCACGTTTTCCTAACCCAGCTACGTTTTTATACAGTACAACTTGCAAAACTACTCTCCTTGCGTCTCAGCCGAAACCGGTTCTGCACTATCTTCCGGTACAGATGACCTATCGTCTAAAGCGGCAACAGTTGAATCCATAGGGGATGGAGGTGAGTCAGCAACAGGGGTAAGCGGTTGGTTTATATAAGACATATCTGTTTGATCTTCACCGGTTTGATCTTCACCGGTTTGATCTTTTCCGGTTTGATCTTCTCCGGCAGCCCTTGTCGGAACAATTCTTGTATTATCGGCTGCAAATGATCGTCCGGCATTCTGATCCCCAGATAGTCTATCCCCAGATAGTCTATGTGAATATGAGAGCAAAGCCAACTCCCTCGCAGTTTTGATAGCCAATGCAATATCTTTTTGATGCCTTGCACAGTTACCGGTTAGCCGACGACCTTTAACTTTACCACGATCTGTCATAAATTTAACCAGTAAAGTTATGTCTTTATAATCAATCCACAATGTGTGTCCCACGCAAAAAGCACACTGTCTTTTTTTATAACGGGTTGAATCTCTGAGCATCCGTTTTGGCGTTGTTGTTTTATTCCCGCGTCCCATTACTACTCCTTCAAAACTCATCGTCGTTAAAGCTATAGGCCGGGTCTGTTGGAACAGCTTCCCTATGTGCCATATCAGAAACCGCAATAGCCGGGGCATCTTTGGGCGCTAAGCTGTATCCTCCCGTATTTTCCGGCATATTTCTGACAGTATTTTCTGAACTAAACGAAGCCGGTTCATCTGAGGAAAAACTTCTTTCATTCTTTATGACCTGTACCGTTGCCCAACGCAACGACGGTCCTATTTCATCAGCAATAACCTCAATTTTAGAACGTTTCTCACCTTCAGCTGTCTCCCATGATCGCTGCTCTAAACGTCCTGTTACCACAATCCTCATTCCTTTGGACAGGGATTCACCGACATTGTGCGCCAGCTCCCGCCAAGCTACAATATCAAAATAAGAAACAGCCTCTTCCCATTCTTGCGTCTGACGATTCTGCCAACGACGATTAACCGCCAAACCAAAGGTGGCGGTTGACAGCCCGGTAGGCGTGACTCTGAGCTCAGGATCGCGAGTAACGTTCCCTACTAAAACTACATTATTTCCTGTTGTCATCTATCTTATCCTTTTCGCTAATCCACTAATTTTAAACCCATTAGGTAACCGAATTACCTTATGTCTGATAACCTCATCGAACAACCCAAGCGACCTCTCCAGGTTTGCTAAATGACTTGTATCTAAAGATGCCGTCAATACCATATAGTGCGCCTCAAGGTACTGTTTTATTTGGTAAGCCAATACTCGCTTACCAAGTTTATTCACTTTGCCGACTTCGCCCCCACTATTTTGAATAGTTTCTTCAACTTTATGCTCAAAGTCATCCAACAACTTTTCATCAAGTGTAGGTTCTAATAACATTACTACTTCATAATCACGTATCATTTACCTTTTTCCTCAATTATTTTATGATAACTTTCTTGCGCATTAGGGTAGTCACCATGCCGCACATCCGACGCGAACATGGCAACAGCCTCGCTAGCAAGAACTTCCAACTCTGCATACTTACGTACAAACCTAGGCATAGGGCCTTTAGGTCTCATTCCCAACAAATCATGGATAACAAGTACTTGACCATCACAACCCGGTCCTGAACCTATGCCTATCGTCGGAATCTTAACTGACTTGGTTACTTCACCGGCCACTGTATCAGGAATACATTCTAATACTATAGCAAAACATCCTGCATCCGCCAGAACAGTAGCATCTTGAATTAACTTCTCTATCTCACTTTGATAACGGGCTTGTACTTTAAAACCACCTATCATATTAACAGATTGAGGAGTCAAACCCAAATGCCCCATAACGGGTATTTCGGCATTCAATATCGCATCTATCATCTCTAAACGGCGAGATCCGCCTTCAAGCTTCACTCCTTCCGCCCCGGCTTTTATTAATGCACTCGCGTTTAGCACTGTATCAACTTTATCTAAATGGTAACTCAACCAAGGAAGATCGGCAATGACCAAAGGGCGCGGGTTTGCTCTGGTAACAGCTGCAACATGATGAAGCATATCATCCATTCCAACCGATAAGGTACTGTCATAGCCAAGTACAGTCATCCCCACAGAATCTCCCACAAGTATAATATCAACACCGGCTGCATCTGCAATACGGGAAGTCGGGGCATCATATGCAGTCACCATCACCAGAGGCGGTTTGCCTTCACCCTTTTTGTATGCTTTGACATCAGCTATATTTAAAGACTTATCCATGTTTATTACAAAAAACCACCATTATTGAGTATCACTGTTTGAATCTGCAACCTTAGACTCCTTGGCAAACATACGCAATAGGTAGTTCCATTCACAGTTGGTACATACCTCTACCAGATAACAGGAGATTTTTTTGTGACTTTTTGACAGCCTCTGCAACTCATGCCAGTTGGCAACGAAGCGCCCATTTTTCGGCAGCTTTGTTCCAAAACCAAAGACTACATGTACTATAGACTGTTGCTCGCAAATAGGGCAGGGTTGGGATGTAGCTACCCCCACACTACGCGCAACCCGTAAAAGTTCCGGTTGCGCATCGCATATGTCCGCTTTTGAAAGTCGCCCGCGGCGAAACTCCCGTATAACAGACTCCTTTGCCAGTTGATAATCAATCTGTCCCCGACTTGTAGTTGGGATTGTTAAACTGTTTAAATGTGTATTCACGGCGCGTTGATCCACAGCAATAGGATACTCCCTTTTCAATTTGATTGCAGAACCATATTTATGGTTAACTTATAAATAATGATAACTATATATCTACACGATGTATCGCTTTATAAATATAGTTGTGCTATTATGACCAAAATGAGTATCGTTAGACATCTGTGACATCAATATGACATCGTCAGAAAACTTAGAAAATACAGCACCACTACGCTCCCCCAACTCCAGAAGTCGTTTATTGGAGCTGGCTATTTTGGGGACGCTTAAAGACCGCCCCGACCACGCGTTGCACGGTTATGAACTACGTAAATGTTTGAGGGAAAAACTCGGGCTTTTTTACAGTATATCCTTCGGATCGCTATATCCTGCTCTGGCGCGATTGTTGAAAGAAGGTGCCATTCAAGAGATTAACTATAAATCCCAAAACCCGCCTGTTGTTTTGTCTGTGCCAATGACGGGTTCACTCCAAGGTGAACTGGCTGCATACAAAGATCAAACTAAAAATACAGTGACCGGTGATACTCAAACGAATCATCCGGGGAATCAAAACCCAACAACCAGGCGTGTTCGTAAAGTTTACAAGATAACTCAATACGGCGAAACTCTTTTTGCCAGGTTGCTCAAAACAGATCTGGGGAACAATACTGACAATCGTTACTTCATGCTAAAACTTACTTTCGCACAATACTTGGACCCCATAACGCGTTTACAACTTTTTCAACAACGTAAAGCTCATTTGCTGGGTTACTTAAAATACAGTACATCCAAGTCACCATCTGAAACCTCTGCTAATCCAGATCCCTATACAACCTCTATGCTTGAGTACACGGTTGAAAATACCAAAAGAGAACTTGATTGGATAGAAGAACTTATTGAAACCGAAAGGACTACTGAAAGGAGTATAAACTGATGAATAAGATTAAAGTTGCAATAGCCGGTATAGGGAACTGTGCAAGCTCCCTGGTCCAGGGAGTTGAATATTACCACAATGCTAAAAGTGAAAACCCGCCTTGCGGCCTGATGCATACAGTGCTTGGTGGCTATCATATTTCAGATATTGAGTTTGTTGGAGCTTTTGATGTAGATGCGGCCAAGGTTGGATTGGACTTGAGCAAAGCAATTTTTACGCTTCCGAATAACACCATGAAGTTTGCTGAGGTAGGAGAGTCGGGAACTAAAGTTTCACGAGGACCTACTTTGGACAGTCTTGGTGCTTACTACAATACCCGTATCGAAGAATCACCTCTTCCGCCGGTAATAGTAGAAGAGGTGCTCAAAGATGTAAAAGCCGATGTTTTGATCTCATACCTGCCCGTGGGATCGGAGCTGGCACAAAAACACTATGCAGAGGCAGCGCTAAATGCCAAAGTTGCCTTTGTCAATGCAATACCTGTTTTTATCGCCAGTAATGACGAGTGGGCAAACCGTTTCAAGCAAGCCAATATCCCAATTATCGGTGACGATATCAAAAGCCAACTGGGTTCAACAATTGTACATAGGGTACTGACCAGATTATTTGAAGACAGGGGACTATCGCTGGACAATACCTATCAACTCAATGTCGGCGGCAACATGGATTTTATGAATATGTTGGAAAGAGAACGGCTTGCTTCAAAAAAACTGTCCAAAACCCAATCTGTTACCAGTCAACTTAAAAACGGCATACCTGAAGAATCGGTACACATAGGTCCGTCAGACTACATATCCTGGTTATCTGACCGGAAGTGGGCTTATATACGCATGGAAGGACGGGGATTCGCCAATGCGCCCATTAATGTAGAACTCAAGATGGAGGTTTGGGACTCTCCAAACTCTGCTGGAGTAATGATTGATGCCATAAGATGCGCAAAGTTAGCCATGGATAGGGGAGTTGGCGGTCCGTTACTCGGGCCTTGTTCGTACTTCATGAAGTCACCGCCTGTTCAATACTCTGATGATCAAGCACGCCAAGAGGTTGAAAAATTCATCCACAATGAACAATGAAGCTTACACGCGAGAGCACTAGTGACAAACGGCGACGGTGACAATACCTCTTGCCATTAACAACACTTGTAATAGTTCTGATACTTCTTGGAATAGTTTTTAAAATTGATCTTATGTAGCCGGCCAGCTCTAAGGCAGCTACTCCACAAACGGTCGAAGGCGTGTCATCAGTCAACGCAGGCAATCTTGCTTCGTCAAATACAATCGCTTCAGGTATACCGATTGATGGCATCACCTGTGCAGGCAACCAGGCAGTAAAATGGCATATATACGCCCATGTGACTATTTATGTCAACGATAAACAAAGGCGTCTTCCCGCGGTGTGGGCATCACCCGACCTCGTATTGTCCAACACGATCCGGGTGGTATTTTTGTTGATGCTGGAACTGATGATTGCCTTTACTGGTTACACACTCACGCCAATGACGATATCATCCACACCGAGGCTCCTTATAAACATATCTTTACATTGGGACAGTTCTTTGCAATATGTCAACAAGCGATTGGCACAAACCGGGTTGGTCTGGCCACAGGTAAAGTAACGGCATTTATCAACGGCAGACGTTATGGAGGCAACCTGGCAACATGCCTCTATTGCCACAAGCGGTAATCCAACTTGATGTGGGAGATCCAGTCGTAGCATTTCATCCTATGGTTTTTCGTGTAACTGATGTATGTTCTCCTAATCAGTCGCTCTTGTGCTCTTCCCACCACGCACAAAGGCGATTCTTGACTTCTTTCTCACCTAAGATTCCCTCTTCTATACGTAGTTCCAACAAAAATTCCAGTGCCTTGCCTACTTGAGGTCCGGGGCTTATATTCAACAACTCCATAATCTCCAGCCCATTTAGTTCGGGTCTCAAAGCATCTATCTCCTCTTTGGCTCTCAACTCCTTTATGCGCCGGTCAAGTTCATCCATACGCATCCCAAGTTCCCTGGCTTTGTTTTCGTTACGGGTTGTACAATCACATCTCACCAACTCATTTAGTTGCTCTAAAAGCGGACCAGCGTCTCTGACATAACGTCTTACCGCTCTATCTGTCCAGCCAAAACGGTAGGTGTGAAACCTCAAATGCAGGTTGATCAAACCTGATACGTCACGAATATCCTGCGTCGGATAACGCAAAGCCCTCATTCGATGCCTGGCCATTTTCGCACCAAGTACATCATGTTGATAAAAGGTAACTTTTCCGCGGGCAAAGGATCTGGTGGCGGGCTTTGCCATGTCATGGAATAAGGCGGCTAAACGCAGATTTTGAATTGGGCGGGTTCTTTCTACTACGGCTAAAGTGTGAAGAAGCACATCTTTATGCTTATGTATGGGATCCTGCTCTAGGGCGAGTGCCGGCAGTTCAGGTAAAAACTCATCCGCCAACTTGGTGTGTAAGATAAATTCCAGGCCTTTTGTCGGCTTCGTAACTACAATAAGCTTGTTTAACTCGTCTCTTATGCGTTCAGCTGACACTATTTGAATGCGTTGACGTTCACGACACACCGCTTCAACCAAGTCATCATCGGGCATAAGATCATACTTTGCAATAAAGCGGGCAGCCCTTAACATACGTAACGGATCATCAGAAAAAGAAATGGCGGGGGACATAGGGGTACGTAAGCGCTTGGCTACTAAATCGTCCAAACCATTAAATGGATCAATCAATTTCAAATCAGGCAATGAGAGGGCCATGGCATTGACGGTAAAATCACGCCTTGACAAATCCGTCTCAATGTTGTCTCCAAATACAACATGCGGTTTGCGAGAGGACTGCGGATAAACCTCTTTCCTGTAAGTGGTGATCTCATAACGTATACCCTTATGTAAACACGCAATGGTCCCAAAAGCCTCACCTTGCGTCCAGATTGCATCTGCCCAGTTGCCAACTGTGTTTTTGACTACCGTCGGTTCGGCATCGGTAGTAAAATCAAGATCAACAAAAAAACTGCCGTTAGTATTGGATTCAGCCATTAAAATAGCGTCCCTAACACTACCCCCAACCAGATACAAGCTGTATCCTTGTATAGTAAACAGTTTGCTCAAGCTTACGGCAGGCTCAAGAAAGGTTTTTAAATGTTTTGCAATCATGTTATATAGCTCACACAATGGATATTCTGTATGCCACAAAATATTAACCACTCAATGAAGTCCATCAAAAAGATGGTGCCGATCATCTCTGTCTTGCTCTTTTTGACAACACTGCCAATGATATCCTGGTTATTAAATACAAACTACTCATATGCTACTACAGCTATACGTCACGATTCCTCCAAACGTTTAAATGCCGCCCATTCTACTACGGACACCCATATGTCTTTGATATCTCAGTCACCGTGGGTATCATCAGGACAACCACTCCATGTGAGTTTATCCATATCCTCCAATCTTCCTGTTAACAATTTGGAACTTGTTATCTCACTATATCCCTTATTAACTAGCCGAAGTGCTTTTCAAACAACCTTAAACGTTCCGCCCTTTGGACAAGCTATAAGTTCAATAGCGCCAATAAATGTGACCATACCAACGACTACATTGAATATAGGAATAGACCAACAACCAGCTCCTACCGGGACTTCAAGTAACAGCTCAAACCTTTATCTTTACTGCACAATCACAAGTTGTAACGGTGTTTATCCTATTCAAACGGAACTAATCGACCGTCAAAACGGCCAGGTATTTGACTCTCTGACAACCTATTTAATATATGTAGGCTCATCGGCCAACACCGTAAAGCTGCGACTGGATTTAATCTTTCCAATACAAGCCAGCCTGCAACACCGTCGGTCACATATAAACGAGACGTACTTAAACAAAATAAACTCGACTGAGTTAAAAAGGCTATCCGACCTCATAACGGGACTGTCAAAGTATCCGCAAGTCCCTTTTACGTTATCCCTCAGTCCTCAAACCATTCAACTACTTTTACACCAACATGGCTTACTATCCGACTTGAAAGGAATGATTGACAATCCAAAAAAGCAAATAATCACCCCATTGTCGTATGTTCCCATCAATGCAGAACTGTTCAGTCGGACTCCTTTTGACTCATACTTTGCTCAACAACTACTTCGCGGCAAAAAAGTTTTTAAAAACAGCTTTTCAAACTCCGCCAATACAGCCAACATGACGGTGCCTACTTGGATTGATTCAAATCCCTTAAACTACAGTACGTTAGACCTTCTCGCCAACAACGGTATTGAAGATATGGTTGTAACATCAAATGTTCTTCAACCCACGACCACCTACTTCACCCCCACACAGCCTTTTTGGATTGCGGGACAAACTGTGCAGCATAAAATGTTTGCTGTTTTAGCTAATACAGGTTTGGCGGCGCACTTTACCCAAACAACCGATCCCGCACTTAACGCAAACCAGTTTCTGGCCGATGTGGCCCAAATTTACTTCAACGAACCCAACGCCTCCCAAGCAAGGGGGTTGGTGTGCATAGCGGCCGCCAACTGGCAATCCGAAAAAACATTTTTGCCTGCTTTGCTGTCCGGAATAACCAACAACCCCATAATTGAACCTGTTACTTTGAGCACACTATTTAATACAGTTCCACCCGGAATTAATGGTGAACCATCAGTATGGCGGCTGGCATCTTTTCGCCTTCACCAATACGGCAATCAACTGCCAACCGCCAAATTAACCCAAACAGCGGACCTCATTGCGGCTGCACAATCGGCAACCGCCGTCAACGCCCCATTTGTAGTAACCGCGAACGATCTGTTACTTGACTCCGAAGCGGCCGGGTTGGATCCAAACCAACAGTCTGGGTATCTCAACTTAGCTGATAAAACCGTTAAAACACAACTTTCACTTTTATCGTTGCAACCTGACAGAACCATAACTTTAACCGCGCGAAAGGCGCGTATCCCCATATCAATTATTTCCAAAATGAGTATCTCAGTACACGGCACATTAAAACTGGTAAGTCCAAACTTACAGTTTCCGAACGGCCCAACACAGCCGGTGCGGCTAACAACACGTAACAACTCTTTTTATTTTAACATCAAAACGACTACCTCAGGTGAATTTCCGCTAAAGGTATACTTGGAAGCCCCAAACGGCAAACTTACACTGGTTGAAGGTATTTTTACCATAAGGTCCCAAGCGGTATCTTTTGTTGCCATAATCCTTATGGTGGGTGCTCTTGTTTTATTGCTTGCTTGGTGGATAAATGTTATTCGCAAAAGCAGTTGGCTTCACAAACCCCTGCACAAGCAGCGCCAATGACAAGTATAAATCCCAACACCAAAACTGTCTGGCCGTCACAACCCACCTTTTGGATGGGGGTTGGAACCTTTATCGCAAGACTCACAGGGCTTGCACGGCTTTTTGCTTTAGCTTATGCACTTGGCATAAACCCCTTGGCAGATGCTTACAACTTGGCAAATACCACACCTCACATAGTTCATGATCTGGTATTGGGTGGAATACTGTCTGCCACCTTTGTCCCTATATTTGTAGACAGGTTAACTACCAAAACTGACGAAGAAGCTTGGGAAGCCATCTCGGCAGTGATAACCCTTTCCGTTGTCGTATTGATTATCTCTACGGTTATATTCTTTTTGGCGGCTCCCGGCCTGATAACGGTTTACACACTGGCCAATCATGCCAAATATGCCCCTTTGCAAAGGAGTGTTGCGGTCAATCTTTTACGCTTTTTTACACCGCAACTGGCTTTTTACGGGTTTGTAAGTCTCGCCACCGCTTTGTTGAATGTAAAACGTCACTTCGCCGCTCCGGCATTTGCCCCAATAGTCACCAATTTGGGACTAATAGCCGTACTTTTGTCAATTCCGCACTTTTTGGGACATCCCACTTTGAATTCAATCCAGCACAACAGCACCGTTTTACTACTGCTGGGGCTTGGAACAACATTGGCGGTGGGTGCACAACTTTTACTGTTACTGCCGGGGCTCAAAAACGCCGGTTTGAAGATTCGATGGCACTTTGAACCGCGTCATGAAGCTGTTTTAGCGGTTACCCGTTTGGCCGGTTGGACCTTTGGTGTTGTGGCAGCAAACCAGGTTTCCCTGTTTGTCATGCTATTTTTAGCTGATTCGCTAAGGGGTGGATCCGTATCCGCCTACACATATGCTTGGGTGTTTTTTCAGCTACCTTTTGGAATTGTGGCTGCATCTTTTATGAGCACGCTTACTCCAGAACTGTCAGAACTATGGAGCAAAAACAGATTTGACGAGTTCAGACATTTAGCCGCCAGAGGCATAAAAGCTATGATAAGCCTGATCTTGCCGGCGGCCGTAGGCTATCTGGTTTTGGGCAAACCAATAATACAACTGATTTTAGGACATGGAGCGGCCGGCACTAACGGGCTTTATCTAACTTACGGTGCTTTGGCAATGTTGGCCCTCGGATTGCCGAGTTTTTGTATTTTTATCTTTCTTACCCGCATCTACCAGACAATGCGGGATACAAAAACACCTTTCTTATTGTATTTGATACAAAATATAGTCAATATAGTACTTGCTATAGCTTTATACCATACATTAGGAGTTCGCGGACTTACATTGTCGGTATCCATAGCGTATACATTGGCAACCTTCATTGCTATAGCACATCTGGGCTACCGCATGGGAGGCATAGAAGGAAAAACCATACTGGCACATTTGGGTCGTATAGCAGGTTTCAGCTTTTTGATGGCATTGTGCGTAGCATTAACGACGAGTTTAATAGTTGCAAATCATGGTTGGATACTGTTACTCCGTGTTATAATATCAACCATAGTTGGAATAGTGGTTTTTTTTGCTGCCGCAAGTGTAACGGCTTGGTTTATGAGCCACATTAAACAGGTAAAATAGTAGGAAGCAATATGCCAAATGTAAAAGTAATAACCGACAGTGGATGCGATCTACCCGATAACGTCTCCGCGTCACAACAGATTGAGGTGGTGCCGCTGACAATACGGTTTGGTGAAAAAGAGTTCGTTGATAAACAAGACTTATCGCCAGAAGAGTTTTGGCAGCATTGTTTAGAGGCAACGGATCTTCCCCAAACCGCCGCGCCATCTCCCGGAAGCTTTGAAAAGGCATTTCGCCAAGCAGCAAAAGACGGGTATAATGAGGTAATCTGCATAACTTTATCTGCCGGAATATCAGCCAGTTACCAGTCTGCGGTTACAGCAGCCTCACTGCTCAACAAGGAGATTCGCGTGTTGATATTTGACTCAAAGCTTATTACCATTGCTCAGGGAATGCTTGTTATGGAGGCATGCAGTTGGAGTTCTGCCGGTCTAAGCCTTGATGATTTGGAGGTAAAAGTCAAGGAGATGAGAGACGGGCTCAGGCTTTTGGGTACATTGGATACTTTGGAGTATTTAAAAAAAGGAGGAAGAATAGGAAATGCTCGGGCTTTTTTAGGATCCTTATTGGAAATAAAACCATTGATTGAACTGCGCAATGGGATTGTGGAACCTGAATCTAAAACAAGAACAAGAGCAAAGGCTTTGACATCCTTGGTTGACAAGGTACGCCAGGCGGAACCCACAGGAAAAATAGGGGTATCGCACGGCATGGCACAAGACATAGAATCGTTCACCACACAACTGCAACACCAATTGCCGGACTGTACATTGTACATTGGACAAATAGGAGCAGTATTAGGGGCACATACAGGGCCTGGAACCATAGGGGTTGCATTTACACCCTCTTTGGGATTTAATAAGTAACATGGAAACAAACCCCGCAACAGAAATGCCCGCGACAAAACTGCTTGATGATGGTACCGGGTGGCCAACCCGAGTTGTGGATACGGTTCAACAAGTTACCAAACAAACCAACAGGTTCGTAGTGGAACCTTTAAAAATACTTTCCACAGCCCTGGTTGTTGGGGCCTTCATTGCAATAGTAGCTGGCGTTATGTCGGTAATGCTTATGATAGCTCTGTTTCGCCTGATCGATACCTATCTATTCCCGGGAATATCCTGGGCTACAGATTTTTTAGTTGGAGGTATTTTACTTGCCGGTGCTCTCCTCTTATGGAAAAAGCGTGCGTAATAACATATTACTATAATCAACAGGTAGATCAATGGGTGTGAACGGAGTTACAAAAAAAGACAGCGTTGGAAACGTCGTCATAATAGGTTCGGGGCCGGCAGGTCTTACCGCGGCAATTTATACCGCCAGAGCAGATTTAAGCCCTATTGTGGTAGAGGGAGAACCTTCTTCTACATCGGATCAACCTGGCGGTCAACTTATGTTGACAACAGAAATTGAAAACTACCCCGGTTTTCCAGCAGGAATCATGGGTCCAGAGTTGATGGAGGCTTTTAAATCTCAGGCAGTTCGATTTGGTGCTAAAATTCATCCCGGAAAGGTAACCCGTGTGGACATATCTAAACAGCCATTTAAGATATGGGTTGGAAATGACAATACCGCCAGTGATACACCAGATCTGTTGTGCAAAGCTTTAATCATAGCCTCTGGTGCCCGTTCCTTGATGTTGGGGCTTGAAAACGAATCGCGACTTTTGGGGCACGGCGTTTCCACGTGTGCCACATGCGACGGGTATTTTTTTCGTGATTTGCCGATAGCTGTGGTAGGTGGGGGTGATTCAGCACTTGAAGAAGCGTTATTTTTGTCCAAATTTGCCGAGAGTGTCACTATTATTCATCGTCGAGATCAGCTGCGGGCATCCAAAATTATGCAAGATCGTGTTTTTTCGCACCCAAAAATCAGGGTAAACTGGAATTCGGTCATTGTCGATATTTTGGGAGAAGAAAAGGTTACGGGAGTAAAGCTTCGTGATACCAAAACTGACGAAGAGTATGAGTTGAAAATATCAGGTTTGTTCATAGCAATAGGGCATGTTCCAAATACCGACTTGTTTAAAAATCAGTTGGATACGGACGAGGCCGGATACATAATAACCGACAATAGCAGTAAAACCAGTGTTGCAGGAGTGTTTGCCTGCGGGGATGTTCAAGATCATGTATATCGTCAGGCTATTACCGCCGCGGGAAGTGGTTGTATGGCCGGAATTGATACCGAACGGTGGTTGGAAAATTTAACACTCGGGATAAAGCAGAGCTGACAGCAGTGGACGGGAAAGGAGTAAGATGCCGGAACTGATAGAAACCTTGGACGATGCGTCATTTGATGAGTATATAACCTCCAACCCTAAACCTGTTTTGGTTGATTTTTGGGCATCCTGGTGCGGTCCGTGCAAAACAATTGTCCCTATTCTTGAAGAGATTGCCGCGGAGTATTCCGATAGAGTCAGTATAGGCAAGCTCAATATAGATGAAAGTCTTTCCACACCTCAACGTTTTAGCATTATGAGCATACCAACCCTGCTTCTTTTCCAAAAGGGGGACTTGATGTTGCGCATTGTGGGAGCTAAAAGCAAAAGGCAGTTGTTGGCATACCTACAACCCTATCTGTAATTTTCATGACATCAGCGCCGGCAAAGACCCAATCAGCTGACAAACAGTTAGCTGACAAACTGCCCGTCAAAATTGGCTCAACCAGCAGTATCGTTTCTGAGTTGCAACAAAAACTAAAAGGGTTAGGTTTTGATGTTTCGGCCGATTTTGACGGTTGTTTTAAAACCGCCACTAAAGCGGCAGTTCAACAGTTCCAAAGTGACAGGGGTTTACCTGCTAATGGAATATGTGATTTGCATACCTGGAATGCACTGATAGAGGCCGGTTTTCAATTGGGCAGCCGATTACTTGTCCTTCAAGTACCGATGCTTCGGGGTGACGACATAGCGGAACTGCAGCAACTATTGAGTGTTTTGGGTTTTGATGTGGGGCGAATAGACGGAATATTCGGCGATAACACAGCCAAAGCGTTGGGAGAGTTCCAGCGGAATGCAGGAATTTTAGTCACAAACACATCCAACCCCGAAACCCTGACTGAACTGTTGAGAGCAAGCAAAAAGTGTAATTTAAATGAGCTGGCAAGCCCTATACGTGATCGTTTCCACTTGCTCGAAAGATCTAAATCTTTTGAAAACTATACGGTAGCTTTGGGTAACTTGGGGGGTGCGAATCAGTTGATAAGCGTCGTAAAGGAAAGAATTGACACAGCTAAAGCAACCGTTATAATACTGGATAGTTTGTCTCAGTCTACCCAAGCCCATGTATGTAATACTATGAATACCGATGTATATCTGGGATTTAAGATAAATAACAACCCGTCCAGAGCAATCAACTGTACTTTTTCTTACTATGGAAACAGCCGCTATGCATCCCCAGGCGGGAAAAAACTGGCGGAAATGTTATCTGTTGGTGTAGCCACAACCCTCGGCGTAAAAAATAGTTTTCTCAACACCAAAGGTATGGCATTACCCATACTACGTGAAACTCGTATGCCAGCTGTTTTGTGTGAACTGGAATCATTTGCTAGTATTGACGATCATTTGCCACAACTGTCCAAAACGGTAGTTGTAACTTTAGCTGATTGGGCTACTTGTGATTGGACTTGAAGGAGTTGGTGATTGTACTTATAAGACAGACTTAGATAAATAAAAGGAGAAAGCACTGTTTCATCTAAGTATTGAACATACGTAGATAAAGTTTTAACTAAGATTCGCGAAGGTAATAATTATGAAAAGAACATTTCAACCAAAAGTTCGCAAACGTGCAAAAACGCATGGGTTTCGTCATCGAATGGCAACAAAAGCCGGCAGACGAATACTTGGCAACAAACGCCGTAAAAATCGTCATCGTCTTACCGTTTGATTCAGTATTACCGGTGTCAGAGCAAAAACCCGGGGAGGTTTAATACGCCCAGGGTCTCAAAAGCCGTCATTGCACAGATCATAAAGGCACCTAAGTACAGGTGCCAACTGGAAGGGGTAACGGTCCAATACTTACCTAAACTCAATGAACATGGAGAAACCAAGCAGTTTGTTTTTTCCATAACCCGCAAAGTCGGCTCAGCTGTAGTGCGCAATAAACTACGCCGTCGGTTTCGTGCTATAATGACACAGGTTCAAAACGGTTTTCCAACAGGCGTTTACTTCATTACAATAAGAAAGCCGTTAAACACACTAAACTACTCTAAACTACAGGATATTTTGTTACAAGAGATACTATTTAAAATAAACCAACAGAGCAAATAAATTGTCAGATATTAAAAAACACAGTAATAAGGTTGCCGCAACTGTAAGTTGGGGACTTAAGACGTTGATACATCTGTATCAAGCGTTTAGGAACGGACACCCATCCCAATGTCGTTATACGCCCAGTTGCTCGGTCTATGCGCTTCAAGCGATAGAGCTTCATGGGCCGCTAAAAGGAGTTCTGCTGGCAACAAAGCGTATTATCAGGTGCAATCCTTGGGGAAAGTGGGGATATGATCCAGTACCAGCTAAAAATGTGATCCAAGCTCAGAAAAGTGAAGCCATATCATGAGCACAATCTTGGCCATCCTTCATCCCCTCCTTGTGGCGGTAGGTTACCTTGTAGCATTTTTCTACTCCATCATACCCAACTTTGCCATTACCATAATCTTGGTAACCGTGGTCGTAATGGTGGTCCTGGCACCATTGACACTCAAAAGTACGCGTTCGATGTTGTTAATGCAAAAAATAGCGCCGGAAGTTAAAAAAATCCAACAACAGTACAAAGGTGATCCTCGTAAGCTAAACGAAGAGTTGATGAGCCTCTATCGTGAAAACCACATCAATCCTTTGGGTGGTTGCCTGCCAATGTTCCTTCAAATGCCTGCTTTTTTTATTTTATACTATGTTATAGAAGGATTAAGTCATTTCACTCAGGGCAAACATCCGGTTGCGAAGCCTTTGTATATATCGCCCAAAAGCAGAATTTATCATGACATTATTGTACACAAAGGACAGTTAGTGTCGTTTGGACTGAATTTAGCCCAAAAAGCTTGGGGGCATCATGCAACACTTTTGATAGCGGTGGTCTTGTGGCTTTTGGTTATAGTAGCCGTAACATTACAGTACATACAGATGTGGCAGCTCACCAGCAGAAATCCTCAATCATCATCTCAGCTTCCTTCACAAATGCAAACCATGCAAAAGTTTTTCCCCATTATTTTTGCTGCAATTTATATAAACATTCCGGCCGGTGTTAATATTTACTTCGTGGTATCTAGTGCGCTGCGAATACTACAACAAGAGCTTATGTACAGACATGACCCAGTGGTTAAAAATATAATGGTATCCTTTAGCAATAAAGAGTTAAAAAATCAAGAACAAGTTCTTAAAAAGCAACCGAATCAGAACATCCCACCAAAAGGTGGCTCTGGGCAAAACAGCGGTAAAACTTTAAACAAAAACAGCACAAGCAGTACCTTGAAAAAGGGGGTTGGTTCAAAGGGAGCAAAAACCACTGATGGTATCAGGAAAAACAGTAAGCCCGGACAGAGTAAGCCTGGGTCGAGTAAGCAGGGCAAGCCGGTACCGCATAACAAGCATGAAGGAAATAATGGAAAAAATCCTGATTTGATTTCCGATACTACACAAAAACAGGAGAACAATGAGCAAGATACAAAAAGGACAGAGATAGATGGAGTGGATTGAAACATTTGGCAAAACTCTTGAAGAAGCTAAAGCCAATGCTTTGGACAAGCTGGGGACCAGTGAGGGTGAGGTTGAATTTGAAATAGTTCAACTTCCCACAAAAGGACTGTTCGGTAAGTTTAAAAATGAAGCACGGGTTAAGGCGAGAATTCTTCCAAAACCTGTATTGAAAAATTCAACTAAAAAACCTCAAAGGAGAGTACAGAGGGCAAGAAAAGACAGTAATATGGCAGTGAATAAAGGTATGACAAACTCATCTTCACAACAATCACCCGAGCCGGCAGAAAAAAAATCCGATATTGTAAACGCTACAAACATGACTAATAAGGCGAACCAAAACCACCCGGATAAAAACAGTATATCACCCGAGCCCGATCAACAAGCGGAAGTGATAGTTGACTTCTTGAAAAATATAATAGATATCTTCAACATGCATGACGTATCCGTTGCAACAACCGATGTTACCGTAGATGCCATTCACGTAAGCGTTAGCGGAGGAAAGGAGTTGGGGCTGTTGATAGGTAAACATGGAGAAACTATCAACGCAATACAAGAACTGTGCCGTAGAGTATTACAACAACGGTTTGTCAACCAAGCCCTACCGGCACATATCGACATTGGCAACTACAAAGCAAGGAGAAAAGAGGCGTTGATAAAGTTTACTTCACAAACAGCTATGGAAGCAGTTACCACCGGTATAGAGCAGGTCTTGGAGCCGATGTCGTCATTTGAACGCAAGATAGTACACGATGCAGCTAACAGTATTGACGGCATAGAAACTAAATCTGAGGGTGTGGAACCGGCCAGATATGTAGTCATAGTTCCAGTCAATAAACCCGGGGATACCGCCAGTAAACACAGTTAAGCTGTAAACAGATAGCATGACATGTTGGATGCCTGTTTAGAAAATATTGAGTTGGTCAATGCATTAAATTTAGCCGCCAAGTTGAGGTTTTGCGGCAACATGCCTATCGAACAACAGATCGTTCATTCAGTTGGTTTTGCCGCAGTTTCTCCTATAATAAACCCGGGCAATGTAGTTGATCTGGGCTCTGGGGGTGGATTACCCGGATTGGTTTTAGCACACGTATGGAAGGAGTCTAATATAGTTCTACTTGACTCCAGCGTCAAGCGAAGTAGTTTCCTAATGGAAACGGTAAGTCGGCTTAATCTGTCATCAAAAGTGTCGGTATTGAACAATAATGCCGAATTAGCAGCAAGAAGTTTGATGTTGCGATCAAGGTTCGATGTTGTAACATCACGTAGTTTTGGAAAACCGGCAACAACTGTTGAGTGTGGACTTCCTTTCTTGAAACCGGGTGGAGTTTTGATAGTTTCGGAACAACCTTATACCGATAACCCGGATGACAGTAAGAACGGTGAACCCTTGACCAGATGGCCCGCAAACAGTCTTTCCGAACTGGGTGCAAAGTTTATATCCATCGAGCGTTACATGAACTCATTTAATTATGCAGTTATTAAATGTTGCAAAATATGCCCCGATAAATATCCTCGCAGAGTAGGTCTGCCTCGAAAGTATCCTCTCTTTTAGAGTATGTTTCACGTGAAACAGTCCGTAACTATGTCTTTGCGGGGAGCCGGTCTTCAAAATCTGTTGGTAGATCATACTTAAATAGTATGGTATCGAAGCAGATATATAAGAGGCCGTTGAGAGAGTTTGCAAAGGTTTGGGAGATTAATTTCATTCCACCACAGACGAGAAATGTACGTACGTCCGGGTCATTCACCGGTTACATGCCTATAGAGAGTAGGTCTGCCTCGAAAGTATCCTCTCTTTTAGAGTATGTTTCACGTGAAACAGTCCGTAACTAAATCGGTTATAAATTTTATTTTAAATAATTGACCGTTTACACTTGCTAATTGAGTATATATAATAGTACAATGTCAACTACTGATGTTAGTGCCAACTGTGATGCTTTGTTTATTGGGACAGAAGATTAAAGGATAAATGCCAAATTTGAATAATAAACAACAACCAAGTACAGCGAGAATACTTGCGATAGCGAACCAAAAAGGTGGAGTTGGTAAAACAACTACGGCTATTAATTTGGGGGCTTCTTTGGCTGAAATAGGTTTCAGAGTACTTATTATAGATTTGGATCCACAAGGCAATGCAACCACCGGCCTTGGTATAGATCCTAAAAGTTTTGATATGTCGACATATGACGTGTTAATGCACGATGTTAATATGGAAGACTGTATAGAGCCAACCAGTTTGAAAAACCTGTTTTTAGCACCTTCATCAATAGATTTGGCTGGAGCGGAAATAGAGTTGGTGTCTGCGTTTAGCCGTGAACTCAAATTAAAAAAATCTATAGCGCTCATAGAGGATGATTACGACTTTATTATTATAGACTGCCCACCTTCATTGGGATTGCTAACCGTTAATGCTCTTGCTGCCACCAAAGAGATCGTAGTTCCCATACAGTGTGAATACTATGCCTTGGAGGGTTTGGGGCAACTTTTGCGTAATGTTGAACTTGTAAAGACAAGCTTAAACCCGGATTTAAGGATAGGTTTTATAGTACTCACTATGTATGATGGCAGAACTAAGCTTTCGGATGAAGTGGCCCGGGAGGTAAAACAGCATTTTGATTCGCTTGTATGTAAATCAATTATACCCCGTAGTGTACGACTGTCAGAAGCACCATCATTTGGAAAACCAATAACAGTATTTGATCCATCCTCACGTGGATCAATAGCCTATAGACAACTGGCAAAGGAGGTCAGCGGTGGTTCGTCATAGTGGTCTTGGAAAAGGGTTAAGCTCACTTATTCCAACAGAAACAGTCCACAAACAGGAGGGTTTGGTTTATAGAGAAGTTCCTGTTAACTATATCAAACCAAACCATTCACAACCTAGAAAGTATTTTGATGAAGAAGCAATATCCTCCCTTGCGGCATCAATCAACGAAGTTGGCATACTCCAACCGATACTGCTCAGGGAGTTGGAGGAGAATGTTTATGAGCTTGTTGCTGGTGAACGACGTTGGAGAGCGGCTAAAAGAGTTGGTTTGCTAACCATTCCGAGTTTTATCAATGTTGAAACCGACACCTCTTCACTTATAAAAGCGTTAATTGAAAACCTCCACAGAGAAGGGCTTAATGCACTGGAAGAGGCTGCCGGATACCAACAGTTGTTGGAGGAGTTGAATATAACCCATGATGAACTGGCAAAAAGAGTAGGAAAAAGTAGGGCAACAATAACCAACACCATAAGGTTGTTACAACTTCCCGCGGGAGTGCAAAAACTTATACTCGATAAACAGTTGACCGCCGGCCATGCAAGAGCTTTACTTGGTACACCTGACAGAACACTCCAGGAAGAGTTGGCAAAAAGAGTAGTTAATGAAGGATTAAGTGTACGGGCGGTTGAAGAAGTCATAAAAGATAGAGAAAACAGCAAACCAGATAATAGGGTGAAAACAGCTCCTAAAAATATTAGTGAGCGTGATCCTAGTTTGGTTGAGTTGGAAGTTATTCTAAGTGATTATTTAAATACACGAGTAAAGGTTGATATCACCAAAAAACATGGTGTTGTGGTAATAGAGTTTGCAAACATAGCCGACTTGGAACGTATATATAAACTAATTATTCCACCGCGCGTTTGAGAAAGAGTGAAAAATATAAAGGTGTGGTTGAGATTGGTAAATTTATCTATACCTATTCTTTATCCACACCTTTTTACACAACCTGTGGATAATATTTAGAGTAGCCTATATTTGTAAACCTCTAGTTGGGGTACTGTTAGCAGTACAAAGAACGTTTAGAGGTGACCAAACTTTATTCAACCTTAGTTTGGTGTTTGTTCCATCAAATTCTTGATCAAGGCGGATATATTGGGTTGGTATGTATATATATTTGGCTGGTTATTATGCAATACTGTTCGTATTTTATAGTCTTAATATTTTTGGTATATTTTTGGACACAACTTTCTAAGTAGTTGTATAGTTGGGGGAAAGGAGTTTAATAAAATAAATTTCTTCATCATTAGGCAATAAGCTTGAAGTAGAGTGGTGTTTTTGGGTTGGTTTGTTCCAACAAAAAAGAGTTTAAAAGTAAGGGTATTTATGAAACAGAGTATAGAATTATGGGATAAGTGTAGTATTATTTTGAAAGATCGGCTTGGCGAAGGTGTGTGGAAAACATTGCTGATGCCCGTTAACGCCACTAATTACAAGGATAACAGTTTGGTTATATCCGTACCAAACAGAATAGTTAGAGATAGGTTGATCAATCGCTATCTTCCGGTCATATTAGAGACACTGTCAACTATAACGGGCGTATCCACTGATTTAGATATTGAAATAGATACATCTTTCGATTTACCAAACAGAATGACGGTTGATAACCGAAGCAACGGAGGAAATATTTCTGTGCAAACCCAACCCGTACCGCCAGCAACGGGGACCGGTGAAAGTATGTTTAACCCTTCTTATGTTTTTGATGCTTTTGTAATTGCATCATCCAACCGGTTTGCACACGCAGCCGCTTTAGCTGTAGCGGAATCGCCATCACACTCATATAATCCGCTGTTTATTTATGGGCATACAGGACTCGGTAAAACACACCTACTGCATGCAATAGGAAACTATATCTTGAAACATATGCCAACAAACAAAATTAGGTATGTTTCCACTGAAACATTTTTAAATGAGTTTGTTAATGCAATTAGAATTAATAAAACGGTATCATTCAAGCGCCGTTATAGGGAGTGTGATATTTTACTTATAGATGACATCCAGTTCATTGAGGGCAAGGAGTCACTCCAAGAAGAATTTTTTCATACTTTTAACTCATTATATGAATCATCGAAACAGATAGTTATTACCTCTGACAGGCCGCCTCGTTCGATATCAACCTTGGAGGAACGGTTAAGGAGTAGATTTTTATCCGGATTAATAACCGATATCCAGCCACCGGAGCTGGAAACAAGAATGGCTATTCTTCAAAAAAAAATGAGAAGTGAAGACATCGCGATTCCAAACGATGTTTTGGAGTTTATAGCCATTAATATAACAAATAACATACGGGAATTGGAGGGGGCATTAAATAGAGTTATTGCTTATGCGAAACTCACAAATCAACCAATAACAGGTGATTTAGTTAAAGTTAATCTAAGCGACATTATAGTTAAAGATCAGTTTAAACGGATTCTTCCACAGACAATCATTAATATATGTTCAGAGTATTTCAGGTTTGGTGTTGAAGAAATAGTTGGACCAAACAGAAGACGCCCGTTGGTGTTGGCGCGCCAAATCTGTATGTATATAATCCGTGAACTTACAGATTTAAGTTATCCACAGATTGCCAATATATTCAACGGTAGGGATCATACTACCGCCATACATGCTATAGAAAAAATATCTTCTTTAATGAAACAAAAAAAACAGGTTTACGGGCAGGTTAATGAGTTAATAATAAAAATCAAGTCTGAGTATAACAGTTAGTTTTCCACAACACATCATGTTTAAAAATTGTATATTAATTAGGTATTATAGTAGTTTTACACTTTTACACATACCCTATTACTATTGTTAAAAATTAAATAATAAACAAGGCTGTGGAAAAAATAGTAAGTTGTGGAAAAGTATAAATAAAGAGGTGTTGTTAAGGTGAGTAATTTTAGTATGACATGTGAAAAAGAACGGTTGATGGATGTAACCGCTGTTATTACCAGATCATTGACTGTGATCAAACCAACCCAAATTTCCATAGGGGCGTTGAAGTTGGAACTGTTGAACAATACACTAATTTTTACAATCAATGAGAGGGAGTTTACAATTCGTGCTGAAATTTCAACCACAATAGAAGAGGACGGAGAATGTGTAGTACCCGGCAAACTATTTTTTAATGCCTTAAGTTCCTTAGAAGAAGGCAAGGTGGTATTGAAGTCGATAGATAATGTTGTTTATTTAAGTTGTGGTAAAACCAATTTTGCAATTAATACTTTACAAAATGGTTTTCTGTGGAAAAATATTACAACCGAAACAGTCCCTATATCGCTTAACGCCTATGAGTTTAATCATGCTATACGACAAGTAATCGAAGCAGCTTCCACCGACGAGGCTAGACCCGCATTAACAGGCATATTAATGAAATTCGACAACGACAATGTTGATATGGTTGCTACCGACTCTTATCGTTTAACATTAAGTAATATCAGTATAAACAGTTCTATAAACGATAAGCAAATAATCATACCAAGTAAGTCGTTATTAGAGTTACAACGGATTATATCAACACACAAACAGTATACAGAAAAGGATGAAGTACTGTTAGAAATTACAGAATTCGAAGTAAAGTTTACTTATAAAAATTTTATACTTATATCCAGTTTAATATCCGCAAAATATCCTAACTACCAACCTTTGATACCGGAAAACACAACAGTATCTTTTCGTGGTTCCCGGTCCGATTTAATATCCACACTAAGAAGGGCAAAAGTTTTAGCACCCGACACTGCGTCGGTAATAAAGTTTAATTTTTCACAAAATACAGTCAAAATAGGTTTAAAAGCTATGGACGGTTCTCTTTTAGAGGAAGTCTACGGAGAATATTCCGGCGAGGATATAAATATATCTTTCAACCTTATTTACTTGCTTGATGGAATTGAAGCTTGCGATGGAGATCAAATCACCATACACTTCAATGACAACTCCAACCCCGTTATTATAAAAGGAAAAGATGAAAATTTCACCTATATACTAATGCCGGTAAGATCTTTAAGCTAGAATTAAAGTTAACTGTATGACTAGCGAACAAACCATAGTAATAGACAAAACACCCACACCAAAAAGTTTAAAAAATAGTCAAAATTCATATAAAGCTTCCGACATAACAGTATTAAAAGGTTTGGAACCGGTCCGTAAGACTCCCGGTATGTATATAGGTTCCACCGGTCCATTAGGGTTGCATCACCTTATATGGGAGGTTGTGGATAATTCAATTGACGAAGCTATGGCCGGCTTTTGTACCAAAATTGAAGTGACACTGCTTGCTGACGGCGGATGTAGGGTTGAAGATAATGGACGAGGTATTCCAATTGACCCCCATCCTGAATACAAGGATAAGTCTGCCGCGGAAGTGGTCCTTACTACGCTTCATGCCGGCGGAAAGTTTGGCGGTAGTGGATATAAGATATCGGGGGGTCTTCACGGTGTGGGCGTGTCGGTGGTTAACGCTCTTTCTTCTAAGTTAATTTTAGAGGTGGACAGAGATCAGAACCACTATCAAATTGAGTTTACAAATGGAGGTAAAGTAACTGCCCCACTTAGAATAACAGGAGATTCTCCAAACAATAAAACAGGAACGACAGTTACTTTTTGGCCCGATCCCACTATTTTCGAAGAGATAGATTTTAGAGCTCAAACCGTTTTGGAACGCTTACAAATAATGGCGTTTTTAAATAAAGGATTAGAGATAACATTTATAGATCAACACACCCAAA
This sequence comes from Actinomycetota bacterium, assembly GCA_023379935.1. Taxonomy (GTDB): domain Bacteria; phylum Actinomycetota; class Acidimicrobiia; order Acidimicrobiales; family JAMCPD01; genus JAMCPD01. The sequence continues at coordinate 33,112 of JAMCPD010000019.1, read as the reverse complement.
AACAAGATAAGAAAACCTTTTGTTATTCGGGGGGGATTATTGATTACGTAAAACATTTAAATGCCTCCAAAGAAGCTATCTTCAAAAAGGTGGGCTTTTTTACCCAAGCAGAAACAGATCAAGAGGTAGAAGTAGCCTTTCAGTATAATACCGGTTTTTATGAAAGCATTTATTCCTTTGCCAATGGCATAGCTACCATCGAGGGGGGTATGCATGAAGAAGGTTTTAAGAAATCATTAACGAATATCATCAATAAGTATGCGCGTACAAAAGGTTATCTGAAAGACAAAGATCCCAACTTACAAGGGGAAGATATTAGAGAAGGTTTGGTTGGAATTATTTCCGTGCGCTTAAAAGAGCCGCAGTTTGAAGGCCAAACCAAAAGTAAATTGGGGAACTTATCAATACGCTCTTTGGTTGAAAAAGCTACCAACGAAAAACTGAATGAATGGTTAGAGGAAAATCCGAAAGAATCTTACCAGATAGTACAAAAAGCACTGCTTGCTTCCAAGGCCAGAATGGCGGCAAAACAAGCTAGAGATATCACAAGACGAAAATCCGCGTTGGATGGCGCGGGACTTCCAGGAAAATTGGTTGATTGTTCTTCTAAAAACCCCGCCGAATCCGAGTTGTTTATTGTAGAGGGTAATTCAGCGGGTGGTTCAGCTAAAGATGCCAGGGATCCCAAAACACAAGCGATACTGCCTATTCGAGGTAAAATATTAAATGTAGAAAAAGCCAGAACTGATAAGATGTTAAAAAACTTGGAAATACAGGCGTTAATATCGGCTATAGGCGCCGGGTTAGCGGATGATTTTGATATTACAAAAGCCCGTTATCATAAAATTATTATACTTGCCGATGCCGATGTTGATGGATCGCATATCAGAACATTATTGCTAACCTTTTTCTTTCGCCAAATGCGTCCTTTGGTTGAGGCGGGATATGTATACGTTGCACAGCCTCCCTTATACTCGACCGCGTCTGGCAAAGAGAAAATATATTTAAAAGATGACGCGGCAAAGACCGGTTTTTTAAGTAACAATCCTAACCATAAAACGGAGTTTCAACGTCTCAAAGGCTTGGGAGAGATGGATTTTGACGAACTTAAAAATACAACGATGGATATATCAAAAAGATCCTTACTGCAGATTAGTTTAGAGCAAGCAGCTTTAGCTGATGACGTGTGTTCCGTTCTTATGGGGGATGATGTATTAAGCCGCCGCCACTTTATACAAACCAACGCCAAAGATGTTCGTTTTCTTGATATTTAACCTTCTTTTTCAAAATAGATGTCAAATGGTAAGTATTGATGACCGTAGTTAAACCAATTGAGTTACAAGAAGAGATGGAAAGGTCTTTCTTAGACTACGCCATGTCTGTTATAGTGTCACGTGCTTTGCCCGATGTACGGGATGGGTTGAAACCGGTTCATAGACGTATACTATATGCAATGTTCAATATGGGGCTTAGACCCGAGCGCCCATATACAAAATGTGCACGTGTTGTCGGTGATGTTATGGGACGTTTTCACCCACACGGTGATAGTGCCATATATGACTCTTTGGCCAGAATGGTGCAGGATTTTAGTTTGCGTCACCCCCTGATAGATGGGCACGGTAACTTTGGTTCAACAGGGCCTGATGAGGGACCCGCCGCAATGAGGTATACCGAGTGCCGCTTGGCCCCAATCTCACTGACTTTACTGGAATCAATTGAAGAAGATACGGTTAATTTTGTTCAAAACTATGACGCAAGTGAGCTGGAACCAGTTGTATTACCGTCGCGAATACCCAACCTATTGATTAATGGATCCCAAGGAATTGCTGTTGGGATGGCAACTAACATACCTCCCCATAATTTAGCTGAGGTGATTGACGCGACAATTTATGTTTTAAGTCATCAAGAAGCCACACCGGACGACCTGATGGCGTTTATCAAAGGTCCCGACTTCCCTACAGGTGGGCTTTTGTTGGGTACTCAAGGCATCAAAGACGCCTATAGAACCGGTCGCGGCTCTATAAAAATACGTGCCGTTTCGGAGCTGGAAGAAATTCGTAACTCCACCCGTATTATCTTTACTGAACTGCCTTATCAAACTTCAGTTGAGGTTATAGAGAAGAAAATAGCCGATTTAGTCAAAGATGGTGTGTTGGAGGGTATATCCCGGTTGCAAAACGATTCCGCCGGGCGCGAAGCACGTCTGGTTGTGGAGGTGCGAAGAGATGCCAATGCCGAGGTGGTATTAAACAACCTCTACAAATACACCTCTCTTCAAACAAGTGTTGGCGTTAATATGTTGGCCATTGTTGACGGGGTCCCAAGGACATTAAATCTGGCTCAACTACTACATCATTATATAGAACATCAGTTGGAGGTGGTTACACGGCGCTGCCAGTTCAGGTTGAACAAAGCCCAAAATAGAGCCCACATAGTTGAAGGTTTACTCCGCGCCATTGATTTATTGGATGAGGTGATTGAAGCCATACGCAACTCCCCCGATCGTCCAGCCGCTAAATCCAAGCTTATGGATACACCTTTTGAGTTTAGCGAACCTCAAACTGATCATATTCTCGATCTAACCCTTGGGCGCCTTACACGTCTTGGGAGATCTGAGCTCAAAGAAGAGTATTTAAAGCTGCAAGCTACAATAGCTGAGTTGCAAGGGATACTCGGCAGTGAAGATTTACTGCGCCGTTTGATTATTGATGAACTAAAACAGATACGCGCTAAATTTGCTGAGCCGAGGAGATCACGTTTAGAAACAGATCCCGGTGAATTAGTTACCGAAGATTTAATAGCCGACGATGAGTTGTTCATAACCATGACCACAAGCGGCTATATAAACTCCATATCTGGAGATGCTTTTAAAAGTCAAGCCCGCGGCGGAAGGGGAGTACAAGGGACTAAACTCAAAGAAAGCGATGTGGTTACCATTGCCGTGCATACAACTGCCCACTCACATCTGTTGTTGTTTTCCAATAAAGGTCGTGTTTTCAAACTCCGGGCCTACCAGATCCCTCTGAGAGAACGTTCCACAAAAGGAACGGCAATAATCAATCTATTGCCTATTGACAATGATGAGCGCATAGAGGCTATAATTTCCACCCGTGATTTTGAGGAGGGGAAGAATTTATTCTTTGTTACCCAACTTGGTCAAGTCAAAAAAACACCCTTAATCCAATACAACAAGTCTAGACGTGAAGGGATAATTGCTATTTCGTTGAATCTTAATGATGAATTAGTCAAGGTTGTTTGCACCAATGGGAACAATGAGCTTTTGTTGGTAACCAAAAAAGGTATGTGTATACGATTCAAAGAAGACCAAGTGCGCCCAACCGGTCGCGACACCGCCGGTGTCAGGGGGATTACTCTAAAACAAGACGATCAAGTGGTGGCGTGTGACGTTATCTCCGAGGGAATGGATGCAGTTTTTATTACCACAAAAGGGTTTGGCAAAAGAACTGTTATAGACAATTTTCGTGCTCAAGCCAGGGGAGGCAAGGGAGTAAAGGCTATTGGGTTAACGCCAACCAAAGGAGTGGTGACCAACAGCTTTATAGTTTCGTCAAACAGTGAACTTTTGCTGGTATCCTCAGGTGGTGTTGTGATAAAAATGGCTGTGGATCAAATATCACTTCAGGGTCGCGCCGCTACGGGAGTGAAGTTGATGAATTTAGATGAAGATCATAAGCTGGCTGCTGTTGCTCCCGTGTATACTCCAGATACCGCCGATTACACCTAACGCCAACTTTCTTCGCAGACCTCTGTTATGGCTGGTAGTATAGAGATGGAATCGGCTTCGCACCGTAAGGTTTGCGGTAACTGAATTTTCCCTCAAAAAGGTGACAACGGGGCTATAGCTCAGCTGGTTAGAGCGCAGCACTGATAATGCTGAGGTCACTGGTTCAAGTCCAGTTAGCCCCACTCCTTCTGACCTGCTCCTTGTGTCACGTTGGTCAAGGAATAAAATCGAATTATGTGCTCCGACAACACAAGTAAAAGGTGGAATCAAAACAAACACGACACTTGACCAATTGCCTAAGGCTAGTTAGAATAATTTATATGAATGGACTTCAAACTTTACATTTTATGGTTATCGCGCTCTGGGGAGGTGTACTTGCTTGTGAGGGAATTCTTGAATTCTTAATGCCAGCACGTACGATTGTTGAAAGGAAGCAAGTCGCTCGACTCCACTTCTTGATTGACATGTTGATTGAGGGACCTTTGTTGATTTTAATCGCCATTACCGGAACCATACTCCCAGATTGTGACAACACGCCTGACAGTTACCGCGGTGATCATTGACACGGTCAGCGCTTTGCGACAAGCCCTGATCGCGGTTGTACTATGAGGAAATCCTTGAAACACCAGGCTGCGAATTGGACCAGTTCTTGTTGGACAGTCGGTTTGTCACAATCTGGGAGTATGGTTCAAAGATGACCCAGATTCGGCTGCAACTCTACGGTGAACGTGGCCAACTCCCAGCGGATGCGCTGGTAGCGCTGATCAAGCACACGCTTGAGATGCTCCATGAATTGGATTGCACCTCACGCGGTGCGAACAGTCGCAGAGGTCGATGGCGCATCAGCGAGGTCTGGGACGGGAGTATCGGACTGGTACTTGAGCCCTCGACGGATGTCCACCCCGAAGTACCAACCAGGCTCATAAACGGCTTAGCGGTCCTTAAAGATCGTTCCGAGCTTCCTCCTTGGTTCTCCGAGTCTGCTATTGGGAAGGTGCAACAGATAGGGAAGATCCTCAAAAATCCGGGCGTGTCGGGAATCGGCCTTACTGCTGTCACAGAAAGCGGATCCAAAACGGAAGTCCAGGTAACGCAAGAGATCGTCGAGCATGCCGCAGAGGCATTCCAAGGAACGGACGAGGCATTGGGATCGGTGACCGGCGTCTTGGATGTCGTGAACCTGCGCCGGGGTCAACGAAAGGCTAGTCTCTACGATACCGAAGAGCAACACGCTGTTCGGTGCACCTTCCCGGAAGACCTACTCGAAACGGTACGCCAGTACCTCGGGACAAAAGTGCGGGCCGCTGGTACTGTCACCCGCAACCAGGTGGGACAGATCACCTTAGTAAAAGTCGAGTCGCTTGACTGCATTGAAGTGGTGGGGTTTGTGATGACCGTCGCAGAGCTGACAGGCATCGCGCCTTGGTACACGGGCGAAAGGACTGCCACAGAGCATCAGCAGTGGACGCGCGGTGCCTGAGCCACCCCGCTTCTACCTTGATTCCAACATTTACCTTGCATGGATTTCAGGTGAGGAGGGGCGGGTCGAAACGGCCCGCGAGTTGCTCACGGCCGGAGAGAACCGGCGGCTAACGATTGTCACGAGCACGCTGGTTTATGCCGAAGTCTGCGGGCACGGAGAGGTCAGGTCACCCGAAGCCGAGGAGGTGGACAACAAAATTCGTACCTTCTTCGAACACGGCTTCCTGCGCTGGATTGAGGTCGATCTGCCTACCGCTCGTCACGCGCGGGTCCTTTCCCGAGGATATGGGTTGCGTGGAGCGGATGCCGTTCATCTTGCGTCGGCGATCAGGGGGAAAGCGGAGCGCTTCATGACGTGGGACGTGAAAGACTTTCCGATTGGCAAGGTTGTCGAGGGAGTGACGGTCCAAGAGCCAGTGGCCTATGGTCAGGGCACGCTCCCCGTATAATAGGAGCCCCTAAAGCTTCACCTAATAGGTATTTTGCATGAAATCTCAACCAACCCAAAAGTAAATGAAAGTGGGTCAACTTAAAGTTTGTTGAAGTGGATCAAAAATAGCTCGTTGCTGACAAATTAGCAGATTTGGAAAGTTTTAATTAGCATCAACAAAAACTTTTTCACCAGAGCAAAAATAAATGTGATTTCCCAATTTGGCTTTATTGGGCTAGTTTGTCTATAATATGAATAAATAACAAAACTTTTATTTAATCAATGTATTTAAGTATCTCATCAGTACTTAACAAATTTATAAAGTAAGGAGTATATACAGATGCCAACAGCAGTAATAGTAGATGCCGTAAGGACAATAGGAGGCAAGCGCAACGGAAAGCTTTCTGGGTGGCACCCAGTTGATCTGGCTGCCGAGCCACTCAAAGCCCTTGTTCAAAGAAACGATCTTGATCCCGCTTTGATTGAAGATGTAATAATGGGTTGTGTTATGCAGGTAGCGGAACAAGGTGTGAATATTGGTCGTAATGCCGTCTTGGCCGCCGGGTTTCCCGAGTCTGTCTGCGCGACAACCATAGATCGCCAATGCGGTTCTTCCCAACAAGCCATGAGCTTTGCCGCTCAAGGCGTTATGACCGGATTTTACGATATAGTTGTTGCTGCCGGTATTGAAAGTATGACCAGGGTGCCTATGGGTTCTTCAATAGTTCCAAATATGGGATTCCCTTTTGGACCCCAAGTAATGAACAGATATAAAGAAAGAGGCGGACTTGTTTCTCAGGGAATATCAGCTGAGATGATTGCTGACCAGTGGAACCTTACGAGAGAAGATCTGGATACCTTTAGTGTCAAAAGTCATCAAAATGCTGCCAAAGCCACAAAAGAAGGCAGATTTGCCAATGAGATCATACCTTTGGCTGTCAAGGATGACAAAGGTAATGATACCGATGAGATTGTCAGTGCGGATGAGGGAATAAGGCCGGATAGTACTGTTGAAACCTTGGCTACATTAAAACCAGCCTTTAAACCTGATGGGAAGGTGACGGCAGCCAACTCTTCCCAAATCACCGATGGAGCGTCTGCTGTATTGATCATGAGTGAAGAACGAGCATCCCAACTCAACCTAAAACCCAGAGCCCGGTTTCACTCCTTTTCGTTGGCCGGAGTTGATCCCGTTACTATGCTTACCGGACCGATACCGGCAACAAAGAAAGTATTGGAAAAAGGCAAACTGACCATTGATGATATAGATTTGATTGAAATAAATGAGGCATTTGCATCTGTAGTGCTTGCTTGGGAAAAAGAACTTCATCCCAACATGGAAAAGGTTAATGTAAATGGCGGTGCCATAGCGTTAGGACACCCCCTGGGTTGTTCAGGTGCCAAGCTTATGGCGACCTTGGTCAATGAGCTTGAACGTACTGGCGGCAGGTGGGGTCTTCAAACCATGTGTGAAGGCGGAGGTATGGCTAACGCCACCATTGTGGAGAGATTGTAGTTTACCAATAACCAAATTTACCGGTAACGGGTGGCCGTAAAGAACCCTATTGCCAGTAAGGCCAATCCGCCCAACAGGTACCACCCCGAGGTTCCACCGGGCAAAATTCCAAGGTAGTTGGTTATTATCATCAATATTCCGATGCCAAGCGCTGCAAACATTAAGATGGGTATCCATAACGGACTGGTCTTTAAGCGTTTGGGGATTGGCGGTGTGTAGCGCCCGGTTAGATATTCCTGCTCTTGTTGTTGAGACTTTTTTGGTGTTACACGACCTCCCCTAAGGTTATGTCGGCGTGGAGTCATACAATAATGATAGCAGATGTAAGCTATAAAGTGGTAGATATGAGTGTAAACTGATGCATATTTTAGTTGTTGATAACTATGATTCATTTGTGTATAACCTTGTTCAATACCTGGGTGAACTGGGTGCTCACCTGAGTGTCGTAAGAAATGATTATGCTAACTTAGACGAGTTGATTAAACTTAAACCCGACGGGGTTGTAGTCTCTCCGGGCCCCGGACGACCCGAGGATGCAGGTATAAGCAATGAACTCATTAAAAAGTTTGCAACCCAAAAAACACCGATTCTAGGTGTATGCTTAGGGCATCAGTGTATCGGACAGGTATTTGGTGCTAAAATTGTTCAAGCTCCGGAGATCATGCATGGTAAAACATCTCTCATTTACCACAATGGCCGCGGTGTGTTGTCCGGTTTAACGAGTCCTATAACCGCCACCAGATACCACTCCTTGGTGATAGATAAGGCCAGTTTGTCGTCCGACTTAGAACTAACAGCCTATACCGGCAAAGATGATAAAGATACCATAATGGCTGTACGCCATCGTGAGTTGCCCATAGAGGGCGTCCAGTTTCATCCTGAATCTATATTGACCACTGACGGCAAACAACTGATAGCCAACTTCGTAAATATTTGCATACAACATACGCTTGGGTGAAGTTGTCCATCCGGTTGGCATGTGCCATGTCGCGTTTTAAGGAATTGTGGTAGTGGTGGTAGTGGTGGTAGTGGTGGTAGTGGTGGTAGTGGTGGTAGTGGTAGTAGCTGCTTGTCCCACATAAATAGTTACCGACGACCCTTGGGTTATCAAAGTGCCACTGGATGGAGTTTGATCCATCACTATGCCGATATAGCTCGGATTGCTTACCTGATAAGCAGCAGGGCTGGCAACAAAACCGGCATTAGTTAAAACAGTTTCGGCTTGGCTCAACGTATCACCTATTACAGAGGGGACGGTTACCTCAGCTGCTCCTTCAGATACAACAAGATCAACTGTTGTAGCCGAAGCCACCTTATTACCGGGTGGCGGGCTGGTTGTTATAACATAACCGGTAGCAATAGAGGTGGAGTACTGGTATGTTGTGGTTCCCACCTTGAACCCCGCTTGTCCCAAGATATTACCTGCTTGTGCAGGGGTATCACCAACCACGCTTGGGATGGTTGAATTTCCCGGTGATACCGCAACGACCAAATCAACCGTAGTACCTTCAGTTACAACCGTTCCTTCGGGTATGCTTTGGCTTACAACATCTCCTTGCGCATAAACATTGGTTGCCACCTTGGTTTCTGAAACCTTCAAACTATCTTTACTCAACCTAGCGCTTGCAGAAGAAAAGGTGTCACCTACAAGGTTTGGCATTGTGACTTGAAGCAGACCGCCACTTACCGTCAAATGGATGGTATTACCTCGTGTTACAGAGGTGTTTGGCGAAGGAGTGGTAGAAATAACAGTTCCCTTCGGATCTCGGCTGGAAACCGTGTTGACAGATACCTTTAATCCATCGCGGGCAAGCAACGATTCTACGGTGGAAAGAGGCTTTCCGACCACATTGGGCAGATTAAAAGATGAAGTTGTTGATGATCCTCCGAAATATCCGAACAAATGGCCAAACATATATACGACTACACCCAAGGCTATTAAAAGAATCCCCAAAATCACAAGGTAAACAATGGTCTGGTGATTCCCCTTATCGTCTGAGTCATCATCTAAATACTCATCCGCCAACAGGTTATCGGTTGATGGTGATATTGCGGTCAACACCTGCGTTCGCTCACCAGAGCCCATAGAGGGCAGTACCATGGTAAGATCGTTGTCACCCCTCAAGTTGGCTGGGCCGGTTTGCGATCTTATACCAATCGATTCGCCGTGACAGAAACGCTCCAAATCGGTCTGCATTTCCAGAGCAGTTTGATAACGATCCTGCGGAGACTTTGAGAGCGCTTTTGCGATAATAGTTTCGAGGTCCGAAGGGACTGATGCATTGAACTGTCTTAACGAAGGCGGCTGTTCAGACACATGTTTGTATGCGACAGACACAGGGTTTTCGCCGACAAAAGGGGGTCTTCCAACGGTCATCTCATATAGGACTACACCTAATGAATAAATATCACTGCGCGCATCTATAGTTAAACCTCTTGCTTGTTCAGGCGAAAAATATGTAGCCGTTCCCATAACAGATCCCGTTTGAGTAACATTGTCTTCGGTATTGATTGCTCGTGCAATTCCGAAATCAGTTACTTTGATTATCCCTTCTTCCGTAATTAAAACATTGCCGGGTTTGATATCCCTGTGAACAACGCCGTGTTGATGTGCATAAGATAAGGCACTTGCCACATCCTTTGCTATAGATGCCGCGCGGGTAGGTGGTAAGGAGCCGGCAGTGTGAATCAAGGTTGACAGTGACTGCCCATTTATAAACTCCATAACGATAAAGTAGTGACTGCCATCTTCACCCCAGTCAAAAACGGGAACTATGTGCGGATGACTTAAATTAGCTGCAGCCTTAGCTTCTTGTTTAAACCTGTTTACAAATGCTTTATCAACAGATAGTTCGGGGAAGAGTACTTTTACCGCGACATGCCTATCCAACAATAAGTCCTTTGCTTGATACACATCCGCCATACCGCCGCGAGCAATACGACGTGAAAGTTCATACCGTCCTCCCAATATTTGAGGTGTAATTGGTCCTGTACTACTCACTTAACCTATTCTCCTTCTATCTGTTTAATACGATTTGCCTGCGCTAGCGCAGCAATTAACATTGTTCTCTCCACTGGGCCGGCTATAGCAGAACCAGTTGGATTATATCCAAGTCCGGGTTGATATGGTACTACCGTGACCACAACAACCAACGGATTGTTGGCCGGAGCAAACCCCGCCAGCCAGTTAGTGCAACATTGGCCGGGAACTCCTTGGGCAGTTCCTGTCTTTGCGGCAACCAAAACACCGGGAATAGCCACATTGGTGGCAGTGCCACCCTGTGTTACCCCAATCATTAAACCTTTAACTTTAGCCGCTGTCGAAGCGGATGTGGCATGCAGCCACATTTTTGGTGTCCAAGCTTTAACCAGTTGCCCTTGATAGTTGCGTATCTGCGCCATGATGTGGGGTATCATAATGATGCCCTTGTTGGCAATGGCTGCGGTAGCAATTGCCATCTGCAATGCGGTGGATGATACATTAAACTGGCCAATAGCTGAAAACGCCACTGCGGAAGGGTCAGTGGCGTAAGAACTGACCGGGGGGAAAGTGGAGGCAGCTGCGCCTGGAATATCGAGCGGGGGTATTTTATTAAACCCAAAACTTGTTGCTTCATTGAACAAGTTTTGTGGGCCAAGATCAAGACCAATTTGTCCGTAACCGCTGTCACAAGAGACTTTAAACAGTTCCGGCATATACCCGCCGCATACCTCATGGGCATAGTTATAGAGAATATGAGAAGTTTGGGGCAGTACAAGACCGCTTAAAGATGGGAATAACGTAGTTGCTATTTTTGGATCATGATCGTATACCGCAGATGAGGTGATAATTTTAAAGGTGGATCCCGGAGCATAACTTCGCGCGTATGCCCGCGGCAACATAGGATTTTGTGGGTTTTCAATGTATCGTTTCCAGGCGGCGTGTACTTCGGTTGAGTTTAAAGAAGAAAGATTATTTGGATTGTAGGTTGGCGAACTGTACATGGCCAGTATAGCTCCCGTTGAAGGTTGTATGACCACCACTGCTCCTTTCCTGTTCCCCAAAGCTTTGGCAGCTGTTTGTTGTAGGCTGTTCAACACCGTGAGGACCAAGGTGTTCGTTACAAATTTGCGATCAAGTAAGTCCCGTAAGGTATTGAGCGGTGTCAAATAGGCTGACAAGGCTGAGTTGTAACTGCTTTCAGCGCCGGTGGCTCCATATATCAAGGAGTAGTAGCCGGTTATGTCAGCGAATAACCGTCCTTCGGGATAAACGCGCTGATACTTATAAATTCCACCTTTTGTCGGGAGAGAACGTGCTACCACAACATTATCTGAGGTCACAATAGTGCCTCTCGGTCTTTGCAGAGATAGCAAAACATTGCGGTAGTTTCCCGGGGCATTAGCCAAAGCTGAAGCTTGGCGTACTTGTATGTTGTTCAACTGAAGAAATAAAACACTAAAAGCAAGCAGCAGTACAACCCCTAAATAGCGAATACGTTTATCCATCGTTTATATCCATTTAACCAGACCCGACCGTGGTGTTGGTGTTTGCTAAAGTAGTGGTAGTGGCGGGGTTGTTTTGAAATAAGGCAGCCTCTTTTACAAGGTTGTTCACATATCGCCAAGCAGCATGTAGTGAGGACACCTCAACGCCGTTTTGTAAATCAGGTAAGCGAGATTGGAGTATTTGTGAACTCTTCACATCTGTTTTTTGTATAAGTTTTGGGCTAAATCCTAAAAAAGCTTCAGACCTTCCTTTGTAAATAGCCAGGTAACCTTTGTCCAAACCAACAAAATAAGAATGGCTGGTTACCCACCTCAGCGTAAGAAATACTGCTCCCGCCAAAGCGGCCAATAACAGTATAAAACTTATAAAGCGCAGTGTGAACAGGTTGCGTAGCCAGTGTAGAAATGGGTGGGTGGAGGGTAAGTCCGGATCGGAAAATGATGAAATACCTCCGCTGTCATCTGATTGAGCGGCAATAAAAATATCGGCAGAACTGTCTTTTTGTAGGTCGTCTTTTTGTAGGCCGGTACCTTCTTCGAGCACAGTTGCATCAACAACGACTACGGTAATGTTATCATTCCCCCCGTTCGCGCGGGCTTGTCTGACAAGTTCTTCGGCAACGACAGTTGGATCAGACAAGTTGGTCAATACATCGGCAATTGTATCTTCATCAACCTCATTGGTTAGCCCGTCAGTACATAACATCAGTCTGTCCCCGTCCAAAAAAGCGGCTTGGAACATATCTATGTTGACTGTAGGCTCTACGCCAAGCGCACGCGTTAAAACATGTTTGGCCCTAAGAGCAATCCTGGGGTCTTTGCTGGTCTGTTTCTTGTTTTTGAGCTCCTCTTTCACGTTATGATCAACGGTCAACCTTTTTAAACAGCCGCGGTGTAAAATATATGCTCTGGAATCACCCACATGCGCAAATATCAGTTTACCCGCCTCTTCGTCCTCACCATTTGAAACCCAAACAGCAGCCGTAAGAGTGGTTCCCATGCCGCGAAGCTCGCTGTTTTGGTAAGCGGTTTTCCAGATGGCATGATTTGCCTGGCTTACGGCTCGCAACAGCCTTTTTTTCAGTAGGTCTTCCCCACCCGGGCTTTGTTGAGGTTCATTAATAAAAAAGGAGCCCACTAAGGTATCGACTGCTAATTTGGCAGCCACTTCGCCGCCTACATGACCCCCCAATCCATCAGCTACAACGAACAAGCCTTTTCCCGTAAAAGCCACATCCTGATTGTTGGGCCTTATTAACCCTACATCGGTAGCCGAACCGGAACGCAGTAAAATCATCTTGTTATCACTTAACTATTTGGTCACCTTCATAACAACACCACCAATTTGAATTAGATCACTACGCCTTATTTGAACTGCTGTAATTTTTTTACCATTAACATAAGTTCCGTTTGTGGAACCCAAATCTTCAAGCCACACCTCTTTCCCCTTCCTAAATATTCTAGCGTGCATATTAGAGACAAAGTTGTCCTTTTCCAGAATAACTCCACAGTTTGGCTGTCTCCCAAATGTGAGTTCGTTCCTGATCTCGTATAACTCACCTCGTTGCTCTTTTGGTTCTATAACTTTGAGTTTTCCCTTCAATCTTTCCCGTTTTTGTTGATTGCTGGCGCCATTATTGTAAAAACCACCAGTTTTTTTTGTGTTTTTATCATCCCGCGGCGACGGTGTTTTCATCTCGACAATAACAGCTCTGGCGATTCTTAAAAAAAACAACCAGATCAAGGCGATTAGAAAATATTTTAAAATAGTCAACAAAACAGTAGGCATCAACTGTTATCCTATCAGGACTACCGAAGGGCGCCCACTATCTGGATCGGAATCTAAGTTTAGTGATACCTATCATTATCTCATCATCGTCAACAAGTTTACGTCGTTTTATCTTCATTCCATTTACCAGTGTACTGTTTGTGGAACCCAAATCAGTTATCACCACATCACCACCTTCCCGGCTTACTTGTGCATGACGGCGGCTTACATTTGGATCTTTAAGCGGAATAGTACAGTTTGATGATCGTCCGATAAGGATAGTTTCATCTCCCACAACTACCCTCTTGCCATCAGGCAGAACTATCCACACCCCCTTGGTTTTTTGTGCAGAACCTTGAGTTATGCGGCTGGCAACCGCAAATATGCCGGCATTCAAATCAGCGTCTTCTGCGACTTTCACACCAATTGATCCAAGTAAAACATAACCTTCACCCCTAGCGTAATCCACCAGTGCTTCTTCCAGTTCAGCCTCCAAAGATTCAGTGAAAGAGCCCAGGCGTTGATAGTCACTTGGAGACAGACGTACTTCAAAGTCGTTTGGAACTATAAATCCTTTGGGCCCTATCTGTCTTTGCAGGTCCATCTCCCTTGACAAACGCCGCGCTATTTCAACAGGTTGGAGCCCACCATGGAATACTTTGGCGAACACACCTTCCACTAAATGTTCTAAGCGTCGTTCTATACCTGACAAACCCATAATTACAGTACTTAATTTACTTGATTATCACTTGTGAGATAGGCTTTATTGAATGATTGCTCATATAATATATTTTAGTGGAGAGCTTAGCAGGTAAAACAGTATAGGTACAAAAGATCAAAAGATGGTAAATAGACCCCGGGTGAGTGGCGGAACTGGTAGACGCGCAGGATTCAGGTTCCTGTGTCCGATAAGGACGTGGGGGTTCAAATCCCCCCTTGCCCACAGTAATTATTGAAAGGTGATCAATGTCGTCAGAATTAGGTAATAAGCTGGACAATAAGACTGCTCTCATTACAGGAGCCGGATCGGGGATTGGACGGGCAAGCGCCCAAGTGTTGGCATCCGCGGGAGCGAAAGTAGCGGTAGCTGATATAAACATGCAAGCAGCTGTGGAAACGGTTGACTTAATCACTGCTAACGGCGGTCAGTCCAAACCCTTTTTCGTGGATATTGCAGATTATCAAACGGTCTTGGAGTTGTATTCTAATGTCAATAAAGATGTTGGACATGTGGACATACTTATCAATAATGCCGGTTGGGACTTGGCGCAACCTTTTGTTGATACCAATCGCGAATTTTGGGAAAAGGTGATAAGTATAAACCTGATGGGTCCGATTGCCGTTACCCACACCTTTTTAAAGGAGATGATTGCCGAGCAAAGTGGACGAATAATTAACATATCAAGTGATGCCGGACGTGTTGGAAGCATGGGTGAGACCGTCTATGCGGGAGCCAAGGGTGGGATTATAGCCTTCAGCAAATCCCTTGCAAGGGAAATGGCAAGATATAACATAATGGTAAATGTTGTATGTCCCGGTCCGACCGACACTCCTTTTTTGCAGGCACAACCTGAAAAAATTCGTGATGCTTTGCTTAGGGCGATACCACTGCGGCGTTTAGCCCAACCGGATGACATAGCATCAGCAGTGCTGTTTTTAGCTTCCGATGCGGCATCATACATAACCGGACAGGTTTTAAGTGTCAGTGGCGGGCTTACAATGAGCGGTTGAGTATTAACCGCCTATAGAGTATCAAAAAGCTAAGGATAATCAGAGACAGAAAGGACTGCAAGTTTAAATGGGTGTTTCGGACTATACAGATATAATTTATAAAGTTGAAAAAACAACGGCAATAGTAACCATCAACAGGCCGGAAGTCTACAATGCCTTTAGGGGTCGTACCGTAGAGGAGTTGATACATGCTTTTCGTGCGGCATGGAGCGATAAGTCCATACGGGCGGTTATATTAACCGGAGCCGGCAATAAGGCCTTTTGTTCAGGTGGTGATGTAAAACAAAGAGCCGCTACGGGCGACTATGGTCCAACGACAAGTGGGCTGTTTGAGATTGACGCACTGCACAGCCTTATAAGAGATATTCCGAAACCGGTTATTGCCGCAGTGAACGGTTTGGCTGTAGGAGGTGGACATGTTCTGCATGTAGTTTGTGATATAACAATAGCTGCCGAGCATGCAAGGTTTGCTCAAGCCGGCCCCCGTGTCGGTTCTTTTGATGCCGGTTTTGGTTCTACTTATTTAGCACGGGTGGTTGGTGAAAAACGGGCCAGGGAAATATGGTTTTTTTGTCGTCAATATGATGCACAAACAGCACTGGAGTGGGGACTTGTGAATGCGGTGGTAAAAGAGGATGAACTACTGAATGAAGCTAAAAAATGGGCTCAAGAAATAGCTGAAAAAAGCCCTACCGCTATTCGTTTTTTGAAACACTCCTTCAACACAGACACAGAACATCAAGCCGGTCTGGCCAATATGTCAACGGCCGCACTGGAGTTGTTTTTGCAAACCCCCGAAGGCCAAGAGGGTGCAAATGCTTTCATAGAAAAAAGAGCACCTGATTTTAATCGTTGATTCCAAGTTCCCTCCGAATGGTATAATCTATAACTAATGAAACAGATACTGGTTGTTAGCGATAATGATATGGTGCGGCAAGTTGTAAGAGGGTGCTTGATAGATCCCAACTTGGAGGTCAAGGAGTTATCAAGCGGCAAAGAAGTAGTTAACAACTTAAATGCAGTAGATTTAATAGTTTTAGATTTTCAAATAGGAAACATGGGCGGGATGGCGGTTTGTATGGAGTTGCATTTGGAAGAGTCATTGGGCAATATACCAAATATACCGGTATTGATGTTACTTGACCGCCGCGCAGATGTTTTTTTGGCGCGACGCTGTCATGTTAAGGGTTGGATATTAAAGCCGCTCAGTTCTTTTCGATTACAAGAGGCGGTTAAACTGCTGTTAAATGGGGACACCTACTATGATAATTCTTACTGTCCGGAAACGGTTCTTTTAAAATCGTAAAAACTACATTGTTTAAACGATTTAAACGTAAAAATACCAACTCTGATTTTACTGAGCTTGATGCCACAACGATAAGCACGCTTTCCAAGACGTTGAACGATCAAGAGCTGCAAATTGTTAAAGCCCTTATTGGTTTGAGGGATGTTATGGCCCGCGAGGTAATGACACCGCGTGTGGATGTTATAGCATTACCAATACCGGTGGAAGCGTCAGATATCGCAAAAGCTGTGAGGGAAACAAGCCATTCACGTTTCCCCGTTTACTTTGATGATTTGGACAACCTCACAGGAATACTGTATGTGAACGATCTTTTTCGTGCGGGGTGGCAAGTTGCCGTTACAAACTCAAATACCGAATCAAGTTCTGCTAAACAGCTGACCTCTTTAGACATATCTAAGATGCTTAGGCAACCATTGGTAGTTCCTGAATCCAGCCATATATTGGATGTACTATCAACGATGCGCCTTCGTAGATACGGTTTTGCTATCGTAGTTGACGAATACGGCACAGTTGCGGGAGTATTGACTATAAAAGATCTGCTTGGACAACTTGTTGGGGAGCTGCCAGATGAGTTTGATTCGACTGACCATTTGCAAATAACGAGGGTGGATAGGCATCGCTGGTTGGTGGATGGCGCCTTAGGCGTTGATTACGTACGAGATAAGTTGAATATAGACTTGCCGGAAGGTGAGTATGTCACCGTAGGAGGGTTTTTGTTCGATGCTTTTGGGCATATACCCAAAGAAGGTGAAAGACTTACAACTGCCGGTTGGGAGTTGAAAGTGGTGGAAATGAATCGCCATAGGATCTCTGAGATACTGTTTCAGTATTTATTAGATGAATAATCCACCATTAAAACCCGGTGACAGATGGGTGATTAGCCGCTGAGTAGTAGTATGCTAAGTAAGGGAATGAACGGTGATAAAACGGGAAGTAGCGCAGTTTGGTTAGCGCGCAGCGTTCGGGACGCTGAGGCCGGGGGTTCAAATCCCCCCTTCCCGACCAGCATGGATATTAGTGTAGAAGCCCATAATGTGAGATGATGTTCCGACATGGATCAACTTGCATCAGATAATGACAACCGGTATTTCGACTTGCCGTTGGAGCGTATCGATGCTGTCGTAATGGATCTGGACGGAGTGATAACCGATACCGCTTCACTTCATGAAGCTGCATGGAAGCAACTTTTTAATGCGGAGCTTTCAAACCGTGGGATGGACAGGCGTTTTACGAGAGAGGACTACCTGCGCTATGTTGACGGCAAGTCGCGACGGGATGGCGTTGAATCATTCCTTTCCGTTGTGGGTATAGAACTTCCTGAAGGAACCCCGGATGATGCCGACTACACCGAAAGCATATGGGGTATCGCCAAGCGTAAAGATGAGTATTTCCTCTCCGAGTTGGAAAAAACCGGTCCGCGACCCTATCCCGGCACGGTTGATCTGTTAAAGAAGCTTCGGGCGCGGGGTAAACCGATTGCGGTGGTTTCGGCCAGCAGAAATTGCCGGATGATACTGCAAACAGCCGGATTGTCCGCTCTTTTTGATGTACGTATAGACGGTGAGGAGTTCCTACGCATGGGACTTCCCGGAAAACCTGATCCGGCCGGATTTCTCGAGGCCGCACGACGGCTGGGTTATTCGCCGCAACGTACTATGGTGGCAGAAGATGCTATAGCGGGCGTACATGCCGGAAAGGCCGGAGGTTTTGGACTGGTGGTAGGAGTGGACAGGACCGGCCAATCAGACGTATTATTGGATGCCGGTGCCGATATCGTAGTGAGCGATCTTGCTTACTTGCGGATATCGTCCGAGGATACTGTTCTTCAAAAAGCCGGATCGCAGACCTCTACACCTACTGATACGTTGGTCGCTGCCAGTCTTAGAAATCTTCTCAATTCCTCCTGGATCTTCACACCCGCTCGAAGCATACGAGATGAACAAGGTAGCGAAGAGTCAAGTATAAGGAAAAAAGCAAGCTGGTTCTCTCTTGCGAATGGGTTTGTCGGCACTCGAGGAGGTATTGAGGAGGATGCTAATTCCGCCAATACCCATGTGTTCGTATCTCGCCTGTATTATAAGGACGACAACGGCATGGAGCGTCTGATGGAGCTACCCAGCTGGATGAAGCTGGCACTTACAACTCAACTACCTGAGGGGATCCGCTTTCTTGATCTCGAAGCCGGCGTCTTGGTCCGTGTTGTCCTACAAGACAGCAGAATTCGTTTGTGCACATTACGTCTTGCATTGCTGACAAATCCAAGTATTCAACTTCTTGTGGCATTTGGGGATGATCTTGCAGGAACAACGAATTTTGATGAAGATGACGAGCAGATAGAACAAGCAGTAACGCGATCAAATCTTGGTGGAGGGGTTGTATCCGCCGTGGGCGGTTTTCATATCCCCATAGCAGAACTGTTCGGAGTTGCAAACGCCAAAGACTCTGCGCACAGTATAGATGGTGCTACCAGCTTTTATGACCCAAAGGGCCGTGATCACACCGATACTGCTATATGGGATTTTGGACTTTTTTCACATGGGCTTACTGCTAAAACCGCATATGTCAGGGTAGCAATTTATGAGTATTCCAACAAAAGATCTCCGTCGCAAACCAAAGCGGTTGACAAATTCAAAGCAGTACGGTATCGTGCAATCCGGTCCCTGCTGGACGAACAGCGCACCGCATGGCAACAACGCTGGCGGCATGCGGACATAGAAATTACCGGGGATCCGGATATGACCCGCTTTTTAAGGTTTGCTTTGTTTCATCTTATCTCCTCTGTCCCATCCACCGGTGAAGCGGCTGTCGGTGCGCGAGGTTTGTCGGGGCCGGCTTATTCAGGTCATGTTTTTTGGGACTCGGACGTATTTGTTCTCCCTATGCTTGCAGCCACTCATCCGGGTTCGGCGCGGGCTATACTTGAGTACAGGCTCAGGCGCCTCAATACCGCACGGGCGGCTGCGAATGCTTCCGGAAGGTCCGGGCTGAGATTTCCCTGGGAGTCTGCCCATGACGGAAAGGACGTTACCCCTCATTCAGGATTGGACGAACATGGGAAAACAGTTCCCATACGTACTGGGGACATGGAGGAGCATATCACGGCTGATGTGGCTTGGGCGGCATGGCAGATGGCCTCATGGACGGGGAGATGGCAGTTCCTTTATGGGGCGGGCATGCCTCTTGTCGTAGAGACAGCCCAATACTGGGCCGAACGAGTAGAACAGGACAGTTCCCGCAAGTTTCATCTTAACAAAGTGATCGGTCCCGACGAATATCATGAGGAGGTCGATGATAATGTCTACACAAATATCATGGCGGCATGGAACCTGCGTCGCGGTGCGGAACTCCTCAACAGAGTCAATCAAGTAAGGGCAGATACCGCCCAACCGGATGCGCACCACCCGATGAGATCTGGCCTTCTTATCCACCGAAACCTGAATAGACTACAAATGCAATACATGTCTGATCAAAATATTCAGGCATCTCAGTCCTGGTTGGAGATAGCTGATTCCATTGTAGACGGTTATAATGACTCTACCGGACGTTACGAACAGTTCGCCGGTTTTGACAACCTTGAACCTCTGACAGTAGCGGACATTGGCGAACCGCCGCTGGCAGCCGACCTCTTACTAGGTCGTGAGCGTCTGGCTAAGTCGCAGATAATCAAGCAAGCGGATGTTCTCATGGCGTACCTGCTAGTGCCGGATATGATGAAACCCGATACACTTGCAACCAATTTGGACTTTTATCTGAAGAGGACGGCGCATGGGAGTTCTTTGTCCCCCGCAGTACACGCCGGTTTGCTGGCCCAGTCGGGTCGCTTAAATGAAGCACTTAATATGTTAGAACTGGCGTGCGCCATCGATGTCGATGATCTTACCGGTACCGTAGGGGGAGGTATCCATTTAGCTAATTTTGGTGCTATCTGGCAGGCTGTGGTTACCGGCTTTGCCGGTATACGGGTATCAAGGCCCGATGATACTGCTTTGCGCATGGATCCCCATATACCGGATAGCTGGGGAGAGTTGAAGTTACATCTTATCTGGCATAACAAACCGCTGGAGCTTTTATGCAGACCTGATGCGGTAGAGATCGTCTGCGATGCCCCATTGCGTGTACAACTGGGGGACTCACCCCCTGTGCGAGTCAAACCTCCCGGAGGGAAACTGCGATGAATGCACGCAAATCAAACAACGGGAGTTTTACCCAAGCCGGAAATCTTGGCGAATCGATACTGCATGTGCTGGTTCCGACTGGACTGGATGCATCAGTCTGGGATGAGCTGGTTGCAAGAGTGTCCACAGCTTTGATGCTGCATCCTTTAGCGAGACAGCTTACCCAAGAAATCACTGGTGACATCGCCATATTGGTGAACGATATCCTGGAAATTGCTTCCCATATTGATACTCCCGTACTTTTACTACCGTTCTCCGCGGCACGTAAACGTCTCAAAAACGGCGATACTCCTGTCATTGGAGCTGTTTCAAGCCCCACCCTTACTGCTGCTGTGCTCAAAAGAGTTGTCATTCCGGTAGATGCCACCGACCTACTTGCTGCCGGCGCAGTTGAGATGGCGAATATATTTCATGCCATAGGGGTGGACACAACATTATTGCATGTTATCGATGAACACACCCGCCCACGGATATGGGAAGGCGTAGGACATTATGTGGAAGCATGGCGTCAAGAACTGTCGATTCAACATAAAGGTATACCGGACCGCTCTAAATTGGATACCGTTACCGGAATGACATCCGTTCAGATCAAGGCATACCTGATACAGGGCGATCTGGTGGTGGTGCTGTGGAATCGTGATCCTCATCCTGATCGCGCGACGATACTACGGCAACTGCTGTCAGCCGGGGGTCTTGATGTACCCTTGTTGCTTTATCCTCTTGGCGCTCAGTTCCCCTTTCAGACCGGCGGGAATAAGATATAGTTGTATCATTCACCCCAGTTAGAACTATCCTGTTAACTTTATGCGGTAGTATTATTGATATCGAACAAAACAGTATAAGAAGATTTGGGGACGTAGCTCAGCTGGTAGAGCACCTGCTTTGCAAGCAGGGGGTCGGCGGTTCGAGTCCGCTCGTCTCCACCAAAGCTTTTTTCAGACCCTGGCAATCTTGAGCAAAGCAAGATCGGTAAATCTTGGGCTGTAGCTGATATTGCTTGCTTTAGATAATTTATGGAGTTTGATAAAGTTGTATTTGTTGTGACCGCCGGCTCTAAGATGTAAGGATATGAATGCCACAGTTACACTTGCCAACGGACCTTCCCATGATGTTCCGCGAACATTATATGGGAGCTTTGTTGAACATATGGGTCGTTGTGTTAATGGTGGAATCTGGACTCCCGATGAACAGTCGGATATGTTCTTGGGTGGAATACGCCAAGAACTGTTGGATACGCTTTCTTCCTTGAGGTTATCCGTATTGCGTTATCCAGGTGGATGTTTTGCCGACGGTTATCATTGGAGAGACGGGATTGGTTCCCGTACACTTCGTCCCCGCCGGAAGAACCTTGCTTGGAGTAAGTTTGGTCGTGCAATTGGGCCGGAAGAGGACAATCATTTTGGAACCGATGAGTTTCTCTTGTTTTGCGAAGCTGTTGGATCTGAACCCATGCTAACCGTTAATGTTGGCTCGGGAACGCCGCAAGAGGCAACAGATTGGGTGGAATATGTCAACGGTTCCGCGAATACTCCAATGGGAGCTTTGCGTAGTGCAAATGGGCATCCAGATCCCTATGGCGTCAAGTATTGGTTTGTTGGTAACGAGATATTCGGCCCTTATGAAGTTGGGCACTTGTCTCCCAAAGAGTATGTTAAAGTTTTTTGTCAGTTTGCAAACTCAATGCGTTCTGTTGACAGCTCAATCAAGCTTATTGCGTGTGGAGCGCATTATCCGGTTGGTATGCATGGAGTTGATCTGAACAGGATGAAAAAGATCAACCAAACTGTATTGGAAGGTGTCGGGGATGAGGCTGATTATTTGTCAATTCATCAATATGTCCCGGTAAGCGACCCTTTCAACTTTATACGCTTCCAGCTCCTTCATGCTCACAAGCTACCCGGTCGTTATATGTATTACAATGTATTAGGTAGTTATCTGCGGTTTCGTAAGTTTTTGCAACAATGTATTAAAGATACACACCGCTACTCAATAGGGGGGAAACCTGTTCCGCTGGTACTTGATGAGTGGAACTTATGGTTTTGTTTCTTTACGGATCTTATCCAAGCCAACTATAACCTTCGTGATGGCTTGTGGGTGGCTACAATACTAAACCTTCTTCAAGAATTAGCAACCGATATACATATTGCCAATGTTGCGCAACTTGTCAACTGCCTTGGTATAGTCGGCTCCTCAGAGCACGGAATATTTACTACGCCTTCTGCGCTTGTGCTGGGTCTTTATGCTAAAAAGTCTGGGAGTAGTTATGTCCCAACCAATGTTGATGCTCCCATGCTTGGTGATGTTGACGCTTTTGTTTTTGGCGGCACCAAAGCTTTGCCCGTGATTGATGTATCGACAACATATGACAGTGATCGGATGACAATTTTCTTAGTGAACAGACACTACAGTGAATCTGTTGCATGCACGATCAACTTGGGCAAATTTACCCCTTTAAATGGTGCTGTAACGACACGCATGACCCATTCCAACCCGGTGCAATACAACACGGTAAAAAATCCTAATGCAGTTCACCTTGAAACCCATCCATCCCCATCACCAAAAAGATCTCCCGGTGGCTGGGCCTACCAAGTCACTCTTGACCCGCACTCGCTTACCTGTCTTGAGGTAGCGCTTGGGCAACAGATCGTTTAGGCTAACCTTTTTCCTCGAGTACGGGGCACGGACATCTTTTCATGCCGGTAGCAGTAGCTGCCATCATTGTAAACAGATAAAATCGTATTGCATCCCGGTTCTCTGCATAGCCTTCCTTTGGCAAAGGTTTTTGGCGTATGTCCATATCCTGAAAATAAATCTGCACTGATCGTTTCTTCTTTCATAGTTGATATAACAAAAAATAGATAGTGTTTATTCCCAAACTACAATACTTGGTGGCACCTTTTGTCATCTGGGTTTATTGTGTTCGTTTAGTATAGCGGAAGCGATTTTATCCCTTAGTTGCTTTGGGATGCTTTCTCTCAAGCGATCAGCTATAACTGCTTTCAACTCTGTTTCAAAATCAAATGCCTTCAAACAGTATTTGCATTGTTGCAAATGAGCTTGAATTGCACGACGTTTGCTTTGAGTAAGCCTGCCGTCTAAAAAATAATAAATTTTCTCCAGTGCCTCGTAACAGTCTGCAGATACTTTATTATCGGCTTTTTTAGGTTTCATCTTTTATATATCCCTGCTGCACTCCATACTTATGTAACGCTTTTTGGAGCAGTTTTCTTCCCCGCCAGAGTCTACTCATGACTGTTCCGGGAGGTATTTCCATAATTTCTGATATTTCACGATAACTGAATCCCTCTATATCGGCCAGTAAAAAGACTATTCTAAACTGCTCAGGGAGCGATTCTACGGCTGTTTTAATATCTTGATCTGTAAAACGTTCCAGAACTTCATCCTCAGCACTTTTATTTTCATGTTCCGTCTTGACTCCGGCTATTTTTTTGTAAAAATACAAATTTTCTATCTCTTCTATATCGGTTGCAAATTCCGGATGCCTTTTGTTGTAACGGTAAGAGTTGATAAATGTATTGATCAGTATCTTGTATAACCACGCACGTAAATTAGTGCCTACTTCAAAATCGGAAAATGCCCGATAAGCCTTCAGATAAGTATCCTGTAAGAGGTCTTCAGCATCCGCCGCATTACGGGTCATACGCAGTGCACTTGAGTACAAAGATGACATATAGCCCATTGCCAAATCTGTGAACTGTGCTGGATCAGCCATGTAAAGAGACTAACATTTAAATCAGATTAGTTAAAAAGTTTGCAACCGCGGGTGTTGTCAACAAGGCAACAATCTTGGATCGTGAACTTTTTGGTTTAACTGTCATTGTCGAGCCCGAGAGGAGATTCGAACTCCTGACCTGCGCATTACGAGTGCGCTGCTCTACCACTGAGCTACACGGGCATTGTTCAAAGTAATTTTATGTCAAATCGCCAAGTTCTATGAACAAGTTTTGTATTAACAACTCCTCATTCGGATTATATTTTTTTAAACTTTGCATAGTGCGGTTGATTATGGTCAATGCCCGCAGCCATCTATCCGCCTCCTTTGTCTCTGCCTTTAGACGTTGGCTGTAGCAGTACATCAGTATTGTAAGCCCTTCCAAGAGTTGGGTGGTTCTTTGATAACGCTCCTTATTCTTTCCGATATACTCTTCTGTAACCCTTTTTGTTTCTACAGCCACCCAACTACACTTTTTGTCCAGCCGTGTCGGCAGTGTAATCCAAAAATCCATCCATTGTGTAAGCTCAGTTGATTCAATAAAAGCTTTCGCACGTTGTTTGTCCCCACCGCAAATTCCTGCAATAATAGCCGCGTTGCTTACGCCCTTTTCCTCCAGCCAGTTCTCAATATCAGATGATGGAGGCAAAAAAGGTATTTCTACGCATCTGGAGGCCAGAATAAAAAGTTCCTTTGGTATCCATTCCGCTAAAATTATAAAGATTGTGTTTGGCGGAGGCTGTTCCACTATTTTAAGTAGTACGGTGGCGGCTTGCCCCGCTAAGTGAAAGTCGCACAGCATTATTATGCGTTTGGAGGCGAACCTGGGATGTAACGCCGCAGTCTGCACAACGCTGCGCGCTGTTTCAACAGAGAACGGTTCTGTGGAACATTCTATTACGAGGAGATCCGGATGTTGTTCTTGGAGAGCAATACGGCAGTGTTCGCAGCTTGCACACCCTCCTTGTTCACAGAAAAGCGAAGCGGCGAAAGCTTTAGCGCACTCGCGTTTTTTTGCTCCTCCTTCTCCCAACAACAAATAAGCGTGCGAGGGGGATTTGGCGGACAGCTTCAAGAGTCGAACAGCTTCTTGTTGTCCTTCTATATTTTGATACAAAACGGTTTCATTTGTCACAGTGCTTACTGTTTTAACAGCTTAACAGGCAAAACGCTCTTTTACACATAAGAGAATATCGTTTGCCACCTTAGCTTGTTGATTGTTGCCATTGATTACCGCCCAATGTTCGGGATCTGAATTGGCCAATGTTTTAAATCCTTCTATGACTCTTAGATGAAACTTTTTTGATTCCTTCTCCAAGCGATCAGGTATCAAACTACATCTGCGGGTGTTTGCTGTCTCCCATTCAACGTCTAAAAATATATTCAAATCCGGCTCAATTCCATCCGTTGTCCAGTTGGACAAGTACTTCAAAGTTCCCAAATCCAAACCCCGTCCAAAACCCTGATATGCATAGGTGGATCCAGCAAAACGATCGCAAACCACCCATCTGCCCCTTCTTATCGCTGGCTTTATTACTTCGGATACATGTGACGCGCGGGCAGCTAAGAAAAGCAAAGTTTCAGTTTTAGGATTTATGGTATTTAAATTAGGATCCGAACTGGGATTAAGCAGTATTTGACGGATTAATTCACCGACGGCCGTGTTGCCGGGCTCGTAAGTTTCCAATGCACCTAAAGCCTTAGCCAGTTGACGAGTTTGTGTTGTTTTCCCCGATCCCTCGGTTCCCTCTAAGGCTATAAACTTTCCGGTTTGGATATCTGATATTCCAACCGATACCGGGTCTGATACTACATCTGGCACTGTCTTTTCAATTCATCCACTTATTTAGTCGCGGTGGCTCTTTTTTCGGCTAACAGTTCTATAGCTCTTTCTGGTGTTAACGACTCAATTGTATCATGGCCGCGTAGGGAAACGTTGGTTTTCCCGTCGGTTAAGTAGGGCCCGAACCGTCCTTTCTTGACGACCATTGCTGTTCCCATTTCAGGATCATTGCCAAGTTCCTTTAAAGGCTGAGCAGCAGTTCGGTAACGTTTAGGTTGGGCGAACAGTGCCAATGCATCCTCTAAGGTTATGCTAAAAACTTGATTTTCGTTCTCCAAAGAACGAGTTTCGGTATCCTTTTTCAAATATGGTCCAAAACGTCCCCATGCCAGCACTATCTTTTGTCCAGTGCTCGGATCAGTGCCAAGCTCTTTTGGCAGGGAAAGAAGTTGTAATGCCTGGTCTAGGGTTATCTCTTCTTCAGTTATGCCTTGGGGGAGAGAGGCCCTCTTTGGGGGGTTCTGTTTTGTCCGGGATCTTTTCGACGAAGAGGTTTTGTTGTCTTTTTTGTGAGCCTCTTTAGCTGTTCTTTTATCTCCCCTTTTACCCTTTGTCGTCTTAGTTGTTGCGGCTTTTGTTTCGGGCGCTTTTTCGACTGGGGGCGGGGGTGCATCCGCCAACTCTACATACGGTCCAAACCGCCCTTTTTTCAGCATAACGGTTGATTGCGTTTCGGGATCAACTCCGAGTACCCGTTGTTCGCTGGGTGCGTTAAGCAGCTCTTCTGCTTTTTCTTTATTGATCTCGTCTGGCAGTATTTGATCACTCAACGTAACTCTTTGATCACCCTTTTGTAAGTATGGTCCAAAACGCCCTATACGCAGAAGTATCTCTTGCCCGTCAGAGGCTTTGCCAATGGCAAAGGAGTTAATTTCTCTAGCATCTATCTCAGCCAGTTTGTCGTTGACGTCTTGTTTTAGCCCTCTGGTGTGCGCAACAGCATCAGATCCAACAGCGGCTCCGTTGTCGCCGGTATTATCGGCATTATTTGTTCCAAAATAAAATTTAGAAAGCCACGCAGAAGAGTCCTTTTTACCGCAGGCTATTGTATCCAAGTCATCTTCCATTTCAGCCGTAAAGCCATAGTCAACCAGTTTGGTGAAGTACTGTTCCATTAAAGCAACCACCGCAAAGGCTTTAAAGGTTGGTATGAGGGCACCTGATTTTTTCCATACGTAACCTCTGTCGATGATAGTTGCAATGATGCTGGCGTAAGTAGAAGGGCGCCCAATACCAAGTTCTTCCAATGTTTTGATCAAAGAAGCTTCATTGTAGCGGGGAGGAGGCTGGGTGAGGTGTTGAAGGGTTTCCATGTCCATCACCTTTAAAGTATCCCCTTTTTTAAGTGGAGGAATATAGGTTTGAATCTCCGGAGACTGGCTTTCAGGGTCATCGCTTCCTTCTACGTAAACTTTCAAGAATCCTTGAAAGGAAATAGTTCTTCCGCGGGCAGTAAATATCACTTTAGTTGATGCTGTGGCGGCACCCAGTTGCACCGTAACGCTCGTACCTTTCGCATCGGACATTTGCGAAGCCAAAGTACGTTTGAAAATTAGTTCATACAGCTTAATTTCATCTGAACTTAAACCGGCATTTGCCGCTTCACCGACAGTCTTGAATACTTCACCGGCGGGTCTGATTGCTTCGTGGGCCTCTTGAGCATTCTTTGATTTGTTCGAATAATATCGTGGTTTGGGTGGGATATATTTGGTTCCATAGAGCTTGTCAATTAGGTTTCTTGCCGCATTAATAGCTGTTTTGGAAAGCGCAACTGAATCGGTGCGCATATATGTTATCCAACCCTGTTCATAGAGGTGTTGAGCTACAGCCATTGTTCTTGTAGCCGAGAAGTATAGCTTTCGTGCCGCTTCTTGTTGCAATGTAGAGGTGATGAAGGGGGGGGCGGGGCTTCGTGTATAAGGTTTTTCAACCGCCTCTTCTACGTGAAACTGTTTTGACACAAACTGGCTTTTCAGTTTTTCAGCTTGTTTAGCGTCTAAAAGATGTACATTTGCGCCTTTTTTCAAACTGCCGGTTTCATCATCAAAGTCCTTTCCCTCCGCTACGCGAAGTGAATTCACCAAACTTAATTCAGCGGGGAAAGTATTGTTTTTGTCATCTTCTTGGCTACTGTCTTTGATAAATATACCCTTGCATGACCACCAGCTACCTTGGCGAAACCCCATTCGTGCTTTTTCCCTTGTTACAATCAAACGTGTAGCAACACTTTGCACTCTGCCGGCCGACAGTCCCGGGCTTATTTTTTTCCACAGTACGGGAGAAATCTCATAACCGTACAGACGGTCTAAAATACGCCTGGCTTCTTGAGCATTCACCAGGTGTTCATCAAGTTTTCTTGTGTTATGGAGGGCGTAGTCGATAGCCTGAGGGGTTATTTCGTGAAATACCATCCGTTTGGTTGGTATTTTTGGACCAAGCACCTCAGTTAAATGCCAAGCTATCGATTCTCCCTCCCTGTCCTCATCAGTAGCCAGATAAAGTTCGCTGGCCGATGACAACAAAGCTTTCAGTTTTTTAACTTGAGGTTGTTTTTCCTTTGTTACCACATAAATAGGTTTAAATCCCGAAGTAGTGTCCACACCCAACCTTGCCCAAGCTTCATGCTTGTACGTTGCCGGTATTTCGGCGGCATTACGCGGCAGGTCTCTTATATGTCCTATTGATGACTCAATGACAAAGTCTGATCCTAAAAACTGCGCCAAGGTACGCGCCTTAGCCGGCGACTCCACTATTATGAGCGGCTTAGCACCTTGTGTATTTTTAGCTTTGGCACCCAGGTTTTTACGCGTTGGTTTAACGGGTGTTTTTTTACTGCTTTTTGACTTATTAACCTGAGTCATTGTTTTAAACGGTTTTCTCCCAGATTACACAGATTCCGCATCAACCGCATCATCCTGTATTGTAATGCCCTTAGATGATCGTTTGGAGAAAGCAATTGCACCAAGCAGTATTATCAGTGCTCCTAATGCTATTCCAAGTCGTGCTCCGGTGTTGGAGTGAAGAGTTATAACGGCCGGCAAGATTAACAAAGAGACCAGGTTCATTACCTTTACAAGCGGGTTCAGCGCCGGTCCCGCAGTATCTTTGAACGGATCTCCGACAGTATCACCTATTACGGCAGCCTTATGTGTGTCTGATCCTTTTCCACCCAAATGTCCATCTTCTATGTATTTCTTTGCATTATCCCAAGCCCCACCCGAGTTGGATAAGAAGTTGGCCAATAGTTGTCCTGTTAATATAACCCCAACCAAGAAAGCGGCCAGTGCAAAATAGTTGATGCCGAAGCCAACTATTACAGGGGTGAGTACCGCCAACAATGCCGGTGTTGCAAGTTCGCGCTGTGCGGCTACTGTACATATGCTGATGACATTTTCATAATCGGGTTTTTCGGTGTTGTTCATTATCCCCGGATGTTCACGAAACTGCCTACGCACCTCTTCGACAATTGTGCCGGCTGTGCGCCCCACAGCTCTTATGGCTAATGACGAGAATAAAAAGGCAATTGATCCGCCAATCAAAATACCTATAAAAACAGTAGGTTTTGCTATATCAATTTGAGTAAGCGGAGAGTTGAACAGTTTTGCGCCAAGTAGATGCAAATTCAACTGTGAGCCAATGGTTTCCATAAAAGATGCAAATAAAGATACTGCCGCTATAACAGCCGACCCTATGGCGATACCCTTGGTAATTGCTTTGGTGGTATTGCCAACCGCATCCAAGTTGACCAGTATGCGTGCGGGTTCTCCTTTTAACTCTCCCGACATCTCTGCAATACCGGCGGCATTATCGGCAACAGGTCCGAAAGAGTCTTCGGAAACCACCATTCCTGTTCCGGCCAACATCCCTATTCCCACTAAGGAAATCAGATATAGTGTGAACTCAATATTTCCGTTTCCGATGCTCACGGCAAAGCCTATTGCAGCCACTATAGCCAGTATTGCCCATACAGTGGACTCCAACCCCGCAGACATTCCCGATAGTATGGTAGTTGCGGGACCGGTGCGGGCGGAGTTAGCTATATCTCTTACGGGTGTTCGTTCGGTTGAGGTGAAATACTCGGTTATGCGACTGGCAATTTGTGCTAATACAACTCCACCAAACACTGCCCAGAAAACCTTCAAATTATGTATGAAAAACTGAGCCACAAGAAAAGAACCGACTACGATTAAAAATCCTGTTGTAAGAAAACCGCGGTTAACCGGTGACATAGCCGTCCGGTCTTTTGGACGACTTTTAACCACAAAAATACCGATAGCAGATGACAGTACCCCTATGCCGGCTACTATCAGCGGATAAATAATTCCCAAGGCAGGGTTAGCGCCAATGGAATTAAAAGCCCCGAACCCTAATATTAAAGCGGCAATAATTATAATTTCATAAGATTCAAAAAGATCTGCCGCCATACCGGCACAATCACCTACGTTATCGCCTACGTTGTCGGCTATAACAGCCGCATTGCGGGGATCATCCTCCGGTATCCCCACCTCCACCTTACCTACCAGATCAGCACCAACATCGGCTGCTTTGGTATAAATACCCCCACCTACTCTCATGAACAGCGCCAATAAGGAAGCTCCAAATCCGAATCCTAACAAAACCGCTGTAGCCATGTTTTGGAATATAAACACAATTGTGGTAGCACCGGCCAATCCCAACCCCACACAAAACAGTCCGGTTATACCTCCGGTGCGAAAAGCCACAGCAAACGCCTTTGGGAGTGAACCCTCTTTAGCCGCGGCTGCTGAGCGGACATTACCCCTAACAGCCATATTCATACCTACAAATCCAGTAAAACCTGAACAGGCAGCTCCACAAAGGAAGGCAAGTACCCTAAAACCGCCGGCTTCGCCAAAGCTCATTGCAAGCTTTCCGTGTGGGCCGACTATCTTGGTTGCAGTGAAAAATATTAAAACGGCCAAAGGAACAACTATAAACAGTATAGTTTTAAACTGACGGCGTAGGAATGCACTGGCACCTTGTTGAATAGCCGAAGCTATTTCTCTCATTTTTGGTGTTCCGGTTGGGCTGGCCAGTACTTGGCGCATTAATAGTATGCCCGTACCGATAGCTGCTGCGGCAACTATCAGTATAAGGGTAAGCCAAACCTTTTCTGCACTCCCTAATTTAAAGGCCTCGTATCCTCCTTGTGTGGATAGAACTACCAGGCGATCCATTTTTTATCCTCCTTGTTATGAGTAACTGTCATTTGCGGTATTTTCAATTACAGTTTTTATTTTTTCCTAAAAGTTATATCAAGCATGAAAAGCTATTACCGCGACAATAGCTTAACCTGAACTTACTTTAACGAATAGTCCGTAATTTTACACAGATCCCAAAGATCAAGCAAACATACATTAAGCCGACAGGAACACCAAGCCTACACAAAACAGTCCGATATGCCACCGGTATCCAACCGTTATCGGCTAAAATAGTATACGGTTGGGTTAGTGAAAATTATAATGGAAGATAGTATACAAACAAAAGCCAATCAAACGAAAACCGTGCAAACAAAAACTGTACAAGCAGCCTTTTTTGATCTGGATAAAACTGTAATTGCCAAACCCTCCTTGGCGGCTTTTGGCAAACCCTTGAAAAAAGAGGGACTTATTTCAAAAACCGTATTACTGAGGGGTTTGTATGCACAGTTGATTTATTTACATCTTGGTGCCAGCGAAGAACGTTTAAATCGTATGAGAGAATCTTTGCTTGTGCTCATAAAAGGCTGGGAGCGTGAAAAGGTAATCAATATAGTGCGAGAGACTTTAGAGCAAGTGATAGAGCCTATAATTTTTCGAGAGGCACTGGATTTGATAGAAGAACATAAGGCAAATGGAGATAAAGTCTTTTTAATATCCGCTGCGCCTGAAGAAATAGTTAAGCCGCTTGCCGGTTATCTTGGTGTTGATAACTGGGTGGCCAGTAGAGCAAAAGTCGATAATCAGGGGTATTACACCGGTGAAATGGAGTTTTATGCCTATGGCCCGTTCAAAGCCCAAGCCATTAATCAACTTGCATTGGATAAGAACATAGACCTTTCCTCATCATTTGCTTATTCAGATTCATATACCGATCTTCCGATGATGGAGATGGTTGGTCACCCCATAGTTGTAAACCCGGATCGTGTTTTGGCTAAAACAGCTAAAGAAAGAGGGTGGGAGATACGATACTTTGTTCATCCCGTACGATTGCGTGACAAGATGCCCGTATCCAAAAAGTCCGCAATGGTGGCGGGGGTAGCGACAGCTAGTGCCGTGGTAGGTGTAGCGGTAACCGTAATGCTCAAAAAGCGCGCGCGACGATTACTGGGTTGACTTTACGACGCGGGTTTGGCTTTGGTTGACTATTTATAACCCTGGCACTTCTAACTGCCGCATGTGGGAATTCTACTGGAAAACAAGCTGCCAAGATTAGAGGGAACTTACCCAGTTGGTCTACACCCACCAAGATTGATCCCCCCCCATGTTGGTCTTACCTCCGTTTCTTGCCCATCTGCGACCTTTTGTATGGCTGTGGATGTTAATGGTAACGCCATTACGTATTCATCCACGAAGAAGTAGGTGAACCGGTTGGCGACGCCTTGAATGTATTCAGTTTGTGGCACTTCCACTCGAATTCCTGCCTTTACCGGCTATCTATTGGTGTTCCGCTCAAATAATCCTATATTCTCGAAGTTATTAGGCACCAGTGCTCTTTTCGCGCGCAAATAATTGTGGCTACCGTTCCTCTTCAAGTGTCTTTTAGTGACACACGAGCGGCTGGTGCTCCAGCCGTGCAGCCTCGGGATGATATATTCATCCACACACCCCAACAGGTGTCAAGGCTGCTTCCCGATTAAGGGCGGTCACTGCCTCGTTCTCTAAATTCGAACGAGCGG